>JAHBVG010000016.1 GCA_019637695.1 Caldilineaceae bacterium | reverse complement strand
GTTCATTGGGCTGCCTGAAACGCCAACCACCAACGATATTGCCCCCATCACGCGCGTCCTCGTAGACGATTTCACGTCGGGCCATTTTGACGAGGTCTATCGAATCTACACAGATTTCGTCAACACATTGGTCCAACGACCGACTACGCAAAAACTGTTGCCCATCGAACCAGCGGATCCGTCGGTGAACATGGCGCCTGAATACATCTTTGAACCGGATCCACAGACAGTTTTGAGTCAGGTCCTCTATGGATTCACCGAAGTGCAGGTGCTGCAATCGATCTACGAGTCGCTGGCAAGTGAACACTCGGCCCGCATGGTCGCCATGCGCAACGCCACCGAAGCGGCCAATGAACTGGTAGACGACCTGACCCTGACCTATAACAAGGCGCGTCAGGAAAACATTACCCGCGAATTGATGGACATTGTGGGCGGCAGCGTCGCACTGGAGTAACGCTTCGCCGACTGTTCGACCGTTGCTATGCGGGTCGCATGATCATGTTGGGTAGAGATTATCACGGGTACCGTGATCTACGTTAGAGGAGTGAACAATGGCTGAAAATGGCAGTGATGGACTGATCATCGGCACAGTAAGCAGTGTTATCGGCCCCGTGGTAGACTTTGTCTTCACTGGCGGCGTTTTACCTGAAATCTACCATGCCGTCTATGTGGACATGGCGGACGGCTCGACCTTAACTTGTGAAATTCAGCAGCACCTGGGCGAAGGCGCTGTACGCGCCGTAGCCATGAGTACGACGGATGGTATGCGCCGCGGTATGCGCGCGTACTCCGAAGGGAAACCCATTACTGTACCTGTGGGCGCAGCGACCCTGGGACGTATCTTTGACGTCACCGGTCGCCCAATCGACAATGCCGGGGATATTGGTGAAGTCGAACGCTATCCCATCCATCGAGATCCCCCGTCTTTTGCGGATCGCAGCACACAGGCAGAGGTCTTCGTGACCGGCGTCAAAGTCGTGGATCTGGTCGCTCCGTTCACCAAAGGCGGCAAGACCGGCATCTTCGGCGGCGCAGGCGTCGGCAAGACAGTCGTCATCCAGGAGTTGATCCACAACGTGGCCGAGTTCCACAGCGGTTACTCCGTCTTTGCCGGTGTGGGTGAACGCACACGTGAGGGCAACGACCTCTGGCACGAAATGCAGGAATCGGGCGTGCTTAAATCGACGGTCATGGTCTTCGGCCAGATGAACGAACCACCAGGTGCCCGCCTGCGCGTCGGCTTGACCGGCGTCACCATGGCCGAGTACTTCCGCGATGAGGGCCGCGACGTGCTGCTCTTCATCGACAACATCTTCCGCTTTGTGCAGGCTGGCTCGGAAGTCTCTGCGTTGCTCGGACGCCTGCCCAGCGCCGTGGGTTATGCGCCGACCCTGGGCACCGACATGGGCGATCTGCAAGAGCGCATTAGCTCCACGAAGACAGGATCGATCACATCCATGCAGGCGGTCTACGTGCCTGCGGACGACTATACCGACCCGGCGCCGGCGACTACCTTCGCCCATCTCGACGCGACGATCACCCTGGAACGCTCGCTGGCTGATCAGGCGCTCTTCCCTGCGGTGGATCCGCTGGGTTCCACCAGCCGTATTCTCGACCCCAACATCGTGGGCGAGGATCATTACGCAGTGGCGCGCGGTGTACAGCAGACGCTCCAACGATACCGAGATCTCCAGGACATCATCGCCATTCTGGGTGTGGAAGAATTGAGCGAAGACGACAAATTGATTGTGTCGCGAGCGCGCAAAGTTCAACGCTTCCTCACGCAGCCGATGTTCGTGGCCGAGCAGTTCACGGGTACGCCTGGCGTCTTCGTTAAGATCGAAGACACAGTGCGCGGCTTCCAGATGATCTTGGACGGTGAATGTGATGAATTGCCCGAGCAGGCGTTCTACATGGTCGGTACGATTGAAGACGCTTTTGAAAAGGGCGAACGACTGCGCTCTGAAGGCTAAAAGACTATCTAGAAGTACCGGCCAGATACAGAGGCTGCGAGTCGTGCAAAGCCTTTGTACCCTGGCGGTGTCACCTTCCGGTAGTGACCAAGACTGTTGAGGTAACTTTATGCCGATTGAAGTCGAAATTGTCACACCCCGCCGCCAACTCTTTGCTGGTCAGGTGGACATGATCACCTTGCCAGGGACTGCCGGGCAGATGGGCATCCTACGCAACCACGCGCCCCTGCTCACCACGCTGGATATTGGCGAGATCGTGCTGCATCATCCCGGTGGTGGAGAAGAGTACATCGCCGTGACTGGCGGTGTGGTTGAAGTGCGCCCGAATAAGGTCATCGTCCTCGCCCGTTCAGCCGAGCGCGCAGATGAGATCGATATTGAACGCGCGCGCGCTGCGCTACAACGGGCGCAAGATTCGATCATCAATCGTCCGCCTGAAGAGCGCAAGCCTGTAGAATTAGCGCTCCAACGTAGCCGCCTCCGCTTAAAAGTGGCGGAACGGCGCCGGCGACAGAGTTCTGGCGGAGGCGGTTCTGCATTTGCTAGCGAGTCATAATCGCATTGCCGGGCTTCGCGAAGAGCGCCGGACAAACATAGACATAGTAAGGCCGGGTTCCGGTGTGGAACCCGGCCTTACTATTGAACATGGCTCACGCAGTTCAGAGACTTGCCAGGTTTTCTGAAACCTGGCAAGTCTGCTTCAACTGCGTAAGTTCTATTGAATTTTCTTTCAAAGGTTTTACTGGGTAGAAATTTGTTTTGCCCATTATCTACAGGTATAATCATGGATGCGCCTTGCACCTCGTCGGTACACGCGCATAGTGATTGAATTTGGGAATTGATCCTCTATGCTAGAAAAGCACATTGGTATCGACCTTGGCACCGTCAACGTCCTCGTCCATGTACGGGGCCGGGGCATAGTGCTACACGAGCCCTCCGTGGTAGCCATTCGCCTGCGCGACAACAAAATGGTGGCAGTGGGCCATGAAGCCTATGATATGCTTGGGCGTACGCCTGAGAGCATAGAAGTGGCGCGTCCTATGCGCGATGGCGTCATCGCCGATTTTGTCGTGACCGAAGCAATGTTGCGCTACTTTATCCGCGTGGTGGCGGGACGCTTTAATCCTCTCTTCAAACCCAAAGTGATGATCAGCACACCGCGTGGGGTAACGAGCGTGGAAGAGCGCGCTGTCCATGATGCAGCGGTGCAGGCAGGCGCTGGCGCGGCTTATTTGATCCCAGAACCGCTGGCGGCGGCGTATGGGGCTGGACTGCCGATTGGCACTCCCACCGGCAATATGGTCGTGGATATGGGCGGCGGCACCACCGAAGCAGCGATTGTCTCGATGTATGACATTGTCGTGTGGAGCAGCGTACGCGTTGGCGGCAATCGACTGGATGAGTCGATCATCAACTACATTCGTAAGAAGTACAATCTG
Source organism: Caldilineaceae bacterium (assembly GCA_019637695.1). GTDB lineage: Bacteria > Chloroflexota > Anaerolineae > Caldilineales > Caldilineaceae > RI-153. The sequence goes on along the minus strand of JAHBVG010000016.1, from coordinate 94,732 downwards.
CTCATCGGTGAACAAACCGCCGAAGAGATCAAAATTGCGATTGGGTCTGCCCTTCCTCTCGAAGAGGAACGGCGCATGGAGGTGCGTGGGCGCGATCAGGTTAACGGCCTGCCCAAGACGATCCAGATCACCAGCAGCGAAGTAACCGAGGCGATGACCGAACCACTCCAGGCGATTGTGAGTACCGTGCGCGCAACGCTGGAGAAAGCGCCGCCCGAACTGGCCGCCGACATTATCGACCGCGGCATGGTGATCACTGGCGGCGGCGCGCAGCTTCGTCACATTTCGCAGCTCTACACCCGCGAGACCGGCGTCCCTGCTTATGTGGCAGAAAATCCCCTGGCCTGTGTAGCGCTAGGCGCAGGACGAGCGCTTGAAAATTACGAAATCATGCGCCGTAGTTTGCCAACTGTTTATTCTTGATCAAGCGGCTCAGCAGTCAAAAGCAAGCCGCCTTTTGTTTGTGAACTTACTAAAGCGTTTTACCTGTTATTTAAGATCAGGATGCCAGCCGTCCTTCAGTTCGTTTTTGCGCAGCAAAGAGGCCAACCCTTTGTCCGATCAGCCATCATCCCTTTTTAGCAAAGTTGTCCACAGTGGTGAGCGTCGTCGTTATCACCAAAAAGAGCCAACCTCCCAGGCGATCCCCGTGGCAGGGCCAATTCATACCAGCGTCAGCCATGTCTACGATGACACCAACCATCTGGATGCAGCGCTAGGCGGTGATCCCGAACTTTTTGTTTATCATCGCTATGGCAACCCCACCGTCGCCGCCTTTGAAAGGGCAATGGTGGAACTGGAATGCCATGACATACCCGCGCAGGTGGATGATCATGTGGCCTTTGCGACGGGCAGCGGCATGGCCGCCATCCAATTAGCGATGATGGCAGCCGGGGCCGGGGCCGGGGCGACGATTGCGGCCGGCCAGGATTGTTATGGGGCGACCTATTCACTGATCAACAGTTTATGGCCGAATTTGGGGGCGCGTGGCCTGTTTGTGGATACAACCGATCTCGCCGCCGTGGAACGGCTGCTGGCCGAAGAACGCCCGAAATTTCTGCTGATTGAAGCCATTTCCAATCCACTGCTTAAAGTGACTAATGTTCGCGCAGTTGCCGATTTGTGTCATCGCTATGGCGCACTTTTGCTGGTGGATAACACCTTCGCTACCCCGATCCTTTACCGCCCGCTCAAAGATGGCGCGGACTTTGTGATCCATAGTGCGACCAAATTCATCGGCGGGCACGGCGACGTGATGGCAGGCGTGGTGATTACCCATCGCCGACATCGGGCCACGCTTTGGGATCTGCTAAAGAAGACCGGCTCAAATCTTGGCCCTCAAGAAGCATGGCTCCTTTTGCGAGGGTTGAAGACATTGGCGCTGCGTGTGGAACGTCAATTTGATACTGCTCATCAACTGGCCGCGTGGTTGACTACCCATCCCGGAATCAGCCATGTTTACTATCCGGGTCTCCCTTCTCATCCCCACCATCTTCTGGGCCAGCAGCAATTTGGCAGTGATCGGATGGGGGCAGTGGTCGCTTTTGAGATTGCCGGCGCCGATCGAGAGCAGATCTTCCGATTCTTTAACGCCTTACAAATGATTCAGCCTGCCACAAGTTTAGGGGATGTCTACTCTTTGATTCTCTATCCTGCACATGCTTCTCATCGATCCTTAACAGGGGAAGAGCGCGCTGCCATTGGCATCGGCGATGGGCTGGTACGCCTCTCGGTAGGCATTGAGGCATTGGAAGATATAGTTGTCGATCTTCATGGCGCGCTGCAAGAAATCCAGACGCCTTTGTTGATGGCAGAGAGCAAGCAATAAGATTTACGTACCAGTCAGTTTTGACAATTCGTGTAAGGTGAAATACAATGGACTAGTGCAAAAGCCTGCTCTTTTTGCAAGCTTTCTTGCCCAAATTATCTTACCCCTTAAACACGTTTTTGGATTGCAGAGTTCGTTGCCTCATTGATGAACGCTGCACTATTTGAGAGAGAATCGTCTGTGGACCGCCACATTATCAACACTGAGAAAGCGCCAGCCGCGGTTGGCCCGTACTCACAAGCTGTCAGAAGTGGTAGCTTTGTTTTTACCTCTGGTCAGATCGGTATTAATCCCCTTACAGGTCAATTACGGATCGGAATCGAAGAACAGGCGCGCCAGGTCCTCACGAATCTAGCTGCTGTGCTTTCTGCTTCCGGCTCTGGTATGGATCGAATTCTGAAGACTTCAATCTTTTTGACTGATATGGCTGACTTTGGCGTTGTCAACCGTATTTATGCTGAGGCATTTGATACAGAGCCGCCGGCGCGCAGCACATTTCAGGTGGCGGCGTTGCCGCTTGGGGCTTTGATCGAGATTGAAGCCATTGCCCTTGTGGAATAAACGGCTTGGTCCTATTGAAACAGGACGCCCGCAACGGCGTTTTAAGTTTACGTGTTTGCACGCCATGTCCATTTGCGAATCGAAATGGGCATGGCTATAATCCCGTGGATTCTATTTTTGTATCGGAGGAAGTTTCGAACCTATGAATAAACAGCAGGCACTACTCGGAAAGACCTTTAGCAGCAGTTACATGTTTGCCGTAGAAGAACCAGTGGTGGACGTAAGTCAACACCCCATGGCCATGCTCCTTGAGGAATTTGAGGACATCTATAACGAACCCCAGGCTGGCGACATTCGCCAGGGGATCATTGTAGATAAGCGCGGACACGAGATCCTCGTAGACATTGGCTTCAAGTCAGAAGGAATTGTTTCTGGCCGTGAGTTGGATCGGTTAGGCGATGAGATTGCCGAGTTAAGGATCGGTGACGAAGTGCCTGTCTTTATCTTACGGGAAGATAAAGACGGCAACATGTTGCTGAGCATCGCTCGCGCCAAAGCCGAAGAAGACTGGAAGATGGCGGAAGATCTATTGAACAGCCAGGAAATGTTCACAGGGATTGTGACTGGCTACAATCGTGGCGGCGCCATTGTCCGGATTGGTCGAGTACGTGGGTTTGTCCCGGCCAGTCAGTTGAGCAGTGAAAGTCAGAGTTTGCAAGTCACTGATATGGAAGATGATGACGACCGCTGGCATCGCCTGATGGATACGGAACTGCGGGTCAAGGTAATTGATCTGGATCGCCGTCGCAACCGATTGATCCTCTCCGAGCGGGTAGCCATGCGCGAATGGCGCAAGGAACAGAAGGAAAAACTCCTGCAGGAACTTGGCGAAGGCAGCGTCATCGAAGGTGTGGTGAGCAGTCTAGCCGACTTTGGGGCGTTCGTCAACCTCGGCGGCGCCGATGGCTTGATCCACTTGAGCGAACTGAGTTGGGGACGCGTCAATCATCCCAGCGAAGTCATCAAGATCGGCCAGAAAGTCAAGGTTCAAGTGATTAGTGTCGACCTGGATCGTAAGCGCATCGGCTTGAGTCTGCGCCGCTTGCAGCCCGAACCCTGGGACACCGTTTCGGACAAGTATGAAGTGGGTCAGGTCGTACCCTGCACCATTACCAAGCTTGTTAATTTTGGCGCCTTTGCCCGGCTGGATGGCGACGCCATTGAGGGGCTGATTCACATTAGCGAGTTGGCAGATCGCCGTATCAACCATCCTAAGGAAGTTGTCTCCGAAGGTGAAGCATACGATTTGCGCATTATTCGGATCGATGTGGATAAGCGTCGCATGGGGCTAAGCCTGAAGCAAGCACTCCCCGCTGAGGAAAGCGTTGAATATGACTGGGTGCCAGTTTCGCCAGAGGATGCAGTCGAAGTTACTGAAATCCACACACCAGAACCGGTGGGAGAACTGGCATAGTCTACATGCCGAATTGAATCGAAATGGCAACGTGGCACAGTCTCAGGGCTGTGCCACGTTCTTTATGGATAAAGGCTACCCTTCCTGTCCACCGCCTGGCTCGGGAGCATAGCGGGAACAACTTTCTCTCTTTTATCGTTCTAAAGGCGTCAATCCACCGCACAGTGCGACCTATCTCCACCTGGGCTAAAATGAACTGACTGAGGATGATTGTCAACCACAGGCTGTTTTGTGATATTGACAAAGTAGATAACGCGTCGTTACAATTACACAAGGGCAGGCGACTGGCATCACCTCTATCGCCAGGTGGTTTACTGTCAATCTAAATGAACCGCAGAGATTTAACTGCTTCCACTGGCGAAAGTCAGGGTACATCATCCCCTTTTGATTAAAGCGGAACTCGCATTACGGCAAGATTCCCAGCACCGTGCTATTTTTCTTTTGTCCATACAATGGGTGGAAGAAACGCTAGTTACTTTTGAGGTATAGAACTCCATGTCTGACAAACTCGATCGTTTTACAAAACGTGCGCGACGGGTCTTGACCCTTGCCCAAGAAGAGGCTTTGCGGCTGAACCATAATTATATCGGCACTGAGCATCTTCTGTTAGGACTTGTCCGCGAAGAGAATAGTGTCGCCGTCAAAGTACTCAAGGAATTAGGTGTAGAACCAGGACAGGTTGTGCGCGCCGTTGAGCGTACGGTTGGCCGTGGAGAACGCACCCCCTTTGGCAAGCCGACACTGGCGCCCCGCACCAAACGGGTCATTGAATTGGCCGTAGAAGAAGCCCGGATGATGGGGCATCACTACATTGGTACCGAGCACCTTTTGCTCGGCTTAGTTCGTGAAGGTGAAGGGATTGCCGTTAATGTGCTGCGCGGGTTGGGCATCAACCTCGACCGCGTGAGGACACAGACTGCGCGCAATATTTTACAGAGCCAGGCGCAGACCAAAGAGAAACAAAAGAAGGAATCGAAGACGCCTCTGGTCGATCAGCTTGGCCTGGACCTGACTGCGGCAGCGGAAGAAGGTCGGCTGGATCCGGTGATTGGACGTCAGAGCGAAATCGAGCGTGTGATCCAGATCCTCAGCCGGCGCACCAAAAATAACCCGGCCCTGATCGGTGAACCCGGTGTGGGCAAGACAGCCATTATCGAAGGGCTGGCGCAGCGGGTAATCGAAGGCAATGTACCTGAGCCGCTCCTCAACAAGCGTATCTTGATGTTGGATGTGGGTAGCCTGGTGGCGGGGACCATGTATCGTGGTCAGTTTGAAGAGCGGTTGAAGAAAGTCATTGATGAGATCGTCACCAGCGGCGCTATCCTCTTTATTGACGAGGTGCATATGCTGGTGGGAGCCGGTGCGGCTGGCAGCAGTGTCGACGCTGCCAATATCCTGAAGCCAGCGCTGAGTCGTGGTGAACTCCAGGTTATTGGCGCGACTACGCTTGATGAGTATCGCAAGTATATTGAAAGCGACGCTGCCCTGGAACGGCGCTTCCAGCCGATTCTGGTGGCGGAACCTGGCATTGAAGAGACCATTGAAATCTTGCGTGGGATCAAGTCGCGCTATGAGGAACATCACAAGCTGATCATCAGCGAAGAGGCGATTGAGGCAGCCGCTCATCTTGCGGCTCGTTACGTGCCGGATCGCTTTATGCCCGACAAGGCCATCGATCTGATCGATGAAGCGGGCAGCCGTGTGCGCATGTACAAAGCGCCTCATGCGGCCAGCCTGCGCGAGACCTTCATGAATTTGAAGAAGCTGCAAAAGGAAAAAGAAGAAGCGCTGGAAACGCAACGCTTTGACGACGCTATCGATCTGCGCTACCGCGAGGTAGAGTTGCAATCGAAGTTAGAGAAATTGCGCGAAGGATGGCAGCAGGTAGCCAATCGCCCACAAGTCACCGCTGACGATATTGCCGAAGTCGTCGCCATGTGGACGGGCGTACCTGTCTATCGCATGGCTGGCGAAGAACGGGTCCGCTTGCTGGAGATGGAAAGCGAAATCCACAAGCGCATCATCGGCCAGGAAGAGCCAATCAAGGCCATTAGCAAGGCTGTACGCCGCGCCCGCGCCGGGTTGAAAGATCCGAAACGGCCAATCGGCAGCTTCATCTTCTTAGGGCCTACGGGTGTGGGCAAAACTGAATTGACCAAGGCGTTGGCCGAATTCTTGTTCGGTAGCCAAGAAGCATTGATCAAACTCGACATGAGCGAGTTTATGGAAAGGCACAACGTCAGCCGGTTGGTGGGCGCCCCTCCGGGATATATAGGCTATGAGGAGGGCGGCCAATTGACCGAGGCTGTGCGCCGTCGCCCCTATTGTGTGATTTTGCTGGACGAGATCGAAAAGGCCCATCCTGAGGCGTTCAACATGTTGCTTCAGATCATGGAAGATGGTCATCTTTCGGACGCTAAGGGCCGCCGTGTCGATTTCCGCAATGCGCTGATCATCATGACCAGCAACATCGGCGCCAAGTTGATCCAGGGATCCAAGGGGATCGGCTTTGCCATCACCACCGATGAGCAGACGCAGCAAGAGAACGAATACCAGCAGATGAAGAATCGGGTGATGGACGCGCTGAAGAAAACCTTCCGCCCGGAATTCATCAACCGCCTTGATGGGATCATGGTCTTCCGCAGTTTGTCGAAGGAAGAGATCACCCAGATCGTAGAGTTGGAACTGCGTACACTGCGTATGCAACTGGCCGAACAGGAAATGGAATTGGTTCTGACCGAGGGCGCACGGCTTGCCATCGCAGATACGGGTTACGATCCAGATTATGGGGCTCGCCCACTGCGTCGCGTCATTCAGAACGAGATTCAAGATCAGTTGAGTGAGGCGCTATTGTCCAATCAGTTTACCCCTGGCGACACCATTCAGGTAGATTACAAGAAGTCAGATGGCGTCGATTCAAAGAAGGGTGAATTTGTCTTTGAGGCGATTGCGCACCGTGAGGTTCAGGCTGAGGATACAGAGACGACTGAAGCTATCGAGGCAATGCTCCAACAGTAAGGCGTCAAAGTAGATTGAAAAGTTCAGCGCTTAATAGCTATCAAAAGACGGACTTATCCTTGCGATTAAGTCCGTCTTTTTGTGGCTCGAAATCAGGTTGAAAATATTAACCGTTAAGTTTATTATTCAGAAATGAATCTATATACGGAACTTCGCTAATTTTGTGATCAGCATTCTTCCACCCAATCGCAAAACTCCAAGCTTCCCCCATTCAATCGACAAGAAACGAGTGATGTAATGCGGCAGACCAAGCTACCTTTGCTTTCAAACGCCCCTCAGGGCGGCACCAAACAGTTGGATGTGCCGCCGCGCCTGCTGCTGGGTGCAGGGCCGTCGAATGTTCATGCGCGCGTTCTACAGGCGTTGAGTACACAGGTGATTGGTCATCTAGATCCTGTCTTTGTGGATTTGATGGGTGAAATTCAACAGCTTCTACGGTATCTCTGTCAGACAAAAAACGCGGTGACGCTGCCATTGAGCGGCACCGGCAGCGCGGCAATGGAAGCCGCAATTGCCAATACAATCGAACCCGGCGACAGGCTCCTGGTAGGTGTGAATGGCTATTTTGGCGCACGGATCTGCGAAATCGCCTCACGCTACGACGCCGAAGTCCGCCGGCTGGAAAAGCCGTGGGGAAAGGTCTTTGATCTCAACGAAATACGCGAAGGGCTGGAACGCCATCGCCCGGCTGTACTTGCCCTTGTCCACGGAGAAACATCGACCGGCGCGCTACAACCCCTCTCAGGGATCGGCGAGCTTTGCCGCGAACACAATACCCTGCTGTTAGTGGATAGCGTGACGAGCCTTGGCTCTGTCCCCCTCTACGTGGATGCATGGGGGATCGATGTCTGTTACAGCGCCAGCCAAAAATGTCTGAGCGCTGCGCCAGGCGTTGCGCCCATCACGCTGAGCCAGCGCGCCATACAGAAACGAAATAATCGCTCTATGCGTGTGCGAAGCTGGTACCTGGATACAGTTCTTCTCGAACAATATTGGGGCGAAGAACACCGCTACCACCATACAGCGCCCATTAATTTGAACTATGCATTACGCGAATCGATGCGCATGGTAGTCGAAGAAGGACTATCGGAGTGCTGGCAGCGCCATCGCAATAACGCCGAGTTACTCTGGATTGGTCTCTCAGATCTGGACCTGGATTGTTATGTTGAGGCAGACTATCGGCTACCAAGTTTGACCACGATCCGGGTTCCGCAGGGCATCAATGACCGCGCCGTGGCCCGCTATCTTCTTACACACTACAACATTGAGATCGGCCTGGGCCTGGGCGAATTGGCGGGGAAGATCTGGCGTGTTGGCCTGATGGGGTTCAACAGCCGCGCCGAAAACGTGACCTTGTTGCTTACCGCATTTGAAGAAGCCCTACAAAATGCACGGTAATTACATTAACCCTAAACATAGAGAGGATTCAGGAGATGAGTGAACGGATCGGCTTTGTTGGCCTGGGAATTATGGGCCGCGGCATGGTCAACAATCTGCTCAAGGCTGGTTTTCATGTACGCGTTTGGAATCGCACGGCCAGCCGCATGGACCCATTTGTCGAAGCAGGCGCAGAGGCAGGAACAAGCCCTGCGGATGTCGCTGCTCACAGTGATATTATCATCACCTGTGTGAGTGACACCCCGGATGTCGAACGGGTCATTTTGGAAGAAGACGGTGTCATCCACGGGGCGAAGGAAGGCGCGCTGGTGATCGATTGCAGCACGATCAGCCCCCAGGCCACCGTCGAGATCGCCAAAAAGTTGAACGAGAAGGGCGTCAAACTCCTGGATGCGCCCATCAGCGGCGGCAGTGAAGGCGCGGCCAAAGGCACCCTTAGCATTATGATCGGCGGGGATGCTGCCGATGTCGAGCGCGCCATGCCCGTCTTTCAGGCGATGGGCAAAACCATCACGCATGTGGGCGGCCAGGGCGCGGGGCAGACAGTGAAACTCGTCAATCAAATCCTGGTGGTAGGCAACTGTCTGGCTATGTGTGAAGCGCTCCTCTTCGCCCAGGCTGGCGGCGTGGATCTGCAAAAGTGTCTGGATGCTGTCACCGGCGGCGCCGCCGGCAGTTGGATGCTCAGCAACCGCGGACATCAGATCATCAACCGCGATTGGCGGCCTGGTTTCACCATCGACCTTCAGCAAAAGGATGTGCGGCTTGTCATGCGCGAGGCGGACGCCCTGGGCGTGCCCGTCATTATGTCCAGCCAGATCTTCAACCTCTACCGCACATTGCAGGAAAAGGGATTGGGGGCAGAAGGCAATCACGCGTTGGTCAAGGCGCTAGAAAATCTGAGCGGCATCACGGTGGACGCGACCAAGTCGTAATTCTTCTGTTTCCCGTCAATCAAAATGAGTACTCCCGCTCTGAATTTCACCCTCCGCCCGGCAGCGCCGAAAGAGCGCTGGCTCATTGTGCGGCGCATCTTGCGCGAAGGATTGGACCCGACCAGGCTGGATTGGCGGCGATTTGTCATGGCCGAAGCCGAGGATGGCAGCATCCTCGGCTTTGCGCAGATGAAGGATCTGGGCCAGGGTGTGCAGGAATTCGGCAGCCTGGTGGTGGAACCATCTGTGCGCGGACAGGGCGTTGGCGGCGCGCTGCTCCATTTTCTGGTGGATGGGGCGAACAAACCCGTCTATCTGCTCTGCGGAGAGCGCAACATCGATTACTATCTGCGCTTCGGATTTCGCGAAATGGATGAAGCAGAAATGCCGGTTCCGCTGCGGCGCAAGTGGCGGGCCGGCAACTTTTTCGCCCGGCGCTTTGGCGTTCGCGTGGCTGCAATGATCCACGAAGCAGCCTGACAGTTTGGGGCTTGCCCTATCTTCGTGTAAGCTATTGCCATGAAAATGACACCATCTCACCATCAACCGGCGTCAGGGAAGGCCGCCGGTCACCGAGGAATTCTGAGTGAACCCGCCTTCTTTGTACGTGATATCCCCGTCTACGGACGGCTGATCCTGGCGCCGATGGCTGGCTTCAGCGATCTGCCCTATCGTTCGCTCTGCTACGATTACGGTTCGGCCATGAGCTACACAGAATTCGCCTCAGCCGAAGCGATCAACCAGGGCAGCAACGAGCGCACGGATCGCATCCTCTCTTATATGCCCCACGAGCGCCCGATGGTCTTTCAGATCTTCGGCCATAGTGTGAATCAACTGGTTGAAGCTGCGCAGCGCATTGAACCGCGCGGCCCCTCGATCATCGACATCAACATGGGTTGTTCAGTGGAGAAGGTGAGCAGCAAAGGCGCTGGCGCTGCCCTCCTACGCGAGCCGAAGAAGGTTGGGGCGATCTTCCGGGCGCTGACAAACACACTCTCGGTGCCGGTGACCGGTAAGATCCGCCTGGGGTGGGACGACAATTCGCGCAATTATCTGACGATTGTACAGGAGATGGTGGAGAACGGGGCGAGCCTGGTCGCCGTCCATGGACGCACCAAGGATCAGGGCTACAGCGGGCAGGCCGATTGGGATGCCATCGCCGAGGTTGTCGAAGCGGTGGACGTGCCAGTGATCGGCAATGGAGATGTAGAGGTGGTGGCCGACGCCGGGCGATTGATGACGCACACCGGTTGCACTGCAGTTATGATTGGTCGGGGAGCTATCGGCCATCCCTGGTTTTTTCGCGGCCAGGATCGGCATGAGGTCAACATTGTCGAAAAAGCCGTCTTTATCACCAGCCACTTCGAGCGAATGCGGAGTTTCTACGGCGAAAGGCAGGCGCTGATCTTCATGCGCAAGCACATCGTCAAGTATTTAAAAGGATATGTGGGCATCAAGGATCTCTATGTGGGTCTGGTGCAGGTTGAATCGCCCCAACAATTCTACGAGCTGATGAACGCCGTCGTCGAGCGGTTAGCGCAGGTTTCGCTCCCACAATCGATCCATTATAAAACCGCGCCGTTGTCTGTGGCTGCGGATTGAGAGATAGCCCCCCATTTGAAGGCGTCCGCCTCTTTCCACAAGGGTTCGGTGAGACCCAACATCGCCATTACCCCATACATGGTCAACCCCTGGTACATATTCACCATTTCGTGAATAGAATAGGGCATCTCCTTTTCTAGCCACCAACCGATCAAATGCATTTGCGCTCCCGCCAGGTAGACGGCTGTCACTTCCAAGGGGATCTGGGGAGCATTGTCCAATTCCTTCATGGATTTGACGAGCAGAGTCACCATGTAGTCGCGCGTCCGCGTGAGGAGGGCTGTCTTACCGGCGCCACTTAACACCACCTTATAGAGATCCTTATTTTCGGCGGCGTGTTCGAAGACATATTGGATGGGCGGCACGCTAAAATTATGGAGGGTGCATTGGGTCTCAATCCGGTCAACCAACTCATCGTAGAGCGCTTCGAGCATTGAGAGCAGAAGATCATCTTTGTCTTTATAATGGAGATAAAAAGTAGCGCGCCCCAGATCCGCCCGATCTGTAATATCCTGAACGCTGATAGCCTCGTATTCTTTCTCCAGCATCCAGGTAACGAGTGAGTCGCGCAATAATTGCCGGCTGCGTATTGTACGCCGATCCATATGTGGGTACTCCTCCCAGCAAAAATTTCAATATGGGACTTACACAGTTGAGCAGACCTGCCAGGTTTTCTGAAACCCGGCAGGTCTCGAACTGCGTAAGTCCTGAATAGTTCGCAAACCGAAACCCTATTTATTCGATGCCTAAAAGTATACACCTGTCTAGGAAGTGAACCCATTGTTATGATATGTTGACAGGCTATATTCTGCCAATTATACTCTTTTTAGACATAGTGTCTATAAGTAGACGTTCTGTTTGTCACTCTTGCAAATTCCTGCACGGTTGTCCAGAATTCAAGATAGTATAGATTACATATCTGGACATATGTTTGATTTAAACTGTTCGGAGAGGTAAAATTCAAGGTGAGTTCGTTACCTGGCGTGATCTGCACAAAATCCATAGCGTAGGGATGGGGAAATGCGACGTTTTATCACTACGATAATTGTTCTGGTCGTTATAATCGGAGCGGGCTGGTTTGGGTATCAGCGCTTAATTGCCAGCCAGGCGGCTGCGGCGAATGCACCCGCCTATGAGACGGTGGCCGTCAGCCGGGGTTCGATCAATAGCACGGTGAGCGCGACAGGCAGTATTGAGCCAGAGGCCCAGGTTGCCCTTTCATTCCGCACAGCAGGACGTGTGGCGCAGGTTCTCGTCTCTGTGGGCCAAAGTGTTGAAGCAGGTCAATTACTGGCGCAGCTCGATATTAGCGATCTGGAACTGGCCCTGGAACAGGCTCAGGTCTCTTTGCAGATCAGCCAGGCCCAGTTGAAGAAGCTAGAGACACCCCCTTCTGAGAACGATCTGGCAGCAGCCCAGGCAGCCGTCACCGTCGCTCAGGCCAGCGTTGCCAGCGCCGAAGCCGGCCTTTCTAGCGCCCAGGCCGGCTATCGCCAGTTATTGACCGGTCCTTCGGCGGAGGAACTCGCCGTACAGGAATCACAGGTCCGTCAGGCTGAAGCGAATGTACGCCAGGCGCAGCAGGCATATGATCAGGTCCGCGGTATGCCCAACGTGGGAGCGCTGCCCCAGGCCGCCCAACTAGAACAAGCGACAATCGCGTATGAAGTGGCTAGAGCTCAATTTACCGTAAGCCAAAAGCCAGCCACAGAAGCGCAGATTGCATCCGCCCTCAGCCAGATTGCCCAGGCCGAATTGAGTGTCCGCCAGGCGCGCAGCAACCTTCTCACGGCGCAGAACAATCTCGATACGCTGATCAAAGGCCCTGCCGAAGAGGATCTTGAAATTGCGCGCGCACAAGTACGCCAGGCAGAGTTGAACAAAATCCAGTCTGAGCGCAGCAAGGATAATGCGCGCATCTTTGCCCCCTTCACCGGCGTTGTCAGCCAGGTGAACACCCGCCAGGGCGAATTGTACAGCGGCGGTATGCCAGCCCTGGTGCTGACCGATCTCAACAGATTCCACATGACAGTCCTTGTTGATGAGCTAGATGTGCGCCAGGTGCAGGTTGGGCAGACCGTGCGGCTCAGCCTTGACGCGCTGCCTGATGCCGATATCACCGGCGAAGTTGTGAGTATATCGCCAACAGCCAGCAACGTCGGCGGCGTAGTGGCCTATGACGTCGATATTGTCCCCAATCAAAGTGAGGCCCAGTTGCGGGCTGGGATGAGCGCTACAGCGATTATTACCACCGCCGAAGTGGACAACGTGCTGTTGATCCCCAACCGCTATATCCAATTGGATCGTGAGTCAGGTCGAGCCTTCGTGCAGAAGATGGCAGGTGGATCCCCTGTATTGCAAGAGATCGAAATGGGCCTGCGCAATGATCGATTCAGCCAGGTGATAGCCGGACTGACCGACGCGGATACCATCGCGCTGATCCGCACCACCAGCGAGGATCGGCTGCGCGGGGCAATCTTCGGGGGGAATTAGTCAAACATCATGTTCAAGAATCTATTCTCTGCGCAGAAAAGCTCAAGATCAGAGCAGAATGGTCATCACAATGGAGATTCCAACGAGCCGATCCCTGTGATTCAAGCGCGTGGGCTGACCAAGGTCTACCAGATGGGCGATGTGGAAGTAAAAGCGCTGCGCGGTACCAATCTCGACATCTTCCCGGGCGAAATGGTCTCGATTATGGGGCCAAGCGGCAGCGGCAAATCGACGCTGATGAACATTATCGGCTGTCTGGATGTGCCTACGTCTGGGGTTTTTCGGCTGGATGGGATCGACGTCAGCCGATTGGATGATGACCGGTTGGCCGAAATCCGCAGCAAGAAGATCGGTTTTGTCTTTCAAAGTTTTAATCTGCTGGCGCGCACAACCGCGCTGGCGAATGTGGAATTGCCGCTGATCTACGCGGGGATGAGCGGCCGTGAGCGACGCAAACGGGCCGCTGAATCGCTAGAGATGGTGGGGCTGGGCAACCGGCTTGATCACAAACCCAACGAACTATCCGGTGGGCAACAGCAACGTGTTGCGATTGCGCGGGCGCTGATCAACCGGCCCAAGCTGATCCTGGCCGACGAGCCGACAGGCAATCTGGATACGAAGACCAGCGATGAGATCATGCGGCTATTTCAGCAGCTTAACAGGGAGCGCGGCATGACAATTATCTTTGTCACCCATGACCCTGAGACCGCCGACTACTGCCAGCGGGTGATCCACATCCGCGATGGGCAGATCGAACGCGATGAGCGCAAGAGCGCCCAAAATACCTGGGCTGTGGCTGAACCCAAATTCGTGCCTGAGCTTGAAATCTCCCCGACTCGGTGAAGTGGACCTGACTATGAAAATCATCGAAGCCATCCGAATTGCCATGCGGGCCCTGGCCGCCAATAAGTTACGCAGTATATTGACGATGCTGGGCATTATCATCGGCGTGGGTGCGGTGATCACCTTGATGTCGGTCGGGCGCGGTGTCGAAAAATATGTAACCGATCAATTTGCCAGCGCAGGGACCAATCTGCTCTTTATTGTACCCGGCCAATTGACCGGAGGACCGCCCACACGGAATACCAACACCACGGGAACGCTCACCCTCAGCGATGCGGAAGCCATTAGCAATCCATTTCAGGTGCCAGATGTAGCGGCAGTTGCGCCGGAAGTGAGCGGCAGCACCACCGTTTCTCGCGGCAAAAAGAGCTTTCGCGCGCCGGTGAGCGGAATCACACCTAGCTATCAAGAGGTGCGATCGTGGAACCCGATCTTGGGTGATTTCATTGCAACAACCGATATACAGGAACGGGGTCGCGTCGCCGTCATCGGGCTAGAGGCGTATCGACGCCTCTTTGAGCCGGACGAATACCCCATCGATCAGACCATTCGTATCAACAATCTGGTCTTTCGCGTCATCGGTGTGCTGGAGGAACGGGGCGGCAGCGGCTTCGGCAACCAGGATGAGACCATCCTGATTCCCCTTACCACGGCCCAAGATCGCCTCTTCCGGCGCAGAACAATCAGCGGCGACTATCAAGTGAATGTGATCTATGCCTCGGTGACAGATGCCGATCGTATGCGTACTGCGCAAGAGCAGATCGCCGAGGTGTTGCGCGAGCGTCACGGCATCAATTTTTTGGATGAAGATGATTTCAGCATCATCAACCAGACTGACTTGATCTCGATCTTCGGCGACATTCTGGGCGCGTTGACCCTCTTCCTGGGCGCAATCGCGGGGATCAGTCTGCTCGTGGGCGGCATTGGGATTATGAACATTATGCTGGTGAGCGTCACCGAGCGGACGCGTGAAATTGGGCTTCGCAAAGCAGTAGGGGCTAAACGGCAAGACATCCTCGGCCAATTCCTGATCGAAGCCGTCACATTGGCCGTCCTGGGTGGACTTTTGGGGATTGCGATTGGAGCGGGCGGGGCGCAAGCGATTAGCTCCTTTTTGGATAATTTCAGCGCGGTCGTGGGCGCGGATGCCATCGTGATCTCGATTCTCTTCTCCATGGCCGTGGGACTTTTCTTTGGGATCTACCCGGCCTATCGCGCCAGCCAGCTTAACCCTATCGATGCACTCCGCTACGAATAACGAGAAAGATGAGATTGGGTAGTTCAAATGCCGAAATGGACCGATTTCTTTGGCAATCTCCAATCTCAAAATAGAGGACTGACACGCATCCTCTTGCTGGCAACAGCGTCGATCATCTTTAGCGGTTGCGGCGGCCCAGGGAACGCTACGCCTACGCCATTGCCGCCCATCGCCCGCATTGAACAGCCGACGTCTGTTTTTGTTGCCCCACCCCCAACCTCAACACCCACCCCGGAACTTGAACCCGCAGATGGGGTAAACCCTGTGCAGGCGATGATCGCAACCCAGATCGCCCAGCGCGCGCTAGAAATACCTGAAACCGCGACGCCTGTTCCCACTGCAACCGTGGCCGCAGGTGTTGAGGAAAATCCTCTCCGCCGTGCGCTGCTCGATACACAATTGACCCGGCCCACCTCCATGGGGATTGTCGGCGGCAGCGGCGCAGGGTTCTTCGCCTCACCCGGCGGCGCGCTGATCCAGAGTCTGCCGGCTGGCACGACGCTGACCATCACCGGGCGTAGTGGGGACAGAGGGTGGTACGCGGCCTATTTAGGGGATGGCCGCGCTGGCTGGATCGGCGCGGGGGCAGTGCGGATCTTTGGCGACGTGAGCGAGTTGGAGACTGTGACACAGTCGGTCAGCCCGGCGATTGTCGCCACTTTGATCGCCGAGGCCAATCGCCCGGTGACGCCCTTCCCTACCACAGCGCCAATCACAGCTCAAGCAGCGTCAACGCCCACGCTCGCTGCGCTCACCCCTGCACAGCCCGAAGAAGCCGCCGCGGCCGTGGCCGAACCGTCAGGAGCGCAAGCCACCGTGATCGTAGAGGGTCTCAACGTGCGCGGCGGGCCTGGCACAGACTTCCCCATCGTCGGTTCGCTCGTTCAAGGCAACTCGGTGAGCATCCTCGCCCGCAACGAGGCTGGCGATTGGCTTCAGATTGAAACGCCGCAAGGGATGGGGTGGGTCTTTGCGCCGCTGGTCGAAACCAGCATCCCCATTGCGGAGTTACCGGCTTCCCCTGGGTCTTAGCCACGCCCGACGACCTTTTTCAGTCAAGCAGCCCCAATTCCCTGGCGCGCAGGGCAGCCTGGGTCCGATCGCGCACACTCAACTTCTGCATCGCTGATGAAACATAGTTTTTAACAGTACCCTCGGCTAGATAGAGACGATCTGCAATCTCGCGATTGGCGAAGCCCTGCGCTAACAGTTTTAACACCTCGATTTCACGCTCAGAGAGTGGATCGAGCAATTTCTCCTGTGTTTGTTTTGAAGGATGGGAGAGCCTGGCGAATTCAGCCATCACCCGTCGCGCCACAGAGGGTTCAATCAGAGCGCCGCCTTTGGCAACCGTACGGATGGCAGCAGCCAATTCCTCGGCAGAAACCGCTTTGAGCAGATAGCCCATTGCCCCCGCCCGAATCCCCTCGAAGACGTACTCATCGTCGTCAAACGTGGTGAGGATGATCACCCGCGCTTCCGGGTGGCGGGTGAGGATGCGGCGAGTCGCCTCGACGCCGTCCATATTGGTCATGCGCACGTCCATGAGGGTGACGTCAGGCAGTAGATCGGGGAAGATCTCCACGGCAGTGCGTCCATCATCTGCTTCCCCCACCACCTCCAAATCGGGTTCGAGATCGAGAAGAATACGCAACCCATCGCGCATGAGCCGCTGATCATCCACCAATAGAATGCGGATCGGATGAAGATCAGGCATGGATATCCTCCTTGTGAAGCGGCAGGATCAGATTCAGGGTTGTACCCTGCCCCGGTTGGGATTCGATTTCAAACTCGCCGTGGAGATAATTTGCCCGTTCGCGCATCCCATGCAGACCAATGCCCGACGCCCCGTTCGCCGGATCATAGCCGATCCCGTTATCCTCAATGATCATGTGAATATGTTCCGGGGTGGACTTAACCGTCAGCGTTACGCAGCTCGCCCTGGCGTGGCGCTGAACATTCGTCAACCCTTCTTGAGCGGTACGATAGATCGCATTGCGTTGCGCCTCTAAGAGATCGGGCAGCGGGTTGGGTATATGAGTCTGAATCTCAATCTGCGTGGCCTGGCTGAACTCATCAGCCAACATCTGGAGCATCTTCGACAGCGAAACGCCCACCGCCAACGGATCGCGCAGCGCGGCCAGGGTCTGGCGCAATTCCGCTAAACCTTCGACTAATTGTTCGCGCACCGTCTTCACCATCTGCGCGGCATGGACAGGATCACGGTCGATCAGCCGTCCCGCCCCTTCCAATTGTACAATCGAGACGGTAAGCCGATGGCCTAGCGTATCATGCATCTCGCGCGAAAGCCGGTTGCGCTCTTCGGCCACAGCCAGCGTTTCCACTCGTTCTGCGTAAGCTTGGAGTTGACGATGCGCATCCTGCAAGTCGCTGAGCAATTGCTGGCTTTCCGCCCGCGCCGCCTCGGCCCGTCGCAAAGCATTGCCAAAAGCGCCAAAGAAGAGGAACCCAGCCGCGTTGACGACAGTGTTGAGCAGGGAATTCCATAGATCGGGGTTATTGAGCAGGTTGCCAACCCCCGTCACAACAGCGAAAAGCGCAATCCAGCGCAGCCCAGCACGCGTGGGCAGGGAGACCATCGCCTGCACGCTGAGGATAAAGAAGAGGAAGATAAAGATCGATGCCTGCGCCAGCGAAATACCGATGATCAGCGTCTGCACTGACAAATAGAGGTGCATCTGCCGTGGCGTAACTTGATTGGGCAGACGCAAAAAGACCAATGCAAAGATCGCCAGCAACCCTATTTGTGGGCCACTTTCAGGCCACGAACGCCACTGCGACACAATCACAACGAGGAGAATGCCGATCAGTGTCAACACCGAAAGGTTAAGAAGAACCCCTTCGCCTTTGGTAAGTGAGTTTTCGCCAAATGCAAATCGTCGTTCCATCGTCATGTTACCGCGGTCTTTGTCGGATTTTCGGTACACTACACGCAGTTGAACCCACCACTCGAAAGTGCAGTGCTGGCGATTTTGCCCTCAGCCCTCAGTCACCAATCCCTAGTCCCCTGTCTTCATTGTCACTAGGGGCAGGAAAAGTTCAGCCATGTAGGGCGGCAGCGTGTCAACCATCTGTTGCAAGCGGCCAAATGACTGCAATACGTTGAACTGGGAAAAGGTGCAGTGGCCGAAAGCTTCCACGCGGATATTGTCATAGTAGTCGCCCTGTCCTTGCGCGTCTACTTTGGCTTTGTAAATATCTGTCTGATCATAAGGAACCACAGGATCGCCGGTGGTGTGCATCGTCACCAGCGGGATGCGCAGGTTGCCGGTCGATCGATAGCGGGCGGTGATTTCGTCCAGCGCACTCTGATCCGCGCGAAAACGCGCTACCCCCGCGTTCAGCGCTTCGTCGTCGTCCGAGCCACTGTAGACCTTGTCTTGGTTGTCGTAGGGTTGCCCACCCAGCCGTTCAATGGCGTCATTTGTCGCCTTCACGTTATACCAGAGTACTTCTTGAATGGCGGATGCCTTGCTTTCGGCGCTGTTATCCGCGCTGGGGATGCGGGCAATCTGCAACAGTTGATTGACCTTGGCGCTGTTGATCGGATCCACGAGCGCGGGTTTGACGGTGGTCGTATAGACCGAAGACCAGTTTTCGAAGAGATCCTGGGGGATCTCTACCGGCGTTCCTGGCAGCAAATCGGGGAAGAAGTAATCGAAAAGAACGCGGGCATCGGTGAAGTAGTCCGACTGGACGAGAAGATCGCCATAGGGGCCGCAGAAGGCCAGCCCGCCATCGAAGAGGTGGGGCCAGCGTTCTGCAGCCAGCGTCGCCACCAATCCCCCCTGCGAGACGCCGAGGAGGTAGAGCCGCTGCGGGTTATAGCCCTGACTGCGCACGACGGTCACTAGATCCGTTACACTTTCGACGCCATCGAGGACGGCCAATCCATTGTGGCTGTAGCTGGTGGCGGCAATGCCATAGCCGAAAACCTGGAGAGCCTCGACGATAGATGTGCCATCGGGCAGCGTCAGATTGTTGGACAATGGCTCATCGGGGGCCACATAGCCATGTGCGTAGATGAAGAGCGTGCCGTTCCAGTTTGCCTTCGGAATACAGATGATATACTTTGCGCCATTGCTCTGCGTTCCCTCAGGATCGCAGACGGCGGCTGGGGTAACGGGTAACGGCGTCTCCGCGTAGGTCCTTGCAGGCATCAGGAGAATCCCGGCCAACAAGAGCAAGCGAACCAGCAGGTATGTGCTACGGTTTTCCATAATCGCCTCTTCCTAACCTCGCGTAGGTAGTGAAATAATGATGCTAATACAGCGGCGTAAATAACACGCTAGTTCCTGCTCCGCGCCTGTCACGGACCGGCGGTCGCTGCTCACCTGACGCCACCGGGTCACGGACCCGGCAGCAGCCATCCTATCTGTGTAGCGATTTACGCCGGGCTGTACTAGCGGATATCGCCTTCGCCGCCGATCTTGCCTCGCTCTAGCCGCGAAAAGAGCTTATCTAGATTAGCTGCGGCGACCTCGGCCAGGGTCAGATCCAATTCGGTGCAGATTTGGGTCAGATACCAAAGCACATCGCCCAATTCGCCCTTTAACGCCTGCCGATCTTCCTCGCCGATCAGTCCATTTTTGTCGCGAAATATCTTCTTGACCTTCCCGGCAACTTCCCCTGCTTCATTGACCAGACCCAGTGTTGGGTAAACAATGGCATGATCCGTATGGATCAAGTTCCATGTCCTGCGTGATTCGCGTTGATAGGTGTTGAATTCTTCCACTTCCATTGGAACTTCCTTTGGATATTGGATATTGGGTATTGGGCATTGATGAGTGGACGTGATTCGTGAAGGGTAAAGAAATTATCACCTGCCACTTGCAACCTGCAAACCTGCAACTCCCCCCACCTTTGCCTTTTGCTTTCTCTGGGCTAACTGCTACCGGCCAACTGCTACCTGCTCTCCTCCTGGCCGGTGGAAGGCGAACCAGCGGCGGGCAAAGTCGCGCAATCGATCCTGAACGCGGCGGTTGATGGTTCCTTCAGGATATTCACCGGCTTCATCCGGTTGACCAGCGGTGAGGCCGGTCAACAGTTCGATGCCCTGGTCGATGGTGGAGACGGGGTAGATTTGAAACTTGCCCGCAGACACGGCGTCGATGACAGGACGGCGCAGCATCAAATTTCGCACATTTGCCTGTGGAATGAGCACCCCTTGTTCACCGTTGAGCCCCCGCGCCTGGCAGATGGCAAAGAAACCTTCGATCTTCTCATTCACGCCGCCAATCGCCTGTACATTGCCAAATTGATCCACCGAACCGGTAACGGCCAGAGATTGGCGGATGGGAACCGCAGCCAATGCAGAGAGTAGGGCATAGAGTTCAGTAGAGGAGGCGCTGTCCCCATCCACGCCGCCGTAGGATTGCTCGAAGACGAGGCTGGCATGGAGCGAAAGCGGATAATCGGTAGCATAGCGACTGCTGAGGAAGGAAGCGAGGATCAGAACGCCTTTGCTGTGGATCTGCCCACTCAGCGCCACCTCGCGCTCAATACCTACCACTTCGCCCCGACCCATGCGCACGCGCGCCGTAATGCGGCTGGGTTGGCCAAAGCGGATCTTGCCCAGATCGAGTACGGATAACCCATTGATCTGACCGACCGCAGCGCCATCGGTAGCAATGTGAATCGTCCCCTGCAAGATGGCCTCGCGGCTGCGCTCTGGGATGCGCCCAGAGCGATATTCCTGTGCGGCCAGCGCCTGTTCGATGTGCGCCAATCGGATCACCTCTACACCGTTGCGCGCCGCCCAATAATCCGCCTCTTGCAGCAGATCCGCGATCACATTTACCCGCATAGAAAGCTTGTGAGCGTCGGCAGCCATGCGCGCGCCTTCGTCAACCACACGCGCAGTCGATTCTCGATCCAATGGGCGCAGGTTACGTTCCTGCGCCATGGTGGCGATCAAATGGGCGTACAATTGTTGGAAGGCAGGCGTGCGATCCGCATGATCCTCAAAATCGGCGGCCACTTTGAAGAGTTCCTCAAAATCAGGATCATTCTGGCTGAGCATGTAGTAGAGTGAGCGGTCACCCACAAGCGCGATCTTGACATCGAGCGGAATGGGCTGGGGTTCCAGCGTAATCACGTTGACCTGGCTGAGCATCTGGCCGGGCGTCTCAATGCGGATCTGATCAGAGCGTAGCGCACGCTTTAAACCTTCCCAGGCGTAGGGTTCTAACAAAAGTCGGCGCGCATCAATCATCAGATAGCCGCCATTGGCGCGATGAAGCGCCCCCGCCCGGATCAGGGTGAAGTCAGTATCCATGCCGCCCATGCGCGTCATATATTCGACGCGGCCCACCAGGTTGCCATAGGCAGGGTTATCTTCGTAGACCACAGGCGCGCCGCTGAGATGGCTGCGATCCACAAGTAGATTGACCTGGTAACGGCTGAGGCGGCGCAGATCGTCCCCGCGACTGGCAGCAGCCGTTTCCGGCGCGCCCGCTGCCGTTTCACTTCCTTCAATCTGGATAAATCGATCTATATTTTGGAGGATATCTGCCTGGACCGCCGTCAAATAGCGCACAACATCGGCCATCTCGGCATATTTTTCTAACAGTCGCCCCAGGATAGGATCGACAGTAAAGTGGGCAACCTCTTCTTGCAGCGCTGACAAATTCTTGCGCACCTCCCGCTCCCAGTCGGGCACCTGTTGTAGCACCGCTTGCAGCCTGGTTTGCATCTCGGCAATGTCGCTGCGGATGCGATCCTTTTCTGCTTCGTGCAGCTTTTGGAATGATTCTGGCTCGATCACCTCATTGTTTTCATCCACTGGTGCAAAAACCAGCCCCGAAGGTGTGCGCAGCAAATCGAGATGTCGGCGTCTGGCTTCTTCCTGAAGTTCGCTGTACGCAGACTCCTGATGTTCGCGCAGTCTTGCCTCTACAGCTTGACGGCGGATGCGATATTCCTCTGTCTCGAAGGTAGCAGGCAGGACCGTGCGTAATTCATCGATCATCTCTTTCATGTCCTGACCAAAGATGATCCCTTGCCCGGCTGGTAATTCAAGGGCAAGCGGCCGGTAGCTATCCTCAAAATTGTAGACATAGCACCAATCCGAAGGGATCGGCTCATTAGCGGCCTGCTGAGTGAGAAAATCCTCGATTAGTTCATGCCTTCCTGAACCAGTGGACCCCAGGGCAAAGACATTGAATCCGGGGCGGCGAATGCCCATGCCAAATTCAACCGATTCCATTGCCCGATCCTGGCCGATGATCTGCTCTAATGGCGGTAGATCTGCCGTAGTTTCAAAAGTGAATAGAGATGGATCTGTGGATGCATAGAGTTCGGTGGGTGATAAAGGCTGCACAATTGTCATCAGATTCCTTCTTCAGCGGTCAGGGCGGGTGATGCGTTGGCAACGAGTCAATGTCATTAAGTCAGGTGTCGTAATGGACTGTGGCAGGTTGCAGGTTGCCAGTGGCAGTTGTTATAAGTAACGAGTAGCGTATCATGTGTAGCGCGCGTTGACAATCAGCGGCTGTCACGCAAACTATTTGAATCGACCATAAATTTTAATGTTACATATGAACCTGGGTATCCTTAATGAACGGAAATGTAAGGCTATTCGTATAAATAATAAACATTCCTCGCGGAATCGCTTGTACACAGGCTCTTCTTGTGCAAGTTGCTTACAAAAACAAATGAGAAAATGGCAATTTTAATGTAGACAAGGCAGACTGTTCCGGTGTAATATAGCAATAAGCTGTCAAGATACACATAAAAAGCCAAAGGAAATCAAAAGGATATTAGAAAACTATATAAAAGTCTATATCTTTAGAAGTATTAAATACTGCTATAATGGTTTCACTATGAAAAGTGCGTCAACCCGAAGGCTTGCTCAAAGTCATCGTATCTCACCATCCTGTTTATTTGCCGATATTTTATCCCTCTCGGCTACTTTTTCTGTTTGACGTTCGCATTGTTTTTGAATTTCTAGGCCCTTGACTCTTCGAGTCAATCGCCTATTTCTGGTTATCTATTTATTCAGATCCATAAGTAGGCTCAAGCCCGTGCTGTTGCTACTTCAGTAGGATGTAAGGAGCTTATTATGATTCACAAAATGCCTTCTCCTCGTTCTGGTCACGTCCGTGTTGTGTTTGAATTACCGGCCTGTATCTGGGCAGATCGAATCTTCCTGGTCGGTGATTTTAATGGTTGGAGTAAGGATATCACCCCTTTTATTCAAGGACGTGATGGTGTATGGCGCGCTGCTATGGATCTAGTGGCGGGACGCAGCTATCAATTCCGCTATTTGGTCGATGGGGCATGGCAAACCGATTATCACGCCGATGGATGGATCGATAATCAGTATGGTAGCCAGAACAGCATTGTTAATGCAGCCCTTGATATCGAGCAAGTAAGTCAGGTCGAGCAATCTAGTCTATTACATGAAGAGTTACACGACACGGCGCGCAGCCGTCATAAGGTTGCGTTAAGTCCTTTGGTACATGCGCAGAGGCTCAGAAATTATGCGAGTTCGCCAAAGATCAAAGCAGCGAGTTGAGAATCGACAAGCCTATGCGAATTTGGATTCTGAGATAACAGGGAGCGTATCGTTTAGCGATACGCTCCTTTTTTATTGGACCAATTCCAGCTTTAGCTGCGCCGCCAGGATGCGCGCCTGCCGGATCTCTTCTGCCGGGAGCAACGCCGCCAGCGATCCACGGGCGTGGACAGGCGCCAGGTATTGGGTCAACAAACTGACGGCAATGCCTTGCCGTTGGGCCAGCCAGTGCAGGATCGGGCGGGTGCAGCAGTCAAAATGGCCGGGCATAAGCAGATGGCGCACCATTACCCTTTCCCCGGTTTGCCACACATGTTCAATGCAGCCTGTGACCACCGCCCAGTAATCGGGCATACCGCCGAGCAGTTCGCCGCAACTTTGTGGGCCAGTTGCCTTTCCAAATTTAAGATCAGGCAGATAGAGATCGATAGCGCCTGCCAGCAGATCAAGGGCTTGTGCAGAGAGATAGAAATTGCTGTTGAAGACCGCCGGGATCTGTCGAGCCGCGCCCAGGCAATCCAGGGTCTCCAAAATAAAGGGGATGTGCGGCGCGGGGTCGCCGCCGATGAAACAGATCGATCTCGCCCCTTCCCTCTGGCGTTGGCGGATGCGCTCTGCCAACTGTTGCGGGGTGACGGCCACGCCATAGATCGGGCGGAAGGCAAAGTTGGCTGCGGTGCAGAAAGAACAGGTCGCCGTGCAGCCGCTGAAAAAGATAGCGTGGGCCGGGCGCAAAATTGTCTCTTCGCCGAGATGGAGCATTTCGCTGGCAATATAGCTCTGCTGCCCAACCCGGCAAACTCCCTGAGCCGAAAGGCGCGCCGGTCCACAATGATGGGGGCAGAGATGGCAATCCTCCAAATGGAGGGCTGCGGCCTGCACAGTGGAAGAGTTCACGGTGACTTCATCAAAAGAAGTTTGGACAACACCTGTCCACGCCGCACGTGCAATACCTTCTCCCCTTCGGCCACGACGAGTACATACCGCATCCACGCGTCGACGCCCAGATAGAGGGTGTAGCGTTCGTTGCCATGCGCAACCCAGGTGTGCTTGTTCCAAATCGTCTCAATGCGCGGATCGGCAAAGACAGGCTGTTCGGGCATGGCGACGCCCACGCCCCGTTTGGTCACTTCGGCGCAGGTATCACACATTCCCTGGCGGCGTACACAATCCCCACAATAGCGCTGCAAGCAGATCTCGCAGGTGGCGCTGTGTTGTTTGCAATGGATCGTGCCGCAGATAGCGCAGCTTTCGGCGCATTCAGCGCAAAGGACTTCCTCGCCGATCTGGCAAAAAATCTGATGATCAGCGCAGATGGATCGATCACAGTCGAAACAGCGATGATCATGCTCAGCGCAGAGCAATCCCCCACAGGTGACACAGGGAATGGCGCAGTGTCCGCACAAGGAGCGCCCACAGGCGAGGCAGCCAGGCTCGATCACCACCGCTGTCTCTGCCCCACAGGTTGGGCAGACATGCAGACAGTCGGCGCAATAGGGTCGGCCATCGGCTGGGTCCAGTGCGGAAAGATTGGGGCCTAGCGTTTTGCCACAACCAGCGCAGTGGATGATGCAGTTGGCGCAGAAGCGCTGGCCGCTGACGGCGCAGGTCTCCATCTCTCGGCTGTAGCTATTGCAACCAGGGCAGCGGACGGCGCAGCGGGCGCAGAGCAGATCGCCGCTGACCCCATCTACGCGCAGATGGCTGCGGCATAGGCGTTCCCCACATTCGGCGCAGAAACTCTGACACGCGTGGCAGATTTCATCCTCGCAGACGGGGCATCGGCTGCTGTGTTCGGCGCAAGCCCGCTCCCCACAGGACCAGCAGTAGCGGCTACAGGTTTCGCAGTTGAGCCGTCCACAATCGGGGCAACTGTGCAGGCCGCACGTCTCACACAGGATCTCCTCACAGTGCTGGCACTTGACGCTGCATTCCCCACAGATCACATGCCCATTGCGGCAGAGCATCAACTCGGTAATGGGCGTGGCGCAACTATAACAGGAAGGGCGCCGCAAGGCCCCCGTGTATCGGTTGCGGGTGACATCAACGGAGACAGTCTGTTTGCCATCGCTCAGGCGGATCTGCGCGTTGGCGACGGGCACATAGAGCAGGGCATAGCTGAAGAGCCGCACCTGTACGCGCAGCCGGTGATTTTCCACCTCTTCGGCGAGTTTGCGCTGGAGATCCTCTTCAAGCACCTGGCGCTTTTCGCCGCTGGGATCGTGCGCATCGTAGACTTCTTCGATTTGCTGCTGATAATAATTGGTAAGGCGGGCGAGTACTTTATGCAGCCGCGGCAAGATCTCAGCCTCGTAGCTCACACAGCGTACATCGGCGTGATAGAGTGCATATTTGCGGGCGTTCTCGGCCAGGCGGATCAATTGGGTCATCGGCGGCAGCCTGGGCGGGACAGGTTGCCCTTCCTCGTTTTTCTCTGGCGGCGTAGGAACAGCGTCGGCCATGATCGTGGGCAGGTGGACGGCGTCGCTGCCCGCGATCATAGCGTCGGCTTCCTCGACCAGAGATATACGGTTGCCGTGTTCATCCACGACCACGGTGAAGAGTTCCTCGCGTTTGTCGTCGGCGCGATAAGTGATGTGCCAGTTGAAGACGAAGATCTGCCGTTTCTGTTCCGAAAGTTGCAGACCGGCAATGGCAGCGTTGCGCGGATGGAGCGCGCGCAGCAATTCATCTGCGCCATTGTG
Organism: Caldilineaceae bacterium; assembly: GCA_019637695.1. GTDB lineage: Bacteria > Chloroflexota > Anaerolineae > Caldilineales > Caldilineaceae > RI-153. The sequence continues at coordinate 68,138 of JAHBVG010000016.1, read as the reverse complement.
GCGGACGGGCAACTCCTGCACCGTCAACGCGCCCTGGCGATCCAAATAGGCCATCATCTGGTCGAAGATACGGCTACCGTAGGCCACCAGATCGGTGTCACTGGTCATTTCCGCATTCTGAAAAACAAGATGCAATGTTGGCTTGCCAAAGTGGCTTTTCAGAGCGTCGGGTAATTCCACCAAGACCGCGCCCTGTTGGCGCTGATCCAGCCGATTGGTGTGCGCGCCAAAGGATTCAAAAAACTCCAGCGCAAAGTCACGCAGGTGTGTAGATTTTTCCGTCTGGTTTTGAGTCATTCGTTGAATTTTGATCATCACTGTGATTTTACCGCCAGTTGGGACGACTGCCAAAACATAAGCGCTAAAAGGATAATGTGATACAGTGGATTCTATCCCCTCTCTGTTATTGTTACTTGGGCCTCAAAGAAGGTGTCTTTTTGACGATAAGCACAACCATGCTCGGGGGAAAGATGGAACAACCATTTACCGCTGCGTCGCATCATGATGTCCTTGTACTGCTGGTACAGGTGACAATTCTACTCTTCACCGCCAGAACATTGGGCGAAATTGCCACTCGCCTGCGGCAGCCTTCAGTGGTAGGTGAAATTCTGGCGGGCATCCTCTTAGGGCCATCCATTTTGAGCAGCCTCATCCCCGCGTTTGGGGAATGGATGGTGCCGCATACGCCGGTCCAGGGCTATCTGTTGGAGATTATCAGCTTGATCGGCGCGCTCTTGTTGTTGCTGATCACAGGGCTGGAGACCGATCTGGCGTTGATCAAACGCCATGCGCGCACAGCGATTGGCGTATCCTTTGGCGGCATTCTGGCAACCTTTGCCACAGGCTTTTTGCTCGGCCAACTGCTGCCCGACTATCTCCTGGTAAACGCGGACGCCCGGCTGATCTTCGCCCTCTTCCTTGCCACGGCTATGGCGATCTCGGCCATCCCCGTAATCGCCAAGGTTTTGATGGATCTAAACTTAATGCGCCGCGACATTGGACAGATCATCATCGCCGCGGGGATGAGCGACGACACCATCGGCTGGATTTTGCTCTCGGTGGTTGCGGGCCTCGCTGCGGGTGAAGCTGTCACCATTGGCACTGTATTGACCACCGTCGGTAGCGTCCTCGGTTTTCTGCTGCTCAGCTTTACGCTGGGGCGGTTATTGGTCAAATGGCTGCTCGATTACGTACAAGATCATGTCGTCAGCAAGGATCGACTGCTCACCCTCGTCATCGCCATGACCTTTGCCTGGGGCGCGATCACGCAGGCCCTCAATTTGGAGGCTGTGCTGGGCGCGTTCGTGATGGGTGTCCTTTTCGGCCAGATGCCGCGCTTGCCCAAAGCTGTAATCCACAAGATCGAAAGCATCGCCTTGGGCATCTTCACCCCGATTTTCTTTGGCGTTGCCGGGCTCAAGGTCAACATCCTCAATTTGCTGCGACCGGATCTACTGCTGATCGCGCTGCTGGTGATCTTCGTCGCCAGCTTTGGCAAGATCATCGGTACCTATACAGGGGCGCGTCTCATCGGGCGTCGCGAACATTGGACGGCGTTGAGCTTTGGCGCGGGACTCAACGCCCGCGGCGCAATGGAGATCATTATTGCCACAATCGGCCTTTCCCTGGGCATCCTCTCGCAGGATATGTTCTCGATTATTGTTTTGATGGCGATGGCGACTTCGCTGATGGCGCCGCCAGCCCTGCGTTGGATCTTGCCGCGGGTGAAGCCCGAAGAACAGGAATTGATGCGCCTACGCCAGGAGGAATTGGCCGAAACCAGCTTGATCGCCAATGTCCACCGGGTGTTGCTGCCGGTGCGACTGCGCGACTCCAGCGTTGATGACGCCATCCAGACAATTGAGGCGCAGGTTTTAGAGATCATGGGCAAGCAAATTCCGCTTTCGATCACCCTTCTCAACGTGACGGCGCCGGGCCGGCGAGCCGAAGGGATAGCCTTTGTCAATGAACTGAGCAAATTGTTCTCGCGGGTCGAGGTTGTGAAGAAGGTGGTTGAACACGATCAGCCGGCAGAGGTGATCCTAAACGAACTCAAGAGAGATTATGATCTATTGGTCTTGGGCGCGTCTCAGCGGTCGCGCGAGCAGGGGATCATGTTTACGCCGCTGGTCGATTATCTGGTGCGGCTGGCGCCCTGCCCAACTATGATCGTCAAAGGGCAGCGGATCATCAAAGATTGGCGACCCTGCCGTGTACTCGTACCGACCAATGGTTCCCGAGCCGCTAAACATGCCGCCGATGTCGCTTTCTCTTTGACAGGAGTCGCCGCAGGCGAGGTCGTTGTGCAGCACATCTTGGAGGTTGAGCAGAATCCTTTCCACTATCGGGACGCCGATCCAACAGAGGACAAAGGGCGTCTGCTGGTTGCCGAAGAGATTGTCGGTGAACTCAAAGCGGCGGGCGATGCGCGCAATATCCTCACGCAGACGATCATCGAATGGCGGCGCGAACCCGAGACTGCGATCCTGGAGTTTGCCGAAAAGAACGGCATCGATCTGATTGTCCTGGGTACGGCGCTCCGCCCTGGGTCCAGCCGACTTTTCCTGGGTCCTCGCGTCGAGCGGTTGCTCAACAGAGCGCCCTGCCCGGTAATTGTGTTTAATTCGTAGGGCAGCGGACGGGACAATGCCTCCCCAGTCCCCGATTCCCAGTCTCCAATGCTTGTCTTCTAACGCGGTTTAGGGGTACACTGTCGGCGTTTCTGCAATGATTGATAATGGAGAATGGTAAGGATGGGACTACTTCGCGCTGGGCTGGATGCTGAATCCTACGACCGGGAGTACAACAACCGAGAACTTGTGAACCGTCTGGGTAGCTATTTTCGGCCCTGGCTAGGACGTTTCATCATCATTGTGGTCGGCGTCACCCTCTTCTCGCTGGCGCAGGCGGGCGCGCCGTTATTGGCTGCACGCGGCGTCGATTTTCTTGTGGATGCGGAACAGGGCATTGTGACCGCCGATCTGTTGATCTACTTGCTGGTCGGCGCGTTGATCTTCCTCGGTGTGGCGGTGTGGGGGATCAACTGGGTGCGGCGGCTGCTCACATCCATGCTCATCGGCGATGTGGTGCTGGCCTTGCGCAAGGACGCCTTCCGCGCCGCCATGAATCACGATCTGAGCTTCTATGACAAATACCAATCAGGGCGTATCGTTAGCCGCATTACCAGCGACAGCGACGAATTTGGCCGCGTCTCCGTCCTTGTCACCGATGTTGTCAGCCAACTGCTGCTCTCGTTGCTCCTCCTCGTCATTCTCTTCACCATCGAGTGGCGATTGGCCTTGCTGGTGCTGATCATGGCGCCGGCGGCGCTGCTAGTCGCCAACCTCTTCCGTAGCCTGGCCCGGCGTATTACCCAACAGAGCCAGCGCGTCATTGCCGAAGTCAACGTCAGCATTCAAGACGCGGTGACGGGCATCAACGTCGCCAAGAATTTTCGCCGCGAACAAGGGATCTACGATCAGTTTCTCGGCGTGAACAGCCAGAGCTACGACATCCAAAAGACGCGGGGGATTGTCTTGGGGTTGGTCTTCCCCACGCTGCAATTTGTCAGCGGGTTGGCGACCGGCATCCTGCTCTACACCGGCGGCTACAGCGTCTCCGTGGGTGTGATCACCGTGGGCGCATGGTATCTCTTCATCAACAGTCTGGATCGTTTCTGGTTCCCCATGATCCAGCTTTCGGCCTTTTGGAGCCAATTTCAAGCGGGGTTGAGCGCCACCGAACGTATCTTCGCCCTGATCGACGCTGCGCCGGTGGTGGTGCAAACAGCCGAAAATCCAGTGAGCGATCTACGCGGGGAGATCGAGTTTATCAATGTGAGCTTCCGCTACAGCGAAAAAGAGCAGGTTCTGAAGCGCTTCAATCTGCACATTCGCCCAGGCGAGAGCGTCGCGCTGGTCGGTCACACGGGCGCCGGCAAATCGAGCATCGCCAAGTTGGTCACCCGCTTCTACGAATTTCAGGAAGGCCAACTGCTCATTGATGGTCAGGATATCCGCACGCTGAATCTGCGCGACTACCGCCGCCATCTGGGCATCGTCAGCCAGGAGCCTTTCCTCTTCGCAGGGACAGTGGCGGACAATATCCGCTACGCCAATCAGGAGATGAGCGACGAGGATGTGGAACGGGTCGCCCGCCAGATCGCAAACGGCGATTGGCTGGAGACGCTGCCCGATGGACTGCACAGCGATGTGGGCGAACGGGGCGGCCGCTTGAGCCTGGGCCAACGCCAACTTGTCGTCCTCGCCCGCATGTTGGCGCAGGACCCGGCCATCTTCGTCCTCGATGAAGCCACGGCCAGCATCGATCCCTTCACCGAGGCGCAGATCCAGCGCACACTGGATCTCCTCTTCCGCAGTCGCACCTCGATTGTCATCGCCCATCGCCTCTCTACCGTCAAAGCCGCCGACCGTATCGTCGTCCTCAAAAAAGGGGAGGTCATTGAAGAAGGCAGCCACGAGGTCCTCATGGCGCAGGGTGGGCATTACGCGGAGTTGTACAACACCTATTTCCGCCACCAGTCGTTGGCCTTCATTGAGGAGCGTCGTTGGCGTTCTTCGACCATATCTACGTAGATCGCGCCCAACTTCTTCCACACCTGGCTGGGGGAGTAGCTGGCGTAGGTGAGGAGCAATGAGAGTGTGCTGCGCCGGCCAAAAAGATCAGGTCCCTTGAACGGATAAGTGGCTGAGAGCGAGAGGCGGGGCGTCAGGAGGGCAAGCAGAAGGCGAGTGGCCGCAGCGCGCAGGGGATGCACAGCCAGTTTGTGGAGCATTTTATCGCTGACAGCACAACCAAGCGTCTGCCGGGTCGCCAGCAGGGCTGTGTAGACGATCGAGTGGCACTTAAATTGGTGAGCGCGAGCGGCCAGCCACTCCCAGTCCAACTCTGAATGCGCCTCTAGTATCACAGCAATGTCGAAGAGCGATTTGAGGCGGAAGAAACGTTTGCGGCAGGCGTTGATACAGGCTGTCAGCAGCAGATCTTCCGGGCGCATCACGAACGCACGTTCCCCCCCATAATCAACCGCCACGGCCTCCCGCCAGATCGCCTCAAAATCCACCGGCAGTACCCCATTCATGGTCACATCATGGTGGTGGAAGAAGTCATACTCAAAGCCGTGCAAGGGGGCGAAAAAATCGTGGATGGTCTGCTGTTGGGCTTCATCTAGATCTTGCAAACGCGCACGGATCACCAGATCGACGTCATGCACCACATACCAGGGCTGCTCATAGACAGAGATTTCCAGCGCCGCCCCCTTGATCAGCATCACGTCAATACCTTGCCGGTTGAAGAAGGCGAACAGATCGCGCAGTTTCACCGCCACAGCAAATTTGAGCGCAACCGTGCGCAGCGTGTAGGCGTCAAAGCGCGCCAGCGCCGTCTGGGGAATCCCCAGTTCTTGCAGCGGACACAGTTTTAAGTTGGTGTACACCAGAGGCGCTACCCTGTGCTGCTCTGCTGTCTGGTAGAGAATCTCCCAACCGATGGCATGTTGACGGCAGAGGTCAACAACGCGTTGTTGGTGGCGATGGGTAAAGTGTTGGCGTGTACACACCAACAGAAGATGATCTTCAGGCGTCATGGCTGTAAGGTAATTATACTCACCGAAAGACATCCATCGCCTTCGCCCGTTGGATCGTCGTGGATTTGGCCGCGGGGATGGGGGGCGGGGTATAGCCGCGGATCACCACCACGGGGCGGCCTTCGTTGCTCTGCCCCATGAGCAGGCTGGCGGCGGCGGACAGTTCATCGGCGATGCACTCTTCGCTGGCGACCAACTCGTAGCCGAAGAGATCGTGCAATCCGCGCTGGTTCCAGAGCGGCGGCAGGCCGGCGCAGCCGATGCAGACGCCCACCGTACCCACACGCCAGGGGCGACCGTGGCTGTCGTTGATGATCACGGCCACCGTTTTGCCGGTGAGGTCGGTCAGCCGTCGGCGCAGATCCTCGGCGCTGGCGTCGGCGTCGGCGGGGAGCAGCGCCACCACCTCGTCCTCAGGATCGTCGCCCAGCGCGGGGACGTTGCTGCGATCCATGCCGCCGTGGGCGCAGACCCAGCCGCTCTTCTGCTCCACAATCAGCAGACCGGGACGGGCGCGCACGATCTCATTGCTATCATCCAGCACAACCTGCACCCGCCGCGGATCTTTATGGGTCAGCGCGGCGATTTCCTCGGCGCGGGCGTCAGGGATCACATCGGCCAGCCGCACCAGCCGGTTCTCGGCCTTGCTCACCACCTTTTGCGCCACCACGAGAATGTCGCCATCCTCCAGCGTGCGGCCCGCGGCGGCAAGGCAGTCCACAATCAACTGCGCAAGATCGTCGCCTGGGGCGATCAAGGGCAGACCCGGCACAGCAAAGAGTCTCATTTCATCGGTCATAAGTAGCTTTCGTCCATATCCAGAGGATGGGGTGAGGTTTGGTGTACATGCCAACTGAGGATCGCCTCCAGCACGCCGCCGCCAATCGCCAGCGACTTGTCGGAGATGGTCCAGGCATGGTCGGGTTGGGCGCGAGGATCGAGATCGCCGATCTTCATACCGGCGACGAGTTCCACCTGCTCGTGGATCAATCCACGCAGCACACCTGTAAACGGCGCCGTGACGGGAAAGCGCTCGCCCGTTTCGCTTTCGACGACGGCGATGATCGAGCCAACGGTGATGGTCTCTCCGATCTGCATCGATGGCCGCAGCCGTCCAGCGGCAGGCGCGCGCAAAACCCGCGTCGCATCCACGCCTAGCCCCGGCAGCGGACCGGGCGTGCCGGTGTCAGGGGTGGCGCTCCCCTGCCAGAGGACGCGGCCCAACGTGTGGCCGCGGTGCGTTTCGATGATGGCGTGGCAATCTTTGCCCACGGTGAAGCCAGGACCAATCGCGACCACCAGCGGCGCATCGTCAATGTGGGTTCCCGTGTTGCGCTTAGCCATAATAGCGTCCACGAGGACGGATGGCGCAAGCTCAGCGATGGTCGATGGCTCTGCATTGATAAGCACGGGGATCTCCCCATCGGCCAGCAGCGAGGGGAGATCCGCGGGGAGACAGCGCCGCGCCGTGATCCCTTCCACCGTGGTTTCGCCATCATAGACAGCCTGGGCGAAGGCCACCGTCCGCCGCACCGTCAGCGGCTGCGCGATCTCCGTCATCACCACGGGGAAGCCGCAACGGTGTAATCGCCATCCTATGCCGGTCGCCAGATCGCCGGCGCCTTTGATGAGTACGAGTTGTTCGTTCTGCATGATGAGTTAGGAATTGGGGACTGGGGACTGGGGATTGGGGATCGGGCTGAGTTTCTAGAAATCTGCCAAACCAGATTTGTCGAGTAGGGGCGCTGCTTGCTGCGCCTGATTTGCTCCAGGCGCAGCAAGCAGCGCCCCTACTAAACATCCGACAAAATAACTTTGGCGAACCACTAGAATCTCCTAATCGCTTCATCTCATGCTAATAGCGATTGGGTAATTAGGAGATTGAGGGTACTCAACCCGATCCCCAGTCCCTGATCCCTTAAATTGGCTCTCCGGCATCGCTCACGGCAAACGCCACTGCTTCGTCGGCGCGCAGGCTAATGCAATTGACGCCCTGGACAACGCCTTCTTTGGGCGGAACTTCGTCGGCGGCAAAGCGGATCAACTTGCTGAGCCGTGAGATGATGAAGATGTCCTCATCCTCGCCGACGCTGCGCGCGTCTACCATACGATCCACTTTCATCACCGTCTTGCCGCCGGCGCCGGGCGATTTGTTGGCGCGGAAGCCGCTCATCTGCCGGATTGTGCCTTTGCCATCGTCGCCCAGCATGAAGACGCCGGTCGCTTCGTCGACCCGGGTCAATGCCAGCGCTGTGTCGTTGGTGTCGAGACGAATCCCCAGGCATCCACCCTGAATCGGCACCAACTTTTCCTCAAAGCGAATGCCTTGCCCCGTACGGGTGACGATGAAGAGGTCGCGGTCGCCGTTGCCCCAGCACGCTGCCACCGGTCGATGGCCGGGACGTACTTCCAACTGGGTGCCGGGCGCCAGGCGGACCACCTGCGAGCCACCCACCCGGCGCACCCATCCGCGATCGCTGAGCAGGTAGAGAAAGGCGCCGCCCAGTTCGGGGATCGCCACTGCGACTCGTTCATCCGCTTGCAGCGCAATCCACTCGGTCAAGGACTGCCCCCGTGCGCGTACGGGAACTTCAGCCAGATCCGAGACGCGTAGCGAGAAAAAGCGATTGTGATCGGTGAAGATCAAGAGCCGATCCTGGGCGTCGGCGATGATGAGATGAACGGGCGGATCGTCCTCATCCGTATCCAAATCGAAGACGCCCATGCCGCCGCGGCGCTGCCGGGAATAAAGATGGCGGGGCGTGCGTTTGATGCGTCCATGCTCGCTGATGGTAATCACCATGCGTGTGGTGGGAGATTCACTCGGATCCGGCACACCGGTTGAGGTACGACCTGTCGTCGCGTCCTCTTGGGCTGCTTCCAACGCGCTCTCCAAATATTCAATATAGGCGCGCACCTCTGGATCAAGCGTAGTCAAATCGGGTCTTTGGGGGGGCATCCGTTCCTCCTGATACGGTCCTGCCAGGATCGGGCGTAGAATAGCGAAATTGACGTTCAAAGATCGTCCTTGTAGTATACACACACATCTCTATTGTGGGAACTTCCTCAGCGGACCGCGGACGGCGGACGGCGGACGGCAGATCGCAGATCGCAGACAGCAATATCCAATATCCAACCACACCACGCCAAAGGATATCCAGATGAAGACTCTCTCATACGATGTTGTTGTGATCGGCGCCGGCGGGATGGGCGCGGCGGCAGCCTATCACCTGGCCGGGGATGGACGGCGTGTGCTGCTGCTGGAGCAGTTTCAAGTTGGGCACAAGCAGGGCAGCAGTCACGGCGGCAGCCGTATCATCCGCCACAGCCACGCCGAGGCTGCCTATGCTTCGCTGGCGCCGGCAGCTTTCGATCTCTGGCGTCAGTTGGAAGCAGAGAGCGGTGCCTTGCTCCTGGTGGAGACGGGCAGCCTTGACTTTGGGCCGCCCAATCTCCCCGCGCTGATCGGGCGGATGGAGACGATGGCCGCGCTGGGCTTCCCCTATGAAGTGTTAGATCAAACGGAGATGAAGCGTCGCTTTCCCCAATTCCGCCTCGCCGATGATTGGGTTGGCTTCTACCAGCCGGGCGCGGGAATTTTGGCGGCGACTCGCGCCGTGGAGACGATGGCGGCGCAGGCAGTGCGGCGGGGGGTGACGTTGCAGGAGGAGAGCCGGGTGCTTGCCGTGACGCCAGAGGGGGATGGCGTCGTCGTCGAAGTCGACGGGCCACATGGTCGCGAGCGCATCCACGCCGCGCAGTCGGTGATCACGGCGGGGCCGTGGGCGGGGATCTTCCTCAGCCAGCTTGGGTTGACCGAATCGCTCAACCTGCCGCTCAAAGTCACCCATCAACAGGTTGCCTATTTTGAGACGATCCCCGACGCGCAGGAGATGTGGAACGCTGCCCGCTCTCCGGTCTACATCAGTCTGCCCATGCCCCATTTTTACGGTTTCCCCATTTGGGAGCGGCCAGGGCAGATCAAGGTTGCCCTGGAGTTGCATGGCGACGTCGTCGATCCCGATACACATGACCGGCGCGTGTTGCCCGAGGCTGTGGACGAACTCAGCGCGCTGGTGGCGGAATATCTGAGCGGCGTGATCCCGAAAGCAGTGTCGGCGGAAGCCTGCCTCTATACCCAGTCGCCAGATCAGGAATTCATTATCGACCGCCATCCGCAGCACCCACAGATCCTCTTCGCGGCGGGTTTCAGTGGACGCGGTTTCAAGTTCACCATCCTCACCGGGCGGCTGCTGGCGGATCTGGCCGCGACCGGTGCGCAGGATTACTCCTCACCGCTCTGGCGTGAGATCTTCCGCATCGACCGCTTGCGTTCGTCGTCGCCTGTCCACGCTGATCTGCTCAGGATGTAGGTGAATCGCTTGATCATTGGCATCGACGCCTCGCGGGCGCTCACGGCGCAGGTTACCGGCACCGAGCGCTATTCATTGGAGATCATCCGCCACCTGCTGCGGCTGCCCGAAGCGGCGACGCACCGCTGGCGGCTTTATACACCGATCCCAGCAGAACTCTCCCACTTTGGGATCAAGCCCAGCGTCAATGTTGAGATCCGCGTGCTGCCTGCCCTCCGGCTGTGGACGCACCGGGCGTTAGGTTGGGAAGTGGCGCGCCATCCGCCCGACGTACTCTTTGTCCCCGCCCACGTGATTCCACTGCTGCCGCCGCCGCTGCTGCCCCCATCCGTGGTGACGATCCACGATCTGGGCTATCGTCACTTCCCCGACGCGCACACGCACAGTCAACGGCTCTATCTCGATGGCTCGACGCGCTGGAGTACACTTTCAGCGCAGCGGATCATCGCCGTCAGCCATTGTACCGCTGACGATCTCATGCGCTTCTATGGCGTAGATCCGGCGAAGATCAGCGTCGTCTACGAGGCCGCCCAGGAAAGCGAAGAATTTTTAACGCAAAGACGCAAAGATGCAGAGACGCAAAGACAAGATGAAGGGCGAATGCATCATACCCAGTCCCCGATCACGAAGTGGGCGCTCTGCGCCATCCCCGATCCCCGGTCCCCGGTCCCCAATCCCCAATATGCCCTCTACCTGGGGACGATCCAGCCGCGCAAGAATCTGGCGCGGTTGATCGAGGCGTACGCCCGTTTGGTGAAAAATCATGCCGTCGAATGGGATCTGGTGCTGGCGGGCAAGCGAGGTTGGCTGAGCGAGGAACTTTACACCGCTGCCCAACGCCAGGGGATCGGCGACCGCGTCCACTTTCCCGGTTACATCCCCGCTGAGGATGCGCCGGATCTGCTGCGGAGGGCGATCTTTTTCGCCTTTCCCTCATTGTTTGAAGGATTTGGCCTTCCTGTGCTGGAGGCCCAACAGAAGGGAGTTCCTGTGATGTGCGCCAACAATTCTGCCCTGCCCGAAGTCGCCGGCGACGCCGCCATCCTTGTCGATCCCACCGACGTGGACGCCATCGCCGACGCCATGCTCAAACTCAGCCAGGACGAAACCTTGCGGCAGGAGTTGATCGCCAAAGGCTATGAAAATGTCAAACGCTTCTCGTGGGAAAAGGCCGCGCGGGAGACGCTGGCAGTTCTGGAAAAAGCGAGGAAGAAGTGAATGAAGAATAAAGAATGGGTAGTGCGAGATCTCGCACTACCCATTCTTTATTCTTCATTCATTATGCTTGGTTTTTAGCCTTTAACTGCACCTGCCGTCAACCCTTCCACCAGACGCTGCTGGAAGATGAGGACCAGAATTACAATGGGGATGGTCACAACGACAGCGGCGGCCATGATATCCGCCCAGGGGATCTCAAACTGTTGCGCGCCGGTGAACATGGCGATCGCCACGGGGACAGTACGCGCCCGTTCGTTGACGGTGAAAGTCAGCGCATAGAGGAATTCATTCCAGGCATTGATGAAAGCCAGCAGCCCCGTGGTCACCAATCCAGGCGCGGTCAGCGGCAAGAGGATCATCCAAAAAGTCTGCCAGGTTGTCGCCCCGTCCACATAGGCGGCCTGCTCTAATTCCAGGGGCAGACTCTTGAAGAAGTTGGTGAGCACCCAGATGGTGAAGGGCAGGGTGAAGGTGGTATAGGTCAGGATCAGCGCCCAGGGTGTGTTGTAGATCCCCAGGGAACGAACCATGGTGAAGAGCGACCCGAGAATGGCAATGGCGGGGAACATGGTCATAGAAAGGATGGTATACATCACCAATGTACGCCCACGGAATTGCAGACGCCCCAGCGCATAAGCCCCGAACGATCCAATAGCCAACGCAATCAGCACAGTGGTGATGGCGACAAAAGCAGAGTTCACCAACGAGCGCAGAAACATTGGGTTGTTGAAGACGCTCACATAAGATCGGATGGTGGGATTCTCTGGAAAGTAGCGAACCGGTGTGCTAAACAGTTGGCTGGCGGGCGTCAGCGACGAGACAATCGCCCAGTAAAAGGGGAAGAGCGTATAGAGAATGATGAAAATGATGATGATCCAGAAGAGTACATCCCGGATGATGCGTGTGGAATTTTTATTCATCTTCTAGACCTCCTGATCGCGGAAGATTGTGCTGATGTAGAGTACCACAAAGACGCCGATCACAACGAAGATGGCAACGCTGATAGTCGATCCATAGCCCAGTTGTTGGAACTGCACCAGGTTACGTTGATTCATCGTCGCCATCGTTTCCGTATTAAAGGCGCCGCTGGTCATGATCCACACCAAATCGAAGACGCGTAGCGCATCCAATGTGCGGAAGATCAAGGCTACTACAATCGCCGGGCGCAGTTGGGGCAGGGTGATGGAGATAAACTGCCGCCAGGCGCTGGCGCCATCCACCGAAGCCGCTTCATAGAGATCCGCTGGAATCAGTTGAAGACCAGCCAGCAAGAGCAGGGCCATGAATGGCGTCGTCTTCCACACATCCACAGCCACCAGCGCCCACAGCGCGGTGGATGCATTGGCGATCCACGCGACCTTTACTGGCAGAATCGGGATGATGCGGGTGAAGAAGTCATTGATCACGCCGAAGACGTCGTGATACATCCACTTCCACATCTGTGAGGAGATGGCAGTTGGAATGGCCCACGGCACCAGCATGGCAGTGCGCAACATCCCTCGCCCTGGGAATTTACTGTTCACCACCAAGGCAATCCCTAACCCCAGCAGTAGCTCAAAGCCCACCGAAGCAACGGTGAATTGAACTGTCGACCAAACGGCCTGCCACCATTGAGGGCTGCCCAGCAGACGAACATAGTTGTCAAAGCCAACGAATTCCCAGGCGCGCGCGCTGCCCAGTCGTGCGTTGAAAAAAGTTACATAAATGGTCTGAAAGAGTGGATAAAACGCAACCCCCATCACCACCAGAATCGAAGGTAGCAGCATAATATAGGCCAGCCGTTCCTGCTGGCGAGCCATTTCGCTCAACCCCTTTTTGGGGAGGGATTGCTGCTTGGTTGATATTGCTCCAGTCGCCACCGCTCATCTCCTTTCCCTGCGAGAAATCTCATCGACGCACAACCGAGGATCGTCTGACAGGATCGCCAATCAGGAGAGGCGTTCCTGTGAATAACCCGTATAGAAGGGGGATTGTGCGACACTTGAGGAGAAAGATTGAAATTGTACAGGGTGCTGAAACCAGCGCCCTGTACAGTGTCATTCGATTACTGGCCCAACAGAGACTGCAACTGCTGCTCAATCGCTTCCACGGCCTGCTGGCCAGTCTGCTGGCCGGTCAACACCCGATTCACCTCGGTGAAGTAGATGGTGGAAACCTGGTTGTAGTCCTCACCGGTGACGGTGCTTGGGCGAGCGACTGCGCCGCCAGCAAAGACATCATAGAGTTGAGCGAAGAAAGGCTGAGCAGCCAGCACTTCCTCGTCTGAATAGAGATCGCCGATGGTCGGCAACATGCTGCCTTCGATGGCGCGGATCTTCTGCGCTTCGTAGCTGGTCATGCAGACGGCGAACTCAGCGGCAGCATCCACATCGTCGCTATAGCGGCTGACGGCCATCTGCCAACCACCCAGCGTATCGGCGTTCTGTCCATCTTCGCCACCCTTGGGCAGCGGCACAACGGCCAGGTTACCAGCGATCTCGCTGCCCTCGGCGTTGCCCAGGCTATAGGCATAGGGCCAGTTACGCATGAAGGCTGCATTGCCGGCCTGCCAGACCCCGCGGGCGTCCTCTTCCATGTAGCTCACCACACCGGGCGGGCTGATGGTGCCAACCCAGCTTGCGGCCATATCGAAGGCAGCGGCAGCGTTGGGATTATTGATGCTGATGGTGCCATCTGGCTCGACAATCGTACCGCCGTTCCAACTGAACTGCCATTCCAGCGCATCGCAGGTCAAGCCTTCATAGGCAGCGCCCTGCCAGACAAAGCCCCAGAAATCAGGATTCTCGGCGCGTTCGCCATCCTGAATCGTCTGTGCCATCTCTTCGAGTTCGGCCCAGGTATCAGGCGGGCCATCGAAGCCATACTTTTCCAAGAGGTCTGTGCGATAGTAGAGCAGACCCGCATCGGTGAACCAGGGGATGCCAACCAGTGCGCCATCGACTGTGTTGTTGAGAACAATGCGTTCAAAGTAAGATTCGTACTGCTCGTCGCTCAGGTAAGGGCGCAGGTCAACCAGATGCTCGGCCAGGATGCCGGGCCAGATGACGTCGATCTGCATGGCATCAATATCACCTGAGCCAGCACCGAAGAATTGCAGGTAAAGCGCCAGGCGGTCAGTGGCACTCTCAGGACCGTTGACTACTTCCACGTCAATGCCCGTCTGCTCTTCACAATAGGCCACTGCGTTGGCGTCGTGTCCGCGGGTGGTGGCCTCTGCCATAAAGGTAACCGTGCGTGTGCCTGTCTCCGCAGCAGGTTGATCGGCGGATGGGGCAGCCGGTTCGCCAGCGGTTGTCGGCTCGGCGGGGGTTGCGGCTGGACAGGCAGCAAGCATCAGCGTTAATGCCGCCAGCAATACGATCAAAGACAGCGTTTTTCGATTCATGAGGGACTTTCTCCTTGCAGAATCTTGGATGAATAAAATGGTAATTTGAGGGGTTTCACTAAATGGACTCAACCGGGCGGCTTGCTATATTGAAGCCAGGCACGCCTTCAATCAAATTCTTACCGAAATGAATAGAATGTGCAACATTGCTTTCTGGTCACTTCCGGCGATCACCTCCTTTCAAGGGGGAGTGTGTGGATCTTGGTTTCATTGTGTATGGATTGATCAGCGCCGCAGGAGTGGCGTATCACCAATTCTAACGGTAGCTGGCACTGACGTTTGGTGAGCAACTCTCCATTCATCAACGAAAGGATGAGACGTGCTGCTTCGCTCCCCATTAGCTGCATTGGTTGGCGGACGGTGGTGAGATTGGCAAAAGAGGCCAGCTCAATATCGTCAAACCCAATGACGGCTAGATCTTCAGGAACGCTGATCCTCTGACTGCGCGCATATTCGAGGACACCTAATGCCAGCATATCACTGGCGGCAAAGATAGCCGTCGGTGGATTTGGCCTTGCCAATAAAGTGGCCGCCGCTTCGTATCCACGCTGCCGCGTGTGCCCATCCCCTTCGTGGATCAGCTTGAGATCCACATCCAAACCCGCTTCGAGCAGCGCCTGGATGTATCCTCGGCGTCGATCCAATCCTGGCCAATTGCCACCTGGTCCATTGGGCGCTTTGAAATGATCCTGAAGATAGGCAATGCGCCGGTGACCGAGTGAGAGCAGATGTTGCGTGGCCCAATATCCCCCATACACATTGTCAACAAAAACCGAGGGTAGCTGTTTATCCTTATTGTCGGTGACAACGACGGGAATGTTATAGCGCTGAAAGCGGGCAATTGATGTCGGCGTCAATGAAAACGAAACCACAATCAAACCGTCTGAACGACGCCCTTCGGACAGGCTTTCTAGCAATGTTTTGCGCCGATCCTGAGATTCAAGGCTGAAGATGATCAGATCCACTTCTGCCTGGGCGAGCGTCTGTTCGATCCCCTGCAAAACCGCCACCTGAAACGGATTGGTCAAATAACTCAACACCACCCCTACCGAGCGCATAGGCGCGCGCGAGAGGTTGCGAGCCATAATATTGGGCTTGTAGCCGAGGGATTCGATGGCTTCCAGCACCTTCCGTTGCGTCTGCGCACTGACATTGGCGTTTTCGTTGAGTACACGCGAAACGGTACTGATTCCGACACCGGCAGCCCTGGCTACGTCATAGATCGTAACAGCCATGATCTCTCGTCGTGAGGTGTAAAGCAAACACGATATAGTTAAAGTCGATCTGGGACGATTCAAGAGCAGGTGGTCGATCCAATTGGGACAGTTCCCTTGATTGGATAATTGGAAGCGCTTCCAACGCGGATTATAGAGCAGAAATGGTACTCTGTCAAGATCCACAAAAAATGGCAAAAAATGTGTATTGGTCAAAGACATGGCGAGATCTGTAGGCGGGGTTTGCAACCGCACTTCTACTGGTGATCGTGCGGTTACAAACCCCGCTACGTTTCATCATCTTCTTGAACAGTATAAAGATGGCAAAAATGAAGGTATTGTTCAAAGTAGTCGGAGACAGCACACAAACCAGCGAAGTAGCAACACGGACTAATCGCCAGTCACTACGGGCAGAAACACTTCGTCATTCCAATGTAGCATTGGCCCGGCTTTCGTCAAGAGTCAAAAGTAGGATCGACAAGCAACGATGCAATCGCGTCCATCGGTCTGCTCTAGGAGACCGCCGAGGTGATATTATCGGATGCTTCATAGGGGCGCTGTTTGCTGCGTCCACTCCACAGCAGGCGCAGCAAACAGCGCCCCTACCCGACTATTTGGTTTGGTGGACTACTTGAGGTGAGGGGCCATTCTACAGCGGTGTATAGTGCAATTGAGACGCGCCGCTCAACCCACCGGAACGGCGAAAGATGACGGTGAAGGTTGTCAGCCGAGGCAATTCAATTGGCGCTTGAATGTCCATATCGTGGGGGATCAAGAGATATTGGCCGGGTTGGAGCGGCGCAAACCAGGCGCTAAAGGGATCGCCCTCCACGCTGCCGGTATAGGCGCATTGTTCGTTCCCTTCGCTGTCCGAGAGGTAGATGGGGAGATCCTGCCGCCCCAATACCTGGACGAGGATGCCCTCTTGGCCCTCTTCGGTGGGATCGGCGTAGATCTGCCAATCCCATGGCGGGGCCTGGGCGGGCAGGGTGAGGGTGAGTTGGCGATTGGGGTAAACCTCTAACCCAGGCTGCCAATAGCCACTGCTGCTGCTCAGCGTGTACGCGCCTGGGGGGATCTGTTCAAAGCGCACCCGATCCTCTTGCTCCACTGATTCTGTATAGAATTCGCCAGAGATGCTGATCAAGGTGAAGAACTCATCCACCGGGTTGGGGATCTGGATTTCGACGGCGCCCCAATCCTCAGCGCCCCCAGAAGAATCTAACTCGTCATAGATTGTAAAGTTGATCTGAAGTTGATTTCTGCCATCGAGCGCGAGCCGGTTGCGCGCTTCACTCTGTTCACGGCCCACGATTGCCAGCGTATAAAGGCCGGGCGGCAACATTTCAAACTGATAGCGGTCTTCGCCGTCGATCTCCTCGTAACGCCGTTTTCCCTCCCCATCAACGAGCATGATCTGCCTTCCCCAACCGCTGGTGACCTGACCATAAATTTGGGATAGCTGGAGATACCCGCGTTCATAAGGGCGGTTGAAGACAAAGGTAAGCAGGGTGGGACCGCTGAGATCGATGAGCGCTTCCAACGGGTGCGGATCGCCGCTGGCGGTGGTGACGCCGAGTACCTCTACCCGATATTCACCGCTCGCCAACGTTGGAAACTCGCAGCCGGTAGTCCCATCGGCCCGGCGCGCCATGGGCATTACCCGGCTCCCATGTTCGCGCGTATCATCGCTGCGGCGCAAGCGGATGGCGAGTGTGCCGGATTCGGCAGTGACCGCCGAAGATTCGACGCGGCAGCGCAGTGTGGTTGCATCGGTATCGCTGAGCGGCGTGACTTCATATCCCCAGCGATCCACAGTCAGGCGGATCTCTACCTTGTTATGACCATCGAGTTCAATATGTTCTCTGCGGCTGCCCGGCGGCTGATCCACCCAGAGGGTGTAGCGTCCACGCGAGAGATCGACAAACTGGTATGTGCCATCGGTGCGGGCTACTGTCCGGTAGAGGACGCCATCTGATCGCACCAGCCACAAAGACGCGCCAGCGCCGCCGCGCACATGTCCGGCGATCACAGAATCGGCGGCAATATCCAACGGTCGTCGGTCTTCCGCCATCCTCAGCGGCGGTGTCTGCGGCCCGCCGTCTGCCGTCTGCCATCCATCATTGGTTGTCTCGGTCTGATTCCACTGGGGTAGTCGTGTGCGTTTTGGTTCCGCTTTGAGCGCCGGTACAATGGGCAGGGTCTGTTGGGGCCAGAGATGGCTGTACCAGGCTTCTTCTTCAAGGACGGGGCGGTCGCTTTCCAGCGCTTCGTTCGCCAGCAACCAGAAGGCCGTGCAAAAATAGTAGTCAGGCGCAGGAGAATAGCGCCTGCTGGTGCCCATCATTACCCGGCAGGCTTCTAACGTCTGCGCCAGATGGAGCAAGGGCGTCACCGCCGGGTAGCGTGGATCGTCTGCCTTGCCCACGATCCATCCACCGGACGTGGAGAGGATGGGCAGACTGCGCCCCAACAGAATCTGATTGCGTGCATCCAACCGTTCATAGTCGAGCCAGCAGAGTCGATCTGGGGGCAGTGAAATGTCAGCGGGTTTGGCTTCCCCGGCCAATTGCCAGCGCAGTCGGTTGATCGTCTCTAAATCGTGTCCCTGCCAGGCGTCTGCGTTCCACCCTTCCTGGGCCAGGGCCATGTAATATTCTTGCGTGAGCGGCGCGCCATCGCGATTGCCCGGATCATGAGGGTAGTTGAGTGGACGGTTGCTGCCAAAGTTGTGGATCGCCTGCCAGATGGGCGCAGCCAGCAGATCTTTGCGCCCCAATTCGATCAACGCCCGCACCAGATCCCATTTACTGCCGGGCGAGATCGCAGGGATCGCCGGTAGCCCCCCGCGCGTCAGGATCGCCTCCAGATCGATGGCGATGTGTTCTGCGATCAGCGCCGGCGCATTGGGTGGGAGTTCCTCGCGCAGCCAGGTGGAGGGCGCATCCGGGCGGCTGTTGAATTCAAAGTAGCGCACACCAATGTCGATCAATGCCTCGACCTCGCGCAGTTGCTCCCCTGCCAGATGGCCTGGGTTAACCGCGGGTCGCCGGACCTGCACAATGGGCATGATCCCGGCGGCCAGCAATTCCTCTACCAGAGGCAGGGCGCGGCGCTGATCGGCAACCTTCACCCAAGAGATGCCCAATTCCTCTAACTGGGGTAGCCAAAAAGAGCGGAGATCTGCTGTACTCACATGGCCGATCCCAGCACACCAATGGATGCCGATCCCCGTATCAAAGGGCGGTCGTGGATACTCGTGAAGATTCATAGTGATCAGATTATACCGCGTGGCGATTGAAGAACAGAATCCCTTTGCTTTGCCTTGAAGTAGTCATTTGAGGTATTGTTAAGGATGAGCAATGCCTGATGCACCGCTCAATACACTGTTCTATCCGTTAAAACGACTGCCGGCAAAGTTACTCATGAATTCGCGAACAATTCCATCGATCCGTCCTGACAATGTACCTGCCGATCTGCTCGACCGCCTGCAAGATCGTCTGCGTTACGGCCTGCCGCAAACGCTGGGGATCGAGTTGACGATGCTCGAATATGGGCAGCTACGCTTGCTGATGAGGATAACCGAGCGCCATTTGGCGGTCAACGGCTATCTCCATGCCGGTTCTGTGGTGAGCCTGGCCGACACTGCCTGCGGCTTTGGCTGCATCGCCCATCTGCCCGATGGCGCGGTCAACTTTACCACGGTGGAATTGAAAAGCAACTTTCTCGGCACAGCTATGGATGGAATCGTGGAGGCAGAGGCCCAGTTGCGCCATGCCGGCCGTTCCACCCAAATCTGGGATGCTACGGTGCGCAGCGAAAAGGGCAAAACCATCGCTCTCTTCCGCTGCACACAGATGATTCTCTACCCAAAGGAATAAATCTCTGTAGCCTGCCGTACAACAAGTACAGAGCAGGATCGCCATAATCGAGACGTGTTTATGAAAGGGATTGGGGACCGGAGATCGGGTTGAGTTTCTGAAATCGCTTAATTGCTTAATCTCACGTTGACGAGATTAGGCGATTGAGCGATTAGAAATTCTTTTCCCGGTCCCCGGTCCCCAATCCCTGATCACCATCAAGGAGTTTCCATGCAAGTTGTTCGTTCGATCGCTGAGCGGGTGATGCAAAATGTCGAGCTTGTCATTCTCGGCAAAGAGCAGGAGTTGCGCATGACAATGGTCGCGCTCCTGTGTGAAGGCCATCTGCTGATCGAGGATGTACCCGGTGTGGGCAAAACCATGCTCGCCCGCGCTATCTCCCGTAGCATCGGCTCTACCTATCGACGTATCCAGTTCACTCCCGACATGCTCCCCAGCGATGTGACCGGGGTCAGCGTCTTCAACCAGAAGACGCTCGAATTCGAGTTTCGCCCCGGCCCGTTGATGGCGCAGATTGTGCTGGCCGACGAGATCAACCGCGCCACGCCCAAGACCCAATCCGCGCTGCTCGAAGCGATGGAAGAACGCCAGATGACCGTGGATGGCCGCACCTACGAGATGGAGCGCCCCTTCCTTGTGCTGGCGACGCAGAACCCCATCGAGTACGAAGGTACTTTCCCTTTGCCCGAAGCCCAGGTGGATCGCTTTATGATGCGCATCCGGCTCGGTTACCCGCTGAAACGCCAGGAGATCGATATCCTCAACCAGCAGGCGCGTCGCCACCCCATCGAAACTTTGGCGCAGGTGGTAAGCGTTGAGGAATTGATGACTGCGCAAGAGGCTGTCAAGGAGATTTACGTAGACGACGCCATCAAAGAATATATCGTCGATCTCGTTACTGTGACCCGCGATCACCCAGACGTCTACCTGGGCGCCAGCCCGCGCGGCAGCCTCGCCCTCTTCCGTGCGGCGCGCGCCTGGGCGGCCATCAGCGGGCGCGACTTTGTCCTACCGGACGATGTAAAGCTGCTGGCCGAACCAACGCTGGCGCACCGGCTCATTGTCAGCCCTTCGGCCCGCATTAAGAATGTAGATACCCGCAACGTCATCGAAGATGCGTTGACCCACACGCCAGTGCCGGGTAGTCGTGTACGCCCCCGCTGATGTCAACGCGATCCTTCTTCTTGCTGGGAGCGGTGATCTTAGCCTGGATCTTCGCCTTCAATAGTGGGCGCGAACTGGCGTTCAACATTGCCTATCTGCTCAGCGCCATCTTTCTGTTGAGCTACCTCTGGGCGTGGACGAGCATCCGCTTCGTTCAAATCAATCGCTACACCCGCGCCCGTCGCAGCCAGGTTGGTGAATTCTTTGAAGAGACGCTGGAAGTACGCAACCGTAGCCGTCTGCCCAAACTCTGGCTCGAACTGCGCGACTACTCCACCATCCCTTTCCACGATGTAAGCCAGGTGATCAGTGGTTTACAGGGGCGCGCTACCCAGCGCTGGCAGGTGCGCACCCTCTGCCAACAGCGCGGCTACTATCGACTCGGCCCCTTGAGCCTGCACAGCGGGGATCCATTGGGGCTCTTCTCGGTCAGTCAGGAACTTTCGTATACCAGCTCTCTGGTCATCTACCCTGCCGTCGTCGAGTTGACGGCGTTTCGCCCACCTATCGCCGACCTTGCCGGTGGGGAAGCACTCAGCCGCCGCGCTCAATACCTCACGACCAACGTCTCTGGCATCCGTGAGTATGCGCCGGGGGATAGCTTCAACCGCATCCACTGGTTGAGTACTGCCCGCACAGGTCGTTTGATCACCAAAGAGTTCGAGCTGGATCCCTCCGCCGATATCTGGATCTTCCTTGATCTTTTTCGCGGCGCGTACAGCGCGCTGCCCTGGCGGCCCGAGCGCCCAGAAGTCTCGATCTTTTCCCTGGCTTACGCCCGTAAGCGAGAGCGCACAATTCTCATTCCGCCTAGCACCACCGAATATGCCGTCACGGCTGCCGCCAGCCTGGCTCGTTACTTTCTTCTGCGCAATCGTTCTGTGGGGATGATCTGGCAGGCAGAGAGTCGCTACCTTCTCCAAACGGATCGCGGAGAGCGCCAGATTCGCAAAATCTTAGAGGCATTGGCGGTGGTGGAATCGGTAGGGGAAATGCCACTGGCGCAGGTATTGGCAACCGAAGGGGTGCGCCTCAACCGCAACACCACGATCCTCGCCATTACCGCTGATCCCAGCCCGACATGGGCGCGTTCTTTGCGCGAAATGCGGCGGCGCGGTGTCAATAGCATTGCTGTGCTGCTCGATGGGACAAGTTTTGGGCTGAGGGCTTCTTACGAGGAATTGCACCACGAACTGCGGCTGATCAATGTACCTACCTACCACATTCGCCAGGGAGATGCCATCGATCAGGCGCTTAGCCACTCCGGCCAGGTTGTCGAGAGATCCTCGCGCCCTTATCGTGTCCGCTGATCCGAGCTTATGCGCTCTCGCGCACGACCATTTCAACCGGTGTAATATGCCGATAGGTCAAGTCTGCTTCGCCGATCTGGTCATTGATCAACCCAAAGAGCATGGAAAGCGCCCGTTGTACCCGGCTTGCGACATCGTGCTGAACCGTTGTCAACGGCGGAATTGAGACAGCCGCTTCGGGTAACCCATCAAAGCCGACTACGGCCAGGTCATCGGGCACGTGGATGTGTTCTTTGCGCGCTCCCCCCAGGATGCCCAGGGCGCGCACGTCGCTCACACAGAGGACAGCCGTGGGGCGAGGCCGCAGTGACCAGATCTTCTGAAAGCTCTCATGCCCTGTTGAAAGCAGGCCAGGGGTATAGACAATCTGGAGCGTTTCCGGCGGTAACCCAGCGTCGGCTACCGCTTGACGATAACCCTCTAGCCGTCGCTCCATGCTGGGGATCACTACACCGTCGGCGCGAGGACCTAACGTGGCGACGGCAATATGGCGGTGTCCTTTGTGGATCAGATATTTTGCCGCTCGATAGGCCCCACCGATGTCATCTAAATTGAACATAGGCACGGCTAACTTCTCGTCACCGTTGATCATCACCACAGGGCGACTCGTCCGCTCGACGGCTGCGCCCAAAGGGTGATCGCGATGAAGGGCGAATACCAGGAATCCATCGGCTGCAATCGTTGCCAGCGCCGTTGGGGATACCTCTCCCGGCGCTGGCACCAGCGTGATCCGCATTTTGAACTCATCGCACACCGCCCCAACTTCGCCCAGCACAATGCTAAAAAATGGATCGTGTAGCAGCCAGTTCAACCCGGTTGGCACCACCAACCCAATGGTGTGCGTACGCCCTGTGGCCAAGGTGCGCGCCACCGGGTGCGGTTGATAGCCCAACTCTGCCGCGGTTTCTAGAATACGTTCCCGCGTAATCTGACTTAATTGATGTGGGGCGTTGTAAGCGAAGGAAACCGCAGTCGGCGATACGCCTGCATGTCTGGCAACATCGCGCAATGTGATCCGTTTCTTCTTTGCCATTGCACCCTCCCTCCCCGTAGGTAAGATCAGCCAAATCCGGCGCTTTCCAGGATTTGCTTCTGTTTTTGGATCAACTCTGAAATGCCCATCTCGGCCAGCAGCAACATGGCATTGAGCGCAGCCCGGCTAAACGATTTGCCTTCTGCCGTGCCTTGCACCTCCATAAACTGGCCGCTCTCTGTCATGGCTACATTGAAATCGACATCGGCCTTCTGGTCCAAGCCATAATCCAGATCAAGTACCGCTTTACCGTTGACCAGCCCAACGCTCACCGCCGCAATGGCCTGTTGGAGTGTCCCCGCGGGGACTTTTTTCTTAGCTTCGAGCCGTTTGACGGCCATCGCCAGTGCCACATAACCGCCGGTGATCGACGCCGTACGCGTGCCGCCATCGGCCTGTAAGACGTCACAGTCGATGATGATTTGACGATCGCCCAACTTTTGCAGATCTACGGCGCCGCGCAGGCATCGTGAAATCAGGCGTCTGATCTCCTGCGTCCTCCCCTTCGGATAACTGATCTCGCGTTGAACTCGTTCCTGAGTGCTGCGGGGCAACATGGCATATTCCGCGGTAACCCACCCGTGGCGCGGGTTGGAACGATGCAGCCAGCGCGGTAGGCTCTCGTCTACTGTCGCCGTGCAAAGGACTTTGGTGTTGCCCATGCTGATCAGCACCGATCCTTCGGCATACATGGTGTAATCCAATTCAAAGGTAACGGGACGCAGTTGATCAGGAGTACGTTCGGCCTTAGACAAGGTGGGGATCCTTTCTGTGTTACCCAAGGGGAATAAGTGGCAGATCGATGAAGACTAAACAGTTTAGACTAACTGCAATCATACAGGGGAAAGGAAAAAGGTGCAAGAGAGGATGCGAAGATTTTCCCAATACAAAAGGACCGGCTCATTGAACCGATCCTTGAGGTGGAGCCAAAGGGACTTGAACCCTTGACCTCTACAATGCCATTGTAGCGCTCTCCCAACTGAGCTATGGCCCCTCGTTTTCAATTGCCCTACATCCAAAGCAGTCTATCGTAGTGACTCATTTCTGTCAAATGTCGAGCCTGTTTTCCGGCTTCAGATCTCGTCCATTAACAGTGAGAGTGGAGCTGAAGGGAATTGAACCCTTGACCTCTACAGTGCGATTGTAGCGCTCTCCCAGCTGAGCTACAGCCCCAAGTTTGCGCCTGGGCAACAGAAGAAGTATATCAATCCCCTCTTTTTTCGTCAAATTATGCTCTTTCTTACTTTTTTGTATTGGTCAACGATAGTGCGGAATCTGTAGGTGCGGTTACAAACCGCACGGCTTCCTCTGATGGAGACCGTGCGGTTTGTAACTACGTTTGTCGAAATCTAGATCAACCCTTCCGCACAGTGACACTTGTGACAAAGGTGTTGCGCTGCTTCAAGATCCGCTTCTCGCCGCTGATGGCAAACGCGCCGGTCAGCAGCAGGTGATGCGCGGAGTTGCCCACCATCACCTGCACAGTGGCAGGTTCGACGGCCAATTGCATCGCTCCATCGTAGTACGCAAGCTGCTCTGCGGAAAGTTCAAAGGTCACGGTTTTACGCTCTCCCGCCTGCAAGGGGACGCGTACGAAGCCGCGCAATTCCTGTACAGGACGGGTGACGCTGGCGCCGTCGGTGCGCGTGTAAAGCTGCACGATTTCGTCGCCGGCGCGTTCCCCCGTGTTGACCACATCCACGGCGATGCTCACCGCACCATTCGCGGGGATCTCTGCCGGGCTGACGCGCAGATTCTCGAAGGCGAAGCGGGTGTAGCTCAGGCCAAAGCCAAAGGGGAAGAGCGGTGTGTTGCTCTCGTCAGTGTACGGCCCATAGAAGAAGGACTTTGCCCCCGATGGTCGGTGCGCATAGAAGAGCGGGACCTGCCCCACACTGCGCGGATAGGTGATGGGCAATTTACCGCTGGGGTTGACATTGCCAAAAAGGATCTCGGCCAGGGCGGGCGCGCCTTCTGCGCCGGGTAGCCATGCGTGCAGAACGGCCTGGCTGCGCTCCACCAATCCGGTGAGGGTATACGGACGACCGGCTACCAACAACAGCACCACCGGTGTGCCGGTGGCGAGGATCGCTTCCACCAACTGCCGCTGCACGCCGGGCAGGGTGAGGTGTGCGCTGTCACGGAACTCGCCAGAGGTGCAATCGGGGGTGAGGCCAGCCTTGTCCCCGACGACGACGACTGCAATCTCTGCCCGCTTTGCCGCGTCCACGGCCTCGGCGAAGTCCTCGGTGGAATCCGAGTTGACGGCGCACCCTTTGGCGTAATGGACCTGGGTATCGGACGAAACCGCGCGACGGATAGCCTCGACCACGCTGATCATCGAGGCGTAGTCGTCCACCAATTCCAGCGAATCGGGCAGGGGATGCTGCGAAAAGCCCAATTTCTTGAAGGTGATCAGCGTCTCGATGTGGGCAGGATAGGCGTAATCGCCCAACAGATTGCGTGTGTCGTCGGCGTTGGGGCCGATGACAGCAATCGACGATAACCCTTTGGGAAGAGGCAGCAGATCGCCTTCATTCTTGAGCAGTACAACGGATTTGCGCGCGATCTCGCGCGCCACTTCGCGCTGCGTCGGTGTGTCGAAGACAGCGAGAACTTTGTCCGCATCCACGTAGGGCTGCTCGAAAAGGCCAAAGGCAAACTTGGCCGCCAGCACACGGCGCACCGAGCGGTCGATCAACGATTCGTCGATCTCGCCGGCAGCGACCGCGTCGAGCAGGGGTTGACCGAAGGCGTCGACACTGGGCAGTTCCAGATCCATGCCCGCTTCCAGGGCCAACCGGGCGGCGTGGGCCTTGTCCCGCGCCAGCCGGTGATAATTGCACAACTGGTTGATCGCCATGTAATCCGAGACGACCAGGCCGTCGAAGCCCCACTCCTCGCGCAGAATCTCCGTCATCAACTGGCGGGAGCTGCTACATGGCTCGCCGTCGATTTCGTGGTAGGCGGGCATCATCGACGCCAGCTTGGCCGCTTTCACCGCCGCCTCAAAGGGGAGCAGATGGACTTCGCGCAGTTCACGCGCAGGGATGTGCGCCGGTGCCCAGTTAAGTCCACCCTCGGAGGCGCTGTAGCCGACAAAATGTTTGCCCGTCGCCATCACCCCGTCGGACCAATCTTCGCCCTGCAATCCTTCAATATAGGCCACGCCCATAGCTGCGGTCAGGCAGGGATCTTCGCCGAAGGTCTCTTCGGTGCGTCCCCAGCGCGGATCGCGGGCGATGTCGAGCACCGGCGCCAATCCATGATGGACGCCCACGGCGCGCATCTGCTGGCGGATGATACGCGTCATCTTGCTGGCGAGCGCCGGTTCCCAGGTGCTGGCAAGGCCGATGATTTGCGGAAAGTTGGTAGCGCCGTTGGCAAGGAATCCACTACAACACTCATCGTGGATCAGGGCAGGGATGCCCAGCCGCGTCTCTTCCACAAAATAACGTTGGATGGCATTGGCAAGCTGCGCTGTCTGCACCGGGCCGAGGCTGCTGCCGCCCGCCAGCCGCGTGATCTGGCCGATGCCTTCGCCCAAGCGCGCGTCCAAACGTGTGCGCGACAGCGATTGGTCATCGTCCTGAATTTCATAGACCCAGAGGCTGCCCAATTGCGCGATCTTCTCGGCCAGCGTCATGCGGCCCAAGAGATCGTCGACGCGTTCCTCAACGGAGCGCTGCGCGTCGCCATAGAGAGGGGTATCGATTGTAGCTGTCATGGTTTCACCGCCTTTGGGGGAAGTAACGAGTAATAAGTAATGAGTAGATCTTGCTGAGTAACCAAACGGACAAAGAGACTCTTGTTATGGTTGAGTCTCTACGTACTCATTACGCATTACTCATTACTATAAAGGAAACACTTCACCAGCACCCCGTCCACGTTGTAATCGGGCGGGGCCTCTTGTCTGCAGATCTCCATTACCATTGGGCAACGACCGGCAAAGCGGCAGCCCTGGCGCAAATAGTCATCTTGTTCGGTGTCCGAGAGTTTGATTTCGCCAGCCCAGCGCCGTGTGGGGTCCGCTTCGGGGATCGATTCGCGCAGGAGCTGCGTGTAGGGGTGTTTGGGATCCATCAACACCTCTTCCACAGTCCCCATCTCCACAATATCGCCGCGGAACATAATGGCGATGCGGTCGGCCATGTAGTAGGCCGTCGCCAGGTCGTGGGTGATGTAGAGGATGCTGACGCCGAACTCTTCCTTGAGCTTTTTGAAGAGGTTGACAATCGACATGCGCAGCGAGGCGTCCACCATCGACACCGGCTCGTCGGCAATGAGCAGCTTGGGATCGGTGAGCAGGGCGCGGGCGATGGAGATACGCTGTAACTGGCCGCCGGAGAACTCGCTGGGATATTTGCCGGCGAACTCTTCATAGGAGAGGCCAACCGCTTTGAGCTTGCGGTCGATGAGATCGATGGCGTCGGCGCGCCCCTTCGCCAGCTTGTAATTGCGCACCGTCTCGAAGAAATAGCTGTCCACCGTGCGCAGGGGGTTGAACGTACCGAAGGGATCTTGGAAGATGGCCTGGATGCCTTCGGTGAACCAGACTTTTTCGTTTTTCGCTTCGACCTGCCCACTGTGGATGATCGTCCCCGATGTGGGGTGTTCGAAGCCGAGGATGATGCGGGCGGTGGTGCTTTTGCCGCAACCGCTTTCCCCGGCCAGGGCGAAGATCTCGGCGGGGGCGATGTAAAACGAAACATCGTCCACCGCGGTGATGCGTACCCGCGAGAGCAGGCTGCCGAACGAGAAGACTTTGGTGAGATTTTCAACTTCCAGTAGCTTGTCCATGCGTCCCCTCTCCCACCAGCCAGCAGGCCACTTTGTGTTGTCGATCAATTTGGGTGAAGCCCGGCATCTGCTCTTTGCACACATCCATCACATAGGGGCAGCGCGGATGGAAGGGACAGCCGCCTGGCAGATTTGCCAGCGACGGCGGGCTGCCCGGCACGCTCTCGCGCTCGCTCTTATCCCCGAACTTGGGCAGCGAGTTGATCAGATACTGCGTGTAAGGATGGACCGGCTCGGCGAAGATCTTCTCGGTGGTGGCCTCTTCCACAATTTTGCCCGCGTACATAATGCCGATGCGGTCGGCGGCGTTGGCGTGGATGCCCATGTCGTGGGTGACAAGGATGATGGTGTTCTGCAAGCTCTGTTGCACATCCTTGAGCAGTTGCACCACGCCGCGCTGCACCACCACATCCAGCGCGGTGGTCGGCTCGTCGCCGATGATAATGCGCGGCTTGAGCAGCGTCGCCAGGGCAATGGTGACGCGTTGACGCATCCCCCCTGAAAGCTGATGGGGATACGCCTCTAGAATTTTGACGGGCAGCCCCAATTCAATGAGATGGCTGCGCGCCAGATCGAAGGCTTCGCCTTTTTGGTGCGCGCTCACATGGCTCTCGATAAAATCGCGATAAGTATCTTTGATCTTCGCCACCGGGTTAAGGACGCTCATCGATCCCTGCGGCACATAGGCGATGTAGTCCAGGCGCAGTCGCCGCTTCTCCTCGGCGCTGAGGGTAGAGACATCCACCTCAGCGTTGCCAATCCGATAGCTGATCTTGCCGCCTATCAAGCGCAGGGGGGGATCTACCGCGGCGGCCAGCGTCTTCAGCAGCGTGGATTTGCCACAACCGCTCTCGCCAGCGATGCCGTAGATCTCATTCTCCTGGATCGCCAGGTCCACCTCATTGACGGCCTTGACGATCTTGGGCTGGCCGTAGACATCGAGGACATAGAAGGCTTTGAGCGCCTCGGTTCTGAGAATCGTCTGGTTCATGCCGCCCCCACCCGCTGAATGCGTATGCGCGGATCCAAATATTCGCTGATGCTCACCGACAGCCAGTAGAGGGCGATAAAGAGGAAGATAGAGATGGAGATGGGCGTCATTACCCACCACCAGCGCCGCAACAAGATGGCCTGATAGTTGATCGCCCAATAGAGCATGGTCCCCAACGTGGGGATGTAGAGATCGAGCAGGCCCAGGATCGCCAGCGTGATCTCCAGCCCAATCGCCCATGACATGTTGTTGATCAAGGTGGAGAAGATCAGCGGCGTGGTGTAGGGCATGTACTCGTTGAGGACAAGGCGCAGCGTGTTGTTGCCAGAGAGGACCGAGGTCTGGGTGAAGTCCCGTTCGCGCAGGCTCAAAATCTGCGAACGGATCAGCCGCGCATCCCAGGCCCAGCCGAAGAAGGCCAGCAGCAACCCCAGCGTCACCAAATTGAGGCTGGCGCGGATCAGCATCGCCAGCATGACGATGATCAAAAAGAGCGGGATGACCAGCAGGCTGTCGCTGAAGAACATCATTACCCGGTCTGTGCTGCCGCCCGTATAGCCGGCGATCATGCCCATGATCACGGCGATGATGCGCGAGACAACGCCGGCGATCAGCGCGATGATCAGCGAATTGCGCACGGCAAAGGTCGCCATCCAAAAAATGTCCTGGCCGTTGGAGTCTGTACCCAGCCAGTGCTGCGCCGAGGGTCGCAAGTCGCGGGGGACATGTCCCCAGCGGGTGGGATCATAGGGCGAAAAGAGCGAGAGGATAGCAAACCCTACCAGCAGAACCAAGACCCAAAACGCCAACGCAAACCGAAAATCTCGATGTAAATCTTTGAAGAGTCTCACCCTGTCCGCACTCCTTATTGATACCTGATCCGCGGGTCGAAGAAGGGATAGAGCAGATCCACCACCAGCACAGAGGTAGTGATCGCCACAATGGAAAAGACGGTGATGCCCATGATCAGGTTGTAATCACCGTTGATGATTGCGTTGTAGAGCAGTGTACCCAACCCTGGGTACGAGTAGACGATCTCGGTGATCAGCGCGCCGCTGAAGATCAACCCCAGCGAGAGGCCCAACCCGGTGATCTGGGGCAGCAGGGCATTGCGGATCACATAATGGGAGACAATGCGCCGCTCATGCACGCCGCTGAGTTTGGCGTATTGGACAAAACTCTCGCCGTTAACATTCTGCACCACCAGCTTCATGGTCTGAAACCAGACCGCCGTGCCCAGGATGAAAATAGAGAGCGCAGGCAGGAACGAATGCCACATCACATCGCGGATAAAAGGCCAGGTGAAGGCCGGTCGATGGCCGATGCTGGCCCCGCCAGCAATGGGGAACCAGCGCACTACATAGGCCAGCAGCAAGAGCAAGGCGAAGGCGAAGATGTAATAGGGCATGGGGCGGACGATCATCGCTACGGTGTCGAGTCCGCGCGACCAGCGCTTGCTGGAGAAATAACCGGCAAAGCCACCGATCAGGTTGCCTAGCGTCCACGAGAGCAGCGTCGTTGTCAGCAGCAGACCGGCTGTCCACGGCAGGGCGGTGGCGATCAACTGGTTGACCGGCGTGGGGAATTGGAAAAACGAGACGCCTAGATCCCCGCGGAAGAGCCGCTGCCAAAAGGCGATATACTGATCAAACATGGAGCCTTCCAGCCCGTACATCTGGGTCATGTCGGCAATGATACGATCCATGGCCCCCGGCTCTAGATACGAGCCCCGCGCGCGCATTTCCGAGATCGTGCGCAACACCGGGTCATTGGGCAAAAAACGTGGAATGAAGAAGACCGCGGTGATCCCCAAGATGATCACCAACACATATTGGATGAGCCGGGGGATAAGGTAGTTTCTAACGAACATGCGGCGATTCTCCTGTAGAGGATGGTGAATGGGGACTGGGGATTGGGGACTGGGGATTGATGATGGGATGATGAACTGCAACAGCCATCATCCCATCATTCCATCAGCTCCTACACACGATCCCAATCACCAATCACCCATCCCCAGTCACATTACTGCGCCGGTTCCAGGAACGGCGTCATGTACTTAAACGGTCCCCAGTGAGTGTAAGGCTGGGTATAGGGGTTTTCCGAACCAGGCCAATTGGTCCAATAGGTCTGGTCCCAGGCGATGAAGCCCACATAGCCAAAGGTGGGAATACCCGGTAGCTCGGTGACGGCGATCTTGAGACCCTCGATGCCGACCGCGACGGTGGCGTCATGGTCGGTTGGGTCGGTCAGGCGCAGTTGCTCGATCACATCGTCCATCTCTGGGCTGGACCAGCGGGAGTTGTGGCCGCTGTTGGTTTCGCCCAACGGCTTCATGTACTCGGAGTTAAAGTGATTGAGGACACGGTAGAGATCCGGCCCTGCGCCCCAGGGTTCCTGCGCCGGCCATGCGCTGCTCACATCATAGTCGCCGGTGGCCTGGAGGCTGGCAGCCGCCTCAGAGGAGTAGACCTCGGCATCGATGCCGAAATTGCGCCATTGCTGCACCGCGGCCACACAGTTACGCGCGCCCATGTCCGTCGCCAACTGCGTGCCGGTCAGACATCGGATCTGCCACGGAGAGCCGTCGGGCAGCAGCCAGCGTCCATTGTTGTTGCGGCTGAAGCCATTGTTGATCAACAGCTTCTCGGCCACATCTGGGGCGTATTTGTACCAGCCATGACCAAAGAGCCGCGCCTGCTCGGCCGGATCTTCAGGAACGGAATAACCGCGAGACTGAGCATACTGGACAATTCGCTGCGAGGCGTCCGGATCGAAGGGCTGGAAGGTTTCGCCGTTGCCCAGATCCAGGGTGAATTCCTCCAACCAGGGGATCATCGGTTTGATGAAATCGTCTGGATAGTTGGAGAGCGAGGGGATATGGACCGGACTGAGCGCGCCTGTACCATCCACGGCCATGCCCATGTACTCGCCGATGTCGATAGCCAGCAAGAGCGC
The DNA here is from genome assembly GCA_019637695.1 of Caldilineaceae bacterium. Lineage (GTDB taxonomy): Bacteria > Chloroflexota > Anaerolineae > Caldilineales > Caldilineaceae > RI-153. The sequence continues at coordinate 36,209 of JAHBVG010000016.1, read as the reverse complement.
CCAGCGCACGTCGCGGTTATCATAGGGCGCGCGTGCCGTGTTGAAGCTGATACCGGTCTGCGCTGGATCGTTGTTGACGACATAAGGCCAGTTGAGTTGGTAAGCGCGTGACGAATCGGACTGGGCCAACACAGCCTGCAACCCGTCCGACGAGACATTCACCACGTCGGCCTGGTGGGTCAACTGGGCCAGGATCTTGGCCCCCTCGTTGGCAAAGTACTGGAAGATGATATAGCGCGGTTTCGGCTCGCCGAACATCATGCCAGTGGGGCTGTTCTGCCAGTCGCTGCGCTTCTCCCAGATCGTCCAGAAGCCGGAGGGATCGAAGCTGTGCAGCTTGTAGGGGCCGGTCCCTACAAAGGGATTGAACTTGAAGGTCACCGGATCTTCCACCGATTCCCAGATGTGCTTGGGCATGATCCAGGTAGCGCCCCAGCGGTCCAGGAAGCGGGTGTGGAAGCGCGAATTGGAGATGTTCAGATCGAAGACCACTGTGTGATCGTCCGGCGCAGAGACCGAAGCTACATTCTCGACGAAGAAACTGTTGTCGCCAAAGCCCGTGTGCGCCATGAGGAGTTCAACGGTGAAGACAACATCCTCGGCGGTGAAAGGCTCGCCGTCATCCCACAACACGCCCTCGCGCAGGGGAATCGTCACCTGGGTGAAGTCATCGTTGTAGACGGGATCGCCGGCGGCCAGGCCGTTGATGATCTCACCGGTAGCGAAATCGACCGACCAGAGCGGCTCGTTGGCCAGGTTCTGCATACCACGGTCGCGCCATTTCCAGCCGACCCAGTTGTTGAAGTCATCGGCAGAACCGACGCGGCCGGTGAGGATATCGGCGATCAAGGTTTCATTGCGGGGCAGGTTGCCAATTCCCTCGCTGGGCGCATCGGCAGCAGCGGCGGGCGCATCGGCGGCGGGGGCTGCTGGCCCAGGGGCTGGCGCGCCACAGGCCGCCAATAAGCTCACAATCAACAAAAGTCCAAACAGCATCATTAAGTTGCGTTTCATCCTCTTCTCCTTTTACTCAAGATGTGATGAGATAGGAACAATTTGCCGGCACGACTGGCGGATGACCAGCCGGGTTGGCACTTTATTTAGCTGGCTCTCCAGGGGATCGCCCTGGATGAGCTTCACTACGATTTCAGCCGCCAACCATCCCATCCGCTCGATGGATTGGTCAACGGTAGTCAAAGGAGGATCGACGAGAGCGCTCTCAACGGTGTTGTCGAAACCCACAACCGAAAGATCCGCTGGGATGCGCAAATTGCGCGAGATGGCGGCCTCGTAGACCCCCAGCGCGGTTTCGTCGTTGGCAGCCATAATGGCGGTCGGCGGGTCAGGCAAAGACAACAACTGGTGCGCGCAATCAACGCCAGTAGACTGGGTATAATCGCCTGTAACGACAAGATTAGGATCAAAAAGAGTGCCAGCTTGCGCCAATCCATCACAATAGCCTTCAAAACGGCGGATGGCGCTCTGTAAGCCTGGCCGGCCTGTGATAAACCCAATGCGCCGATGGCCTAGATTTTGCAGATAAGAGATGGCTTCGATCACGCCCTGGTAATTGGTCGCGATCACCGCTGGGAAATCTGTATTCGACTGGTGTGGGTCCACAGCCACCACTGGGAAGGCTGTGCGGTAGACAGCGGCGTTGGGCGTGACAACAATGATGCCGTCGGTGACGCTGCCATTGAGCCGTGCAACCAGTTGTTGTTCCCAATTAACCAGCGCATTCACGTTGCGGCTGGCGCTGGCGTAAGCCAGTAGATCGTATCCATTCGCGCCCACAAATTGGCTGACGCCTTTGATCACCAACGATGTGAATGGATGCCAGAGATCCGGCACAATCAAGCCAATCACACCTGTGGTTCGGCTGCGCAGGCTGCGGGCAGCGATATTGGATGCATAGCCGAGTTCCTCGATCACACGACGCACGGTAGCGGCGGTTTCGGGCGCTACGTCATCCTTATCATTGAGGACGCGCGACACGGTGGAGATAGAAACACCAGCCGTAGACGCCACATCACGAATGGTGATACTGGCTTTTGAGGGTCTCATTGTTTCAACAATTTGGCTGTGGGTAGTTGAAAACATCCCCGGTATCATTCCCGGTATCATTCCCGGTAACGTTTTCAGGATATAGCGTAGCACTAGATTTAATGGGTGTCAAGAGGGGAAAAATCTGGCTCTTTCAGATGTCTGACCGTTTCTTGCCTAGTGCGTAGTGCGTATACCAGTATACGCACTACGCATCGGTCATCTTTATGCAACTACGTTCAAGACGCTCACTCTGTCATGCGACGGCGGAAGATGGCGATGCCCGCCACTGCCATTATACCCAAGATCACAGCCAGCCACGGCAGAATACTGTTACTCTCCTGTGTCAGGCTGGCACCGGTTACAGGGAGCATGTCAGGCGCAGCCGCGTCCGACATGGTTGGTGTGGGTGTTGTTGCTGGCGCTGCCATTTCTGCAGCAGCGGTAGGCGTTTGTGTTGCTTCGGCTGCGGCCGTGGGGGTAGGCGTGACCTCAGCAGCAGCCACCTCTGAAGAGATGGCAAACGACTCCATGACAACGCCGCGCGGAAGGCGGATCGGCGCATCCTCGCCAGGGAACTCGAACTCGCCGCGCACGCCTAAGTCATAATGGAGCATGGCCCATAACGTTTCCCCGTCGCTTATCTCGTCTGCGAGTTCCACCCTGACATTCGGGGTTACGCCAGGCGCGGCCGGCGCGTACCCGATCACTTCGCCGGGTGCGCCGTCCTCGTCACGGTGGATCACCAACCAGCTATCGGAAGCGGTGACGACCCCTTCAATCGAGACAGTGTTATCAGCTACAGACTGGCCAGAAACAATGATGGCCGGCTCCAGCGCGGTGAACTGCGCCATAACGATCTCTCCATTTAACTGTACGGGCGCATCCACGCCAGGGAATTCGTACACGCCTGCTTCGCCTGCATCAATGTGAAGCATAGCCCAAAGAACGGTATCTCCCTCCAGATCTTCAGTGAGGTTGACAATAACATCATAATGTGGACCCGCCTCGACAAAGGTGTAACCAATCACCGCGCCAGGAGAACCAGCATCATCGCGATGGATGACAACCCACCCATCCTCAGTCACAAATAGCTCTGGCACCACCACCAATATTCCATCGCGCACAGAGAAGACTTGATCGCGCACCTCGATGCTGGGAGTGAACTCTTGCAGCAGTTCTTCCACGGTTTGCTCAGCTTCGGCAGCGACTTCTTCTTCAGCCGCAGGTGTGGGGGTAGGCGTTGGGCTATCTTGAGCCACAGCAATCGTCGCCGAGCCAAAAACCAGGGTGACTGCCAGTAACAGCGATAACAAACGATGTAGTTGGTACATAGTTATCCTCCTTGTCTAAACTTTTGTATAGGATTGAATGTGGATTTCGAAATGAATGTTTTCAATTCTTAAGCTAGATTGCTTATTCTTAAAGTGTACCGCGTATAGCAATTCGGATTGGTAGAACCTGTTACAGTTGCCGAAAACGTGGAACCTTTTTATGCAGGTAATGAATTGGGTCACCCTGTACGAGAAAGGTATAATGGGGAATCAAAAAGAACAGACGCAATGGGCCTGGGAATTTTATGAAGATAGACGATCCCGCAGCGATAGATAGCAAAACAGTAAAAGTTGTCTTCCAGCCTGCCGGGCGGCAAGGAGAAATCCCGGCGGGGATGACGCTGTTAGAGGCAGCACGCCGGTTGGGCGTGGAAATCGAATCGATCTGCGGCGGTCACCAGACCTGCGGCAAATGCAAAATCGTGGTCGAGGAAGGGGATTTCGCCAAGTTTGCCCTGCGCTCTGCTGCCGACCATTTAACGCCGCCAGGGGATCGGGAAGTGGCCTATGCCCAGCGCCGGAACTTTGGCCCCAATGAGCGGCTGAGTTGCGCCTGCCAGGTGCAAGACGATCTGCTCATCCGCGTGCCAGAGGAGAGCCAGACGCGCAAGCAAGTGGTGCGCAAGGCCGTAGGTGTGGAACGGCAGATCACAGTGGATGCGCCCATGCGCCTCTATTATGTCGAATTGCCCACGCCCGAAATGAAGGATCACCGCGGCGATTGGGAACGGCTGCACGACGAACTGCGCGCTGTGCATGGATTAGATCCGCTACACATTGACCCGGCCATTTTGCCCACATTGCAGCCCGTACTGGCTAAGGGCGGACGCGCTGTCACGGTGACGATTATTAACGGCGCGGAGGTGATCCGCGTTCAACCTGGCTTCCACGATGCCATCTACGGCGTGGCGGTGGATGTGGGCACCACCACCGTCGCCCTCCACCTCTGCCATCTGCGCACAGGGGAAGTACTCGCCACCGTCAGCCGTATGAATCCGCAGGTCCCCTACGGCGAGGATCTGATGAGTCGGGTCAGCTATGCGATGGTCAACGCCGATGGCACCGAGCGTATGCAACGCGCCATCATCGATGGATTGAACGAGTTGATCGCCCAGGCGACTGCCGAGGCGGGGATCACCCCCGCTGATGTTGTGGAGATGGTGGTAGTGGGCAACACGACCATGCACCACCTGATCTTGGGCATCAACCCGCAGGAATTGGGCGGCGCGCCTTTCAGCCTTGCCATCCATAACGCCGTGGATGTGAAGTCGCGCGATCTGGGCATCCTCATTGCCCGCGGCGGCAATGTCCATGTGCCGCCATGCGAGGCCGGCCATGTAGGCGCAGACAATGTGGGCGTCCTCGTGGCAGAGGCCCCCTATCAACAGGATCAGCAGATGTTGATCCTCGACATTGGCACCAACGGCGAAATTCTGCTGGGCAACCGCGAACGTATGCTCAGCGCCAGCAGCCCTACCGGTCCAGCTTTTGAAGGCGCGCAGATCGTCCACGGGATGCGCGCTGCGCCCGGCGCTATCGAACGCGTGCGCATTGACCCAGCCACGCTGGCGGTGAAGTACAAGATTATTGGGAAGGATGAGTGGATCGAGAGCGCAGAAAACGGACTGGAGACTGGAGACTGGGGACTGGGGATTGAGGCTCACGATTCTTCCCAGTCACCAATCACCAATCACCAATCCCCTTCTTCCAACTCGCGGCGCAAAAAGCGCGACGCCATCCTCAACCCGGAACTCAAGACGTCCGGCATCTGCGGATCGGGGATCATCGAGGCGATTGCGGAGTTGTTCACCGCCGGGGTGCTGGCTGCGAATGGACGCTTCGCTGATTTTGAGCATCCGCGGCTGCACACGGGGTTGGGCGATGGGGGAGGCAAGGCCGAATTCATCCTGGCCTATCCGCACGAGACGAGCAGCGGCCAGGCGGTCACCGTCCATTCGGACGATGTGCGGGCGATCCAATTGGGCAAGGCTGCGCTCTATGCCGGATCGAAACTGTTGATGAATCGGCTGGGCCTGCCCGTGGTGGATCGCATCATCCTGGCCGGGGGCTTTGGCAGCTACATTGATCCCAAACATGCTATGATCCTGGGGTTGATCCCCGATTGCGATCTGGCTGGGGTGGTGGCGGTGGGCAACGCTGCCGGCGATGGCGCCCGCATGATCCTGCTCGACAAGGCCAAACGCCAGGAAGCGCAATGGGCGGCGCGCTGGGTCACCTACATCGAAACAGCAGTCGAACCCACTTTTCAGGATGAGTTTGTGGGCGCCATCAACATTCCGCACGCTACCGATCCCTTCCCACACCTGGCCGATTATTTGGTCGAGTGCCGATCCCAGTGGTCGCCGGAGCGGCAGGCAGCCATCGCTGCGCTCGAAAGCAGCGGGCGCACCAGCCGCGAGGATCGGGAGGCCCGTCGCCGCGAACGTCACCAACGCCGGGGGTAAAATAGAACGCCATCTTCTCCTCTAAATGGGTGACGCCGACACAAAGGAGGCCAACATGAAATGTAGCGTACAAGGTTGCCCCGGAGAGTATGAGGAAAAGAAAATTATTCATACTGTTGTTCATCGCGGCGAAATCGTAGTTATCGAAGATGTTCCTGCTGAAGTCTGCACAATTTGTGGAGATGTACTTTTCACGTTGAAAACTGTTCGCGAGATCGAAGCATTGTTGATGAATCGTTCAAAGCCAAAACGAACAGTGCCTTTATACCAATTTGCTGCATAAGCCGAGACATCAATAGAGAAGAAAGTATGCAAGAGAAAAGAGTCGCACCCTACGGATCGTGGAAGTCGCCCATTACGGCGGATTATATTGTGAGCAAAAGCATCAGCCTGGGCGCGCCGCTGCTCGACGGCGATGACATCTATTGGGGAGAGTTGCGCCCATCCGAAGGGGGACGCGTGGTGGTTGTCGGGCGCAGTGAGGATGGCGCAACCGAGGATCTGGTCCCAGCGCCGTTTAACGCTCGCACACGCGTTCACGAGTACGGCGGCGGCGCGTATACCGTCCACGCGGGGACGCTCTACTTCGCCAACTTTGCTGATCAGCGCCTCTACCGCACGCGCCGCGGGGAAGATCCGCAACCGTTGACGCCCGCAGCGGTGGATCTGCGCTACGCCGATTTCATCGTCGACGCCGGACGCAATCGGCTGATCGCCATCCGCGAGGATCATCGCCAATCGAGCCGCGAGGCCGTGAACGCGGTTGTGTCGATCCCTTTGGACGGCGAACACGAAGGCGAGATCCTGGTTTCGGGCAACGATTTCTACTCGACGCCGCGCCTCAGCCCCGATGGATCTCAACTGGCGTGGCTGACGTGGAACCATCCTAACATGCCGTGGGATGGCAGCGAACTCTGGGTCGCGCCCGTCCACGCCGATGGTTCGTTGGGCGAGGCTAAGTTGATCGCAGGCGGCGTTAGCGAGTCGATCTTCCAGCCTGCATGGTCGCCGGATGGCGTACTCTACTTTGTCTCTGACCGCACCGATTGGTGGAACCTCTACCGCTGGCGCGGAAGCGAGATCGACGCGGTGACACAGATGGAGGCCGAGTTTGGGCAGCCCCAGTGGTCCTTCGGCGGATCAACCTACGATTTTGTCTCGGATCGGCAGATCCTCTGCACTTACAGCCAAAACGGGATCTCTTCGCTGGCGTTGATCGACACATCAACGCTGATATTGACCCAACTTGAGACGCCCTACACAGATGTGAGCGGCATCCAGGCCAACGAGCGCGTGGCGGTCTTGCGCGCTGGGTCGCCCACCCAGATGCCTGTGATCCTGCGCGTGGATCTCAACACGCTCAGATCTGAGGTTATCCGCCAGAGTGGGCAGATCGACATCGATCCCCGCTACTTTTCGCAGCCGCAGCCAATCGAATTCCCCACCGAGAATGGGCTGACCGCCCACGCCTTCTACTATCCACCGCATAACCCGGATTTCACAGCGCCGGCGGGTGAGCGTCCACTGCTGATGGTCAAGAGCCACGGCGGGCCGACCGGCGCCAGCAGCAGCACCCTCGATCTTTCGATCCAATATTGGACGAGCCGCGGGTTCGCCCTGCTCGATGTAAACTATGGCGGCAGCACCGGTTATGGCCGCGCCTATCGGGAACGGTTAAAGGGGCGCTGGGGTATTGTGGATATTGACGATTGCTGCAACGGGGCGCGCTATCTGGCCGATCAAGGATGGGTGGACGGTGAGCGGATGATGATCCGCGGCGGCAGCGCCGGTGGATACACAACGCTGGGCGCGCTCGCTTTCCGCAAGGTTTTCAGCGCCGGCGCCAGCTACTACGGTGTCAGCGATCTGGCAGCGCTGGCTGAAGAGACGCACAAGTTCGAGTCGCGCTACCTCGACGGCTTGATCGGTCCTTACCCGGAGCGGGCGGATCTCTACCGCAAGCGCTCGCCCATCCACCATGTGCAGGGGTTGGACTGTCCCGTGATCTTCTTCCAGGGGCTGGAGGATAAGGTCGTCCTCCCCAACCAGGCCGAAATGATGGTGCAGGCGCTGCTCCACAAAGAGGTTCCCGTGGCGTATCTCCCCTTTGAGGGGGAACAGCACGGCTTCCGCAAGGCCGAAAATATCAAACGCGCGCTCGAAGGGGAACTCTACTTCTATTCGCGCATCTTCAATTTCACCCCGGCGGATGAGATTGAGCCGGTGGAGATCGAGAATTTGTAACATAGTGCGTAGTGCGTAGAAGAGTTTTCGCCACGGACTACGCACTATCCTTACCGTTCAACTTGGAATCCTACAGCCATGGCCGAATACCAGATCACCTATTGGCAAGAGATCCCATCCCTGGTTACGGCGCGAGAAGGACGGCGTAACCGCGCCAGCGTGGAACTGCCCCAGCGCTTTCAAGTCGCCATCGACGAGGCCGCCATGCGCGCAGGGATGACGGGCACCGACGCCTATATGGAACAGTGGCGGCGATCCGAGTGGCAGATCCGCGAGGGGACGCCCGAAACTGTAGCCGTCGCTGTGGCTGCCGAACTCGAAACGGATTACAGCCCGCAGCGCATCCGCGAGATCTTGCGCGGGTATGGGAGTAGTGCGTAGTGCATAAACGATTGTCACCTGCAACCTGCAAACCTGCTTCTCAACGTTCGTCCCGCCGTCTTCAGCGGCATCGTCTTCTTAAAAAAAGGAGTGACATATGTCAGAAAACAAATTACTCGCCCGCTTGCAGCAAGGAACGCCCATCCTGAGCGACGGGGCGATGGGGACCATGCTCCAGGAGGCAGGCTTGACCGACGGCGGCGCGCCCGAACTGTGGAATGTGAAACAGCCGGAAGCTGTGCGGGCGATCTATCAAGGGTACATTGACGCCGGTTCGCAGATCATCTCGACCAATACCTTTGGCGGCACCTCGGCCCGGCTCAAACTCCACAACTTGCAGGATCGGGTCCATGAGTTGAACGCGGCGGGTGTACGGCTGGCGAAGGAAGTCGCCGAGCCGGCGGGCGTCCTCGTGGCGGCGAGCGTTGGCCCATCCGGCGAATTGATCGATCCGCTGGGCCTGCTCACCTTGGAGGAGGCCATCGAGATCTTCGCCGAACAGGCCGCAGCTCTCGCCGACGGCGGCGCAGACTTTATCCTCATTGAGACGATGAGCGATCTGCGCGAGGTAGAAGCGGCGGTCAAAGGCGCGCAAAAAGTGACGGATCTGCCCATCGTCGTCACCATGACCTTCGACACCAACTTCCATACGATGATGGGCGTCAGCCCGGCGCAGGCGGTGCAGACATTGAGCCAGTGGGGGATCTTCTTGATTGGGGCCAACTGCGGCAATGGTCCCGGCGAGATCGAGGCGATTATGACCGAGATGGCGCAGAATCGCCCGCAGGGGATCTATTTGATGGCGCAGAGCAACGCGGGGATGCCGCAGTACAACAAGGGCGTCATCAGCTATGACGGCACGCCCGATGTGATGGCGAGGTATGCGCTCACCATGCGCAACTTGGGGATCAACGTGATCGGCGGCTGCTGTGGCACTACACCCACCCACCTTAAGGCGATGGCTGCCGCCCTCGAAGGGGCGAAGGATGAGCCGATCCTCGGCGCTGGAACGGTCAATGGCGCTGAAATTGAAGACGACGAAAGCCGCGCCGCCCGTCGGGATGCTCGCCGCGCCGCCCGTCGTCAACGCGTCAGCGACTAAGGTCATGTCAGCCATGAATTGATTGAAACAGGGGAGGGGCGCTGCTTGCTGCGCCCTCTGCACACCAGGCGCAGCAAGCAGCGCCCCTACTCCTCAATTTATGCTCGACGCAACACTAGAATCAAAAAGTAAAAAAGAGCCGCTGGGTTTCAGAAACCCAGCGGCTCTTTTTTACTCAGAAACAGCAATATCGGCGGCGACGCCCCGTTTGCGTCCTATGACAAAGTAGGCAATCGGCCCGATCCAATTGACGAAGGCCAGCGCCGTCCACATCTTTTTGCTGCCCTTGATCTGTTCGGCCGGCCGCTTACGAATATCGACTAGCGCCGCTATCATCAGCGAAACCTGGATAAGGCCAAACAGGATAATCCTCACCCTGGTGGCGGTGGACAATTCACTCCACTTTTTATTCTTGGGCATAGAATTCATCGAAATCGCTCCTTGCTGAGTACTCAGATTATGATTTGTGCAGTTTGATCTTAGCAGCAAAAGAGCAGCCTGTCGTCGGATGAATGTTATAGGCGGTTCAGGGTTGAATCCCACTTTTGTCGCAGGGATCTTCATGAGCCTGGACAGATTCAGGATGCGCCAACAGGAACGCCGCTTTGTGCGATCTCCAAGGGGAGCGATGCCTGATTTTCCCGCTTGTGCAGATCCTTTTGCCAGATGGAACGCCACTGACGGCGGATTCCTTCGCGCAGATCCACCTGCGGGGTAAAGTTGAGGATCTCGCGAATGTGAGCGCTATCCGCCCAGGTGTCGCGCACATCCCCAGGCTGGGCAGGCATATGCCGAATGCGCGGACGGCAACTTGTCACCTCGGCAATCGTATCGAGGACCTGATGCAGCGATGCTCGATTCTCTCCGGTGACGTTGAAAACCCAGCCTTCTCCCTGTCGCCCTCTTTCAGAGAGGACAAAATCCGCAGCCAGTTGGAACGCCTTGACTACATCCCCCACGTAGGAAAAATCGCGCGTCTGCCCCCCGTCCCCATAGATCAGGATCTCCTCGTTCATCTTCACAGCGTTGAGAAAGCGCGAGAAGGCCATTTCGGGGCGCTGACGCGGACCAAAGACTGTGAAGAGACGCAGTGAGATGGTGGGCAATTCATACATAGCGCTGTACAGGCAGCACAAATGTTCCGCTGCAAGTTTGGTTACACCATAGGGGCTGACCGGGGCCGGCCTCATCTCTTCGGCCAGAGGCATGGTGGTTAAATTGCCATAGACCGATGAGGAAGAGGCATAGACGACTGGCGTCCGCCCTGTTGAGAGGGCGGCTTCGAGAAGCCGCTGGGTAGCCAGGATATTGTTTCGGGTGTAGATGTTGAATTGGCGGCCCCAACTGCTGCGCACGCCCGGTTGCCCGGCCAGGTGACAGATCACATCGATCTCATGTTTTTGGAGGATGGCAACAAGGTCGGCTGTGGTCAGATCCTCACGAAGCAGAAGATAATTTTCATGGCTAGATGCACGCGCGATATTTTCTGTCTTCACCGTAGGTTCGTAGTAATCTGTGAAACTATCCAGACCCAACACCCAGTTTTGAGAGTCCAATAGCGCATCGACCAGGTGTGAACCAATGAACCCTGCTGCACCCGTTACTAAAATTCGCTTACCCATAGTTCTACTCTTTACCTCTAAATAAATCTGAATTCTTCCGTAGTTTCACTGTAGGATACAGAAAAAGAGAAATGCATAAAGTATGGGTTAGATTTCCATGTTAAACCCACGAGATCGGCGCAAAATAGACTTTGTCCGCGCCCGCAGCACCTGACGGGGTTCATTGATCGCCCACACAGCGTCAGCGCCATTGCCGAGGAGTTGTACTACCTCTGTGCTGGTCGGCTCTTCCATGAGGATGACGATCAGGGCCAGGGTTTGGACACGCAGTTCAAGAATTACATCTAACAGTGCCGCATCTAATGTGTCTTTGGCTTCGAGCAAGAAGATCCGGTAATTTTGGAGATTGGAACTGCGGATGTGGCTCCGTGTGATAGGGTAGATCACAAATCTCTCTTCTTGAAGATAACGTACCAGGAATTCGACGCCTCCATGAGACTGGCTCTTTTGTGAGAACCAGGCAACCTTCTCTGTGGTTATGCAATGTTCAAAGCCAAGCTCCATAGAGGAGGCGCATGCTCCTATATTCAACATAGGAATTGATCCTTTCCATATCCAGATCCATAGTACCGGTGGGGTTAGAGGCCATGCACCGCTCAAAAAATACTCAATATCCTTTTTAGCACTCTGTAACCAAGAATCGCATAAGATAACGTTAGAGGTAGCAGAGAGTTTTTTGGAGCTTTGTGGGATCTGGCGCTGTGGAGGAGAGATGGTTAGATGACGGGTGTCGCTTCTCAACTGTGAAGCGTGAAACGTGAGCAGCCGATGTGGTACTCACGTTCCACGCTTCCGCATCTTTCAATGTGCAATGTAATAGCCGATGCCGCGCTCTGTCTTGATAATGCGTGGATTCGCTGGGGTCTCTTCAATTTTTTGACGTAAGTACCGAACATAGAGGCGCAAGTACTCAAGTTGATCGACAAATTCTGGGCCCCACCCCTCGCTGAGGAGCCGACGATGATCCACGACCTTGTCACGATTGCGCACGAGACAGAGCAGCAACGTATATTCAGTGGGCGTAAGATCGATATCCTCGCCGCGCACAGTGACTCGGCGGCGGGCAACATCAATGCTGATCTCGCCAGCCGTCAATACTGTTTCTATTTTGTTGCTCCCATTGGTTGAGCGAGCACGGTTGCGTAGCTGGGCGCGGATGCGCGCCACCAGTTCGGCGACACTGTAAGGTTTAGTCACATAGTCATCGGCGCCTGCTTCCAGCGCATCGATCACAAGATCCTCATCGCTCATGGATGAAAGCACAATGATCGGCGCATCCGTCATCTCGCGCAGGCGTTTACAGAGTTCCACGCCGTGCATCTCGCGCATCATAATATCGACAATGACAGCATCTGGGTGTTCATGATAAGCCGTGCGGATCGCTTCTTTACCATCCCGGCTCAGACTCACTTCAAACTTATGGTGATTCAGGCTGACATTAATTAATTTCAACAAGATCTCATCATCATCTACAACTAGTACTTTCGCCATATTTTCTCTCCAGATTTTGATTCGCGTTAGTCTCTTGACATGCATGAATACCAGGTCTCCCCCCGTCCGCTTAGGCGTCGATAAACGTAGACCTGTTTTTAGAAGCGCCGAGTTACTCTACAAATTCACGTAAACTAAAACTGAACCGCGTTCCTCTTGATGGTTGGCTCTTTACCCAGATTTTTCCGCCCAGACTCTCGACAGCCATTTTGGTAAGTAGAAGCCCCATACCATGAAAACTGCGGATCGCGCCCGATGAGCTTTTCTGTCCAGAGGGTTGGAAGAGGGTTTGTAACTGTTCCTGCGCCATCCCCTTGCCGTCGTCCGCCACATGGACCGCAATCATCCCGTCGTCGTTTGTGACGGCTGTCACAGCAATGGAACACTCGTGACCAGCGTGGATCATGGCGTTTTGCACCAAATTCTCCAGAATTAATTCGAGCAGCAAGCGATTGCCCAACACGTAGCTCTGTACTGGCAGCGAAATCATAATATTGCGCTCACCATGCCGGGCCTCTAGCCCTTCAATCACACTCTGCACCGTGTCACACAGATCAACCCGTTCTGGTGTAAAAAGACCCTCTCGCAAGACACGGATGAGCATCAGCCCTTGCTGCAAAACGTCTGCCGACTTCTCCGCCTGTTCCTGAATAAATTGTAAGCCTTCTTGTTGGGAATCGAAATGACTGTAGCCGTGCTGCATCGCCTCCGCAGTGACGGCGACATAGGTCATATAAGTGCGCACCTGGTGCGCCAAAAGCCCAAAGAGATCCACCGGTTGCGGCGCGCTGATCTCCGGTTTCACTTTGGGCTGTAAGAGAAGACTAATCCCGCTTACGGTTCCCTTTGAGTCAGCGACTGGCGCAGCTTTGTAGTAAACAGGTTGTTTTTGTCTCTGGCGACCTTTGAGCGAGAGATAACCCCGATGCATCGATTCACCTGCGGCCATTGGATGCTCAGATGCCATCAAACTCTCCATATCCGCGCAGATGGGACAGTTATCCTGGCTAGAGCAATGGATCAGATCTGAGATCAGCAGGTTATGTACTTCTGCCATTGAATAGCCGGTCATCGTCTCTGCTGCGCGGTTGAAGAGCATAATGCGCTTGTCCAACCCAGTGAGGACGAGTGGCGCCGGGATCTCCTGAAGGATATGAATAGAGTTGTGCATAGCAGAATTTTCCTCGCCTAGTTCTAGAAAGACTCAACAAAAAGAAGCCCCATCTTTTTGACCGTAAATTCAATAAATTTGTATTGGTCAACCACATGGTGGAATCTGTAGGTGCGGGCCGACCGCTGCGGTCGGACTGTAACTGCACGCTCACCTGTAGACAGTGTCTTTCATTCGTGGATTAATTAAAATGTAAGTTCATGAGGGCTTTTGTCTAACAAAATGATTAATATTTCCTCGTTTGATCTCCGTTTGCATATTCAATTAACCATGACTTTTGTAAAAAAAGCATAAACTTTACTTAGAATAATCTAAAAATTTTCCGAAGATTACGGTTTCGTCATATAAAAGCCTGGCCTTTCAGAAGAATTTGGTGAAATCTCCTTGATCTTTCCTTATAAATCCAATAATTCGGCTATAAGAAAAACTACAATCCTTACAAGTTACAGTTCACTAAACAAACTTTGAAGGTCATCCGCAAGGCCACACAAGGATAAATATTTCTTCATGTAATTTCGTGGACACTACGCTCTGTATGTCTTTCACTTGCCCGCGCCATCGACTCCCTGCTAACAGCCACCTGCCGCCTGCCCGTGCTATCTGTCGTTATTGATATTGATACAGGATTTTAACCCTCTCCTTATGTGATTCTTCCGCTTGTCATTCTATAGTCCCTTTTGTAGATCGTCAGCTTCAAGGCCCATTCCTTCACCAGACGTTGTGGCTGGCAATCTCTGGATGAGTTCCGGTGGTTGCTTAACGTAATCTTCTTGGAATCGCCAGGATCCTAATTGTTTGACAATCCCCCGCTTAATTGTGTGTGAGGTGAAGAAATGCTTTATTCGACGAAAGAGCAGTACCTGCCCAGACAATCAACTATAGCGCGCAACATGAGCCATCAGTTGCAGCGTCATTTTTATATTGGCGCGCTTGTTGTTAGCGATACGCTTATGCTGATGCTGGCTTTTTTCCTGGCGCACTGGGTGCGCTTCTATTCTCCGCTGGAACCTTTCTTTGACGATGGGAAAGCAGCCCCGGAACGGTATCAATTAATTTCGCTGGGCTTCATAGGCCTTTGGTTGGTGCTTCTGTGGGTGTTCCATACTTATGACTGGGAAAACCTGCTCGGCGGTACTCAAGAGTATGCGCTGGTATTGCAGGCCAGCACTCTATCCACCGTCTTGGTTATGGTCACCCACTTTGTCTGGCCTTTTATCATCGCCCGTGGATGGTTGATTATGGCCTGGCTCTTTACATTCCTATTGATCTGTATAGGGCGCTTCGCACTGCGGCGGCTTGTCTACAAATTACGCAGCCTGGGTTTTTTTGTAGTGCCCGCCCTCATTGTCGGGAATAACGACGAAGGCCGCGCTCTGGCCCAGCAGCTTATGTCGTGGCAGACATCTGGTCTCAACATCATTGGGATTGTGGATAACGGCGCAACCGTGGGCGACGCGGTTGCGCCTGGGTTGCGTATTGTCGGCGGCCTGAATGCCTTGCCCACCGTAGTCGAGGAAAATGATGTAGAAGAATTGATCCTGACGACGTCGGCGCTCTCTTCACAGGAGATCCTCGATATCTTCCGCCAATATGGGGCTTACGGGCGCGTCAATGTTCGCCTCTCTTCGGGCCTCTTTGATGTGATCACCACGGGGCTTCAGATCAAGTCGTTGGGCTATGTTCCGCTAATCACCGTCAATAAGATGCGCCTTTCGCGCACCGAAGAATTCCTTAAGAATTGCCTGGATCGCGTCGGGGCGACAGTGGCGCTGCTCATGCTTATGCCGCTCTTGATTGGGGTTGCCCTGGCCGTCAAATTTACTTCGCCAGGGCCGATCATCTACCGCAGGCGGGTGTTGGGGCAGGGCAACACCCAGTTCGATGCCTTCAAATTCCGCACAATGTATGTCAACGGCGACGAAATGCTGACAGCGGAACAGCGCGCCTATCTGCGTGAACACCACAAACTCAAAGATGAAGATCCACGGGTGACGCCGATTGGATGGTTCCTGCGCCGGTACAGCCTGGACGAACTGCCCCAACTCGTCAATGTGCTGGTGGGCGAAATGAGCCTGATCGGGCCGCGCATGATCACGCTGGAGGAAAAAGAGAAGTATGGGAAATGGGATATGAACCTGCTCACCGTTAAACCGGGGCTAAGCGGGCTGTGGCAGGTCAGTGGCCGCTCGGATCTCTCCTACGATGAGCGCGTCCAACTCGACATGCAGTACATCCGCAATTACACCATCTGGCTCGATATCCAACTCTGTATGCAGACCATCCAGGTGACGATCAAAGGGAAGGGCGCGTACTAACCCATGATTATCTCGCGCACACCCCTACGCATTAGCTTTGCCGGCGGCGGCACGGATCTCCCTGCCTTCTATCATAACGAGCCGGGGACGGTGGTTTCCACAGCCATTGACAAATACATCTATATCACCGTCAACCCGAAATTCGACCGCAAGGTCCGCGCCAGCTACTCAGTGACCGAAATCGTGGATACGGTGGATGATCTGCGCCACGAGTTGATCCGCGAGGCGTTGCGCCTGGTGGATATCGACGGCGGCATCGAGATCACCTCGATCTCCGACATCCCTTCGCAGGGGACGGGGCTTGGATCGTCCAGCACCTATACAGTTGGCCTGCTCAACGCCCTCTACGCCTACAAAGGCAAAATGGCGGGCGCGGAACGGCTGGCGCGTGAAGCCTGCCAGATCGAAATCAATATCTGCGGCAAACCCATCGGCAAACAGGATCAATATATCGCCGCCTATGGCGGCTTGAAGCGGATCACCTTTCTGCCAGATGAAGGCGTGGAAGTAACGCCGCTGCTTATGCCCAAGCGCGCGCGCTGCCAATTGGAAAGCAGCCTGCTCCTGCTCTACACCGGCATGGTGCGCTCCGCCGATACCATCCTGGCGCGGCAGTCGGCCAACACACGCAACGGCAACGGCGCCCGCACCCATCTGCGCGGGATGCGCGACCTGGCCCATCATTTATCCACTGCGCTGGCGCAGGGGGAAGTTGGCGTCATGGGCAACTATCTGCACGAAGGATGGCTACAAAAACGCAGCCTGGCTGAGGGGATCAGCAACCCCACCATCGATGAATGGTATGAGCGGGCGCGCCAACAGGGCGCGCTGGGCGGCAAGATCTTGGGGGCTGGCGGCGGCGGATTTCTGCTTTTATACGCGCCCCCAGCGTACCACCCCCAAATTATAAACGCATTGCCCGAGCTACGCCCTATACCCTTTCAATTTGAATCTCAGGGTAGCCGCATTATTTATGTTGAAGAGGGAGAAACCTATGAATCTGTCTAAAGCAGAAACTTTTATTGTCAACTACGGAATTGAATTTAAACGATGTATTGATCAATTGCCTGTCTACCAGATTGCCGCTGTAGCAGAGTATCTTTTCGACGCCTATCGCCAGGACAAGTTGGTGATGATCGTTGGCAACGGCGGCAGCGCGGCCACCGCCTCTCATCTGGCCTGTGATTTGGGCAAGACGATTTTAGGCAGCAATCCGCAAGCGGTGAACCAGCGCTTCCGCGCCATGGCCTTGACCGATAACATGCCGCTGATGACAGCCTGGGCCAACGATGTGAATTACAACACCGTCTTCTCTGAGCAGATGAAGCCGTGGATCCAGCGCGATGATCTGGTGATCGCCATCTCGGCCAGCGGCAACTCTGCCAACATTGTAGAGGCTGTCAAAACCGCGCAGCAACTGGGCGCTTACACGATTGGCTTCCTGGGCTTTGATGGCGGCAAAGTCGCCAAACTCGTGGATCTGCCTGTCGTCGTGCGCAGCGACAACTACGGCTATATCGAGGATTTGCACATGATGTTCGGCCACATGGTGACGGCTTACATCAAGAATGGATTGCACGCCAGGGTTGAGAACGGCGTGGCCGAGAAATCAGCTCTGTTTGCTATGAAACCGCCATTACGCCCTACCTTCCCCGAAGAGATCGGCGCCGCTGCGGATTAAAGGAGAATCTTGTGACAGCTAATATTACAGGTCAGAGCCTCGCCCCACGAATCAAAACGCCATTTGTGGATCAGCAGGTAGAAACAGATCTAAATCAAAAACGCTCTGCTCAGCCCAAGAACGGCACACCGTTGGCGACTATTTTGCCGGTAACCGCTGGCGAGCTTGAACTTACTGTTTTGATTCCACTCTTAAACGAGGTGGAGAGTCTGCGTCCGCTGTACGCCCAGTTACGAGGCGCGCTGGAGCCATTGGGCAAAAGCTACGAGATCATCTTTGTCGACGATGGCAGCACCGACGGCAGCCATACGATCCTGGCCGAATTGCACGAGATAGATGAACACGTGCGCGTGATCCGCTTCCGGCGCAATTTCGGGCAGACAGCCGCCTTTGCCGCCGGCTTCGAACACGCCCGCGGGGACGTGATTATCACGCTGGACGCCGATTTGCAGAACGATCCGCAGGATATCGGCAAGTTGCTGGCCAAGATGGACGAAGGCTATGACATTGTCAGCGGCTGGCGCGTGGATCGCAAAGATACCTACTTGACCCGCAAAGTTCCTTCGCAGATCGCAAACTCGCTGATCTCGAAATTCACCGGCGTGGAACTCCACGACTATGGCTGTTCGCTCAAAGCCTATCGTCAAGATGTGGTAAAGAACATCAAACTTTACGGTGAAATGCACCGCTTCATCCCCGCCCTTGCCAGTTGGATGGGTGTGAGCGTGGCCGAAATCCCGGTGAACCACTCTGCGCGCCAATTTGGCAAATCCAAATATGGGCTGCAACGGACGCTCAAGGTCTTTTTGGATCTGCTCACCGTTAAGTTTTTGCTAAGTTTCGGCACCCGTCCCATCCACGTCTTCGGCCTGCTGGGGATGCTCTGCTTCGCGGCGGGGATTGCCATCGGCGGCTATCTCTCGGCGATCAAGATCTTCTACAACGCTGCGCTGGGCGACCGCCCTCTGCTCTTGCTGGCCGTGCTGTTGACCGTCCTCGGCGTGCAGTTTGTGACAATGGGCCTGCTGGGTGAGTTGGTGGTGCGCACCTATCACGAGTCGCAGCGCAAGCCCACCTATATGGTCAGGGAGTTGTTAAGCCACGCCATGCCGAAATCGGCGATCCAGGAGTAGATGATGCAGCGGGCTGGCGCGCGGCTTTCAACCCAAACTTATGATCTGGCCGTGATCGGCGGCGGCATCTATGGCGCCTGGGTTGCCTGGGATGCGGCGCTGCGCGGGCTGAAGGTCGTGCTTGTGGAGCAGAACGATTTCGCCAGCGCCACCTCGGCCAACAGCCAGAAGATCATCCATGGCGGACTGCGCTATCTTCAGCACGCCGACATCGGGCGTATGCGCGAGTCGATCCGCGAGCGCTCTGCTTTATTGCGGGTTGCGCCTCACCTTGTCCATCCGCTGCCCTGTCTCATACCTACCTCTGAAAATCTCGTTCACAGCCGGTTGGCGATGAGAGTTGCGCTCAAACTGAACGATCTGATCAGTTTTGATCGAAACCGCGGCCTGGAGATCGGCCAATCGATCCCCAATGGACGGATGCTCTCGAAAGAGGAAGTTCTCCAACGCTGCCCAGGATTGAATGCAAAACGGCTGACCGGTGGGGCGCTCTTTTACGACGCCCAGGTTCACAACTCCGAGCGGCTGATCCTCTCGATCTTGCACGCAGCGGCGGAAGCCGGCGCGGATCTCGCCAATTACACGCGGGTCACAGAACTTATCCAAGAGGAGGGGGCGATCCGGGGCGTGACGGTGATCGATGACCTCAACGGCGAGAAACGGCAGATCCGCGCCCGTATGATCGTCAATTGCAGCGGGCCGTGGATCCACAAACTGCTGGGCCTGCATAGCCAGCTACAACCGATTGCGCCCACGCGACTTTTCAAGGCGACGATCCTGGTTACCCGCCCCATTGTGGAAGCGGTCGCTGTCGGCCTGTCCGCCGAGGATGGCTACACCGACGACGACGCGCTGATCGACAAAGGCTACCGATTCTTCTTCGTCACCCCCTGGCGCGACACCTCGCTGGTGGGCACCTTCTACGACGCCTTCAACGGCGATCCGGCGTCGGTCTCCCTCACCGAAGAGGACATTCGCCAGGCCCTGGCCGTGATCAACGCTGCCTATCCCCTGGCAAAGCTCAACCGCGCCGATGTCCGCTTTGGCTATGTGGGGCTGCTGCCCAGGGGTGATGATGGCGAGACTGCGGCCAATATTCAATATGTCAAGCATTACAAGATCTACGACCATGCCCAGATCGATGGGATCGACGGCCTGATCTCCATCGTCGGCGTCAAGTATACAACGGCGCGCGGTGTGGCGGAGAAGGCTGTCGATTTAGCCCTGCGCAAATTAGGACGGCAGCCGATCCGCTGCCGTACGGCGAGTACGCCTGTCTTCGGTGGCGACATTGATCATCTGGACGAATTCTGCGCACGTGCGGTTGAGGCCGATCCGCATGGGTTGAGCGAGGAGACGATCCGCCATCTCGTTGCCACTTACGGCGAGACCTATGGCGAAATTCTGCGCCTTCTCGACGAAAACCTGCTGTGGCGGGAATCCGTCTCTGCAAATTCACCCACGATCAAGGCAGAGATCGTCTACGGCGTGCGCGCAGAAATGGCGCAGACGCTGACCGACGTCATTCTGAGGCGGACAGCGTTGGGCGCATCCGGTTACCCGGGCGCTGATTGCCTGCACAGTTGCGCCGCCGTGATGGCCGCGATCTTAGGTTGGGATGAAAAGCGCATCGCCCATGAAATTCAAGAGACCCAATCAATTTACCGTTTATACGAGCCGTCTTTACGATCCGCTGAGGTTTCTACAAGCCAGGCAGATCGAAGAGAAGCGGCTGAGATAGTCACGTGAGGTAGGTATGAAGGAGAGATCGACAAAGGCCGCCCGCATTTTGATGGTGGCGCCCACACCTTTTTTCGCCGACCGCGGCTGCCATGTCCGCATCCTTGGGGAGGCGAAAGGATTGATCGAATTGGGCCACGAGGTCCTTCTCTGCACATATGGATTGGGGCGAGATCTTCCCGGCATCCGCACCCAGCGGACGTTGCGGGTTCCCTGGTATCGCAAGCTGTCGCCCGGTCCTTCGGTGCATAAATTTTACATCGATCTGCTGTTGCTCTGGCAGGTGATCATCGCTTGCCTGCGCTTTCGCCCGCATGTGATCCACGCCCATCTGCACGAAGGCATTGTGCTGGGCAAGATCGCCAGCGTCCTCTTTCGCATCCCCATGGTGGCGGATTTGCAGGGCAGTCTGACTGCGGAACTGGTCGATCATGCGTTTATCCCCAAAGCGCCGTGGCTGCTGAAGGCGATGCATTGGATCGAGAAGAAGATCAACCAGATGCCCGATCACCTCATCGCCAGTTCGACCCATACCCGGCAGCTCTGTCTCGATCACTTTGGACTACCAGCGCACAAGATCACCACGTTGATGGATGGCGTGGATCTAGAGGTCTTTTCGCCGGGCGGTCAGGGCGCGGCCCTACGCCAATCGTTGCGCATCCGCCCTGAGGAACAAGTGGTGATCTTCATCGGCGTGCTGACCGAATACCAGGGGATCGATCTGCTGTTGCAGGCCATCCCCGCCGTGATCAGGCAATGTCCTACGGCGCGCTTTGTGATCGTGGGCTACCCCAACGAGGATCTCTACCGGCAGAAGGCGCAGGCATTGGGCGTAGAGAAGTATACGCTGTTTACGGGCAAGGTCCCCTACAACGAGACGCCCCATTATCTCTCGTTGGCGCAGATTGCTGTATCGCCTAAGATTTCGGCCACCGAAGCCAATCTCAAACTCTTCTCGTACATGGCGATGGGACTGCCCACTGTCGTCTTTGAAAACCCCGTCAACCGAGAGATCCTTGGGGATCTGGGGATCTACGCCAGCTTGGGCGACGCCGAGGATCTGGCGCGGGCATTGATCACCGTGCTTGGCGATCCTGCCCATGCCCGGCGGATCGGTGAATTGAGCCGCCAAAAAGCCTTGCAAGATTATTCCTGGCTGGCGGTGGGCCATCGGCTTGTCGAACTTTACGAGATACAGATGAACGGAACCCTCTGCGCCGATGGGCAAACACCGGTCGGGGCCGCCATACAAAAGAATTCAGCCGCAGATGTGCGCAGATAGGCGTAGATTTTCATCAGCCGCGCCCATTGCGCCGATAGGAATGCATGTAGGGTGGACTGATAGTCCGACTTTGGGGCGGACTGTCAGTCTGCCCTACACTTGTCAGGGATCCTGTTAAAGAGATCATTGGAAACGAGGAATAGAACAATGGAAAAGCAGACAATGCTGGTAACAGGCGGCGCCGGATTTATTGGCTCGCACTTAACCGATGAACTGATTGGACGCGGCCATGATGTGGTGGTACTCGACGATCTGAGCGGCGGCTTTATGGACAATGTCCATCCGCAGGCGCGCTTTGTGCAGGGCAGCATCACCGATGTCGCCTTGATCGACGCGCTCTTCACCGAGGAAGACTTCGACGTTGTCTATCATCTGGCAGCCTATGCCGCCGAAGGGTTGAGCCACTTTATCAAGCGGTTCAACTACAACAACAACCTGATCGGCAGTGTGAATCTGATCAACGCCGCCGTCACCTACGGGGTCAAATGCTTTGTCTTCACCTCGTCGATTGCCGTCTATGGCAGAAATCAGGTGCCCATGAGCGAAGAGATGATCCCCATGCCTGAGGATCCTTATGGCATCGCCAAACTGGCCGTGGAACAGGAACTAAAGGTCAGCCACGAGATGTTCGGGCTGGATTATGTCATCTTCCGCCCGCACAACGTCTACGGCGAGCGGCAGAATATCGGCGACCGCTACCGCAACGTGGTGGGGATCTTCATGAATCAACTGATGCAAGGGCAGCCTATGACCATCTTTGGGGATGGCGAGCAGACTCGCGCCTTCACCGATGTGCGCGACGTTGCGCCCGTCATCGCGGATTCGCCTTTTGTCCCGCGTGCGCTCAACCAGATCTTCAACGTGGGCGCGGATACGCCTTACACCGTCAACCAATTGGCCGAAATCGTCGCCGAGGCCATGGGCGTCCCCGCGCAGATCAACCACATTGAGGCGCGCAACGAGGTCAAAGACGCCTTCGCCAGCCACGAAAAGATGCACGACGCCTTCGGCTACCGCTCCCGCTATTCGCTCGAAGAAGGGATCGAAACCATGGCGCGCTGGGCGCGTTCTGTAGGATCACGGCGCAGCAGCATCTTCACCGAAGTTGAGGTGACCAAGAACATGCCGGCCAGTTGGCAGCGTGAACTGCCCCAATTCCAATTGGAAAAGGTGTGACCATGAAGGTGCTTGTCACCGGCGGCAGCGGCTTTACGGGCAGCCATCTCTGCCGTCGATTGGTCAGCGAAGGTTATGATGTGCGGGCGCTCGTGCGCAACGCGGCCCAGGCCGCCGGTCTCCAGCAGCAGGGGATCGAGACCGTCTACGGGGATCTGCGTGATCGTGAGTCCCTGCGCCGGGCGGTGGATGGCGTGGATCAGGTCTATCACATCGCCGCGCTCTTCCGCCCCGAAAATGTCACCCGCCAGGACATGTGGGCGATCAACGTGCAGGGAACTCAAAATCTGTTGGATGCAGCCGAAGCGGTGGGCGTAGCGCGTTTTGTCCATTGCAGCACCAGCGGCGTGCATGGCGATATCGAAAAGCCGCCAGCCACTGAACAATCGCCTTACAACCCAGGCGACTATTACCAGGAATCGAAAGTGGCGGGCGAGCAATTGGCGATGCGCTACATAGACGAAGGACGGTTGCCCATTACCATCTTCAGGCCTTCGGGCATCTATGGTCCCGGCGATCTGCGCTTTCTGAAGCTGATCAAATCGATCAAGCGCGGTCGCTTCGCCATGATCGGGTCGGGCGAGGCCATGTACCACCTGATCTACATCGACGACCTGATCGACGGCATCCTGCTCTGTGGCGCTAAGGACGCGGCCCTGGGCCAGGTCTATCTCCTGGCCGGGTGTGAGCCGAAGACAGTGAACGGGCTTGTGCAGACCGTCGCCGACGTCATGCAGGCGCCGCGGCCCTGGTTAAAGGTCCCCTTTGCGCCGGTCTATGCTGCCAGTTATGCCTGCGAGGCGATCTGCAAACCGCTGGGGATCCATCCCCCGCTCTACCGCAGACGGGTTGGCTTTTTCAAACATATGCGCTGGTTCGACACCAGCAAGGCTCAGCGCGAGTTGGGCTTCAACCCAAAGATCGACGTGCGTTGCGGCATCGAGCGGACGGCGCGCTGGTACCAACAGGAGGGATTGTTGTGAGCGAAACCGTTGGGGAAGTGCGCATCCATAAGACGCCGCTGGCTAAAGAACTGCATGAAGCGCGGATCTCTCCGCTTAAGCGATATTGGCGCAAGGCGCTGGGCGACGTTCCGCTGGCGCGTTTCGTTCAATACGAAATCGCCACCATGCTCGTCGGCGATCTGGGCGGCGCGCTGGGTTATCTGCTGCGCAAAGCGTTTTACCGTCCGCTCTTTGCGCGCATGGGCGGCGGCGTGATCCTGGGCAAGGGGATCGCCCTGCGCCATCCGGCCCGCATCACCCTGGGCGATCAAGTTGCTATCGACGATAATGTTCTGCTCGACGCCAGTGGTCCTAAAGGATCCAAAGTGGACCTGGGCGATCAGGTCATCGTCTCGCGCAACTGTGTGATCCAGGGCAAGAGCGGCCCGCTGACGATTGGGGCGCGGACGGATATCGGCTGTAACACCATCATCACTTCGCCGGCGGCGGGGATCGAGATCGGACGGGCCGTGCTGATTGCGGGCAACTGTTACATTGGCGGCAGCCGCTACATTGCGGATCGGCTCGATATCCCTATGATCGACCAGGGGATCTACTCCAAAGGGCCGGTGATCATCGAGGACGGTTGCTGGTTGGGCGCAGGCGTCACCGTCCTGGATGGGGTGAGGATCGGTAAAGGATGCATTGTGGGCGCGGGGGCTGTGGTCACCAAAGATCTGCCCGCGCATAGTGTTGCCGTGGGGACGCCCGCGCAGGTTGTCCGTACGCGCAGCAGTTCTGTGATTGAAAAGGAGTATCATAGTGAGACAGGGAAGCGCTAAAGTCGGTTATTGGATATTCAACTATGCGCCCAAATGGGAGGCAGCATCAAAGGAGGTTGAGACGCTTTCTACACAACTGGCAGACACGTTTGATACCAGCGTGATCAGTTTGAATTTAAAAACCCAGCGGATCGGCCTGCGCGGAAGGGTCAAATATCTGCCGCTTCCTTATGCGCTGCTGGGGTTGCCAGTGCTTTCGAATGTAGCCAGCCGTTATCAGATCAACCATATCTTCGCTTCTCCGGGCGAACGTCTATTATTGCCACGGTTGAACAAATTCAACATGGTGCTGACCATCACCAAAGATACAAATTCGTTGGGAGATTTTGAAAAAAACGCCGAAAATCTCAAAAAGGTAAAACATATCGTTGTCGAGTCAAAATGGCATGAGGAACTCCTCTTGCAGTTGGGGATAGAGCATCCGGCAATCCACCGGATCTACCCAGGTACGGAGATCAAACCCTACCAACCAGCGACAGGTCCATTCAAAATTCTCTTTGCCACAAGCCCGCCTGACTTGCACGGCTTCCTTTCGCGTGGCGTCTACCTGCTGATTCAGACCGCTAAACAGCTTCCTCAGGTGAGATTCGTCCTGGTCTGGCGTGAGAGGAATTACGAAAAATTAGCCAATTTACTGGCCGAGGCAGATGTCAGCAATGTTGACGTATTAAATGGCTACATCCCCAATATGGATGAGGTCTACGCATCGGTCCATGCGGCGATCCTGCCCGGTCTGGCGACAAACAGTCTCAAACCTTGTCCGCATAGTGGACTCGATGCGCTGGCCCACGGTAAGCCAGTATTGGTCAGCCGGCCAACGTCCATCGCTGATCTTATCCATAAGAACCGGTGCGGCCTTGCTTTTGAACCGTCCGTGGAATGCCTTGAAAAAGCCATTCTTGAATTGGCAGCGAATTACGATCTCTTCCAAAGGAACTGCCACGCTACGATCAAACGCAGTTTCTCGCCCGACTATTTTCTGGCGCAATACCGGCAGATCTACGACTCGATGCTTTAACCTGTGCCTTTGGGAGCTTCTCAATATCTTGGGGTAGGGGCGGGTCTCCGTGTCCGCCCACAGCGGGTAGACACAGGGGTCTACCCCTACAAATTGAGAAGATACCGCCTTTTTGTGGAAAGAACTCTATTGTGGAAAATCAATCGCCCTCGCGTAGCCACTTTCTGACAGGGGGTCGCCGAGGGTGGATCAACTATATCGTCCTGGCGGTGGTGGTGTTGGCGCTGGTGATCATGGTGGATCTGCGCGGCCTGGCGCTGGCGATCCTTTCCATCCCGCCGCTGATGCTGCTGCTGGCATTGGTCATCGCCAGCCTGGATCGTTTTGTCATGGGCTACAAGTGGCGTCACCTGATCCTGGCCGTGGGCGGAAAAATCTCGCTGGGTAGCGCTGTTAGCGCCTATTACCAGTCGGGGATCAGCAGCCGCCTGTTGCCCATCCCCATGGCCTCGGATCTCTTACGCGCCCATGTGGTGGGCCAGGTGGGACTTCCGCTTGAAGTCATCGTCAGTTCCATCACCCTGGAAAAGATCATCGCCTGGCTGGCGAGTACCCTGCTGGCTGTGGCGGGGATGATCTATCTCTTCCTCTACGTAGATCTGGCCGCGGCCAACCTGCTCTGGGTGGTCCTCATGGCGAGTGTTGGATTGGCGTGTGCAGGGCTCATCCTGCTTCTCTGTCGGCCTGCCCATGAGTGGGGAGGCCGACTAAGCGAGCGATACCTGCCTGCAAAGCTAAGTCGGCTTCTCCACAAATTTTCGCGCGCGCTGCTGGCCTACAGGGATCATCCGCGGGCGTTGTTCGCCAATTTGCTGCTGGCGTTTGGCGAGCAGGCTGTCCAGATCGCAAAATTCCTCGTGCTTGGGCGCGCGTTGGGCATCGATCTACCCCTCATCCCTCTGCTGGTGACGATTGTCCTCATGCTGACGGTGCGGCGGATCTTGAACTACTTCGAGAGTTGGGGCATCGCCGAAGCGGGGACAGTGGTCATGCTCACCCTATTGGGGATCAACGAGACAACGGCGGTTGCCTTGATCTTTCTCAACTTCGTTGTGACGACAGTGGCCTCGCTGCCCGGCATCTATCTTATGGTTCGGAGCGGTCTTAACCTGCAAAGCTGGATGAAGGGAAAAGAACGCCCGGCCACGCCTAAACTCTAGCGGCTGGCTTTACCGGCGCAGGGCGGATTTGGCGGATAAAAGCCACGGCTATAAACTAAAACGCTGATTTTGGAAAACCTGACTTATCCTTTTCGATGAAATAATGGATGATTGACATTAAGTTGGAGCAAATCCCAAAGATTGCCATATAAATCTTCAAAAACGGCAACCAATCCATAGGATTCTTCTTTTGGCTCTCTAATAAACTTTATGCCTTTAGAAATCATCTCGTTGTAATCTCGCCAGAAATCGTCCGTGTTGAGAAAAAGAAACACTCTCCCACCTGTTTGATACCTATAAAGGGTTGCTGTTCTGGCTTTGAAGCCCTAGCCAGAAGAAGTGTTGTTCCATTTGAGCCAGGGGGAGAAACTACGACCCAGCGTTTATCTTGTTCTGGTTGGTATATATCTTCGACAAGTGTAAAGTGAAGTTTTTCGGTATAAAAAGCAATGGCTTCATCGTAATCTCTTACAACTAAGGCGATATGTACGATTGACTGTTTCATAACTCTCTTTTGTAAAATTTGCGCCAGGGGTTGCCCAAATTTCAATTCGTAAACCACAAAATTCCAGTTTATCGTAACACTGTTCTTAACAGGTTCAAATCAAATCGCTCTCGTCTGAGTGCAAATAAAGAACCGCCTATAACACTCCAAACGAGAAGCATACTCAACGCCAGGAAGGAGAGACTGACGGCAGAGGCCGTGCTAACGCCAACCTTGGAGAGAAAGAGTACGAATCCAGCTTCACGATACCCTATCCCATTGATCGATGGCGCCACTTGCAACCCCAGGATCAGCAGCGGAATGACCAGACAAAAGTAAAGAAAAGAGACATTCTGGTGCAGCGCTTGGGAGATCAAGTAATAGTGCAGGATCACGTTGATCTGTAGGAGAATGCCTAACAGTAGCGACTTAAATACCTCACTTCTCTGCTGTTTGTATAACAATAGAGCGTTGTAAAAACGTTCAAGTTTGGCTACAATTTTTTGGGCGATGGATAGGCTAGATATCCATTTGTGATGTACAGGTGATCTGCTGATAAGGAGTGCAATCAGTATAAACAGGCCGCCCGTGATTGCCAGTGAAATCACGATAGAAGTATCGCTCCCAAACAGACTGAACCCAATCATAAAGCTGGCCAATGAGGCTAGAAAAAGCGCCAGCATACCTGTTAATCGATCTACAGCGATAACAGCCAACGCCAATGACATAGAAGAACGGGTGTGGTGCGCCGTATCGTGGGTCCGCACCATATCGCCGCCGATAGTGGTAGGAAGGAAGTTGTTGAAGAAGGTAGCAACCATGCATGAGTTGATTAAGAACCCCATCTTCACATGGACATTAACCACTCGAAGCAGCCTCTGCCAGCGATAGGCGCTGATAATGTACCCAACCCCATGTAGCAACAAAGCCACAGATAGTAGGGGCAAGTCCGCCTCTTGGATTGTTGTTACAAAGGTAGATAACTCGACAGCGCGCAGGATGTAAAAAATCATGAAGGCGCTGCCGAGAGACTTGATGAGAAAGAAGAGTCTGTTTTTCATAGACGATGTTGACCTTGAAGGATGAACTCCTTGCTGCCAAATTGAATGGTTTTCATTGAACAGGCTGAGGTACAGGGACGTTTGGCAGAGGAGCAGCAGGATAGAGCTTGACTGGCTTCATCGACTCTTGCAGGTAGGCTTTCAACGTTTCCACTGAGCTATTGCCCATGAAGATTCGATACCAGAGTTCAAGATTCAGGAGTACCCAAAGCCGATAATTGTGATCGGTTACACCGTTTCTGTGCGATTGTAGTAGGGCCATCATCGAGTCAAGCCGGAGGTAACCGGCTTCAACCAACATAGAGCTTTCAAATACGCGCGCCGTTACTTCACCCAGTTCTCCTCGGAACCAGTAAGCCAAGGGAAAGCCAAATCCTTTCTTAGGACGCTCAATTAGCTCCTTTGGTAGAAATTCACGGGCAATCTGCCGCTGCACATACTTCAATTGACGTCCTTTGATCTTTAGGGTTGCCGGCATGTGTGCCACAAATTCGACGACTTGCTGATCAACGAAAGGAGAACGCCCTTCCAGGCTATGCGCCATTGTCATGCGATCTCCCACCATCAGCAAATGATCGGCCAGACGTGTCTTACTATCGGTATACAGCATCTTATCCACAAGATGTTCGGCATTATCGGTATTGAAGAGTTGAACCAGGTAGTCGGTCGAATGGATCTCCTGCAACTCTTGCCAGAGGAGGTCTGTATAGAGCACTTGCTTATGTACGTGGCTGAATCGCAGATAACTTGCGCTGTGGGCGTAACGATGGCCTGTATCCGTCTCTGACATAGCCATCAGCCATCTCAGCTTCTGAACCACGTTGTTGTAACTGTAGTTGTCTGGCAGCCGTTCAATGATAGGGTGCAAAATCTTGCGACGCAGGAAAGAGGGCAGCATGCAATAAAGCTCAACCAATTGATTGCCCACGTACCGATCATACCCAGCAAATAGTTCGTCGCCGCCGTCACCCCCCAGGACAACCTTGACGTGTTGACTGGCTAGTTGTGCAGCCGAGAAGACGCCAAAGGCAAAGGGATCTACCGGCTCTTCCATGTGCCAGATCATTTTGGGCAAGTTGGTAACAAGATCCGCTTCCACAATCATCTCATGGTGATCTGTTCCATAGCGCGCAGCTACCATGCGAGCATAGGGAAGTTCATCGAAACTCTGCTCACGGACTCCAATCGAAAAAGTTTTAATAGGCTTGGGCGAAACCGCTGACATCATGGCTACAATCAAAGAAGAATCGAGGCCACCGCTGAGGAATGCGCCTACAGGAACATCGCTCAACATATGGCAATCGATGGTTTCCAGCAATAGCTGACGCAGTTGGGCGGTGAGTTCTTCTTCAGAGCCACTCGCTTTGGGCGTATAGTGCAACGCCCAATAGGGGCTATGCCTGACTTCTCCATTCTCCAGGAGCAGAATATGCCCGGCTAGCAGTTTATGAATTCCCTGAAAAAGCGTATCTGTTTCTGGGATATAGCGCAGTGAAATGTAATTGTGGATAGCCCTTGCGTTCAGTTGGCTCTTTTCTGTCCTATCACACAGGAGAGCTTTGATCTCAGAGGCAAAGGCAAACCGATCCTCTTGGAAGGTGTAGTAGAGGGGTTTCTGGCCTAATGGGTCGCGGGCCAGAAGTAAGCGTTGTCGAGCCTCGTCCCACAGCGCAAAAGCAAACATCCCCCGCAATTCTTTGACGCAATCTACTCCGTACTCCTCATATAGATGGACGATTACCTCTGTGTCGCTGTTTGTCTTAAAAAGATGTCCTTGTTGAAGTAAGCGTTGCTTCAGGCTTGGATAATTGTAGATCTCACCGTTGAAAACAACCCAGACTTGCCCATTCTCATTACATATTGGCTGTTTCCCAGCGTTCAGATCGATAATGCTAAGTCGCCGATTGGCCAACCCAATCGTCTGTCTGAAATAGAAACCTTCCTCGTCAGGGCCACGGTGACGAATCTCTTGCGCCATCGCGCGTACTGTCTGTTCGCTGACTCCGTGGCGATTCCACAGGCCACAAATACCACACATCGGTTAATTCCCCTCTCCAATCTCTGAGTATCCATGACCTATTGAGTCGCTGGTCCTAAGCTGTAGCGGCCGGGTGTATGGCTGAGATAGCCTTGCGCCTTGTACCAATCTCCTGTTTGCCTGAGGCCACTTCTCAGGTCAACTTTGGGAATATAGCCAAGTTCGCGCCTGGACTTGGAAATGTCAAAGGCTCGATTCTGCTTGAACCAATCTACCCTGCGCCGGAACAAGGGAGGGGCAACCTTAAAAGGTTTGCATGCAATTTCACATAGGTGTGCAGCCAGACGCAATGGACGAAAAGGGAGGTGGCGAATTTCAACCAGAGTATCGATAGACATACCAACTTCTTTCACCAACTCGTTCAAAGAATAATAGCATTCATCGCCGATAATATAAGCCTGACCCTGTAATCCATGCTTCTCGGCGGCCAGTTCAAACGCATCAACCAAATTGTCGATATAAACAGGATGATAGAAGGTCTTGCCGTCGCCAAACATCAGGAACGATCCCCGTTGCGCCATGCGATAGAGCATCAAGAAGCGCCCAGGATCCCCAGGACCATAGATAGCCGTAGGGCGGATGATGACAGCATCCACTCCCTTTTGCACATGCTCTAGCAACACACGTTCACCTTCATACTTGGTATACTGATAGTAATCCTCAGGAGCGATAGTCGATTGTTCATTCCCCGGAGGAGATTTGATATCCCCATGAACGCCTTGGGTGCTGCAATAGATAAACTTACGAACACCATAACGACTGGCCGCCTCTAATAGGTTGCGTGTACCCTCGACATTGACATTCCAATAGTGTTGATCCGGAACATCCAACTCACGGAAGGCAGCCGCCAGATGGTGTATTACCTCGCAGCCTTTAGACATTCGATCGACAAGATCCCGATCTAAAATTCCACCGAGTTCGATTTTGGCGCCCAATCCTCGCAATTCCTCGAAAAAGAGACCTTTTTGATAGTCTATCACCAAGACCTCATGGTCTTTAGCCAACAATCGCTTGACTAAATGGCTACCTGTGAAACCTGTCCCACCTGTTACAAGAATCTTCATACTCACTCCTCTACTGGAAGTTGCAATTGTGCAGTTCAATAATCTCTATAGCGGCAATAGTCAGATTCATTTCTCTAGCAGGAGACGAAATATGCATTTTTGTAGCATTTATCGAAGGCGCTTTAAATGAACAGCAAGGTATTTTGTACAAGGACCTATCTTACGAAGAAGCTTCTCTCTAGTGTTCTACATGTAAGCATAGAATCGCATATATTATTGCTAAAAAGATTATAAGAAAATGAAGCGCAAGAATTCACTGCATAATCTAACACTCTAACTCTATTTCATTATCGTCTCTAATATCTCTTATGATCTTTTTAGCGCTAACTTATGTGATTCTCATACAAAGTTTTTAGAATACGCAAGAGCATCTTGATGCTCTTGCGAGTGAGAGACTCACCCTAGTCATAAGGACGGTTATCTTTAGCCGTTAGTAGAAGATCCATCTGTTCTCCAGGAATACACTGAGGATCAATGCCATCCCCAATCGCCCACATTGCCGTAGGATATGCCATCTACAGGATCTGCCGTTCTCGCCCATTGCAAGAGACGCCGCTGGGCATGGATGGGTCGATCCGTTCGCTGGCTGCCATTGTTGGCCTTTCGCTCCTGCCCGATCTCGACGCCATCCCGGGTCTGTTACTGGGCGATCTCGACAGTTTCCACAATAACCTGACGCACAGCATCGTGGCGGGGGTTGTCGCTGCCCTGGCGATTGGCGGCATTGTCTGGCTGAAAAACCGGACCAGTTTTGTGCGCTGGTTCAACCTGACGTTGATCTCGTACCAGCTACACATCCTCATGGATTTTTTCACGCGCGGTCGCGGCGTCATGCTCTTTTGGCCCTTTACTGAGGAACGATTCGAACCCGCCATCAAACTCTTCTATGGGGTGCAACGCTCGCGAGGATGGCTGACGATGGACCACGTATGGATGCTGTTCAATGAACTTTTATTTGCTGGGGCGCTGCTTTTGATCCTCTACCTCTTCCCAAGAGTGAACAACTACCTGAGGCGACTTGAAGCGGATAGGGATTGGGGATTGGGGATTAGGGACTAATTGTACGCGCCACTTGCAACCTGCAACTTTCCGCTTATGGAAGAGAGGTCGATATGGATATCTCCTCACAATTGCGAAAAAGAAAAATCCTGCTCCGTTTGAGCGTTGTCCTGTTTATTGTCGGGCTACTCCTGACGGGATTCCCAGCGCAAGCAGCAGGGCAACCAGGCAACTCGCCTTATCCTAATCTTACCTGTAGCGCGCCGATCCGCATCATGCTCGCTGGCGATTCGATTACGCGCGGAAGTTCCTCGGGTGTGAGCGAATTGGATCGACAGGTCGGCTATCGGAAAGATCTCTGGCATGGCTTGAACGCAGCCGGTTACCAGGTTGACTTTGTGGGGAGTTTGAGCCACGGGCAATACTATCAGACCACCGAGGGCTTTGATCCTCACCATGAAGGACGTTCCGGCTGGACCGATACTCAGGTCGCCAATAATATCTACAATTGGTTGGTGGCAAACCCAGCCGAAATTGTACTTTTACATATTGGCACCAATCAAGTGGAACGCAGCCCCACCGATGTCGAGAACATCCTTAATGAGATTGACCGCTACGACCAATCTGTCATTGTCGTCCTGGCGCGGATTATCAACCAGATCGCCTACAGCCAGGTAGTGAGAGATTTCAACAACAATGTCGAAGCGATGGCGCTTGCACGTATTGCCAATGGCGACAAAATCATCATCGTCGATATGGAAAATGGCGCTGGTCTCAACTACAGTTCCTACACGACGGGCGGTGACATGTGGGACAATCTTCATCCCTATGGAACTGGTTACGCCAAAATGGCTCAGGTCTGGCTCGATGCGCTGCGCGGAATTTTGCCGGTGTGCGCTGAGAGCAGCCCCATCATTACCTCCGCGCCGGTGACGGTAGCCACCCTAGGGCAAGCCTACAGCTACGATGTGGAAGCCAGTGGGATCCCATCCCCATCCTTTGCGTTGACCGTCGCGCCAGAGGGGATGAGCATCAACGCCGCCACCGGCCTCATCGCGTGGACGCCCAACACCGCAGGCGCATTCGATGTGACAGTGGAAGCAAGTAATAGCATGGGTGCCACGAGCCAATCCTTTACGATGACAGTAACCGATGCTGGTCAGCCGCCTGTGATCACATCCCCACCTGTCACAGAAGGAGGGGTGGGGCTACCCTATTATTACGATGTCGAGGCCAGCGGGACGCCAGCGCCCTCCTTCGCCCTGATCGCTTCCCCCGCGGAGATGAGCATCGATGCCGCCACTGGCGTCATCGCGTGGACGCCTGCCGCTGCTGGCCTGTTCGAGGTAACGGTACGAGCAATCAACAGCGCAGGAACGCAAGATCAGAGCTTTACAATCTCTGTGCAGGATGGGCGGCAGGAAACCATGTGCCCGGCAAATCTCATCAGCTATTGGCCCATGAATGAAGCAGTGGGCAGTACGCTCTTTACCGATATCCAGAGTGGCTACAATGGTAGTTGCTCAGGTGCAGCCTGCCCAACTGCCGTCAATGGGAAGGTCGCCGGCGCGCTTTCGTTTGACGGCAATGACAAAGTAGATATCCCACACCAGGCTGATTTCAACTGGAACAACACTGATAGTTTTAGTATTGAATTGTGGGTCAATACCACCCAGAACTGCGCGGGCAACAAGGTCTTCATCGGCAAATATGGCGGCAACACTGGCAGTATGGCCTGGTGGGTCGGCTGTAGTCCTACTGGCAACGCCTATTTCTCCGTGCGCGACAGCCGCAAGACCTCCGTCGGCTTCGGCGGGACAACCCAGATCAACAATGGTAACTGGCATCATCTCGTTGCTGTCTATAACGGCAGCAGCCGACAGAACCTGCTCTATGTCAACGGTCAATTGGAGGCGTCCAGGGCGAGCAACTTTGCCGGTGATTTTGTCAGCAATGTCGGCCTTACTCTGGGCTACTACGCCAACAGTTATTTTTACAGAGGCATCCTGGACGAAGTTGCCATCTATGATCGGGCGTTGGATGCCGGTGAGATTCAGCAGCATTATGCGCACAGTGCTGGGGGCAACAGTTACTGTTCAGTACCCGAAACCGGTCAGGCTCCCGTGATCGCTTCTGCGCCGGTGACAACTGCTACTGTGGGACAACTCTACAGCTACGATGTGGAGGCGAGCGGCAACCCACCCCCATCCTTTGCGCTGACAGCCGCGCCGGCGGGGATGAGCATCGACGCCGCCAGCGGCCTCATCGCGTGGACGCCCAACGCCGCAGGCGCGTTCAATGTGACAGTAGAAGCATCCAACAGCGCAGGCACGGCCAGCCAGAGTTTCACAGTTACAGTTGCTGAAGAAGTGACGGAAACCCCAACCTTTTTCACCTTCCCTGTCATAGCCGTTGTGGGACAGTTATACCAATATCAGGCCCAGGCCAGTGGGACGCCTCCGCCACACTACACGCTTACCGTCGCGCCGCAAGGGATGATCATCGACCCTGACACAGGGCTGCTCCAATGGACGCCGGAGATCCCCGGCCTCGTTAGTGTCACCATCGTTGCCGAGAATCGTGGCGGGGCGATCAGCCAAAGTTTCCAGATTCTGGCAGTCACGTCCACATCTGCTAGAATCTTGTCCCTATCCAACATGATTCTGGATGCTCTCCCCACGGCAGGTCCGCAAATTATGGAAACACTTTGGATTCCAGTAGTTACCCGAAGTCAATAAACAAGCGCCCACCTGTTTTGGGCGCGACGCACTGTTCCCCATGCCAAATGGCGGCGAGATCGGAGATCCGATCTCGCCGCCATTTGTTTTCCATTTTGGTTCACCGTCTAGAAAAGCGTATATCAATCATGCGCGAGTGGTAGTTGGAGAAATCAGTAAACGTGCAGTAAGGTATCTACTTTTCTGTATGCTTACACATGGCAACAACATCAACACATGGGATGTTGCCCCTCTATCTACCCATTGGGTCTATTTAAGGAAGCAAGGAATATGCATCGAAAACAAAATCAAAAAGTAAGGATCGCAGTCAAGTTCGCCCCCTTTATCATCATCGGATTCATCTTCGCCCTATTCCAAATTCATGCGGTAAAAGCACAATCGGGTTCAGCATGGAATCATCTTGCCGGTTTCGGCGTGCAGTCACAAGAGGAAGCGCTTTCCGCGTCGATCCTGGCGCGCAATGAGCAAAAGAGTATGCCCAATCGATCCGCCAAACAGTGGGAAATGATTGAATGGAGCGTTGAGAATTCTACGTATACGGGCAACCCGTATGATCTGGTCGCCGTGGTGAGCTTCAAGCACCAGGACAGCAATGCGGAACACAAGATAGAAATGTTCTACGCAGGTGGATCGGTTTGGAAGTTCCGCTTTACGGGGACACAACCGGGCCAGTGGACGTTC
>JAHBVG010000159.1 GCA_019637695.1 Caldilineaceae bacterium | reverse complement strand
CAGTGCTGTTGCTGCCACTCCACGCCCTCCTCTTCTTTTTTAAACTCTACCAACAGAACCGGCGAGTTGCCATCCTCGTGGCGGCGGCGCTCTTACTGATCGGGTTGGCGCTAGGGCTATCCGCCGCCTGGATCATCCTCAGTCAGGCGTTCGGTGGATCGAATTTCCGTCCGATCTCGCTGGGGATCTTGATCCCCGATCTGCTCAACGCCTTTAGTTTAGGGCTTAGCGTCAACATTGTGGATGCCTGGTGGTTGGATCTCATCTTTGGCGCGGCGGCGTTGTTGGGCCTGTTTTGGGGGCTGCGACGCTGGTCCACGCTGCGCAGCGGTGGATGGCTGCTGCCGACGGCGATCCTGATCCCGATTGTGCTGTTGTTGATCATCAATCAGGTGCAGCCAGCCTACATGAATGCCCGGCACATGGCGCTGATCAGCGGCTTCTTTCTCCTTTTGGTGGCGGGGGGCGTCGGCCTAATCTGGCGTATCCATCCGTTGTTGGGGGGGGCGCTGCTGACGCTGTTGCTGGGTGGGATGATCTACAGCACAGTGAACCATTACACTCGGCCAGAATACGCCAAGGATAATTTCGCCGTTGTGGGCGACTATCTACGCCGTGAACTGGCGCCAGGGGATCTGCTGCTGCTCAACCCGCCCGAAATGCTACGCCTCTACCAATATTACCTCCCCGTCGAAACTGTGGAGCAGAGTGCCGCGCTGGGAACACAGATCGGCTGGCGCGGCGTCCCCTTGTTCCCGCCAACCCAGGATACGCTGTCATCGATTATGGAAGGCTACCAGCGCGTCTGGGTGGTGACGTCGGGCATGTTTCCTTCGATTGCCGACCCCCAACGGAGCGTGCGCGATTGGATCAATGCCAATACCTTCCGCATCCGCGAGGTGAGATTTGCAGATACACAGACCTTTTTGGAATTAGATCTACATCTGCCCCAATTGCCCGTGGCGCAGGAGATCCCCGCCGCGATGATCAGCGTCGATGCGCGCTTCGCCGATCAGATTCGCTTGTTAGGGTATGAGATCGGCCAACCGCTGACGCCAACATCAACCATTCCCATCACCTTGTATTGGCAAGCGGCTCAACCATTGACAGAACGCTACAAATACCTGGCCTATCTGAACATCGGCGAACAGCGGCTGCCAGCGACCGAACGCGAACCCTACGATGGCTTCCTGCCCACCGTTTGGTGGTCGCCTGAGAGCATCATCGTGGAATACAGCAGCCTGACCACTCCACTTTCGCCCTCTGGAGATGGCGCCGCTACACTCGTGATTCAGATCTACAATGCCGCCGATCTGGAAAAATTGGAGATCGAATCTACAGCGACTGGCGACATCAGCGACGATGGAGTGAGCTTACGGTTGCCCGTCCTGTTGCCTCGTTCCAATTTGCCCTAAGTTTCCGCGCCAAGCATAATGGGTGAGTCTTGTGCCTGTTGGCCTGTCTATTGTAACTAAGCCCCTGCTCCATGCGGGTCCGTGACCTGCTGCCAGGTCACGGACCCGCATGGAGTAGGGAAGCAGTTATCGTCTGTTTGAAACTATGCGTATTCCATCATCGGCTAGAGCCAATCCACTTTCCTTTAACGCCACGAGAAGTCACTGGCGGCTTTCAACCTGGGCCGAGCGCCTGCCCGTTGCCGCGATTTTGTTACTCTTTTTGATCTTCGGCCTCTGGTACAGTCTGGCGGTTCCCCCCTTCGAGACGCCCGACGAGATCCACCATTACGCGTTTGCGCGCCATCTTTCCCAGGGCAACGGGTTGCCCGTGCAGACAGTGGAAAGCAGTGGACCCTGGGAACATGAAGGAACCCAGGCGCCGCTCTACTATTTTGTGCTTGGACGCCTCACCGCCGGCATCGATCAAAGCGACTTCGACACCGTCAACGGGATCAACCCGCACGCCAATCTGGGCGATCCGCTCTACGCGGGGAACAAAAATTATATCCTCCACAGCGCCGTGGATCGCCCGCTCACAGGGACGATTCTGGCTGTTCACATTGGGCGTTGGTTTTCGCTGGCGCTGATGATCGGCGCTTTGTTGTTGATCTATGCGACTACGCGGTTGGCCTTTCCCCATTCGCAGACATTCCCGCTCCTGGTGCTGCTGACAGTCGCCGCCATTCCCCAGATCCAATTCATCAGCGCTACCGTATCCAATGACAACATGGTTATCCTCTGGAGCAGCGCAGGGATCTTCTGGCTGGCGCGCCTGCTGGCCCGCGAAGAGAAGATCCCGATCCGCTGGCACGAATGGGGCGTTCTCGGTGTGATCCTCGGTTTGGCGGCGCTGAGTAAACTGCCTGGGCTGGGGTTGATCCCCTTGACAGGGCTGGTTGTGTTGGGGTTGGGGTGGCTGCGCCGCGATCGATGGCTGCCGGTGCGCGCGTTGATCCCGATGGCCCGGCCCGTCCTCTTGGTTGCGGGCTGGTGGTATGGGCGCAATTATTTGCTCTATGGCGAGTGGCTGGGCGTGGATCAACTGCTCAGCATCAACGGGCAGCGGACAGCGCTGCCGACGTTGGCGCAATGGTGGGGGGAATTGCGCGGCGTGCGCTATTCGTTCTGGGGGTTGTTTGGCTGGTTCAGCATTTTGATGCCCAATTTCATCTATACCCTGCTCGATGGAATCTCCATCCTGGCCCTGCTCGGCGTGATCATATCGCAGATTGGCGAATGGCGCAGAGATGGCTGGGCGCGCATCCATCGCCCAGAGATCCGCGTCCATTGGCTGCTGCTGGCTTGGGCGGGGATGCTGACAGCGCTGCTCTTCTATTGGCTTACCTTTGCCACCAGTGGGCAAGGACGGCTGCTCTTCCCGGCGATTGGCGCGTTTGGCGTCTTCCTCTGCCTGGGGATTCACGCCTGGTTGCGATTTTTACCGCAGCGCTGGCGGCTTCCGCTCTATTTACTCTTGCCGGCGGGCCTGTTAGCAGCTTCGCTCTACAGCCTGCTCGTGCTGATGCCGGTCAGCTATGGCGCGCTCAGGCCGATCCAGCCGACTGCCGCTGTCGGTACGTTGCCCGCGCAGGCCGAGGAGAAGTCGCTGATCTTCGGCGATCAGATCGAATTGGTCGCTGTGGATGCGCCCGCAGCTCGCCGCTATGGGGTGGGCGATCTGATCGAGGTGACCCTCTACTGGCGCGCCTTGACTGAGATCGCTACGGATTACCCATTCTTTCTACAGTTGATCAGCCTGGATCACGATACGCTGGGCAACATCACCACCCACCCCGGTTGGGGACGCTTCCCCACGACGTTGTGGAAAACAGGCGAGATCTACGCGGATTACTATCAACTGCGCGTGGACCGTGTGGCCGACAATCGATCACCGCTGCTTTCCACGCTGACCGTTGGCTTTTTCGAGCCAACCAGCGGGGATCGCCTCCCCCTGCGCACAGCGGATGGACAGATCCTCGAAAGCGCAGAGGTGGCGACCGTTGAAATCCAGCCGACGACGATGCCTGATCTTCCATCCTTAACCGCGAGCGACGCCAACTTTGGGGAGATCATCGATTTAAAGGGGTTCAGCTTCCCGGCCAGCATCAATGAAACTGAAAGCGATCTCGCCGTTACCCTGCTTTGGGAAGCCGTCAACGCTCCCGCAGTCGATTACACGGCTTTTGTCCACCTTGTGGATGCCAACGGCGCGCAGGTGGGCGGCTACGATCAGTCGCCTGCCCAGGGCCGCTTCCCCACGAGTCGCTGGCAACCCGGCGACCGCAGCCTGAGTACCTTTCCCCTGTCGATCCCCACTGAACTTCCCGCCGGTTCGTATGAAATCTGGGTCGGTCTCTACGCCGATCAAGAAGGATATGCCCGCCTCCCTGCTGCTTCCACCCGCCATCCTGTGCAGGATGAGCGAGTCTTCCTCGGCGTCATTCAACTCGGCGATTGATCCTCAACTACAGCGCCATACAAATGCGCCAAAGATCCCAAAAAAAGAATTGCCAAACTGCAAAAAATAGAAACACGACAACGAATGCTTATTGTATAACGCCGTTGTCGGCAATGTCATTAAGTTAAGTGCGGAGTTAGCACCCCCAGGTGCGGGTCTACACGAGAACAGCCGCCTGGCGTGCTAACTCCGCAGGGTTTCGAGCATGGTGGATGTGAAGTGAGGAGCCACGGAATAC
>JAHBVG010000158.1 GCA_019637695.1 Caldilineaceae bacterium | reverse complement strand
CGGACGTGGGCGGAGCTGATGTTTTCAATGCCTTTGTAGCCGTAGGGATCTTCACCCGCGATCATGACAATGTCGCGGAAATCGGCGATGGCCGGTCGATCCCCCGGTTTGAGCCGCCAGGGCAGCAATGAATCGGCGTTCATGTAGTGGTTGACGAGGACGCGGCGATATCCCTTGCGCGCCCGGTTGCGCAGGGATCGATGCAGCAGATAGCCGTTGAAGAAGACAATGGCGCCCGCCTTCACCTCCACGGGGATAGAATCTTCGTCTTTGTAGGGGAAGTTGAACGACTCGATGGTGCAATCGAACTCGCGGTCGTCGTGGTCGCGCTGCGGCCAGAGGATGCCCCGTTTGTGCGAGCCGGGGATCACCCAGAGGCAGCCATTTTCCACGGTGGCGTCGTCGAGCGCGATCCAACCGCCGGCCAGCGAACGGTCGCGCGTGGGGATGAAGTCCTCATCCTGATGCCAGGCCTGTCCCGGTTTGCCGGCGGCCTTGATAAAGAGCATCGACTGCATACATTTTACGTTGGGACCAATGACACCGGTCAGCACTTCGACGATGGCCGGGTGGGCCAGGTACTTCTTCATCACTGGCGACAGCTTGTGTGGGAAGTGGATGCAGAGGTAGCGGCGCAACACATCGGCGTCGGATTCGTCGGGATCAGCGGGCGTCACCCCGCGGATCTCGCCGCGATCCCCGCGACAGATGGCGGTGGTCTCAGCGCGCAATTCCTCTACTTCTTCGGGCGACAGCGCATTTTCCACGATCAGATAGCCATTCTCATGGTAAAAGGCGACTTCCTCCGGTGTGATGGTGTAGGTTGTGGGCAGAGTCAGGGTCATGGGAATTTCCTTTCGAGTTGAAAAAGGGGATTGGATATTGGGTATTAGATATTGGGTATTGAGATGCATCGAGTAGAAGATGCTAATCTCCAATACCCAATAACTAATATCTAATACCCGATCCCCGATCACGGAACTACAATCACTTTCAGCGTTTCATGTGTGCGCGCTTCCAGACGGTGGAGACCGTCTTCGAGCAGGCGATCCAGCGGCAGACGGACGGAAATCAACGGATCGACGACGACGCGGCCATCCCCCAGCCAGCGGATGGCGGTGGCGTAGTCCTCATCGTAGACGTGGCTGAGCGAGCCGACGATCTCCTTTTCGGCAGCGACAACCTCGAAGAAGTTGAGCGAAGTGGGTTTGACCGGCAGCCCCACAAGCACGATGCGTCCTCCTTTGCGGGCGGCGGCAATGGCCGAGGCGACGGCATTGGCGTTGCCCGACGCTTCAACCACCAGATCAGGACCAACGCCGCGGGTCAATCGCCGTAACGTTTCGACAACATCTTCACGGGTGGGATCAATGGCAGTAGACGCGCCAAAGTCCATGGCTAACTGTCGCCGCGACGCCAGCGGCTCGACCATGAAGACTTCCCCGGCGCCGGCGACGCGCGCCGATTGCAGCGCCAGTTGACCGATGGTCCCCCCGCCGAAGATGGCAACACGCGCGCCGGGTTGGATCTCTCCCTTGCGGATGGCGCGCACGGACACCGAGAGCGGTTCGGCCAGCGCAGCGTGATCGTAGCCCAGTCCATTGGGCAGGGCGATGCACATGGCCGTGGACATGCGGCAGTATTCGGCCAGCCCGCCGTCGCCCATCAATCCCAGCGCCGCCAGCTTTTCGCACAGGTTAACCTGATGGCGGCGACACCAATAACATTCGCCACAGTAGATCAACACATCCGGCGCGATGCGGTCGCCTAGCTTGAAATCGACCACGCCGCGACCCACGTCTACCACCTCGCCGGCGAACTCGTGGCCGAGGATCAGCGGGGCCTTGCGCCCGGTGAGCGGGTTGGGTTCGTCCACAGGGATGAAGAGCGGACCGTCGCGATATTCCTCTAAATCGGTGCCGCAGATGCCACAGGCGCCGACGCGGATGATCACCTCGCCGGGGCCGGGCGCGCCCGGTTCGGGGACCTCTTCGACGCGGATATCGTTGCGCCTGTGCCAGACGGCTGCTTTCATCTTACGCCCCTTTGACGTAGTAGTAGAGTTCGCCCGGTTGCAGGAATTTGTACTTCTGGCGCGGGGCCACGGTCTCTAGCGCGGCCACAATCTGCGCGTTGGGGATGGCGTTGTTGGGGTAGAGATCGTTGTGGCCGGGGATGAGCGTATCCCAGCCCAGATCGCGGGCCAGGCGCGCTGCTTCCACGGGCAGCAGATTGCCCACCGCGCCGGCATCCGTCTCGCGGTAATAGTCGCGCCCGTTGACGGGCATCAGCGCCAGATCGGGCGTGGGCAGCATCTTCAGCGTCTCAATGTAATCGGGGTAGATGATGGTATCCCCGGCGTGGTAGAAGGTGACGCCGTTCCACTCGATGAGGTAGCCAAACCAGCGGTAACCCTTCTCGGCGTCGAATTCTTTATCGTAGTGGGCCGATGGAATGATGGTTAGCGTCAGGCTCGTCCCCGCCAAATGGATCGGCTCCAGGACAGGCGGCACGATCACGCGCCTTGATTCAATACCCAACCCGACCAGTAGATCGACACACCAGCCGGGGGCAATGAACCTGGCCTCCGGCGAGGCCAGGGCGGCAGGTCCCACAGTCAGCGGATCGAGATGATCCAAATGTTCGTGGGTGATCAGATAATAGTCGGCGTTGGTTATCTCTTCGGGCAGGAGCGGTGGATCATAGGCACGCTGCCACCAATCCCCGAACTGCTCGCGCACCACATCCGACAGGCACGGATCGATATAGAGGATGCCTTCCGGCCCTTTCACCGCCACGCCGATCTGCCCCAACCCCCAAATCGCCAAGCTATTGGGGATGATCTGCGTACGTTGCATGTGGGCAATCAAATCTGACATAGATCGACTCTCCTTATGGATAGCGGTGGACCGAAAGAGTACATGAGGATAATACTAAAGGAGAAGGGAAAGTCAAGTCGAAAAGAAGATTAGGGTCACCGCCACAAAAATCGGCAGCAGGATAATCAGTGACCAGCGCATGTAGCCGAAGAAGCTGGGCATTTTGACGCCATTGCTCTCGGCAATCGCCTTGACCATGAAATTGGGGCCATTGCCAATGTAGGTCAGCGCGCCCATGAAGACGGCGCCCAATGAGATGGCGGCCAGTTCGTTCTGAGGGATGTGTTCGATCATGCGTACTGCCGGGTAGAGCGCGTGCAGATCGTTGCTGGATGCCTGCGCCAGCGAGAAAAAGGTCAGATAGGTAGGCGCATTATCGAGGAAGGAAGAGAGGATTCCCGTACTCCAGAAGAACTGCCAGGGGTGGACCAATCCCAGGTGCGCGCCCCTTTGCTCTAGCAGCGTCAACGCCGGGATCATGGTGATGAAGATGCCGATAAAGATCACCGCCACTTCGGTGATCGGCGCGAAGTTGAAGTTCTGCCGTTCGCGCAAGATCCGCGGGGTGAGAAACCAGGAAGATGCAGCCATCGTCAGCATCACCCCTTCGCGCACAAAGTAGTGGGCAGCCTCGCCAATATACTTTTCGTTGAGAAAGGCCACAGCCAGGATCACGCCGCCCAGCCAGAGTAGGTTGAGTAACCCACGGATGCGCAACGGTTCCACCTGACGCATATCTTTGGCGAGGGTTCTCAACGATTCTTGGGTGTAAGCCCGGCTATCTAAAATCAGATAGATCGCCAGGAGAACGCCGATCACAAACAACCACTCTTGCCACAAGCTGAAGGTCCACGCAAAAGGGACGCCGCGCAGATAGCCCAGAAAGAGCGGTGGATCGCCCAGCGGTGTGAGCAGCCCGCCGGCGTTGCTGACGATAAAAATAAAGAAAATGGGGGTATGGAGTGTGAATTTGCGCTCGCTGTTGGTGCGCAACAGCGGGCGGATCAACAACATGCTCGCCCCGGTAGTCCCCATGAACGAGGCCAGCAGTGCGCCCAGCCCCAAAAACGTCGTATTCACCAGCGGCGTGGCGCGAATATCCCCTTCCACGAGGATGCCGCCCGAAATGACAAAAAGCGCCCCCAGCAAAACAATGAAGGCGAAATATTCCTCAGCCGCGTGTTCAATTTGGTGGAGACCATTATGGGTGAGCAGATAGAGCAAAACGGGGAGGCTGAGCGCCAGACTAACGAGTAACTTATTGGCGTTTCGATGCCACCAATGCCCCGCTAC
The DNA here is from genome assembly GCA_019637695.1 of Caldilineaceae bacterium. GTDB lineage: Bacteria > Chloroflexota > Anaerolineae > Caldilineales > Caldilineaceae > RI-153. The sequence continues at coordinate 287 of JAHBVG010000158.1, read as the reverse complement.
CAGCGGCAAAGCGGCCACCGACAACAACATCGCTACAAAGAAAGTCGTCGTCCACAAAGGCATGGCGACAGTCGTTGCATGCACAAGAGGATTGTCCATACAAGCGCCTTCTTTCGGCAAATTTTAGAGATAGGATGGATTCGCAAGGCGTGAACCCATACTGTTCAGTGTAACGAATCTAACTCATTGGGCGTACTAGCCATTGGAATGGCTCTCTCTCGGACTTTTGATGCACGGCAACTATACATGTCTCAATGTCATTAAGTTAAGGCGTAACTCAACAAGCA
>JAHBVG010000157.1 GCA_019637695.1 Caldilineaceae bacterium | reverse complement strand
GCACCAACGGTGTCACGCTTGACTTCTACAACACGACCGGTAGCCTCAACACCTCCCAATCGAAGAGTGGCATCCTCAGCCGGACAAGCACACTCTTCTTCAATGAGATACCCGCCATCGAAGGATCGGCCCAGGTTACATCCGCCCCAGCCTTTGGGTTGATGGGCAATCTCTCCCGGCAGGATGTGTACACCAACCAGGACAACATGATGGGCTATGGCGTCGTGAAGTAAAAAAATGCGCGACACCCAACCGGGAGGGGTGTACTTGCCGAAGTGATTCTGCTACCATCGAAGACAGACCTGCCAGGTTTTCTGCAACCTGGCAGGTCTTTATTCTATACAAGCAGCACGGTCAGTCTTCCCTGTGCAAATCCAATCTGCATGGCACTGCCAATCTTCATCATGTGACCAGGCGAACTTCCGCTGGCAGACCAGTCAATTGCCTCACGGACCCAGATTGTTTTCTGGGCAACGACCAACCGATAAGGGATCCCCCACACCGCGGTTCCGCGCATAAAATTGAAGGCGCGGCGTGCGCTCCACTCAATGTGGATGGAAAAATCATCCACGCCGGGCATAGGCTGGTAGCTGCCTCCCGCCGGTTGAGGATGGCGCTCGATCTGGCCGTCTTCCAACCGATCCAGCGCCTCCAGCAGCAGCGAGCTGCCGTTCTCGGCGCAACGGCGCTCGGCGGATCGCCAATCGACGCCGTCATGCAGAGTGACCTCCTTTTGGGCGGCGATGTCGCCTTCGTCCAATGCTTCACTCATCCAATGCACGGTGACGCCGACAGGGTTGATCCCATCGCGCAATTGCCAGAAGAGCGGTTCGGGTCCGCGATAGTCGGGCAGCCGTGAGGGGTGCAGGTTGAGAAAGCCATGTTGCGGCAGATCCAACAGCGCGGCAGGCAGGATGCGGTTGAAGCAGGCCACACAGGCCAGATCGACGCGCAGATCGCGCACCCAATCGAGAAAGTCTGGTGCGCCCGGTTTGTCCACTTCGTAGACAGGCAACCCCACTTTCCAGGCGCGCTGCACAATGCTCTGCTCTACAAAAGAGGAAAAGAGCGGCAGTTCAGGGCTATCTTGGACAGCGGGTGGCGACAACCGCGCAAACGGCGCGGCGGTACGCTCCTCCGCAGGGACGATGACGGCGAGTACCTCGTGCTGGCTGGCGATCAGCCTCTCGAAAGGCGGCTGTGAGAAGATCCCGCGCATACCGAAGAAAAGAAGACGCATATCCCTTTGACACCCTCTTTCTAAAACCGCTATAATCACCCCAGGATTGCTGACAATAGACGGCGTGTGCTTGAACGATAAGCGCACGTTTTAGGAAGGAAAAACCAAATGGCGCGAATGGTCAACTGTGTAAAATTGGGCCGTGAACTGCCCGGGCTGGAACGTCAGCCCTACCCCGGCGAATTGGGGATGCGCGTTTACGAGAATGTTTCACAACAGGCATGGGAGATGTGGATGCAGCACTCGGTCATCCTCATCAACCACTATGGGTTGAGCTTAGGGGATCCGCAGGCTCGCCAATTCCTCGCCGAGCAGATGGAAGAATTTTTCTTCGGCGAAGAAGCAGCCATGCCCGAAGGATGGACGCCTGAAGGCAGCGCGCCGGCCACCAAAGGCGCGCCGCGACGCAAGTAATTTCTGTATCGCATAAGCTAACTGCATGTCAAAGGGAAAAGGAGTGTGAGCATTACTCACTACTCCTTTTTACTTTGTCCTGTCCACTCGATCATCTGCGCCCTGCCACGGTTGCGGATACGTGTATCTTCGACTATAATTGACAAATGGAATCCTGATTACGCTCCACAGAATTGATCAAAGGGATTGCTGCCTCTAACGCCCAATTCCCCACCGGGCGTATCCAATCCAACCACGGATCTGCGCGATCTACAAGGAGGTAGATCCATGACTGAGATGACCAGCCGCGAACGATTCATGCGCATGTTTGCGCACCAAGAGGCTGATCGCATCCCCATTATCGACACACCCTGGGCCACAACCATTGAGCGCTGGCAAGACGAAGGTATGCCTGCGAATGTCAGCTATGTGGATTACTTCGGCCTGGACCATATCACGACGATTGCCGTCGATAACTCTCCTCAATATGAAGAACGCGTGGTCGAGGAGACGGACGAGTACCGCATCCACACCACCAAGTTCGGGGCCACGCTGAAAAATTGGAGACACGCCACCTCCACACCCCAATTTTTGGATTTTACCATCGTTGACCCAGAGAGCTGGGCAGAGGCGAAGAAGCGCATCCGCCCGGATCGAGACCGCATCGACTGGAAACACCTGGAAGCCAACTATCCCGTCTGGCAGGAGAGGGGAACCTGGATTCAGGCCCTGCTCTGGTTCGGGTTCGACGTCACCCATTCCTGGCTCGTGGGTACGGAGCGACTCTTGTTTGCCCTGGTCGATCAACCGGAGTGGGTGCAGGACATCTTTTCTCACTTGCTCGAGGTCAACCTGACCCTGCTAGAGATGGTGTGGGATGCAGGCTACCGCTTTGACTCGGTCTTCTGGTATGACGACATGGGCTACAAGCAGCATCAGTTCTTCTCACTACGCATGTACCGGGAGATGCTCAAGCCCTATCATCAGCGGGCCATCGACTGGGCCCACGCCAGAGGCATCAAGGCACACCTGCACTCCTGCGGCGACATCCGACCGTTTGTACCAGAACTGGTTGGCATGGGGCTGGACGCGCTCAATCCGCTGGAGGTGAAGGCAGGCATGGATCCTTGCGCGCTCAAACAGCAGTTCGGGAAAGAATTGGTGTTGCACGGCGGCATCAACGCCGTCCTCTGGGACAAGCCCGAAGAGATCAAAGCCGAAATGGAACGGGTCGTCCCCGTGTTGAAAGAGTCGGGGGGGTACATTTTCTCGTCCGACCACTCGGTTCCCTCCAGCATTAGCCTGGAGGACTTCCGGCAGATCGTGAATCTGGCCAAGCGCCTGGGGAGTTATTCATAGAGTGAGTTTCTGTTTAAGAAGGAAATGATCCACGAAGTTACACAAAGGGTCACGAAGGCCAGAGAAAAGCTTTGTGTTTCTTCGTGTGCCTTTGTGGATTATCGTTCTAGCGCAATGGCCTGGAAGAAGGCCAGTCTGTTGATCGTGGTTTTCTCAACCCATTTAGTAAGGAGACGATATCAATGCGAATCAATCGACGTGATTTCTTGAGATTGTCCGGCGCCGGTGTGGCCGGAATGCTGCTTACATCTTGTGCGCCCGCCGGCACTGCGCCGATGGGCGTGACAGCGCCAGAGGAGGTCGAAGTCCTGGGCTTCCCGCGCACAGAGACCGTGTTTGCCCAGCAGTTGACAGGTCGCAATGCCACCCCTTCCAACTTCAACTTTTGGGCTGGTTGGCGGCAACAGGATCGGGGCATGCAGCAGGTGATGAACGAGTCCTTGTGGGTTGACGACTTCGAGGCAGGGGTGATCTATAACGCCCTGGCTGCCGAACCACCGACCTACAGCGATGACTTCCAGACGATGACGATCAAGCTCCGCGAGGGGATGATGTGGAGCGACGGTAATGAACTCACGGCGGACGACCTGGCCTTCACGCTTGAATTCATCAAGGCGGCGCCAGCGGCAAACTACAATGCCAGCGTGGCCCGACAGGTGGAGAGCGCCACGGCGACGGACAAGACCACAGTGGTGGTCCAGCTTAATGCGCCCAACCCGCGCTTCCACTTTGAGAACTTTAGCGACCTCTGGGGCAGTCTGTGGGTGATGCCCAAGCATGTGTTCGAGCAGTTCATGGCCGACGATGGCACGGTGGACACCGAGGCGTTCTTTGCCTTCGAGTACAATCCGCCGCTGAGTTCGGGACCGTATGTGCTGCACAGCTTCGACCCGGCCGGCAACTGGACGGCCTGGGAGAAACGGGCGGACTGGGACAAGACGCCCACCGGGGTGATGTTTGGCGAACCCAAGCCGCAGTATGTGGTCTTCGTGGACTATGGAGACTTTACCGCCCGCATCATCAGCATGACACGCCACGAGGTCGATATGATCGACCTGGACCTGCCGGCCATCCGTGCAGTGACGAGGGCAGAGCCCTCTGCTCGCGGCTATTATGCCGATCAGGGCTTCCCATGGATTCAGTCCAACCGGCACCCAGGCGTGGGCGGCATTGTCTTCAACACGCTCAAGCCGCCGTTTGACAACAAGGATGTGCGCTGGGCGCTGACCCTGGCTATGGATCCGGTCTCCTACAACTTGACCGCCTATGATGGCTGCGCCGCCATGAACCCGCTGCCCATCGTGGTGAACGGTCCCCAGATGAAAGAACCGTATGTGGAGCCATTGGTGGCATGGTTGACGGACTATACCATCGATGTTGGCGAGGGCGAGATGGTCAAGGTCTGGGATCCCACGGCGCCGACGCGGCTGGTGGAAGAGGCCCGCGCCCGTGGGTTCACCTTCCCGGACGATCCCCAGACGATCCAGAATGCCTTCGGCTATGGTTCGTGGCAGTACAACCCGGAGGCGGCGGCCAAGCTGCTGAAAAAGGCCGGTTTCAGCCAGAACGCGGATGGGCAGTGGCTGCTGCCCGACGGCGCTCCCTTCCGCTTCACCGTGTACACCTCCACCACCCCTGGACGCTGGCCTCACCAAAACGCCCAGGCTGCCTATGTGGAGTGGCGGCGCTTCGGATTCGATGTGAGTTTCGAGGTAGGCGACGCCGGGCAACTCCGGATCGAAATGGGCCAGTATGAGGTGGCTGGGGGGCAAACCCACGGCAGCAACTACCTGGAAAACACCGATCTTTTCCGCACGTTCACATCCTTCCATACCGACTATCTGGAGCCTGATCTGACTAAGCGTCAGTTCGGCCATAGCTCCCGCTGGACCAATCCACGCGTGGATGAGATCCTCGACCAGATTCGGAGCAGCAATCCCAACGATACTGCCACGCTGCAACCCATCGGCCTGGAATTGCTCAAGATCATGATCGAGGAGATGCCGACGATCTCCGCCACCACCTCGTTGGATCCGTACGCTGTCTCCACCTATTACTGGACCGGCTGGCCCAGCGCGGAGAATCACTTCACCGTGCCCTATCACCACTATCCCACGTTCAAGTACTTGCTCACGCGCCTGGAACCTT
>JAHBVG010000156.1 GCA_019637695.1 Caldilineaceae bacterium | reverse complement strand
ACCCTGAACGATTCCAGGACCATGTACGGTATTGGATGGAATCCAATAATCGATTTCGGCAAGTACTAGGCAGCTTTTGGTGGCCTCTAGTGGTAGATGAGAAGAAAGTTCGGATTACCTTGCTGGTTGGATTAATGACTATCTCATCCGTATTAATTGGTTTGATAGTAGATCTGATATAGGTAGTTTATGTACCAATTGGGTCTGTCCAAGAATAAGTTAGATGATTTCTGCGGCACACAGGCAGGAAGTGCGGCACAAGTCGTATAGGTTATTTCTGGACAGACCCCAAGGATGCTCATTAAATAACTTCATTGAATTTGGGTGGTAAGGACGACGGTGTAGTTCCTCGTTGGGCACGTTCCTCAGCCCGGATACGCTGGTCCCCGATGCGGGGAACGTCTTCGACGGTCTATAGCCGCCATTCCACAGATCTGCTATAATGGTCATTGTAAGAGTCAATCCGCTATTGGCTGCTTGAGAAGAAAGATATAAACATGGACAAAACGATTGCCAGCTTGTCTCCGGCTGAATTCGAAAAGATGGTGGAACGTACGATTGATCGGCGCATGCAAATCTGGCTTACCCAAATCCTGGATGCCATGTCTCAGATGGATGAAGAGGAAAATGCAGATTTTCGGCCAGAGTTTATCGAATCGCTTCGTCGTTCCTTATATCAAGCCGATACGAATCAAGGGATTTCGCTGTATGAACTGCGCAAACAACTGGGGCAGTAATCATGTATACGGTACTTGTTACACCAGAAGCGCAGGCTGATCTCCAGTCGCTGGCCAGTTCCATCCATATCCAACTCCTGGATAAACTGGAATGGATGGGCAAAAACGCTGAGATGCTGCGACACGAGGCAATGTAAGGCGATGAGTGGTCAGGCTGTTTCAGGTATCGATTTGGCAACTACCGTATTATCTATCGGCTCGAACATAGTGACCGTGTCCTACGGATACTCAAAGTGGGACATCGCTGGGATGTATATAAATAGACAATAACCACAACCATCAAGCACTACAGCTTCAACGGACAGATCATCGCCACACGGCGGGGAAGTACGCTCAGCTACCTGCACACGGACCATCTGAGCAGCAACAGCGTCTCCACCAATATCACCGGTACACAGACGGCCAGCCGCACCTACCATGCCTACGGCGCGACGCGCAGCAGCAGTGGTACGTTGCCCACCGACCGCACCTTCACAGGGCAAAAGAGCGACAGCACGGGGCTGATTTATCTGAACGCAAGATATTACGACCCCTCGTTGGGCACGTTCATTTCCCCGGATACACCCGTCCCCGATGCGGGGAGGGTCTTCGACCACAGATCCACAGCGGACGGCCTTTGCCGTGCAAAAGGACGCCAATGATGAAGGGAAAGCCCTTGTGAATCAGGAGAGAGGCAGCCTCTCTCGCACCCGCTCGCTGCCCGATGAGACAGGCTGCGCTGGCGCTTTGCCATTGGTGGGCTTGCTCAGGAACTCTTGCGGAAGCACAGGATATTCCTCGACAGCGGGTGGACGTGTTTCTGCCGCCGGCGCAGGACGGTTGGCCTGTTGGCGGACCGGCTTGCTGGCGTAGCGGTTATCCACAGGAGTGGCGCTGGCGTGGGTCAACACGGCGCCGACGAAATCAGCGCCCACTTCGTTAAGAACATCCACTGTCTCGCGCAGCGGCTGGCGGCGTGTCCGCCCCATGTCCACGACCAAAAGCGCGCCATCCATATGCGAAGCCAGGATGGTCGCATCGGCGACCGCGCTCACGGGCGGCACGTTCAAGAGGATCACATCGGCCTCGCGTGAGAGTTCGTCCAACAGCATCTGCAATCGCCGTGGGTTGAGCATTTCGCCTTGATCGGCGAAGCGAGGACCGGCGGCGAGCAGATAGAGGCCGGGGTGCCAGGTGAGTTGCAACCCCTGCAATCCACTGCGCCAATCGAGCAGGAGATTGGAGAGGCCGGTCCCATTTTCAAGGCCGAAGAGCGTATGTAACTTGGGCTGATGCAGGTTGGCATCGACCATGACCACGCGCTTGCCGGCCTGGGCCAGGGTCAACCCCAAATTGGCGACCACAGAGGCGTTATCCTCAACAGGGCTGGAGCCGACGACCATTACCGAGCGCAGAGGACGATGTTCGGCAATCGATTCAAAGTTGGCGCGCAGCCGTCGATAGGCTTCGCGCACGCTGGCAGATCCTTTGGCGCCCCAGGCCAGACCGTCGGCAGCGTTCTTCCCTGTTGGGATGTCGCCGATGGTTTTGATCCCGGTGAGTTTGGCGACATCGGCAGGCTGGCGCACGCTGTCATCCAGATATTCCAGGGCGTAGGCTGCCCCAGCCGCCAGCACAAAGCCCATCATCGCCGCCAACAGGATCAATCGCGTCCGATCGGAATCGGTGGGGCGACTCGGCAGGTAGGCGGGTTCAACCACATTGATCGTATTGATCGAGCCGCGCTGTGTGCTGGCGAGCAGGTTGGCGTATGTCTGTTGCAGCGTCGATAAGTTCCCTTGTAAGGCGCCGATTTGGGCCTGTGTATCGGCGATCTGACGAGCCTGGAACAACTGCGTCAATTCGATCTGCTTGTTGCGGATTTCATTTTGCGTATCGACAATGCCAGTTTCGATATGATTCAACTGCTGTCTGACAAATTCCTGCCGCTGTAGGTGATCCTGATTGGTGCCGGCAGGGCTTTGTAAAATCAGTTGATTGGCCAGTTCGCTCGCCACGGCCTGCGCCCGCGCCGGATCCGTATCGACGACGGTAATGGCGAATAACTGTGTCCTATCGATGCGGTAGGCGTAGTGTTCGGGCAATCGGCTAAGCCCCAGCGCAGACCTGGTGCCATCTTGCACAGGCTGACGTTTGAGCATATCAACGTAGGTGTCGGCCAACTGCTGGGTCAATGTGAATTCGTTATTGCTCGGGTTGAGATTTTGGATCGCGTTGCCCACCATCAACGTTACCGTAGATCGGTAGGTTACCGGTTGCTGGCTCGTGTAAAGGATGCTCGAAGCCAGGGCTAACAGCGTAGCCAGGGCGATCAACCACCACCATCTTCTTAACGGCTGAATTAATTCTTGTAATTCCACAGATCTCTCCTTGTCACTTGACCCAAACTGGATCCCAGTCTTCGTAGGGGGATTCCAAAAGTCTTCGCTGGTTGTTGCCATCCTTATCCATGATCCAGAGTTGTCGGCGCCCACTTTCACGGTTCGACCAGAAGATGATCTGGTTGCCATCCGGCGACCAGGAAGGATGTTTGTCCCATTCCCATGAATTATGGGTGAGCCGCCGCATATTTGATCCATCCGGCTCAATCGTGAAGATCTCGTCGTTGCCCGGTTCCTGAGAGACAAAGGCGATGAGATCTCCCTGCGGCGACCAGACTGGATCGAAGCTCCAGCCGTCCGTCCTTGTCAGATCACGGGTGACGTTGTACGTAGGATCGTAGATCTTCACCTGTGGCACACGAGCAATGTCCTCTTGGACAATGACGCTGAGGCCGCCGTACGGGGCGACAGTTTCTTTGGATTTGGCAAGTCGATAGGGCCAATCCTGCGAGAGCATCGCCAATGCGCCCGTCCTCGGGTTCAAAGCATGGAGTCGCCCCCCTCGGCCTGCTTCCTCGCTGCGCCAGAAGAGGATCTGCCCCACCAATTCCGCCGGGATGACGCTGGGCGGTGTTGGCATCAGCGTCGGCGTGGGGGTCGCCGTCATATCTGCGAGCATGGCGATCAACGGCGGCGTCGGGATGGCCGTATCCATGGGCGTCGGCGTGGCGGTGACGACATTGGGCGGCAGGGGAGTCGCCGTCCCAGTAGTAACGGCAATCGCCGTGGCCTCAGCGATCATGACTGCGGCGGTCATCTGATTTTCAGGCGTTGGCGTGTTGGTGACAACAAACGGCGTAGCGGTTGGCGTGGCGATCACCATGTAATAGGGCAAGGGGGTTGGCGTGCCAAAACGCTCTGCATCGGCGGTCGCAATAATCGAATGGGCAGCCGCCGTAAGGACATTTTCTGGCTGCGGCGTCGGTGTGACGATCACGGGCGGCTGTGGCGTCAGCGGTTCCGCGCCGAGGCTAAACACAAGGGTAGGATGATTGCCCGCAGAGACGGCGCCCAATCCACTATCCCAGGCGAAGAGTGACTCGCCGCCCGCGCCCGTATAGAGGATGCGCATGATGAGCGTGCGGTTGCCGCTGAGGATCTGCTGCTGCAACCATTGCGTGGTGATAATATCAAATGTCTTGAAATTTTCGCGGCCTGGCTCTAGATCGGCAGCCTCCAGCGTAAAGAGATTCACGGCGCGGGGCGCTGTGTAAAGCGTCGAAAAATCGGTGCGGATCAAATTCGGCAAAACCCCCGGCGACAAGATCTCAATGGACCATATGCCCCCGACTTCAGGATCCAGCCGATCCGCGCGCAGACCGTTCAAACGCAGCGTGATTTCGCGCAGGGGCACGCCCGCCGGGATCTGGCTCAAATCGAATTGCATGGCGGAGATAAAAGTATCCCCGCCAGACTGGCCGACATAGGCGAAAGAATCCACACCAGAACTGCGCGCGCCATCGCTCGCCCACCAGCCAATCTCACCCGAACGCGGATGGATGCTGACGATACGCCCGCCCGGCTCGGCGGTAGGAATCACAAAGGGCTGGGGCGCGGGTTGCACCGCCATCTCAGGCGCCGATTCGGCAACCATTGCCAGCGCCTCGGGTGTGGGCGTCGCCGGGCTTGGCGTCGGTGTAGGTTCCTCGACCATTGCCGATTGGCCGGCAGCGCTGGGGAAGAATGGTCCTACGTCTGAAAAGAAGACGCTGCCGATGATGCCAATCCAGGCAAATAACAGGACCACGCTGATCAATATGTATAGCACAAAATTCTTAAACTTGCGCTGTGTACCCATTCTCTTGGGGGGAGGAGTTCTTTGCATTAGATAATTCTCTCCATTTTATTTTCACGTCCAGAACCGAGATGCGGGGTAAATGCCTGCATCGGTCAAGGAATCGTAACTGATATTGATTTTGCCTGCGCGTACCGTAGAATCTGCGGCACGGCGTCGGCCAGATCCTCGGCGACCCCGATCTCGTCCATCTTCTCACGCGGCCATTGGTCAAGCTGCGCCCATCCTCGGCCACTTTTGACCAAAATGGGGAAACAACCCACGACCTGCGCCGCTTGCAGATCGCTGACAGCATCCCCAATCAGGATGCTGCGCGTCAGGTCGATCTGGAGGCGCGCCTGCGCCTGGTGAAGCAACCCTGGCCTGGGTTTGCGGCAATCGCAGCTATCCTCAGGGTGGTGAGGACAGTAGAAGATTGCGTCGATGCGTCCCCCGGCGGCGTGGATGGCGTCGATCATGCGTTGGTGGATCTGCTCGACAGCCGCCTGAGTGACAAACCCGCGTCCAATCGCAGATTGATTGGTGACGACGACAATCGGCCAATCGAGCGTTGCCAACGTCTGTAGCGCTGTCAACGCGCCGGGCAAGAAGCAAAACTCCGC
>JAHBVG010000155.1 GCA_019637695.1 Caldilineaceae bacterium | reverse complement strand
TCACGTCGTATCGCCATCGAGTTACGTCAGGCTGGAATGAGCGTCAATCGCAAGGCCGTGCAACGACACATGCGGGAAATGGGGATTGCCGGCGTCTGTCCTGGTCCAAACTTGAGCAAACGCAACCAGGCTCATGCCATCTACCCCTATCTGCTGCGCAACGTCACGGCCACTTACCCGAATCACATCTGGGGCATCGACATTACCTACATCCGTATGCCCCACAGTTGGATGTATCTGGTGGCTATCTTGGACTGGTACTCTCGCTATGTCGTGAGTTGGCAACTGGATGATTCCCTGGAGATCGACTTTGTGCTGGCCGCTGTCGAGCAAGCACTCGCTCGCAGCCAGCCTACTATTATGAATAGTGACCAGGGCAGTCATTTCACCAGCCCTCAGTACACCCAGCGTCTACTGGATGCCCATGTCCAGATCAGCATGGATGGCAAAGGACGGGCGCTGGATAATGTCTTCACCGAACGCTTGTGGCGTAGCGTCAAATATGAAGAGGTTTACTTGCACGACTATCTTTCGCCAAGAGATGCTTTTCAAGGATTGAGCCATTACTTTGATTTCTACAACCATCGACGCCCACATCAATCGCTGGACTATTTGACACCGGCCGCCCGCTACTTGGCCTAGTTCTCATTCATTCAACGTTCAAAAAGCCTCATTAAGGAAAGGAGTTCGGGACTTATCTTTTGACTCGATCACTGTCTTGACAATGGGGTCCACTTCAGTACTTCGTGCTATCTCACGAAAAGCAACTCGACATTCTTGATACCAGTCTCGATACTTCGCATTCTCCAGCTTTCCTCTCCCCATAGACTCTTCAATCCAAAATTTAGGTTGTGCATAAAACGCATCAAACTGATGGATCACTTTCCCTTCATACAGCGGCAAACCATGTCCATCTTGGTTGAACAAAGCGCGATCATTGGTAATGTGAAAATCTTGGGCAAAGTCTACATTCCAACTACCGCTCAATGTTTCTCCTAATAGAGGATGTTCTGCATAGAGCTTTGCAGTAACATCAGCATCGGTCTGGTTCGTGAACTCCATCACGCTGAGGCTATCCGGGCTGAAGCGCATCAGCGAGGATCGCTTGACGTAGACGAGATTGGTTTGGTCGTGTAAAAACGCCGTCAATTCCTCCGGCGCGACGGCCACGCGTGGGTTAAAGCGGAAAGTTGCCCAGAAGCCTTCACTGGGTTCGCCGCGCTGCGCGCCCAGTAGTGTAAATTTGAACGAGTGGTGAACATCGGGGAAGAAGAAGCGCTCGTTGCTGAAGCTGTAGAGGTACTCAATGCGCCCCTCCTCCAAAAGCATCTGGCGCATTTCTTTGGTGCCCAGATCCGAGTAAATCCCCGACGGGATGACAAAGCCCAGCCGTCCGGAGCGTTCGAGCAGGCTGTAGCCCCGCTCCAAAAAGAGTTTGTGGGTGGCGGTGTCGCCGCGGCCCTGGCGGTAGAAGTCGGGCGAGCGCCGGTAATAGGCGGCGGCTTCTTCAATACGTCGCTTCTGCGCTGCCCAGCCGCGGGGGATGACCGGCGTCTCCCCATCCAGTTCGGCGATGCGCGCTTCCACGGCGGCGCGGCTCAGCTTGCTTTCGATGGCGGCGTCGAACTGCGCGTAATATTCGCGGATCTCCGGCTTGACGATCTCCCACGGCGGGTTGCCGATGACCACGTCGAAGCCGCCATCTTCACCCAGCGGTTGCCCTGTTTCGTCCACAAAGACTTCGGGGAAACTCACCGCCCAGTGGAATGGACGCTGCGCGGCCACATCGGCAAAGAAAGCGGTCAGCGGCTCGTTCAAACGGGCGTTGACCCGATCCTCAATGAGGCGGATCTGGTCGAGGATGGGGGCGTGGTCGCCATCCTTTTCATCGGTCAGGGCCAGGCGCAAACGGCGCAGGTCGGCCAGATCCGCCCTCTGTTCGGCCAGGCGTGCATCGTCCGGCCCGGCGCCGATCAACGAGTTGCCCACTTTGATGTTCTGGTTGAGGATGAGGGGCAGGCGGCGCTGGCTGGATGGCTGATCGGCCATGCCGCGCACCATTAAATTGACAGTGGCGATCTCGGCGGCCTGTGGGTCCAGGTCCACCCCGTAGAGGTGATGCTCCAAAATCAGCCGCGGGTAGGATCGCAACTCTTCCAGAGCTGCGCTCCACGGCGTCAGGTTGAGTTCAAGGTCAAAGGGGGTGGTCATGCCGCCAGCCACCAGCTCGCGATAGCGGTTCTGTCGTTCCGCTTCCAGCCGTGCGATCTCGCGGCGGTAGAAGTCGGCCAGCACGGCGTAGGCGTAGATCAGGAACGAGCCGCTGCCGCAGGCGGGGTCGATGACGCGCAGATGGCGGATCTCCTCGTGGGTTTTGCGTTGTTCGCCGGGCAGAGGTTCGCCGTCGGGGCTGCCGTCCGCCGTGGCGTAGAGGTAGCGGCCCAGGCTGTTGTCCACCAGATAGCGCACGATCACCTGCGGCGTGTAATAGCTGCCCTGCTTTTTGCGCGTCTCCACATTGTCGGCGGTGATCACCGCGCCGCCCACCTGCACCAGCGTCTTGCCCAGATATTGCTCGTAGGTGTTGCCCATAATGTCGGCGGAAAGGGCGCGATAGCGGGCTTCGTAGAGTTTGCGGATCAAGCCGCCGAAGACCTCGTCGCCGATCACGGCGTCGTCGGCCAGATCGGGGGCAAAGAGAGCAGAGTTGTGTTCCTCGTCAAAGCGGCGGAAGAGGCGGGCGATGAATTCGCTCAGCGAGAAGGTGTAGGGGTTGCGCCCGCGCAGTTCGTGCAGGCTCCACAGCGTGTCGGCGGGGATGATGGTGTGATCCTCGGCGAAGCGCACCACCACCAGCCGATCCAAAATGCGCTGTACCACACTGCGCAAGGCTGCCACGCGGATCGAGCCGTCGGCGTGGAAGGCCCACGGGTTGTCGGCGCGGCGGGCGATGATCTCCTGGGCCAGCCGTTCGCGCCAGGTGTTGATAAAGTGGAGGTAGTTGGTGTCCACATCCTCGCGGTGGCGCTGGTTGCTCAGCGCGTCCAGCCCGCCGCGGCAGACTTCCTCGTACGACAACTGCCAGAGCAGGTCGAACTCGTCCAGATACGCGCCCGGCGATTCAAAGGAGAACACCAACCAATCGCGGCGAGCGTTGAAGAGGCGCAACTTCTCGAAGTTGGTGAGGATGGCCCAGGCCCCGCCGTTTTGAAAGGCGTAGTTGATGGCCTGTTGCTCTTCCTGAGTGCGGTCTACGGCCATGCCGGGCAGCGCCAGCAGATTGGGCGTCACAATATTGCGGATGGTCTGCCGCATCTGCGCCAGGGGTTGGATGAGGCCAAAGCGTTTGGCTTCCACAAAGAGCGCGCCGCCGCTTTCGGGGATCAAGGTAATATCGGGGCGGCCGGCCACGGTGTTCAACTCGAATTTGCAGCGGTGTGGATCGTCCACGGGCCAGCCCAGCGCGCGCAGCAGCGGCGTGATGAACTGGTGGACGACGTTGGCCTCGGCCAATCCGCTCTTGTCGGCGTCGGTCAAGCGCCGGTAGTTTTGGATCAACGCTTCGATCTGGGCGCGGGCGATCTGCGGGGTGGGGGGCACGGGCTATCCTTCGCGGTGGATCTCGTTTTGAATTTCCTGCCAGACAGCCACCAGATCCAATGTCTCGATCCAGTGTTGGATGTAGTCCATCTCGATGTCTTTGCCAATGGTCAATAAGATGCTGGCAATGTCTCGAATGTGTTTGGGTTGCTGGCCAAGCTTGTAATATTGCAGTTTATAAAGGATAAGATCCTCTGGCGAATGTACATAGGCTTCTCCTAAGGGATAGCCTAAGTCAGCAATCAGTCGGCGATGAAAGGCACTCTGGCGAAGCGCATCATCTGGGCGTACCAGGAAGAATTCGGCTTTGAAGCCTGTAGGCATATGAATGGCATTGATCGGAAGATCCACTGGCGACAAAAGAAGATCTAAAATGATCTCTGGCGGCACCAACATCTCTTCTCTCTTCAATGCCTCGGAAAAGGGGCGAATTTGATGGGGCGGCAAATCAATTACCAGATCAAAATCGCGTGTGGTACGCGCTTCTCCCCATGCCCAGGCCGCAACGGCCCCGCCGATCAAGTATTCAAGTTCAAGTGATCGGATCGTATCGAGTACAACACGCGCAAATTCTCGGAAGGATAGATCACTGGTTGACATTGTGGTTGCGCTTTCCTTCAAAGTGGTTGCTTTGCGTATGGTCAACAAGGATAGAGCTTCACTCATGTGTGGCTGACGCTGCCGGAGCCGATAGGCCGCAACCTCTTCGGCAAATTCGATCATCGATAATGCTTGCTTGATTTTTTGAGCAATGGTCAGATGGCGTGAAGCAGCAATCTGCGCTGGATCCACCTCGGCCACGGCGCCGGCGATCTGTCGTTTCTGTCGTTCGGTGAGTTCAGCCAATGGACTTCCTTTTTTCAGACAGCGCCGCAGTTGGAACTCGTCTCTCCGGCTTCAAGATTGTTCTCTACACCTGGATCGATATTCTCGATACGGATTGATTTCCGTTAGAATCTATTATACCCAATGTGTGCCTTTTTTGAAGGGTGAGCTGGGATGCTCACTCATGCGTGAGGAAAATCTGATGAAGCGGATACTTTTGACGGGGATCTCTGGAAGCGGCAAGTCCACGGTGATCGGCGCGCTTGCAGCGTCCGGCTATAAGGCCGTGGACGCGGACAGGGACGAGTTTTCCGAGTGGGTGGCGATCAGCGACGACTCGGACACCCCAGGTACGCCAGTGGAAGCGGACAGGGACTGGGTATGGCGGGAGGATCGCATTCAAAATCTCCTGTCCACAGAGGATGCCGAGGTCTTGTTCCTGAGCGGTTGTGCCAAGAATATGGGGAAGTTCCTGCCCCAGTTCGACCACATCGTCCTGCTGTATGCGCCTGCGTCTCTCATTGTTGAGCGGTTGGCAACGAGGACAAACAATCCATACGGAAAGCATCCCGACGAAGTGGCGCGTGTGCTGGATCTACGGGAAACGGTGGAGCCGCTTTTGCGCAGAGTGGCGGGGCATGAGATCGATACCAGTGCTGCGCTTGATGATGTTGTGGAGACGGTACTCCGGCTCGTGCAGACGCAGCGGTGAGTGGTTCAAGGTCAAGAAAACAACTTCACAACACGTAGATGCGATTTTTAATCGCATGTTCTCCTTTCGGAGAAGAACCGCAGCTAAAAGCAGCGGCTACCATTTACGTGGGATTTCTACATAGCATATTCTCCTCTCGGAGAAGAACCGCAGCTAAAAGCAGCGGCTAACATTTACGTGGGATTTCTACATAGCAAAGATGGCGTCAATGCCCATCCCCGCGTCGGCAAAGCGACCGACGCTGATGCGATCCCCGGCGATGAAAATGCCGGCGACCCGGTAACTTTCGCCGTCAAGTATGTAGATCTCCACGGCATGGTGATCGGGATCGATGATCCAATATTCGGCGACGCCGCTCCCTGCGTAGAGCGGAAGCTTGACATGGCGGTCGGCGTGCATTGTCGCAGGCAAGAGGATCTCCACCACTAGATCGGGCGCGCCGGTAATTCGTTTCTCACCGAGCAGATCCGCCAGACGCTCCTGGGGGATGAAGACCAGATCGGGCTGGACAATGCGGGTACGCGGCGCGAGTTCCACATCGAGCGGCGCATAGAGAACCCGCCCCAATCCTTGCGCCGACGCGTAGCGGTCAAGCAACCGATAGAGGCTGCCCGAAATCAGTTGGTGAGCAGGGACTGGCGCAGGCGTCATCACAATCTCCCCATCCATAAACTCGACGCGCAGAGCGGGGAACTCCTCCACAGCGAGCAGAAATTCTCGGTAACTTTTCCCCCTCAAAACCTGCTGCTTTTCTTCGACGGTCAGCGCTGGCGTTGTCATCGGTCAGGCTCCTCTCGTTACACCATAATCTACCCTTATCTTAACGGTTTTCTTGCTATATGGCGAAGAAGCTAGAACTCAATCCACCAAGTTGAGAATTCTATAGAAATTGTTGAGAGCGGAAAGTCATGCTAAACTCCCTGCTAATTGTATTTTGCGAGATCTGAGCGAAAAAGGTAGATAGAACGATGGATGAACCAAAAGAAGTTATCATCTACACGGATGGTGGATGTGAGCCCAATCCAGGCCCAGGCGGTTATGGGGTTGTGTTGTTGTATCGCACTGCACGTAAAGAAGTGTCAGGTGGTTTTCGGTTGACTACTAATAACCGCATGGAGATCTATGCTGCCATTAAAGGACTTGAATTACTCAAAGAACCGTGTAAGGTGACAATTTTTACTGACTCCCAATATCTCGTTAATGCAATGATGGAAGGTTGGGTCACAAATTGGAAGAGTAAGAATTGGTGGAGCCCCTGTGTGTCTATAATGAGTGAGACACTTTCGACAGAGAAAATAGTGTCGA
>JAHBVG010000154.1 GCA_019637695.1 Caldilineaceae bacterium | reverse complement strand
AGAGCGCGCCCAAATCGCGTGGCCGCGCCCAAAAGATCACTGCAGCGACGCCCACGTAGGTAAACGCAATCAAGATCACAAAGAGGATGTTGTAGAGCGCGTAAAGATGGGGAGATAGTCCCAGCGCTTCAAGGGCGTACATCCCTTGCAGCGTAAGCCGATCCGATGGGCAGAGATCGCCCGTGCAAAGCGTCGCCAATCGATCATATCCGCTCCACAGGCCGATGATCAGGCAATTGATCCCCACCAGCGCCACAACATACCAGAACACGCGCAACGCCAGGAGCCAATAGGTATTCGGCTGCCGTTTTGTCGTCCTCATCGCCTGTCTCCTTCGTAGTCTGTGGATTTTCCACTGAGCATGCTCGAAGCATCTGAGGACAAGTATAGGATCGCGGACGCTTGATAGACGTTTGGCAGGCGTTTGAAAAAGGGGCAGGACTTACGCAGTTCGGAGACTCGCCAGGTTTCAGAAAACCTGGCAGCTTTGCTTCCATCCCCGCTCATTCGCCCGTCATTCTAATCTCCTGCCCGCTGAGATCATAGGCGCGGATCTGCGCCGACGCAGCCGGTGAAGGGGGGAATTCATCCGCGAAGAGGGCCCAGATCATGGTGTCGCGAGGATCGCCCGTGGGTGTGACGGTACGCTGGCGCAGGGTGGCTTCGTGGGTATAGCCCAGTTTGCGGGGCACGGCAGCGCTGCGCACATTGTGCGGATCGCAGTGGATCTCCATTCGCGCCACACTGCAAAGTTCAAAGGCTGCCCGCGTGAGGGCGGCGGAAATTTCGGTGGCAAATCCCTGGTTGATGTGAGAGGCGCGGATCCAATATCCGATCTCAAACGCGCCCTTGCCCACCCGTGTGTGCAGCCCTGTGCCGCCGAGGACCAGACTTTCGTCCTGGTTGAAGATAGCGTAGATATAGTCCTTGTCCTGATCAAACAGAGAGCGAAAGCGGCGCAGCTTTTGCGCCTGCGCTTCCAGCGTCACCGGTTCATTCATCGCCCAGGGCATCCACTCGCGTAGATGGTCTAAACTGTTGTCGATGGCGTCCTTGACCAGTGCAGCATCCGTGGGGTTCCAACAGCGGATCACTGTGCGCGTGGTTTCAATTCGGTAAGGAGGGGTGTTCATGGGTATGGCCTGCCTTTGGGTAGTGAGGTTGGAGATTAAGCGATCAAAAGATTGAGGGATTCAAGCGTCGAACCCCACTCCCCTCATCGGTTAATCTCAAATCTCCTCGATTGCGCGCAAATGACCTGGGTTGAGCAGCCCATGCGGATCCCAGCGGGCGCGGGCGTCGAGGATGGGCTGGCCGTTCCAACGCACGTCCTCGTCAAGATAGTGGGTGTGGGGATTCGCCACCCAAATGCCAATGGATTCGCAATATTCTATCAACTCGCGGATCTGCTCCGGCGAGCGGAAACGGACCAGCGTCAACCCCTGCGGAACCATGCGCCCGCCGAACTTCATGAATTCGATGTGTTCGAGGATCGCGTCGCCATAGCGATCCTTGCGCTGGCGCAGTTGCTCGTGGACCCGACCCGGATCGAACATGTCCTGCAAATAGGTGAAACTCTCGTCGGCTTTGATCGCCCACAGCGTGGTATGGTTCCACGAGAAATCGGAAAGCTGCCAGCCTCTGCGTCCATAGTTTTCGTGCGGACTTCGCCAGGTGATCGACCCGCCGAAGGGAGTGATACGTTTCTGTACTTCGTCGGGTGAGAGGGTGAGATGCAGTAGTAAAACCGCCTTGCCGTCGGGACATGCGCCATCCTTGACCAGTTGGCGAAAGAAGGAAGGGATCGGCCACTCCAGGGCAGTGATCAGCCGTTTGGGCAGATCATCGTCGTAGGCAAGCGCTTCGCCACAGCGCAACGCGCTTTCAAAATCATCGAACGCGGCCACGTACTGCGCCCAGGGTTGGGCCGGGGCCAGGGCCAGCGTGAGATCGACGATCACACAGGTCAGCCCGCAGTTGTGGATCACCCCTTTGAGTTCGTCGGCATCGGTGACGGTGAGGAGGCGCGGTTCCGCCTCAATCGTGACAACGGTTGCGCCGAGTACATTGCCTTCGTCCCAGAGCGTGCCCCACGTCACCGAGCCGATGCCGCCCGATCCACCGGCAAGGAAGCCCCCGGCAGTGGCCGTCTGCAGCGTGCTGGGGAAGAAGCGCAGTTCCGCGCCGATCTCCCGCGCCGCACTCTCGATAGTGTGCAACAGGGTTCCGGCCTGCACACGGGCGTAGTTCGCCGTTAATTCGAGAATTTGATCGAGCCGTTTGGTGTTGATCAAAATGCCGCCCTGCATGGGAATCCCCTGTCCGTAGTTCCCTGTTCCCGCGCCGCGCAGCGTCAGCGGCGTCTCTGTCTCCACAGCCACCTGGATCACCGCGATCAACTCGTCCACGCTACCAGGGCGCACAATCACATCCGCCTGTTTTTCCGCCAGCAACGGCTTGAGGATGGGCGAAAACCAGTAAAAGTCCTGCGATCCCTGGCGCAACGTGCGCGCATCGCTGCTCACATGTTCCTCACCGACAGTGGCGCGCAATCTCGAAAGAAGATGGGTGGTGGTCATGGAATGGGTCCTTGTTGTTGACAAAGGGACTGGTGACTGGTGACTGGGGATTGGGACCAGAGGTACTCTCTGCCCCAGTCACCAATTCCCAGTCACCAATCCCTTCCTCCATCACTTTTGATACCGGCAGCGCGTGCGCATGTAGAGATAGTCGTCGGCGCGATGTAGCGTCAGCGGTTGGGAGTAGGGCGCTGTGTGGGGCAGCCAGGCCACCCCTTCGGTATAGCTGGGTCGAGGATGCTCCTCATTGCGCCCGACGAAGGTAGGACACCAGGTGACGAATTCTTCATCCACGAGACCGGCGTCGAGCATCCCCGCGAAGACGCGGGCGCCTCCTTCGCAGAGTAGATTGCGCACCCCATAATCGCCATAAAGGATCTGCATCAACCGGTGCAGGTCGGCGGATCGTTCACCCAGATCGAGGACGTCAATGGCGGCGGGTCGGCGCACATCCTTGATCCTGGCCGCTCCCTCAGTTGTAGTGGCAATGACGATGCGGTGAAGATCCGGGCGCTGGAAGCACGCCTCGTCGAAGTTAATCTCGCCTTTGTACGAGAGGATCACCAGCAACATCTGCGCCGAGTATCCTTCTGAGTGACGCAGATCGTTGAGCGCGTCGCCATCGAAAGGGCAGATGAAGTCAGGTGAAAAGAGATGGCCCGATTCCAAATTGATCGTTGTATCCCCAACCATGATGGCATGGGCGCGGGTGCGCAGCAGCCCCATTAGCCAGCGATCGTGCGGGGCGGCTTTGGTCACATGGCTGGCATCGCGCATGTTTGGCTCGTTGAACGAGATGCGTCCATCGCGGGATTGGGCGAAATTGGTGTAGACGTATGGCCGTCCTTCCACGGCTGGGGGTTGCCAATCGCCGGGATAGATGGCGCGATAAGACGATGGCAAAGACGGCTCCTGAGCGCTCTCCATCGCGAAAAGCAGTTGAAACGGGGAACCGGGTCCTTTGGGGTGTCGCATGGTGATCTCCAGAATAGCATATAGCAGTCGGCCGTTAGCAGATAGTCCAGAAAAAGACAGAGAAGGCAAAGTACAAAAGGCAAAAGGCAAAAGTGGTCGAGACGATGCAGGTTTGCCGATAGCGTAGGTGCGATTTTTAATCGCACGATTCCCTGATGTGCGAAGCTACAAATCCTTAACCTAATGACATTGAGTGGCAGGTTTACAAGTGAATGGCTGACAATCCGCTCCCAGTCCCCAGTCCCCAGTCCCCAGTCCCCATTCACCTCTCCCCACTCTCCCACACGGCGACAGTATATTGCCGAATCCGCTCGCGATCCAGCTCGATGCCCAGCCCCGGCGCGTTGGGGACGGTGATGGTCCCGTCGGCGTCCACGTCATAGGGGGTGGTCAGCATAAAATCGCGGGCCTCGTCGGTCCACGCTGGCGGGTCGATGGGGAACTCAAACCACGGACAATTGGGCAGCGACATGGCTAGATGCAGGTTTGCGCCCAGCCCCACCCCGTTCGACCATGTGTGGGGGATAAAGCGTTTGTAACACATCTCGGCCATGGCCGCTACTTTGCGCAGTTGGAAGATCCCTTCGGAGAAGGCAGCGTCCGCCTGGATGATGTCGTAGCAGTTGCGCAGGATCAGGTCGCGGTATTCGTTGAGGCCGATGTTGAGTTCCCCGCCGGCAATGGGAATGTCGGTGGCGGCGGTGAGTTGGGCCAGTTGTTCGTAGTTGTAGCGGGGCAGCGGCTCCTCCAGCCAGAGGACGCCCAGATCGTGCATGGCCTGCGCCACGGTGAGGGCGTCGGTGTAATTCCAAAAGTTGTGCGGGCCGGGGCTGGGCATGACGTGGGCCTGATTGGCGTCCACCATGAGATCAACGCTGTCGCCAAACTCTGCGCGGATCTTCTCGACAAAGGCGATGTCCTCGGCGATGGTGGGGCGGCGCAGGCGCAGTTTGAAGGCGCGGAAGCCCCGTTCGTTGAGCAGATGCAGCCGGTCGATCTGCTCCCCGGCGCTGACGATCTCGGCCAGGCTGGCGTAGACAGGCAGCGTGCGCTGGAATCCCCCCCACAGTTGATAGACCGGCATCCCGCTGGCCTGGCCCAAAATGTCCCACAGCGCCATTTCCACGGCCCAGGGATAGGAGCCGTCACGCGCCGCGCTGCGCAGGATCGGGCTGATGCGCTCGACGGCGTGTACATCCCGGCCCAGGATGTAGGGCGCAACCATGTCCGCAATGGTGTAGAGGCCAACGTGGCCGGTCTGCGGCATAGCGCCCACACCAGTGATGCCGTCATCGCTGGTGATCTCCACCAACGTACACGAAGTCGAAGTAAAGGTCCGCCCCGGCGCCCAAGAGGGGTGCAGCGGCGCTGGCAGCGGATAGGTAAGCAAGGTACAGACAATGCGTGCGATCTTCATGCGGTTCACTTTCTAGCAGGGATTGGGGACCGGGGATTGGGGATGGCGCAGAGCGTCCATTTTGTGACATCGGGAAAGCCTTCTGGATTCGCCAGTATAGAAGGTCGAACAGGGCGTGTCAAATGAATGTGGACTGAGGAATGGAGAATGCGGGATCTCAGAAGTTTGTAAGTAGCAGCGAGCAGTCAGCCGTTGGCAGGTGGTGAACACCCATACCCAATCCCCGATCCCCAATCACCTTTTCCAAAATCGATTTGACACCTTCGGAAGGAGTTGTTAAGATAGGGCCAATTCACTTCCCTGGCAATTGCACAGCTTTCCTCACCACCTGTTCCAATATCGCGCCGGTAATCGTCAAGGCTTTCAACTTGAGATAGATCCCGATTGTGCCCTGGCGCGATCCTATCTTTTTGCAGTCAAACCGTGAATGGAATCCTGAAACGGTATCCCGCCTGATCCCCGGCGAGCGCTGGGGATACATTGCCACCACCTGGGGTAACCAGCCCAACCCCAACCCCGATGACTACGACGGTCCGCAGTGGCTGAAGGATCAGATCCTCAAGCATTGGGAAGCGATCCAGACCATCGATCCCCAGTTGCGCCGCCAGCGTTACATCGAAGGCATGGACATCATGTGCGACAACATCCCCTTGATCGGGATTGTGGTGGATGTTCCGGTCTATACCACGCTGATCAAGAACAACATGCGCAACATCCCCAAACCGATGGAGTGGGTCGTCTACGCCCAAACGCCGGGGAACGGGTATCCCGAACAGTTCTTCATGGATCAGGAATAAACGTGATTCGTGTTGCGTAGTGCGTGGGTTGAGATTGTTTCGAGCCATCTTGGAAGGGTCCTGGTGAAGATAGTGCGTATTCCGTGTTCTGCCTACGCACTACGCGCTATCTGTACATGACCCGTTTCAAGTTCAGCGCGACATTCTTGACCCACGCAACACGCATTACGACGCACGACGAAGGAGATGCCGATGCTGGGTTATTTGATCAGACGTGTTGCCTACGGCTTATTGACCATCTTCGCGGTTTCGATCTTATCTTTCATCATTATCCAACTTCCGCCGGGCGACTATGTCACGTCTTATGTTGCAGCGCTAGAAGCGCAGGGCGATAGAATATCTGCCGACGAGGCGCAAGCGCTGCGTCAACAGTTTGGCCTGGGCCAGCCTGCCTATGTTCAGTACGGCAAATGGATCTGGCAGATCATCTCGAAGGGGAACTTTGGTCTCTCCTTTCAATACCGGGTTCCGGTGACAGAGGTCATCGGAGAGCGGCTCCTCCTCACGGTCATCCTGGCGTTGGGGACGGTACTCTTCATCTGGATCGTCGCCATCCCGATTGGGATCTTATCAGCGGTGCGCCAATATTCTATCCTCGATTACTTCGCCACCACCGTCGGTTTTACAGGGTTGGCCGTCCCTGACTTTCTGCTGGCGCTGGTCTTGATGTACTTTGCCTGGGATATGTTCGATTTCAGCATCGGCGGTCTCTTTTCGGCAGAATATGTCACGGCGCCGTGGAGTACAGGACGTGTTCTGGACCTGGCCCAGCATCTCATCATTCCGATCATCGTGTTGGGTACGTCGGGCACGGCCTCGCTGATCCGCATTACGCGCGCCAATCTGCTCGACGAACTGCGCAAGCCCTATGTGATCACAGCCCGCGCCAAGGGACTCAGCGAGTGGCAGTTAATCCTCAAATACCCGGTGCGGCTGGCGCTCAACCCCGTCATCAGCCTCACCGCTTACATCCTGCCCTTCCTGGTTTCGGGTAGCGTCATCGTTTCGGTGGTACTTAGTCTGCCTACAGTGGGGCCGGTGCTGTTGCGGTCGCTCCTCTCGCAAGATATGTTCCTGGCCGGGGCGATTATCCTGCTCGTTGGCACAATGACGGTCATCGGCACCCTGATCTCAGACATCCTCTTGGGCATCATCGATCCAAGAGTCAGGCTTCGATAGAACAGCAGATGCTCTACGGAGGCACACGAAGGAACACAAAGAGAGACGAATGAGTCAAAAGATCGCAGTCTCCAAAGAACACTCCGTCGCAGCGCAGGAACATGCCGCTCAGATAGAAGACCGGCTGAGCGTGGCAACGCAGCGACAGTTGATGTGGTGGCGTTTTCGGCGACACAAGGTAGCGTTGGTGGCGTTAGTTGTCGTGATCCTCTTTTACCTGGCGGCGTTATTTGCCAGCTTTCTTGCCATCAGCAACCCGGTGGATGGGCGCTCAGCGCGCGCCATTGTGCCGCCGCAGCCTATCCGCTTTTTCGAGGGTGGGCAGTTTCGTCCGTATGTCTGCGCTGTGGTGGGCGAACGCGATCCCTACACGTTGGCAAGGAAATACGTACCCGACTGCACCAACACGGCTGGCGTCCGTCTCTTTGCCAGAGGGTATGAGTACAAATTTCTGGGGCTGATTCCCACGAATCTGCATCTGCTAGGCATGGCCGACCCCGAACTGCGCGCCGAAGAGTGGATCTTCCTCCTCGGCACCGACACGCAGGGACGCGATCTCTACTCGCGTATCCTCTATGGCACGCGCACGTCGCTGACCATCGGGTTGATCGGCGTTACCTTGAGCCTGACGTTGGGCATTGTCCTCGGCGGTATTTCGGGCTTCTTCGGCGGTGTGGTGGACAACATCATTCAGCGCAACATTGAGATCATCCGCTCGATCCCCACCATTCCGCTGTGGATGGGTCTGGCCGCCGCGCTGCCCGCAGATTGGTCGATTACGCAGTTGTATTTTGCCATCACCTTGATCGTCTCGCTCTTCGCGTGGACGGATCTGGCGCGCGTTGTGCGCGGGCGCTTTTTAGCCATGCGCGAAGAGGACTTTGTCACCGCAGCGTTGGTGGCCGGGGCTACCTGGCAGGGGATCATCTTCCGGCACATGGTCCCTTCGTTTTACAGCCATATCATCGCTGCCGCCACCCTGGCCATCCCCTTTATGATCATCAGTGAAACCGCGTTGAGTTTCCTGGGGTTGGGGCTGCGTCCGCCGGCGATCAGTTGGGGCGTACTCTTGCAGGCTGCGCAGAATGTACAGTCGATTGCCCTCACCCCCTGGCTGATGCTGCCCGCCGTCCCTGTGATCCTCTCGATCCTGGCGCTTAACTTTATGGGCGACGGGCTGCGCGATGCGGCGGATCCGTATAGTTAAAAAGGGGAATGGGGATTGGTGACTGGGGATTGGGGCAGAAAACCCAATCCCCAGTCACCATCTCCACACACGAAACGACCAACCATGAGCGAAGAACAGCCGATCCTTTCGGTGGCAAATTTAGAGACCTATTTCTTCACCGACGAAGGGGTTGTCGAGGCGGTGAACGGCGCCAGTTTCGAGGTGCGGCCGGGCAAGACGCTTGGGATTGTCGGTGAGAGCGGCTGTGGCAAGAGTGTTGCCGCCAAGTCGATCCTGCAAATTGTGGACAAACCGGGCCGCATTGTGGGCGGGGAGGTGCTGTACACCTATTCCAACAACGGCGGACAGCAGCGCCGGATCGATCTGCTTTCGCTGCCGCCTAACGACGCCGAGATAAGATCGATCCGCGGCGGCGAGATCTCAATGATCTTCCAAGAGCCGATGAGCGCGTTCAGCCCCGTCCATACTGTGGGCAACCAGCTTGTGGAAGCGATCCGGCTGCATACAGATCTGAGTCCAAAAGCCGCCGAGGAGACCGCTACCGATTGGCTGCGTCATGTGGGCATGCCCAATCCGCAACAGCGTATGTCCGCCTATCCTTATCGTCTCAGCGGTGGACAGTGCCAGCGCGCCATGATCGCGATGGCACTGTCCACCAC
>JAHBVG010000153.1 GCA_019637695.1 Caldilineaceae bacterium | reverse complement strand
GGGATTGGGGACTGGGAACTGGGGACGCCGGTTGAGATTGTCGAAACTAAGGATAGGGATAAGGTGAAGGTGAAGGTGAAGGGGTGAATTGCCACTTGCAACCTGCCACCTGCAAACCTGCAACTTGCCCCCTGCCGCCACCTTTGCCTTCTCCCCTTTGCCTTTTGATTTCTCTTTCCCCCTGCTCATTGGGTAGTGATCAGATCGCGCAATTGCTCGATGGTTTTGGGGCCGATGCCCGAAACCCGCTCCAGATCATCTACCGTCGCATAGGGACGTCCCGCAACGATGGCAGCAGCGCGAGCCGGACCGATCCCCGGTAGAGAGGTCAATTGATCAGCGCTGGCCGTATTGATGTTGATTTTTCCGCCCGAAGCAGTGGAGGGGGACGCGCTAGAAACGGCAGGCGGCGCGCCCGATACGCCCGCGGATGGCTGCAAACTCGCCGGCGCTTCCGTAACCGCAGGGACATGCACCTGCGCGCCATCCCATAGCCGCTCCGCCTGATTGATCGAAGTGACAGCGTCGGCCAGCATACCACCGGCCGCGCGCAGCGCATCCCCTAAACGAGCATCGCTGGGCAAAGCATAAAGACCGGGCATCGCCACCGCCCCAGAGACAAAAACGACAATCGGCGCGGGTGTAGCCGTGGGCAACGGCGTGGCTGTTGGCGCGGGCGTCGGCGGTGGCTGCAACACGATGGGGGGCGGATTCGTGCGGCGCATTAGCAACATCAGCAACCCAGAGATGAGGAGACCAGCGACAACGCCCAGCGCGAAGATTTGGATCAAAAAAAAGGAAGATCGGTTGGGCGAAGCAAGCGGGTCGGCTGGCTGAGTAGTCGCGTTGGCATCGACGGAGATCGGCGCAGGTGATGGTGAATGCATGGACACCTCCCGGCACGGGTAACGAACGTTGATATGGGCAGGATTTACGCACTCGGTTGGTGGTTCTGGAGACCTGCCAGGTTTCAGAAAACCTGGCAGGTCTGCTTTACCTGCGTACGTCCTGATCGGTTTGGCCGGGGGTGACCTTAAGTTAGCATCAAATCTGCAATCCCGCAAGTTCCTCTTTTTGCTTCGCCGCTACCTTTTGCATTGCCACTCGCCCCAGGATGGGGAATGCCTGATCGTCCACCACAGGATGGTAGAGACCGGCGCGCACGTCGCGATAATAGCGCTCCAACGGCAAGGACCGGGCCATGCTGGCCCCGCCCACCACGCGCAGGGCATGATCCACGGCCAGGATGGCGTTGTTGGTGGTCGTCACCTTGGCCGCCACAAGCAGAGGGGAGAGATCGCGCCGGCGCTCTGGCAATTGATCCCAATCGTTGGCGACGCTGTAGAGCAGGGCGCGGGCCTGTGTCAACGCCAATTCCGCTTCCCCCAACCGGCGCTGGATGCTTTCCAATTCGGCAATCGGTTTGCCTAACGCTGTGGGGACGCGCTTTTGGGCGTAATCGACAGCGAATTCCAGGGCGGCCTGCGCCACCCCCAAATAGACAGCGCTCACCGTCAAAGTGAACCAGGCATTGCCCATGGAGATGGTGGGATCGCTGGTCTTGGGATCGCTGCGCCCAATCATCAGATCCGGTGTGACGCGCGCATTGCGCAGATAGACATCATGGCTGCCGGTGGCGCGCATCCCCATGGCGTCCCACGTCTCGTCGATCTCAATGTGATCGCCCGCAGGGACAATGAAACGCGCTACCTGGCCGCTGCCATCCACCACCGCCGCGGGGATGATGAAATAGTCCAGCGCCGGGCTGAGGCTGGCAAAATTTTTGTGACCATTGATGATCCAGGCATCGGGCGCGTCCTGAACGCCGTTGGTGTAGACGGGCTCCGCTGTGGTGTCGGGCAGGCCGCCGCGGCTGGGACTGCCCAGGCGCGGCTCGGTGGCAACAGCGTTGATCAACGCGCCCCGTTCCACCGATTCGCAGCAGAGGCGAGCAAAGAGCGGCTCAGGCCAGGATCGCGCCTCTGCCGCCGATCCCATCACCTGCACGTGCATGGTGAAACTAAGCGCCGTGCTGCCATCGCCCACGGCCAGCGTCTCCATGACCAGTACACTTTCTAAGAGGGTTGCGCCCCAGCCTCCGAATTCCTCGGGGATGACCAGGGCAGGCAACCCGGCGCGGCGTAATTCATCAAAATTCTCGTGCGGAAAGCTCCCCTCGTGATCGTGGAGGGCGGCGCGCGCTTTGAAATTTTCTGCGAGTTGACGAGCGATGGCGATGAATCGCTGCTGGCGCTCGGTTCGCGGATAGAGCATCCTTCATCTCCTCAAAGTTACGATCTATCAAAGCCAGGATTGAATTGTATGATGTTCAAATGGCTTCTCTATTAGTAGTTACCCCCATTCTACCATAGACGCCGGGAATCGAACGCGAGCGGATGAAATGGATTTCTGAATCCTATTGGGAGCCGCTGAGGGCCGTTCGATCCATTTGGTCCGCGTTCTATGGGATTCCAGGCGCTTTCGGTACAATGGAGTGCGCGTTACTATTCGCCACTTACCAAAGGAAAATCCATGAGTAGAGAGAAGATCCGCGTCCTGGTTGCCAAACCTGGGTTGGACGGTCACGACCGCGGCGCTAAATTTATCGCACAGGCGCTACGTGATGCCGGGTTTGAAGTGATCTACACGGGCATTCGCCAGACGCCGCAGATGATCGCCGAAGCTGCCTTGCAAGAAGATGTGGATGTGGTCGGGCTGAGCATCCTCAGCGGCGCACACATGACCCTCTGCCCCAAGGTCGTGGAACTGTTGCGCGCCCAGGGCCAGGACGATGTCCTCGTGCTGATCGGCGGCATCATCCCCAACGAGGATGTGGAACAACTCAAGCAGGCCGGGATCGCGGCCATCTTTGGGCCGGGCACGTCGAGCCAGACCATCGTTGATTTTATCCACCAGCATGTGGGCGATTCGGTAGCAGGCTAATCCCCATGCGTAAAGAGCGTTCGGGTGCGGAGTTGATCCGCGGGGTTTTGGATGGCAACCGTCTCGCCTTGGCCCGCGCCATCAGCTATGTTGAGGATGATCACGCCGGCGCGCGAGAGATCCTCGACGCGCTCTATCCCCACACAGGACGCGCCCATTTGATCGGCGTCACCGGCGCGCCAGGGACGGGCAAATCTACCCTTGTCACGGCGTTGACGCGCAGCTACCGGGAGCGTGGAGAGCGTGTGGCCGTGCTGGCCGTGGATCCGTCCAGCCCCTTCACCGGCGGCGCGCTGCTGGGCGACCGTGTGCGTATGACGGCGCTGAGCGGCGATCCGGGCGTTTTCATCCGTAGCATGGCGACGCGCGGTCATTTGGGCGGGCTGGCCGCGGCCACCGCGGATGCGCTGCTGCTGCTCGACGCCGCCGGATTTGAGCGCATCCTTGTGGAAACGGTGGGCGTGGGCCAGGCCGAGGTAGAGATCGCAGGGACGGCGCACACCACTGTTGTGGTCGAAGCGCCGGGATTGGGCGATGAGGTGCAGGCGATCAAGGCAGGCGTGATGGAGATCGCCGATATTTTCGTCGTCAACAAGGCGGATCGCCCCGGCGTGGAGCGTACTGTCTCCGCGCTGGAGATGATGTTGGAGCAGAAGCGCGGCGGCCCACGGACGATGCGCCATCATGGTCGAGCGATGAGCGTAACCCTGCCCGATCCGGCTCAGGTTGAAAACGGATGGACAATTCCCGTTCTCAAAAGTGTTGCCACGGGGGGAGAGGGGATTCCCGCCGTGTGTGAACGGATCGACGCTCACCGCGTTTGGTTACAGAGCAGCGGCGCGTTGACCCTGCGCGAGAACGCGCGCATCCTCTACACGCTGGAGAAGATGGTCGACGCGGCGCTGAGGCGACGGATCGGTCAGACATTGCTTGATGCCCGTATGACCGAATTGGTCGTTGCCATCCGCCAGCGCGCTCTGGGTCCGCATGAAGCCGTCGATCAAATTGTCGGGCAGATCATCGGCCTTTAGCCCCCATCCCCTAAGCTTTTGATGGAGATAGCAATCCACCCTTCCTCTGATGTGGGAACACAGGAGTCGCTCTACAATAGCAATCAAGGAGCCAGATGTCTGAGGCTCGGCAACGACTCCAGCAAAGTCCAGAGGAGGGACCATCATGTTTAATACTTATGTACATTTAAGCAGCGAGGCGTACCTGCACTCAATGCGCGATGAGCAGAAGCACCAGGGCAAAGCCCGGACCGCGCAGTGGAACTTTTGGCTGGTGAATCGGAAAGAAGCCAAGAAAGCGCGGCAGCCGATCCTTTCGAAGCAGCGGCGCAATGAGATGAGTCTACGCCCTCCCCGGCAAGCGCTCGGGGCGAAATAAAAAAAGGCGGATTCCCACGGGGGAATCCGCCTTTTTTAGTTTAGTTACCCGTCCATTGCCGCCAATTCAGCCCGTGCGTCTGCTAGTTCCTCCTCCAACCGCGTGATCCGTTCTTCAAGGAGGGCGCGCCGATCCACAATGGCTTCCGCTATCGGTTCAGCCTCGCCGGCAGCTTCGGTCAGCCGGGTATCCCCTCGAATGGCCAGTACATGGACGATCCAAAAGACGATGGCGGTGCCGCTGCGCACCAGAGAATCGATCGTCTCTGTGCCAAAGAGATCCGCGTTGGCATCCCCCAGCAATAAGAGCAGCAGACGATAGATCACCGTGGCAAATTCAAAGAGGATGAGCAGCGCGCCCACCAGCGCCACGCCGTAGAGATAGGCGCGGCGCGGTCCTGATGTGCGTTCAGCCTGGGCGGATGGTCCTTGAGCGCGGGCGGCGCTCTGCACCGCGCGCCAGTGGATCGCCCAAACCGGCGCGCCTACGGCGAGCATACTGATCCCATTGGCGAGTTGTTCGGCGCGGAAACTTCTCGACAGTGCATCGCTGCCGATCACCAGCCAATCTAGGAGGCCGCGCAGGATATCGACCAATCCAATCCAGAGCAGTACCAACCCGACAGCGGCCACCAGGTAATAGTAAAGACGGCGAATATTGGCGCTTTCGGGGGTGTAGCCATAACGGTTCGCCTCGTTGTTCACCTGTACCCAATGCCAGCGCCAGACGATCAACCCAATGGGCAACATGGCAAGTGGAGCGGCTAGATCAGCCAGTTCCGAGGACGGCGCCACGCCGAAAAGTCGCAAGAGCAGGCGGTTGAAGAGTCCAGCGGCAGGCACCAGCGCCCACCCCGCACTCAAGACAGTGGCTGCGTAGAGATAGAATCGGCGCAATGCCGTACGCGCCTCTTCATCGTAGCGTGCGATCAGAAGATCCCAGCGCAGCCAGTTGATGCGCCAGAGCAGCGCGCCCACCAACATCCGCGCGACATCATCGCTCAGTCCACGCACCCACCAGCCCGAAGTCGTCTGCAAGAGCGGGGATTCGACGAGACCTTCCAGCACTGTGCGCACCCCCAATTCAAGCAGACTGCTGGCGCCACCCAACAACATCCCCAGCCCTGCCAGCCCCACCAGAGTTTGGAAAATCCGGCGCAGTGTCCCCGCCCAGTGGCGTTCATGGCCCAGGTCGCCATCCAATACCAGTTGGCGCACAAAATAGGCCAGAAAGGCAAGGTGAATCAGCCCACTTAAGAGAGTTGAAAGCCAGTCGCCCGGCCAGGTCAGCCAAGAAGATCCACCGCCCAGCAGCGCGATTCCACTTTCAGACAGCAGGGTAAGCACCCTGAGAACAGCAATGACCAGCGTAAACCCAGCTGCGCTGTAGAGAAAGAGTTTGCGCAGCGTTGCCGATCGCTCTTCGGCACTGTCGGAGCGCTGGTGACGGGCTATCCCTTGCATATAGGCCCAGTGGATCAGAAAGATCGGCGTCGCCACCAGCAACAGACCCCCGTCACGGGCGACAGTTTCGCGAATGTAGTTCGCATTGTTGACGGTAGCCATCGATGTTGTATTGAGCCAGACATCGAAGAGAATTTCCAACAGACTTTGGAGTGAGAGCAAACCCACCACCAGGCTGATAAAGGCAATGAGGTAGAAATAGAGCCGCCGGATGGTGGCAAGGCGGCTGGCATTGTTGGGTTTCGCCGAAAATGGTTTGATTGAAGTCATTGTTGCCTCCATCCACGGTTATAAATCATTAGGTATTGGATAGCAGATAGCGGGAATCGTTACTAGTGTCGCGTCAAGCATAAGTTGAGGAGTACGGGCGCTGCTTGCTGCGCCTGGTGTGCAGAGGGCGCAGCAAGCAGCGCCCGTACCATGTTTCAATCAATTCAGGGCTGACATGACACTAGGTCGTCAGTCGTTCTAATAGAAATAGACCTGTGAATCGATCTTCCAACTACCATCTTCGCGGATCAGAGAAATCGTTTGACGCTGTGTCCAGGTGGAACCGCTATCGAAAATGCCACCCGTACTGTAGTTGTCCAGGGCGATGGTAACCAGGGCCGCTTCCTCACCCTGCATCTCCACCGATAGGATGCGCAGACGTTGGTTATTATCGCGCGGATAAAAGGTATCGAAGCGATTTTTGAACATGCCATCATCAGACTCAAGTACAGCGGACGAGTAGTGTTGGCGCGCCGTATTTACATCCCCTCGGCGAAAGGCGACATAAACATTGTGGACCACTGCTGTAGGTGAATCTTCTGTCAGATATTCCGCGCTGCCCTCGCTTGCCCGATCTCGGCTCAAGGAGAGGGTCGCTACGGCGCTCACCAACAAAAGCACCACCACGATCACCACGGCCCAGGTAAACCGATCCATTTTCAGCGACATAGGTTTATTCCTCCAGCGAGTTCCCTGGCTCAAAATTGGTCAACTCGAAGATTCCTTGTGAGCGCCCTTCGACAAATTTCACCAGCGGATAGGGCGCTTCCGTGGCGATCCAGGCGCGAGTGGTGCGATCCGTGGTCCTTGCTTCTATCAGCCATGCGTTGTAAACACCAGCGGGGACTGTCACTTGTTCGCTCCTGACGATGCGGATGGCAAGGCGTTCGGTAAACCCGGTGAGCGGGAAAAAACTGTTGATGAATGTTGCATATCCCTGGCGGAGCGGCAGTGTGCGCAACAGCGGAAGAATGGTGCGCTCATCGCGGACATCGCTGGGCGCATTCACCCGCTCATAGACCGTCGATCCCTGGGCCGATGTCAACGCGATATCGATCTGCGCCTGATTGTGGGTGGCTGCGATCACTTGTTGTCCTTGGGCCAGCGTACGGGTCGTAGCGCTGAAGGTAGGAAGATAACCCCTGGCTTGCACCTCGACTGTCACCGCTTCGCTCACGCCAATATCCACAATCTGACGTTGAAAGGTCCAGCCCTCGCCCGCCACAAAATCGTTATCGGCGGTGATCTCAACCTGCGCCGTACCCACCACATTCCCCTCGCGATTGGTGACTCGGTACGTGCTACGCTCTCCACTCTGCCAGACCGGTTCTCCCAATAGCAACGGCTGTGGATCGGGCGCAGCGCAGCCCACAACAAGGATGATCGCAACGAAGGCGAAGATCATCCACCACAGGTCCCAAACGCGGAATGATGAATGCGGAATGCGGAATAGGTGACGCCGGCGATCTGACTCGCCATTCTCGATTCCCCATTCGCCATTGGCCTCATTTGCCCGCAATCGCTCCCTCATCATTTTTGCCTTTTGCACTTTGCCTTTTGCCTTCCTTTTTATTCCGCGTCTTGCGCGGCGGCCTGTTCCATCCACTTGACGGCGGCGGCGGCCAGCGCCGCGGCGCCAATGGGCAGGGCCTTTTCATCCATGCGGAATTGGGCAGTGTGGACAAAATAGGGCTGATCCCAGGCGGGATCATGTGTCCCCAGCCGCAGGAAACTGCCCGGCGCTTGTTGCGCCATATAGCTGAAATCCTCAGCGCCCATGCGTTGCGGCGCGATCTGGACATTTTCATCGCCCAGGAAGTCGCGCGTAGCTGCCATCATCACGGCTGTCGCCGTTTCGTCGGTGATCGTGGGCGGGTAGCCGTTCAATATTTTTAGATCAAAAGCGCCGCCCAACGCGTCGATCACACCACAGGCCCGGCGCAATTCATCATGCAGCACTTGGCGACTTTCCGGGGTAAACGAGCGGATCGTGCCCGTCATGTAGACGGTATCGGGGATCACGTTATCCACGGTTCCGCCGCGGATCACACCGATGGTGATCACGCCGGATTCAATCGGATTCAAGCGGCGGCTGACAATGTGGTGGATCGCTTGGACGGCATGGCTGGCCAGCAAGATAGGATCGATGGCATTGTGTGGGCGCGCCGCGTGTCCTCCTCTGCCGCGCACGGTGATCTCGAACGTATCCGCCGCGGCCAACAGTGGACCCGACCGGGTGCCGACGACACCCGTTTCGTAAGTGGGATCGACGTGGATGCCGAAGACAGCATCGACCCCGTCCAATGCCTTTTCCTCGACCATGCGCATCCCGCCCGATTTGCCTTCGGCATCTTGCGCTTCTTCGCTCGGCTGGAAGAGAAGACGCACGCTGCCGGGCAGGCGTCCTTCGTCGGCCAATGCTTTCAAGATCGTCGCTGCGCCCAGCAACATGGCGGTGTGGGCGTCATGGCCGCAGGCGTGCATCATGCCAGGCCGCGTACTGCTATACTCGACGCCGCTTTCCTCGTGGATGGGCAGCGCGTCCATATCCGCGCGCAGCCCCACCACGGGTCCACCGCCGCCGTGGATATGACCAACCACACCGGTTTTGGCGACTTCTGTCTCTGTGGGTATGCCCAGATCGACCAACACGGCGTTGACCAACCCAGCCGTGCGATGCTCGGTAAAGCTCAACTCAGGGTATTGATGGATCTCGCGTCGCCAGGCGCGGATCTGTTCACTCAGCGCCGTGGCTCGATCCAAAATCTCCGCGCCAGTAACAACGGTAGTCTGGCTCATGATTCACTCCTCCATCGGATAGTTAGGGCCGGTGAACTTCTTGTCTCCGCTCATTATACGCAAAGTCCCGGCGATTGGTGAAAGATTCCACAAGCCTCTTCTATCGGGGTCTGTAATGCTGATGGTAATAGATTTTGGCTATGCTGAGTGCGGGGAATGAGCAATCATCTACGGAAAATCAAGAGGTATCGATGACCAAAAATAAGATTTTGATTCTGGCTGACGATCTGGACCTTTCCGATCTGCTTCTTCAGCGCCTTCCTCTAGAGGGTTATGAGCCAATGATAGCAGCCGACGGATACGAAGGTCTCCGAAAGTTCCAGAATGTACAACCAGCCCTTGTGCTGTTGGATCTCACCATGTCGGCAATGGATGGCTGGGATATCTGCCAGCGAATTCGCAAGATTGCCACTACCCCGATCCTTATGCTAACAGACCAGATAGAGGAAGAAACTATCAAGCGTGGACTCGATCTCGGCGCAGATGATTATCTTATCAAGCCTTTTTGTATGCAGGTGTTGATGGCCCGAATTCGCACTCTTTTGCATCCTGTGTGTACAAAATTAGAAGTCAATTGGGCACAAAC
>JAHBVG010000152.1 GCA_019637695.1 Caldilineaceae bacterium | reverse complement strand
CTATTGATCAAACCGTCAGGCGCGAGCAACTTTAGTGACATCATACATTCTTTCAAGCCCAATTTTACAAAAGCATACAAAAAACAACTTGGGATCACGGGTAGCATGAAATTCTGGCAGAAAGGTTTTTGGGACCACATTATACGGGATGAGGTTGATTTTCAACGCCACCTTGACTACATCCACTACAACCCAGTGCATCATCAATACGTGCAGAAACCGGAAGAATGGCGGCACAGCAGCTTTGGGCACTGGCAATCACGCAACGCCTACCCCCCACGGTGGGGATGGTCCCTGCCCATTACCATTGCGGAGTACGATTGGTCACCGTCGGAAGCCGATCAATAGGGAGCGTTAAGACGTAGGTGCGATTTGAAATCGCACGGTTTCGTATTCAGGAAAGACCCGCTGCTAAAAGCAGCGGCTACGACCGCAAACGTAGGTGCGATTTTGAATCGCACGGCTTCGTATTCAAGAAAGACCCGCTGCTAAAAGCAGCGGCTACGACCGCAAACGTAGGTGCGATTTGAAATCGCACGGCTTCGTATCTATTACCATGATCAGGAGACAGTGCGGTTACAAACCGCACTACAACACATGACCCGATTGGATTCCTCTGTGTCTCGTGAAAAGATCTACCGCCGCAACTTTTTCTTTTTTCTGACCGACAGCATTTTGTTCACCGTGGCAATCGGCATCATCGGCGGCACTACCGTGATCCCCGATTTTGTGCGCCGTCTCACCGACTCGGAGATCCTGATCGGGCTGTTGAGCAACCTTTTCAGCATTGGCTTTACCCTGCCGCAACTCTTTGTCGCCCGTTACATCGTCCGCTATGAACGCAAAAAGTGGTGGTTCGTGGGGCCGAATATTCCGGCGCGTTTTGTGATCCTCATCTTTGCTGGCATCTTGGTGTGGCTGGGTGGAGAGCAGCCCCACCTCATTCTGCTGGCATTCTTCATCTGTTACAGCATTGCGGCGTTTGGCGACGGGTTGGTCGGCGTCCCCTGGGCCGATCTGGCGGGGACCAGCCTGGACAACCGCTGGCGGGCGCGCATGTTCGGCTTCACCAACGCGGGGACAGGGGTGATCATGCTCTTGATTGCGCCACTGATCGGGATCGTCCTCAGCGATGCCGGGCCAGGGTTCCCCAACAATTACGCTATCCTCTTCGGCGTTTCGGGCGCGATCTTTGCCCTTTCGATCCTGCCGGGTCTCTTTTTCCACGAACTCCCCGGCGGTAAAGCGGTAGAGAAGATCCCTTCCCTGGGCGAATTCCTGCCTGCGCTGGGGCGTGTGCTGCGCGAGGATGTGCCATTTCGAGCCTTTATTATCATCCGCATGTTTACCAGCCTCTTTCTAATGGCGGCGCCCTTCTACATCGGCTATGCAACGGTACGGCTGGGACTGTCGAGCGAAGTGGCCGTTCCTGTGTTGCTGGCGATGCAAACGGTCGGCACGGTGACGGGGGCGCTGGTCTATGCGTGGTTGGGCGCGCGCAACAATCTGCTCTACATCCGAGTGGCGTTGAGCGCGGCGGCCCTGCTACCCATCAGTGCGCTGCTGGCGGGGATAGTTGGACCCCTGCCTTTGTACTTCGGCTTTCTCATCTCCGGGCTGGCGACCAGCAATCTGCTCTTTAGCTATCTAAATTGGGTGGTGGGCTATGCGAATCCAGAACAGCGCCCGATCTATGTGGGGCTGGCGAACACGGTAACCGCCGTGGTCGCGCTGATTGCGCCCTTCATCGCCGGCACGATTGTGCAGACTCTGGGCTACCGTCCGCTCTTTGGGGTGGCGGTGGGTATGGCGCTGTGCGCGCTCTTTATGGCAGTGCGCTTTCTGCGGGAACCGTCTTTGGCAGTCAATTTGGAAGCGTGATCAACCAACGACTATTCCCGCTTTTGCAGTGTATGCCATGTCACCTGTCCACACTGAGGACACCCGCCCCGCCGGCGCGGATTGCCCACTGCCTTCCAGCGGATGCCGCCCATCTCCCACACAGATCGCTCAAAGCCGCAGGGACACTGCACCATCCACTGTTCCGACTCGGCGCGCATGGATTCGGCCCAGGCGCGGGGCAAGATACGCGTGAAGAACCTTTGAATGAAGGTCATGGCCTGCCTCCTGGAGATTGCCAACGGGCAAAAGTTCCGCTCCCCACATATACAACAAAGATCCCTATCAGCGCAAGCAGCCCCACGCCCCCTGAGATCGTTCCCCAGTGCCAGGAATCCGGCGCAAACCAGAGGCGCACTGTCGATTCTCCTGCTGGGAGGGCAACTGCTCGCAGCGCGTGATTGGCGCGCAGCACAGGCGCATCCTCGCCGTTGATCGTCCCCCGCCAGCCCGGATACCAGACTTCGCTGAGGACGAGGTAGGCAGGGGTGGGGGTGTGAACTCTCAATTCGATTTGCGTAGTGCGTAGTGCGTAATGCGGGCGCTCTGAGCGCTTGCGTGATCCGTCTGTGTTAGTTTGCGATCTGCGGTCTACGGTCTGCGGTCGCTCGCTCGCCATAAGGACCACGGCACGCGCGGGATCAAAGTCGGGCGATTGCAGCGCAGCCAGGGGATCGTCGGTGAAGATCGCCCCCTCCACGAGCCAGGCGCGGGGGAAGGCGTCGGGGTTTTCGTAGACGACCAGCGTCCCCGGCGCGTCGTAGGCAAGGATGAACTTCTCCGGCAGCGGCGCGCCCTCGCGCACGATCACATAGCGCACGTTGAGCATGTCGTAGAGGCGGGTATGGCGTCCGCCCAGCGCGTTCCACAACTCCTGCCAATGGCGCAACGCCAGCGGATTGACGATCCCGCCCACATCTTCGAGACCGACCAGGGCCGCGGTGTCGGGCTGCCAGAGATCGTCGATGCCGGTGCGGGTGTCGATGCGATGTTGGGGATTGGGGATTGGGGATTGGGGACTAGGGATTGGGGATTGGGGATTGGGGACTGCTGTCTGCGGTCCGCCGTCTGCGGTCTGTTGGCGCAGGAAGTCAACGATCTCAGGATGGTGAAAGCCAATCGACGGATCGCTCTCGGCGATGTCGGTGTACGAACCTGCGGCGGAAAGTTCAGCGAGCAGCAGGGCGATGAGAAGGACAGCGAACGGGCGTGCGGTCAGCTTTCCGCGCTCGAAGAGCGCCACCAGCAGCCAGGTCCCCAGCCAGGCGAGTGTTGCCAGCGCCACCGCCAGCCCGGCCAGCGATGTACGCAAAAAGGCTGTGGAGTCCTCTTGGAAAAAAAGCAGCGCCGCGTAGATCAACGGCGTGACGAAGAGGAGGAGCGTCAATCCGCCCCAGCGTAGAAAAATGGGGACTGGGGATTGGGGACTGGGGACTGGGGATTGGGGATTGGGGATTGGGGCACGGGCAGACTCGCCCCCTTTTCTTCTCTTCTTGCCTCCCTCTCTTCTCCCCCCCCTCTCTTCTCCCCCCCTTCTCGCCCTCTCCTCTTCCTCCCCGCTGCGCCTCTGCACCTCTGCGTCTCTGCGTTGAATCGCATCCATGCCCGCGGCAGCCAGGATCGACAGGCCCAGCGTAAAGAGGACTATGGCGCGCGCCGGGGCGCGGAATTGACCGAAGCCGGGCAGGAGTTGGGTCAGCCAGCCGTGGACGGGGGAATAAATGCCCAGGGCGACGACGAAGCCAAAGAGCGCCAGCCCGATCCAGGGGAGCAGTCGCCGTCGTCCGCCGGGGATCAGCAGCGCCGTCACCGCCAGCAACAGCGTGGGGACGCCGGCATAGGGCAACTCCACCCGATCCCAAAGGCTCCAATGCAGCGCCGGTCCACGGCCAAAG
This sequence comes from Caldilineaceae bacterium, assembly GCA_019637695.1. Lineage (GTDB taxonomy): Bacteria > Chloroflexota > Anaerolineae > Caldilineales > Caldilineaceae > RI-153. The sequence continues at coordinate 5,842 of JAHBVG010000152.1, read as the reverse complement.
AAGCCGGGCGTCAACAGCCCCATGATCCCCGGCACCGGTGCCAGCGAAAAGCCCACCGTCTCTTGATAGGCAAAATCCGCCCGCGCTGTAAACTGCACCATCTCAAGCGCAGGCAATAAGATCGGTGCGGTCAAGAGGAAGGTCAACAGGGCGACGAAGAAAAAAACGAATAAAGAATAAAAATTGGGAAGTAGAGAGTCGCGCCTCAACGAACCATTCTTTATTCTTAATTCTTTATTCATCTTTTCTGCCAGCCACAACACCGTATAGATCCCTACCGCCAGCCCAATGTAGTAACTGCTCTGAGCATGGCCGGCATAGTTGGCAACGGCGAAGAGGAGGGCGGCGACCGCAGCCCAACGCAAGTCGCGCCGGCAGAGGGCAAGGTGATAAGCGGCCAGGGTCCAGCCCATCCACGAGAGGACGGCGATCAGGTTGAGGTTGCCCAGGTGGATCAAGAGCGGATCGCTGAGGGCAAACGCCGTCCCCGCGAGGAGGGCAGCGGGGCGCGAAAAGTCGAGAACGCGCACGAGGACGTAGATCCCCAGCCCAGCCCACCAGAGATGGCCGATGGCAAGCCACTGCATCCAGGCGTAGGGAAAGTCGGGATTGAGCAGGAAGAGGATCAAATTCGGCGGGTAGAGGAAGCCCGCCTGAATATCGCTGATGAAAGGCGCGCCGCCGTAGAGATGAGGGTTCCACAGCGGGAGATCCCCCGCGGCCAGGGTGCGGGCGGCGAAGCGATAGGTGGGGTAGAGAAAGCTAACAAGATCGCCGCCGTCCGCGGGCTGGAAGACATCGCCCACAATTGTGCGCCAGAAGAAGGCGACAACAAAAAGCGCAAGCGATCCGCCTGCGCTCAGGTCTTTCCACCGGTCATCGTTTCGCTGCGCCAGCAGCGCCATTCCCCCCAGCCAGAGGAGGCCGATCCCCAGCCAGATCCATGTACCCATGGGAAGGAATTATAAATGAGTAAGGAGTAATGAGTAAAGGTAGGGCAGACGTTCCGACGATTGGAATCAATCAGGTGTGTTCAAAATGGGTTGAAGCGGAGTAGGCACGCCCACGTGCCGTCCTGGTCGCACGAAGGCGTACTCTCTCCACGTCCCAACCGAGTTTGAACACACCCGAATCAATCAGGCCGACTTTTTTCGGAGACCACAACGTGGAACCTGCTACAGAAGGAATTGGGATAATATAGCCCTGGCGCTTAAGAAGTACTGTCGCATAGGTGTCCTCATTGAACCGTTTCGATGGTATTGCGGGCCTCTGCTCGGTGATCTGAGATAAATTTTCAGATCACCAACATCCAGATGGCATAGGGCAGCAGCGCCAGCACCCCCAACGCCGGATGGCGGCGCTGTTCGACATTTCGACTATCCCAGCGGAAGAGGTATAAGGCCAGCAAAAAGGCGACCAGCCCGCCGATCACCAGCGTGAGGAGCGAACCCCACGGCTGAAACGCAGCGACGCCGCCCATGGCCAGCCCGTTGAATGCATTCATGGCATGGGTGGCTGGCAGCAGCAGCGCAATTCTGCCAGCGGCATCAGGCAGCATACTGTAGGGAAGCATAATCCCGCCGATGATCATGGAAGGCAGGAAAAGAGCCTGCGAATAGAGGACGGTCAGGCGCGTATTGGGCGCAAGAACACCAATCAGCACACTCAGGCCAGATAGCGCCACAGCGGTTGCCAGGACAATCAGGAGGAATAACGGCACATTGACCGGCAGCGGCGCACTGAACAAAACAGGCGCCGTGACCATGATGACCAGGGCAACGACCACAACGTGCAGGATCGTCGACAGCGCCGGAATCAACAAGATGTTCAACGCGGGAACGCCGTTGATTTTGTAGCTGCGAAAGATGCCTGTCTCGCGCGCCGTCACCAGCGGGTCTGGCAAACCCAAGAGCGTGGCCGCCAGCATCCCAAAACAGGTCATCGACGGAATAATGGTATCGCGGAAGAGGGGATTGACGCCGGGCATGATCAAGCTCATCATCAGGTAGAGGCTTAACGGGAAGAGGTAGTTCATCAACAACAGATTCTTGTTGCGGATGCCGGTGCGAAATTCAAAGGCGAAGTGGTGGACGAACGCGGTCATTTTGCCCCTCCATTGGTTAATTCGAGGAAGCGATCTTCCAGCGATGGCCGTTCCACGCGCAGATCGATCAACGCATCATTCTGCGACTGTACAAAAGAAATCAAAGCGGCCACTGTCTGACCGATGTCGACGCTGAAATAAATGGCGTAATCTTCTTTGACTGTCTGTTGGCTGACGGCGGGGAAGCGATGGTGGTTCGAGAGCAAAGTTGAAGATTTGGTATTCACCGAGATTTTGGTCAACCCTGCGCCTGTGGCCGTAATCGCCAGCGGCGTGTCCAGGGCCACCAACTTGCCTTGCAGCAGAATGGCTACCCGATCCGACATCTCCTCTGCTTCCGCCATGTCATGGGTGGCGAGGATGATGGTAGTGCCTTTTTCCTTTAGTTCACGCATCAGACTATGCAGTTCCACGCGCGAGGCAACGTCTAACCCTGCTGTTGGTTCATCAAGGAAGAGTACCGGGGGATCGTGGGCGACGGCCAGGGCCAGCGCCAGCCGCCGCTGCTGACCCGTGGACAATCCCTGAAACTCGACGTGGCGTTTACCGTGGAGGCCAAGACGTTCTAGCAGATCAAACCGGGGCGCCACGCCATGATAGGCGCAGAACAGTTTCATCGCTTCGTCGGCTGTGATGCTGGCCGGTAGACCGCCCGACTGCAACTGAACGCCGATCAGATTGCGCAGTCTGTGGGGTTCTGTCGCCGGATTCACACCAGCCACACGGACAGCGCCGCCGTCGGGGATGCGCAATCCTTCTAGACTTTCCAATGTGCTGGTCTTACCTGCGCCATTTGGCCCTAACAGACCAAAAATTTCACCCTCATGCACTGCGAACGAGATATTGTCCACGGCCACATAATTCCCGTAGCGCTTGCAAAGATCCACCACATCGATCATCACTTTGGACATGGTTGCCTCCACCTGGTTGCGATTCTATGGACACAACCGAGATCTTCGCGCCTCCGCCGAACTTTATTACCCTGCTTTCGGTCAGTCTTCTCTCTGTCTTTTGTCGTAAGCAAAGAACCGCCTTGTTGGTTGTGCCCGGAACGGGCGCGAACACTAAAGTGAAAATAGAGATGGGGACCGGGGACTGGGGATGGGCCCACTTCGTGATCGTGGAACACGGGCCTCCGGCCATGGGGGAGTGGTCGTGGCGCAAAGCGATGAAACCTCACGAACGCAGCGTAGCGGGCAGGTAACAATTCCACCAGCAACTGTTGAGCCAGAGACTCACATGGTCCGATTTACCACCAGCAATCGCCAGATCGGGTCTCTGGTCGCCGTTGAAATCTGCGACGAGCGCGCCGCCCAGAGTCTCCTCCACAGAATAGAAGATGGGGGAACCAAAAACTGCATTTCCATTGCCCATGCGCACAGTGAGCAAGGAACCGCCCGCCACAGCCAGATCGATGAAGGTGTCATCGTTGAAGTCCGCTACAACTACAGAACCCGGACTGGATGCTCCATAGTTATCAAAGCTCTGGAAGCTACCATCACCGTTCCCCACCAATATGCTGACTCGACCCGATGAAAAGTCACCCACCGCCAGATCCGAAAGAGTATCGCCGTTGAAGTCTGCCACCGCCACCGAAGCGGGCTGCGAACCGACGCCAATGTTGGTGGGTGGCGCGAAAGCGCCGTTACCATTCCCCAAGAGAATGCTCACCGTGCTTTCCACATCGTTGTAGCGGAAGTTCGCCACTGCCAGATCGAGGATGTTATCCCCGTTGAATTCCCCCACCGTCACGAAATAGGGACCATTGCCAGCCGCATAATCTACAGCCGCTTGGAAAGCGCCATTCCCTGCGCCCAACAGCACACTCACACTATTGGTATTCCCCCAATTGGTGACCGCCAGATCCAGTTTGCCATCCTTATTCAGATCTGCCACGGCCACCGACGTGGGACCATACCCCACGAGATAATTGGTCGGATCGTTGAAGGTTCCATCCCCCTTGCCCAGCAGGATACTGACTTTTGCAGGCTCCAGGTAATCGCCGCTGCTGTAATTGGTTACCACCAGATCTGGATGAGTATCGCCGTTGAAATCCGCAGCGGCCACGCCATCGGGTCCCCGATCGGCCTGATAGGTCACCGCCGCTTGAAAACTGCCATCCCCGTTTCCAAGCAGCACATCGACACCGTAGCCCATTCCCAATTCGCCTTTAAGGGCGACAGCCAGATCCAAATGACCATTGTGATCAAAATCAGCCGTCGCCACCCCGTGTGGGTTTCGGCCCACGACAAAGTAAAGCGGGTTCGCGAATCGGCCATAGAGGCAGGCGTTATCTGTGTCGGTCGCCTGTAGAGCGCTCGCAGCCTGCGCGGAGAATCCTGCGCCCAATATCAACAGACTACCTAACACAATCATCCAAAACCTTCGCCCAAGTGATCGCCATCGTCCGGGTGTCATTGATGCCTCCTGGTGTTAGATCTCCACATACCACTTGCGCAATTTCAGTATACGCTCGATCTACCGACCAATCATCCGACAGATGACGCGGGGATGCGTCCCAAATCGCTCTTTCGACCTGTTGGTTTTAGAATAGACGTTCATTGTCCACCCACGTGCAAGGAGATGGTTGTGTCCGCAGTTGCCCTGTCTCTGGTCTTGACCGCCGCGTTTTTGCACGCCGCGTGGAACTTCCTGAGCAAGCGCGTGGGGGCCAGCGGACCGGCCTTCGTCTGGCTCTTTTCTGCGCTCACAGTGGTGATCTACCTGCCTCTGGTGATCGGGTTGGTGATCATGCAGCGCCCCCAGATCACGGGGCTGGGGACGCTCTTTATGGCGGGCAGCGCCCTGTTACAGCTTGTCTATTTTTTGCTCTTGCAACGCGGCTACCAGACCGGCGATCTCTCGGTAATCTATCCTCTGGCCCGTGGCAGTGGACCGGCGCTATCGACGCTGGCGGCGATCCTGCTGCTGGGGGAACGGCCCAGCCTGCCCGCGTTGACGGGCGCGGGGCTGGTGATCGGCGGTGTCTTCTGGCTTTCGGGTGGATCCGCTGCCCTGCGCAGGGTCGGCGGCTCACAGACCCTGATCTTCGGCCTGTTGACTGGCGCAACCATTGCCGTCTATACCCTGTGGGACAAAGTCGCGGTGAGCAACCTTCTGATCCCCCCCTTGCTGCTGGATTACGCCACAGCCGTGGGGCGAACGCTCTTCCTGGCGCCTGCGGCCTACCATCGGCGGGAGCGCGTGCGCTATTATTGGTCCAGCTATCGAAACGAGGCATTGGGGATCGCTATCCTCAGCCCGCTGGCCTATATTCTCGTCCTCACAGCGTTGCAGATGGCCCCGGTCAGCTATGTTGCGCCCATGCGAGAGATCAGCGTATTGATCGCCGTACTCATGGGCGCGTTCTTGCTCAAAGAAGGAGAGTTACGCCGTCGTCTTGCCGCCGCCGCGGTGATCGTCGTGGGCGTTGTCGTCATTGCGTTGAATTGATGAATAAACAGACCTGCCAGATTTTCTGAAACCTGGCAGGTCTCCAGAACCGCCAACCAAGTGCGTACGTCCTGGAATTAAAGAAAGGAGAATCCTATGCAAGCGGATCTAGTTTTGTACAATGGCAACTTTCACACAATGGATAAAGATCGTCCGCGGGTTTCAGCCGTGGCGATCCGCGGGGAGCGCTTCGTGGCTGTGGGTCAGGATGAGGAGATGCGCGATCTGCTCACGCCCGGCGGGCGCGCCGTGGACCTGGGCGGACGCACGGTGACGCCCGGCTTT
>JAHBVG010000151.1 GCA_019637695.1 Caldilineaceae bacterium | reverse complement strand
CTCTTTTGACGGTTGTTCTTGCACCCATTCCAAAGCACCGCAGCGGAGACGTGTTTCTCCGGCGCGGTGTTTTTTATTGGATTTGGACGAGACGCATTACCCATGATTTTCGCCCCGGCTGTAGTCTTTGGTAGACTGTGGATAGTGTTTTGATATCTGCTTCTCAATTCTCCAAGGTGAAAGTGTCCATGCTTCACACGAAATCGCTTGTTTTGCTCTTGGTCTTGTTGGCTATGCTCATGTTGGCAGCCTGTGGCGGAAGTTCAGCGCCAACTACCAGTGGAGAGGCTATATCCCTGGCCGATCTACCCATCAACATTGACGTGAAAACGGTGGATCTGTTGCGCGGGCGCGACGATGTCATCATCCTTGATGTACGCGAGGATTGGGAATACGCCGCTGGTCACATTCCTGGCACGGTCTTGATTCCTCTGGGGCAACTCGGCAGCCGACTCTCTGAAATCCCAGCGGACAAGACGGTGATTGCGGTCTGCCGCAGCGGCAACCGCAGCGGCCAGGCCACCCAACTGCTCAAGCAGAGCGGTTTTACCGTCCACAATATGGAGGGCGGCATGTTGGCTTGGGAACAGGCCAACTATGCCGTTGAACGATAGCACTCTATGATCAAAAAGGACCGGCGCACGTGCGCCGGTCCTTTTTGATTGGGGTTTGTAGAATAGAGATGGGACGATTCCAGATCGTCATCGCGATCCCCAATCCCCAGTCACGAATCACCTATCTCCTCTACCGGTATGGTTGGCGGCATCAGCAAATAGCTCAACAACAACCCCGTCACCCCGGTGAGGAAGACAGAACCGGTCCACAGGTGGATGGACCAGCCGATGCCTTCGGTGCGGTCGAGGACGGCAAAGTAGGCCGCAAAGAGCAGAACTGGCGCAGCAAAGGCAAAAATGCGGAGATTGTCCGACATGCGCAGCGCAGTACGGAAGCGCCACACAAGCAGATCGAGGACGACGACAACAACGAACATCCCCACGGCAAGCCAAAATTGTGAGATGCGTTCATAATCAAGGACAGCCATTCCCGCTGTGTGCAACCCCCAAATCAAAGTCAGCGCGCCCAGCGGCAACCTCCACCGCCGCATGATCAGTAGGATCGGCCCGATCATCAACGCGGCCATGACGAGCAACGCCATCATCCCCGCCATCACGCCGATGTCGTTCAAAAAGTGACGGTGTCGAGCGCCGCCGATTAAAGTGTTGATCGGGTGCGCAAACATGAGGAAGAAGCTCAGTGTAGACATCAAAAGAGAGGTGGAGAGGAGCGCTGGTCCCAGTGTACGCCAGGACGCTGCGATACCCCTGCGATTCCAGGCCGCCCGCAGTGGACCACTGACGACCATGGCAATTCCCACGCCAAGCATCAAATGGGTGGGGCTGAAGAGCGCTTCGATCCCCCGCTCAATGCCGAAGATGGCGTGCCAGAGCATATCGCCAACGCCCCCTGCCCCAAAAATCATCAGGCCCGTCAATGTCGTTTTGTAGCCATCCGGGATGGAAGCGAAGAGACCATGGCCGCGCCGCCGATTCACGACGACGACGCTGATCAACGCCAGCGCCGTCAGTAGAAATCCTCCGTAGAAAAAGGCATGCCAGGGCGTGAAGAAAGATTCATCCACTTTGCCGTGATTGTGCGCCCATCCGTCCAAAAAGAGACCGCCCACAAAGATTGCGCTCAAGATCACCATCGCCCAATCGAAGCGAAGCCCGCTGATGGCCGCTTTCTCAACCTGCGCCGCCGCGGACATGGGGAACGGCCTGCGAAAAAGTGTGCTGCTCATATTGGATACCCCTCTCAAAGTCCATTCATTTGTGGCACAAGTGTACGCCATCTCCAATCATGCGCCAAACTTGGTTTGCTGGACAATGTCTTATTGTAGAAATAACACAAAATTTATTGTATTTTTGACACGAAGTGATTTTACGTGGTATAGTTGGCGTTGTTGTGCTATCGTTCCATCTACGGTTTTTCCCAACCCATCCGGGCGAATTGGCCTAGACCGGCGTGGAGGCCATCTTCAGGAGAGAATTCAGCGATGACGGATCATTTTTTGGAGACAGCGCGGCCAATCGTGCGTCGCGCTTTAGAGGAAGATATTGGCGATGGCGACGTGACCACACGCTGCACCGTCGCCGCGGACGCCATCTATCGTGGACGGTTTCTCGCCAAAGCCGGCGGCGTGATCGCCGGGCTGGATGTGGTCACCCTGACTTTCCAGCTTTTGGATGGACGTGTAGAAGTCCTTCCGCTGGTGGCGGAAGGGAGTTTGGTCGAACGCGGAACGGTCATCGCCACAGCCAGTGGACCGGGCCATGCGCTGCTCAGCGGCGAACGGACGGCGCTCAACCTGCTGCAACGCATGTCGGGGATCGCCACCCTCACCCGCCGTTTTGTCGACGCCGTGGCGGGGACCAACGCCGTGATTTTGGATACGCGCAAGACCGCGCCGGGGCTGCGCCTCTTCGACAAGCGCGCCGTCCTCCTCGGCGGTGGACAGAATCATCGCATCGGCCTCTATGACATGGCGCTGATCAAGGACAACCACATCGCAGCGGCAGGCGGCATCACTGCGGCTGTGGAACGGGTGCGCGCTGGCGATGAACGCCGCCACCCCATTGAGGTAGAGGTCACTAACTTTGACCAGCTACACGAAGCAATTTCGCTCCATGTGGATCGCATCATGCTCGACAACATGAGCGTGGAGCAGATGGCTGAAGCCGTCCGCATGACGGCGGGGCGTATCCCATTGGAAGCGTCCGGCAATGTCTCGCTGGAGACCGTCGCCGCCATCGCCGCGACCGGCGTCGATTTCATCTCCGTCGGCGCGCTCACCCACTCGGTCCGCGCGCTGGATGTGAGTTTTGATCTGGAAGCGATTGGCGGTTAGCCCAGAGCAGAAGAGAAAAGGCAAAAGGCAAAGTTGCAAGTTGCAGGTTTGCAAGTGACAATCGTCTACGTAACACAGAATATCCAATATCTAATATAGGTACCCAACCATGACTCTGATCAAAGAAAACACCGCCGTTCAAGAGATGTACGCGTCGCTCAAGGCGAAGCTGCACGATGTGGTCCCCGATTTTGAACTGCGTTATAAAGCCGAGCTGGCCGTGGAGATCAACCGGCTGAAGGTGGAACGCAACGCCGTGATTCTGGGCCACAACTATATGGAACCTGCGCTCTTCCACTCGATCCCCGATTTTGTGGGCGATTCGCTGGAATTGAGCCGCAAGGCCGCGCAGACCGACAAGGATGTGATCGTCTTCTGCGGGGTAGAATTTATGGCCGAGACCGCCAAGATCCTCAACCCATCCAAGACGGTGCTGCTGCCCGCCGAGAAGGCGGGCTGCTCGCTGGCCGCCAGCATCACCGCCGAGGATGTGCGCCGACTCAAGGCCCAATACCCCGGCGTGCCGGTGGTGACCTACATCAACACCTACGCCGATGTCAAAGCCGAGTGCGACATCTGCTGCACGTCGGGCAACGCCGTCGCCGTGGTCAACTCGCTCGACGCCGAGCGCATCATCTTTATCCCCGATGAATATCTGGCGCGCAATGTGGCCGCGGAGACGGGGAAGAAGATCATCGTGCCGTCGTTGCAGTCGAACATCGGCCTCGAAGGGGTGGACAGCTACGATTTCATCGGCTGGCACGGGCGCTGTGAGGTCCACGAGAAGTTCACCGTTGAGGATATCCGCAATGTGCGCGCCCAGTTCCCCGATGTTTACATTCTGGCTCACCCGGAATGCAGCCCGGATGTGGTGGCCGCGTCCGACTTTTCGGGCAGCACCACGGCCATGATCCGCAAGGTGGAAGCGAGCCACGCGCCGCGCTTTTTGCTGCTGACCGAATGCTCCATGGGCGACAATATCATGGGCGCCAACCCCGACAAAGAGATGCTGCGCCTCTGCTCGGTGCGCTGCCCGCACATGAACCAGATCACCCTTGAAGATACGCTGGCCTCATTGGAGAAGATGCAATACGAGATCCACGTGCCCGAGGAGATCCGTGTGCGCGCGGCGCGAGCGGTGCAGCGGATGATCGAGATCGGATAGAGAAGGTTATTCTGGATTGGTTTGTTGGTCAGTTATAGCGTAGTGCATAGTCCGTTGGGAACAAGGTCGCGCCATTGGATCGCTGACTTGTCCAGTGAGGGTACCAATCTGACGAGAACTTCACAACGAACTACGCACTCAATGTCATTCAGTTAAGTGCGGAGTTAGCACCCCCAGGTGCGGGTCTACAGGAGAACAGCCGCACCTGGGCGTGCTAACTCCGCAGGGTTTCGAGCATTGCATTCCTTAACTTAATGACATTGTCTACGCACTACGCGCTATCCCAAACAAAGAGGGTCCCCAATGGTCGATCACATTTCTACAGACGTCCTCATTCTCGGCACGGGCATTGCCGGGGCAACGACGGCGCTGAAACTGGCCGACGCCGGCATCCCGGTGACGGTGGTGACGCGCGCCAGCCGCCCGGAGGATACCAACACCTATTGGGCGCAGGGCGGCATTATCTACAAAGGCGAGGACGATTCGCCCGGCCAGCTCGCCGAGGACATTACGCGCGCCGGCGCGGGGCATAGCAACCCGCAAGCGGTGCGCATCCTCGCCGAGGAAGGACCGGCCGCGGTGCGCGAGATCCTGTTGGAGCGGGTCGGCGTCTCCTTTGATTACCGCAAGGACGGCGAACTCTCGCTGGCGCTGGAGGGCGGACACTCGTTGCCGCGCATTATCCACGCCGCCGACGCCACGGGCAAGGCCATTGAGATCGCGTTGATCAACGCCCTCGACGCCCACCCCAATATCACCCTGCTCACCGGCCACACCGCTGTGGACCTGCTGACGCCGTCGCACCACAGCCGAAATCGCCTCTCGGTCTACGCACGCAGATCGTGTATCGGCGCGTATCTGTTCGATCAGCGGCGCGGCGAGGTGATCCGCTGCCTGGCCAAGACGACGGTCCTCGCCACGGGTGGGCTGGGGCAGATCTTCCTACGCACGACCAACCCACCGGGCAGCCGCGGGGATGGGCTGGCCATGGCCGAACGGGCCGGGGCGCGCATTATCAATGCCGAGTTTGTCCAGTTCCACCCCACGGCCTTTTATCGGGGCGGCGCGGCGCGCTTCCTCGTTTCGGAGGCGGTGCGCGGGGCGGGCGCGCGACTCGTCCATGCCGACGGGGAGCCGTTCATGCAAAATCACGACCCCGAATGGAAGGATCTGGCCCCGCGCGATGTGGTGGCGCGTTCGATCCACCGCGAGATGCTGGCCCGCGATGTGACCAACGTCTATCTCGATCTGCGTTCGACCATCCCCCGCGCCGAGATCCTTTCGCACTTTCCCACCATCCACGCGAAGGCGCTGGAGTTCGGCGTGGACATCACCGAGGATCTGGTCCCTGTGGTCCCCGCCGCGCACTATTCGTGCGGGGGCATTTGGGTGGACGAGTGGGGGCTGACGACGATGCAAAATCTCTACGCCGTGGGCGAGGTGGCCTGTACTGGTCTGCACGGGGCCAACCGGCTGGCGAGTACCTCGCTGCTCGAAGGGTTGGTGTGGGGGCGCCGCGCCGCCGCGCAGATCCGCCGCCAGTTGGACGGGCTGACGCTCTACGACGCCGATCTGATCCCGGCGTGGCAGCCAGCGGGCGACATCCCCGCCGACCCGGCCCTGATCAGCCAGGATATGTCCACGGTGAAGCACATCCTGTGGAATTATGTGGGGCTGGTGCGCACGACGCCGCGGCTGGAGCGGGCGCTGCGCGATCTGCGCGCGCTGGAGAGCGAGATCGAGGAGTTCTACCGCAGTCACCGCCTCACCGATGAGTTGATCGGTCTGCGCAACGCCGTGCGCACGGCGATCATCGTCGCCAACGCCGCCTGGCAGAACAAGCAGAGTATGGGGTGTCATTATCGGGAGTGAGGGATCGGGGAAAGGAAGGCAAAAGGCAAAGTGCAAAAGGCAAAAGTGGTGAGGAAGAGTACGCCTACGTGCGGCTTTTTCGCGTGGCCCCGCTCGCCGACAACGATTGTCACATAGACATTGCCCCCCATATCCCCCGCCACAATCGTCTGCCCATCCGCCGCCACCGCCACCGCAGCCAGGCATTGACCACTCTGGGGATCGGGGATCGGGGGTGGTCAATATCATTGTTCAGCGCGGAGGGAGTACCCCCAGATGCGGGTCAACGCGAGAAGCGCTGCTCTCCCGTCTATTGTCAGGTGCGGAAAGAGCCTGCTTTGGTATAATATCGTGAACGACTGAGTTTCTAGATGGGAGAGCATGATGAGCCAGCCGGTGGTTGATAATTTCAAGCTATCGTTATCGATTCAAGAATTAGAGACGTTCTGCCGCGCCAATGGCATACATCGGCTTTTGCTCTTTGGATCTGCCACAAACGACAGATTCAGGCAGGAGAGCGATATTGATCTTTTGGTGGAGTTTGATCCCAATGCGCGCATTGGTTTTATGGCGCTGGGTCGTATGCAACGCCAACTGGCATCTGTATTGGGAAAACCTATTGATCTGGTACCCATCCGTGGGCTGAAACCTTTGATCCGTGATGAAGTCCTCAAATCTGCCAAAACCCTCTATCATGCGTCCTGATCGACTCTACCTGACGGATATTATCGACGCAACGGATGCAATCCAGCGCTTTCTGGTCGATATCAGCGACGAGGACCATTTTCTGGTGGATGAATTGCGCCAGGCTGCGGTGTTGCAGAAGCTGATTGTAATTGGCGAAGCTGCCGCACGGCTTTCAGCAGAGACGAAACAGCGCTACGCTTCCGTCGAATGGCAGGACATTGTTGGCTTTCGCAATATTGCTGTTCATGCTTACTTCAGTGTAGATTGGTCCATCGTTTGGAGTACGGTGACAGACGATCTTCCTCAGTTACGCCAACAAATTGAAGCGATTCTGGCAGATTTCTAACCTACCCTTCGACAAGCTCAGGACGACGCAGGCTCAGGGCAGCGCCCGCCAGCAGGGAAGCAGAACCCCCTCCTAACCTCCCTGCCAGCAGGGGAGGAATAGCTAACGCGTTGACGGTCCTCCCCACCCAACCGTTACCGTCCTAGCGTTTGAGCGCGACTACTACGGAGGAATAGCTAACGCGTTGACGGTCCTCCCCACCTATAGCTGAACTGATACTGAGATCTTTCACATTCTACTGAAGATTGCCAGCCAACTACACTTCGATTATACTCCTTTTTAAGAAGAATCAACGCCTTCATTGCCGCCACCTTCGACCGCATTGCTTCAAATATCGTCTCTCGGTTTGTTTATTGATGAGTTGCACCTTCCCCTGAAGTGCATCTACTTTCCGACAACAACTGAATAATCCTCTTCACTCAAATCTTTGACATAAAGGAGATCGACCATGAGTCCTAAGTACGTTGTGAAAGAAGAGACTGATCTATGGGGGAATCCTCAAACAGTAGTGCGCCGAGGAGTCACATCCTATGAGGTAGGCAGCGCGCTAGGAACACTGGCTGGGCTGGCTATAGCGGCACACCGATCTGGAAAGCAACAGCAATTTGACAATGCAGTCGCCAAAGTAATGGGCTATTTTGAAAAAGGCGATTTCAAGAGCGCAATCACACAAGCAGATGAATTGCTGAAATTGGATACAGTGGAATCCAAACTGGCAGCCCATTTACTAAAAGCCCAGGTCTATTCCGAAATAAAAGAGTATACCAAAGCGATAACTGAGTTTACTGCGGTTATCGATATTGCAGATACCCACAAAATTCCTGACTGGAAGAGAACTTCTAGCGATGGTGAGTCCGCAGAGGCAAGAACTCTGTACCTGCGCGGCATGTGTTACTTCAATTCTCAGCAATGGGGACCTGCAATAACAGACTTCAAGAAATGTACCCAAATCGCCCCTAATGATCCAGGTTCCCATCTATATCTGGCCGTATGTCTCCAAAAAATTGGTGATCTTGATCAAGCCTTAACTTACCTGAATCGGTTAGTAGAGCTTGCCCCTGGAGAAGCCAACTGTTATCTGATCCGTGGACGTGTATATGTTGATCGTCTCGATCACGAGAAAGCCATTGCTGACTTTTCGCGTGCTATCAAGCTAGCCCCTCAGGAACAGGAAGCTTACAAACTAAGAAGCGAGGCGTATCTTATCCTTGGCGATGAGGAGAAGAGCAGAGAGGACCTACAAAGAATTTCCCTCCTTGAGGAGGCAAAGGAAATTCCTGCGTTGGATGAGTTGATCTCCGAAATGCAGGCTCAAAAGGAACTCGCTGAGATTACACAGACACTCCAGCAAACGGAAGAAGAATGGGGAGAACAAGAAAAGATTTACCAGCAAGTGACGATGCCTTTTGATAAGTTTTCCACGAGATCAATCTATACAGGGGCAGCGTCCTTGTTTGTCGGGCTACTCGCCACCATGTTCAATCTACTCCCAGAGTGGATGCTGTTGGTGATCCTTGTGGGCGTGGCTGTAATTCTCCTAGGCATATCCATCCTCTTTACGATGTCCGTTTCTAAAACACCTAAACGTTATCTTGAGTTGAAAGAGCAGAGAAACGAATTGGAGGCCAAAAAGGCTGAGATGACATCCAAACTTGCTGATCCTAAGCGCATTGAGCAACTGCGACAGCGTTTTGGCAATAACATTTCTCTGGATGCTCTCATCGAAATGCGAAAAAAACGCATACGCCAGATTCAAAATCCTTGATCTGCCACGAAGGCATAGCATACAGCCGTCATGAAAAGACTCCGGCGACCCTGTACACGAACCCCCAAATCGGGTAGACTACGAACATCGGTACGGTTGTATTGTTGAATGAAGGAGGGTGGGGATGGCGTCGCCGTTTCCGGGCATGGACCATTATTTAGAAGATAGAAACATCTGGCCAGGGTTTCACAACCGTCTGGCGACCGAAATTGCAGATCGTTTGAATACAAATATCGGTCCAAAGTATTACGCCGATGTGGAGGTGCGCACGGTGCTGGAGGATGTGAGCATTGCGCGCCCACGACGGGTGATCCCCGATGTGGGGGTGGTGGAACAACCCAGCCGAGAGAGAGCCGCCGGAGTGACGGTGGCCGATATTGCGATTGCGTCGGCGCCGGTGGAACGCTTCGCCATCGCCGACGAGACCCGCCTGCGCACGGTCAATGTCTACCTGACCGAGACCGACGAGTTGGTGACGGCAATTGAGATCCTCTCCCCCTACAACAAACATGGCGAGGGCCGCGAGGAGTACCGGCAGAAGCGATCGCGACTCCTGCGCACAAGCGTCCATTTGGTAGAGATCGATCTGCTGCGCGGGGGCTATCCCCCTGCTACCGAGGTGGTGAGTCCGTCGCTGCCCGGCGACTACGTGTTGCTGGTCAACCGCCATCATCCGGGCGATCCGCGCAGACTCTCCGAGATCTGGCCGGCCTATCTCAACCAACCGCTGCCAGTGATCCCTGTTCCCCTGCTCGACCCCGACCCTGACGCTCCGCTCGAGCTGAATGCTGCCATCCATGCGGTCTATAGTCGCGCTGGCTACAGTTGGCGGCTGGACTACAGCCACCCGGTCCCCGATCCACCGCTGCGGGCCGAAATGGCGGCCTGGCTGGATCAGCGCCTCTCCGAACACAAGCAACAGAATCCACCATCAAGCTAAAAATCAGGAGGGCTAATCGCCAGTCTCCAATTTCATCGCTATTCCTTA
>JAHBVG010000150.1 GCA_019637695.1 Caldilineaceae bacterium | reverse complement strand
AAAATTCGGTAAAACTGCTCTCTCTCCGACAGACTGCTAGAATTGAGCGATTTTCATCGCTGCGCAGTTCACCGCACCAAAAAGTCCTGTGGAGAAAGCTCCACAGGACTTTTTGATGGGGACTGTTTGATCGCTGTGTACTAAGGATTTCCACGCACCTGCACGATGAACGAGTGGTCGGGTCCCAGTTGAACAGTAGCGGTGTCGCCAGGGGCGCCAGAGACAATTTCAACGAGCAGAACGCGAGCGCTGTAGAATTCCACGTTGAACTGGCTACGCCGGGATTGGGTCCATTCGACGCGTTGAATGCCGCGCTCGGCTAGAGTCGGCGACACGTAAACAGCAAACCGTGTACCCTGCGTTGCCCTGAAAGTTGTGTCCGTCCTCGCCATGTTGTAAACGGGCATTTGCAGCTCCCGGCGCAGCGCCAAGAGCGGGTTGCGCACGCCATCGGACGTTTCCACAATCCGCAACGTTACCCCTTGGTCGTCAAAGGGCAACATGACCTCATCGCCAATGGTCCCCTGCACCCAGAAAATCTTGACATAGGGCGAGTGTTCGGCGATCTGCACAATCATCTGGCGACGGCTGATGGTATACTGCCTGGGGATCTCGGTCGGCGGCGGCGCATAGAGTGCGAATTCCTGCCCGGCGCGGATCTCAAATACTTCGTCAAAACGTTCGATGGTATGGACAGGAATGGCGAGATCATCCCAATCGGGCTTGACCAGCCTGACGGCGTAGGTAAAACGACGCCTTTGCTCCTTGATGCGTACACCGTCGATGATGACCTGATAGCTGCGCCCCATCTCGACGCTGTCCACCTGCCATTGGAGAAGGTTGGGCAGACCAACCGCCGAATCCTGCGTCGAAAGGCTATGGACGCGCAGATCCCCGGCAATTCCGCGTACGCGCACACTTGCCCCGCTAAAGTCTACCTCTTCATTTGCCCAATAATCGGTTGCATCAGCCACCACCGAAAACGACCAATACCAGCCAAATTGGAAGAGATCCAAGGGGTATTCGCCATAAGGATAGGCGACGAAGTCCGGCGCGTTGGCCGGTGGACGCGCAATGTCGCCGTTGCTCACCTTGAGCGCGGCGCCGTGAGCATATTGATCCGCCGCGCCATCCACAGGCGGAGCATCCACGCGGCCGTAGGCAATCGCGCGCAGGAACGGATTCAACAACCAGCGACGATGGCCCAGATCCGGCACATCAGGATCGATCAGCCAGTTGCGCACATCGGTGGCGGAAGGAGCCAGCAGCGGACGCACCAATCCATCGGTGGGGTAGCTCCAGGCAAGGTTGCTGGTGGCAGCGCCGCGTGCGCCCTCCTCGCTGTAGCAGGCAGAATCTGGGGGAGGATAGTGAGTGATCTCGTTGTTCGCTGCGATGATCAGGCTGGATTCAGCTACCTCTCGATCATATTCCTCGGCGTAGATGACAGGATCCAAATTGTGCAGGTCGCGGATACGGTTGACTATCGCCAGCACCGCTTCCTTCTCCGCCTCGGCCAGGACTCCTGCCTCGCAATTTGCTACATCAGGCAGTTCGGTATAGACAGTCTCCGGGCTTTCCGCATAGAGAGGACCCACAACGAGCATCACCAACAGCCCAACCAATCCCAGGGCAACAACTAATTGCTTCTTCAAAAGCCTTACTCCCAACCATATAGACAAAAAGAACGTGTCTCCATTATACCCACATTGCCGCAGTTATCGGAAGGATGATTGCCTTCCCCAATGTCGCTTCTATCGATATAGAGGCTGATCCGCTTTTGTTAAATACAAGGATGCTCTGGGGACGCTCCGGCTGGGTTCGTGACCCGACCGCCGCCGGTCACGGACCGGCGTAGAGCATTGCAGGTTGGGGACGCTCCGGTTGGGTCCGTGACCCGACCGCCGCCGATACGTGACCCCACAGAGCTTTCTCGCCCCCCGATTTGAACTACACCCATGGGGGCGCGCAGCGTTGTTCTACCCCTTGCTTTGTGTTAGGATGAAGCTAGATAGGACCGCCGCACGGCGCCCCAAACCAACCACTATCCAGCTTAGAATGAGGAGATTCTAATGGCAAAGTCACACAAGATTGCCATGCTTGGCACCGGTCTGATCGGCATGTTTTACACCATGACCCTGCACGGCCAGCGCAGCCGCGATAGCGTCCACACGGTCTACTCGCGCAGCGAGGATCGGGCGCGCGCCTTCGCCCAGGAGTGGGGCATCCCCAAATGGACGACAAACCTGGCCGAGGCGATTGAAGATTCCGAATGCGATGTTGTGGTGATCGGCCTGCCCAATCATCTGCATGAGGAATGTGTGCGGCTGGCCGCGGCGGCGGGGAAGGCGATCCTCTGCACCAAACCGCTGGGCCGCACCGCCGACGAGGCCAAACGGATGCTCGACATTGTTGAGGAAGCGGGCGTCTTCGCCGGCTATCTAGAAGATCTTTGCTACACGCCCAAAACGCTCAAAGCGCTGAAGTCGGTCAAGAGCGGCGCGCTGGGGCAGATCACCTGGGCGCGCTCACGCGAGACCCATCCTGGGCCGCACAGCGACTGGTTCTGGGATCTGGAGCAGGCCGGCGGCGGCGCCATTGTCGATCTCGGCTGCCACTGTATCGAGATCATCCGCAACTTCATCGGCAAGGAGATCCGTCCGGTGGAGGTGATGTGCTGGGCCGATACGCTGGTCCACCCCATTGAGGCCGAGGACAACGGCATCGCGCTGATCCGCTTCCAAAATGGGGCCATCGGCCAGTTCGAGGTGAGTTGGACTTTCCGCGGCGGTATGGATCTGCGCGATGAAGTGGCAGGGACCGAAGGCACGCTCTGGCTCAACCACTTTTTGCGCACCGGCTTTGAAATGTATACCAGCGGCGCAGGGACAGGATACGTGGCCGAGAAGGCCGAATCCGAAAGCGGTTGGCTCTTCCCGGTGGGCGATGAGGTGAGCGAGTTGGGCTATGTGGACATGTTCACCGATATGTTCAACGCGCTCGAAAGCGACTCCGCGCCCATGGAGAGCTTCTACGATGGCTACGTGGTCAACGCCATTATCGACGCCTGCTACCGATCCGCCCAATCTCGCCAATGGGAACCGGTCGAGTTGGCGGTCTGGCGCGGCGAGGAGAACGCTCCGCGCATCGGCGGCGGACAGAGCGAGATCGACGGCCTCCTCGTCATCAAACGCGAGCGCATGCCCGACGGCAAGGTGAAGCTGATCCTCAAGAACCGCGAAACCGGCGAGATCTCGCAGCGGGTGACAGAAGAATAAGAGGCAAAAGGCAAAGAGCAAAAGTGGTGCAGGTTGCAGGTTGCAGTCGCATCGTCTGCCGTCTGCGGTCTCCTCAAGAAAGCGACACACTGTGATCAAACCCATCCTCAAAGATGATGCATTTTTGGACGATGTGGCGCGCGCCCGCGCCGCTGAGGATACCTTCCACATCTGGTGGTTAGGGCAGAGCGGATTTTTGCTCAAGTGGCATGAGCGCTGTTTGATCCTCGACCCATACTTGTCCGACTCGCTGACCGAAAAGTACAAAGACGATCCACGGCGTCCGCACACCCGGTTGACCGAGCGCGTCATCGATCCCTATCGGCTCAACTTCATCGACGTGGCGACCTCCAGCCACAACCACACCGATCACCTGGATGGAATCACGCTGCGCGCGCTCTGGTTTGCCAACCCGGCCATGCGGCTAGTCATCCCCGAAGCCAACCGCGACTTTGTGGCGGATCGGCTGGGCATCCATCGCCAACTGCCCATCGGCCTCGATAACGGCGAAAGCGTCTTCTGCGCTGATTTCCGCTTCACAGGCATCGCCGCCGCCCACGAGACGTTGGAAAAAGACGCCGACGGGCGGCACAAATTCTTGGGTTACGTTGTCGAGTTCGGTGACCGATTCGCGATCTACCACAGCGGCGATACCATCCTTTATGATGGGCTGGCGGCGCGGCTGCAACAGTTCAAGATCGACGTGGCGATCCTGCCCATCAACGGCAGCAAACCGGAGCGTGGCGTGGCGGGCAATCTGAACGGCGTCGAAGCGGCGCGGCTGGGCAAGGAGATCGGCGCGCGGATCGTCATCCCCTGCCATTACGAGATGTTCGCCTTCAACACCGTCGCTCCTGACGAATTCGTGGCCGAGGCAGAGCGGCTCGAGCAGCCTGTGCGCGTCCTCCGCGCTGGGGAGCGCTGGAGCAACATCCATTGAACCCAATCCCCCAGATTGCACAATCATGACCCGTACCCGGCATTTGGTGCGCTCGTCGCTCTTTGTCATCGTCATCTTTGGACTTAACAAAGTAACGGGGTTCGGCAAACTGCTGCTGATGACCTCGATCTTCGGCACCGGTCCCGACGCCGACGCCTACGCCGCCGCCAATCAATTGCCCGAACTCTTCCTCGCCATGTTGACCGGCGGCGCGCTGGCCGCCGCGCTGATCCCGGTCTATTCGGCCTATCTTTCACGCCGTGAGAGCGATCACGCCCAAGAGCTATCCAATACTGTGCTGACGCTGACGCTGATCGTAGTTGGTAGCATCTGCACGTTGGCGGCGTTGGCCGCGCCCTGGCTGATCCGTGTGCTGCTCCTGCCGAATTTTGATCCGGCGCAACAGGCGCTCACCGCGGATCTCATGCAGATCATCCTCTTCTCCAGCATATTGATCAGCGTGGGCAGCGTCTTCACCAGCCTGCTCCACGCGCACCAACATTTCCTGGCTCCGGCGTGGGCTACGGTTGCCATCGATATGGGGCAGATCATTGGGATCGTGCTGCTCGCCCCCTTTTGGGGGATCTACGGCGCGGCTTGGGGAACGGTGATCGGCGCGGCGCTGCTGGTGGCCGTGCAGATCCCGGCGTTGATCCGGCACCGCATCGGTTTTCGGCTGCGGCTGGCCCTGCGTCTGCGCGGCGTCTGGGAACTGGCGCGGCTCATGTGGCCGCGGGTGATCACGCTGGGCGTCTTCCAGGCGACCGATCTCGTCTTCATCCGCCTGGCCTCGCAATTGCCCACGGGCAGCATCTCGGCCTACTTTTACGCCTATCTGGCCATGGTCGCCATGCCCAAATCGCTCTTCGGGACGGCGATCTCCAATGTCATCTTCCCCACCCTGGCAGAGCAATACAACAGCGGCAGTGATGCCCGCCTGAAAGAGACCGTCACCCAGGGATTGCGCGCAACCTGGCTGTTGATCCTGCCCTCGGCGGTGGGGTTGCTGGCGTTGGGACAACCGGCGGTGGCTTTCCTATTTCAACGCGGCGCTTTCGACGAAGGATCGACGGCATTGGTTTACGCGCTGATGGCGATCCTTTCGCTGCGCTTGATCGGCGACGCCTCGCAGGATATTCTGTCGCTCGTCTTCTACGCCCGCCACAACACGATTACGCCCATGTGGCTCAACCTGGGGTGGATGGTCCTCAACGTCACGCTTAGCTTCTTATTGGTGGGGTCGTTCGGGATCTTTGGACTGGCCTGGGCGGCGTCGCTTGCCTCGTTGACGCTGGCGCTGACGCTCTATCTCATCAGCCGCTGGGTTGGGAATGGGTTGGACGACACCGTGTTGACCTCTACCCTGCGCCGGTTGCTGCTCGCCTGTGTCGGGATGGGCGGCGTGATCTTCGCCTTGCATCAACTATCCCTGCCCACGCTGCTCTTCCTTGTACTCGGCATCGGCGGCGGCGGCGCAACCTTCCTCGCCCTCTATCTTCTTCTTGGTGGGCGCGAACTCCTCGGTGTGGCGGATCTGCTGCGGAGGACGGATCGATGACGACCGACCGCAGACGGCAGACGACGGACGAGGATGTCAAGTCCTGAACTATGTTGACAGCGTCAGCAAGCGGTAGTCGAGGCTGAGCTTGGGTCACTCCGGCAGAATGCATAATCGAGGACTTGTCCTGATGGAAGGATAGACGGTATACTAAGCGCCAGCATCATAAAGTGAAGAGCTTCTCTCAATTCGCAGAAGCTTCACAGCATGAGCGCCAGCTACTGGACTTCGTTCTCTACCTCGCTGCCAATCCCAGTAGTCATCCGGCCATTCGCCCGCTGTGTTCCCTCGACACAGTTGGATAGCCAGCTTTGCATCGTAGTTTTGGACTTTCGTAGATAAGCTTCCATCAAAACTCTTATGATATCAGATCCCCTCTATGGGGTTTGATGAATTTGGCATTGGAATTCATCTTGGCTATAGTCCCTTCCCTCTTTGCACTGAACAGGAGTCTACAGACCCTATGTCACCACAGGTATATGCCAGCCCTGAAGATCTCGAACGCTTTGCCCAGCAGCTCAAGCAATTCAACACGCAACTGCGGGACACAACCGCCAGCCTCAACGGACAGTTCAACCGTCTGGGCGATACCTGGCGCGATCAGGAACATGCGAAATTCGCCCAGGAGTATGAACAGACCATGCGGGTACTTCAGCAGTTTATTCGCAGTGCTGACCAGCAGATCCCGTTTCTGCAGCGCAAAGCCCAGCGACTGCGTGAGTTTTTGAACCAACGTTAAGATTTGTGCGCTTATGTCTGTCAACGTTCGCTCTATCGATATTCTACTTGATCTGAAACAGGCTCTGGCGCGCTATGCCCAGGAGGTGATCCCGCCTCTGGACGCGTTGGCGCGCGAAGCGGAACGCACATTGGAATGGCTAGGGGAACGTCGTCGCTACTGGCAGCGCCAGGTAGAGGAGCGGCGTAGATCTGTTCAGGCAGCGCAGGCCGCCCTGGCCCAGTGTGAGGCGACCGTCTACCGCGATTCAAGGGGCAATGTCTCGCGCCCTGATTGCTCTGGCCTGCGCGCTGCCGTCAGCCAGGGTGTATACCAGTTGCGTGAGGTGGAAGCCGAATTACGCAAAACCGAGGAAGCCAGACGCGCCGTTGAGCAGGCCTACGAGGAGTTCCGCCGTCAACGCCAGCACTTTCAAAACTATCTGGGGCGTGAAGGGGTGCAAAGCCAGGTTTTTCTGGATCGCCGTGCCGCCAGCCTGCGCGCCTATGCGGCTACCTCTCTAGCTGGCGCTACGCCGGGCGGCTACAGCGTCACCGCGCCGACCGATGCCTTGGCGGGAATGTTTACCTTCGGCATTGTCGCCGGCGCAGTGGGGCTGACCAGTCTTGCCGTGGCGGTCATCAAAAAGATGGCTGGACATCTCCAGAGCAACCTCGGCGATACGGGAGAGACACTAGCAGCAAAGTTGCTGAACGAGGATCTGAGTTGGCAGGCGTTGCCCTTCGATCAGCCCAAACATGGTTTCGACCGCATTTTCTCTGCGCCGGGTCTTCCTTTAATCATTGTCGAATGTAAAGTCAATCGAGCGGGAGAACTCCACTTAGGACAAACTCAGGATGGAGAGCAGGCTTCGCCTCAATGGATCGCAGCGCGTGCGGCAGCGATGGCCGACCCAACCTCGGCTCAGTACTCGCCCAACAATACCGCCATCG
This sequence comes from Caldilineaceae bacterium, assembly GCA_019637695.1. Taxonomy (GTDB): domain Bacteria; phylum Chloroflexota; class Anaerolineae; order Caldilineales; family Caldilineaceae; genus RI-153. Next base: position 2,543 of record JAHBVG010000150.1, on the reverse strand, counting down.
CTGCCCTGGTCGAGGAGCTTGGCCCTGAGAATGTACCCACAGTGGCTGTGGTGATAACAACGGAAACCGGCGCAGTGGACATCCACTATCGGCGCGGCGGCAGCGCTGCCTGGGAACAATTGCCCGAAGGCGCTGACCTCACCACGCTGCTTCAGAATCCACCACCTATCGACCCATCTCTGCCCAGCATGGCGCCTGACCCTGATCCCGGCCCTCATTACTATCCACCCGAGTACCGGGAGGGCAACTTCGGCGGTCCCGAACGCAGGGGATAACTTGCCATCACCAGGAGCTTTCGCCATGAGCAACACCCAGACCCATCTCTCTACCTTTGACGAAGCCGCCCGCCGACTGCACACCCGCTGGGAGGCAGCCGCAGAGTACTGGCGCGATGGCGTACAGCGAGAATTTGCCCAACACCACTACGCCCCGCTGCAACAGGAACATGGGCGCATGGCGGCCAAAGCCACTGCGTTAGCCGCGGCTTTGCAAGCCGCTCAGCGCAGCGTGAAGTAGTGTGCAAAGATACCCAGTATGTCCGACATGGCTATGATACAATGCACCACACAAGGTAATACGAGGATTAAATGGGGTCATTAGGTCTTAAAATAAGGAGTGGCTGAAATGAAGAGCATACAAATCGAACTTCCAGACAAGCGGGCTGTGGAGGTCAATGCCCTGGTCGAAGAAGGTTGGTTCGCTAACGAGAACGAAATCGTCCATCTCGCCCTGGCTGAGTTCGTACGCCGCTATCGCCTCGCCTTGATGGAGCAGTTCCACCGAGATGATATTGCCTGGGCGTTACAACAGAAAAAGCCCGCTGCCACATGAGGCAGGTAGTGTGCGATACAGCAGCTATTCCGAGAGTAGAAATGGAAGCGTGCTATGCCTGCATTGGAACGCATTAAACGTCCAATCGACAGTTGGCGCACCGTCTGCCAGCGTAACCGAGCGCAGAACTCAGTCGATGTGCGCATCGCCCCAGTTGTGCCTCGTGGCTGCGCGCAACGGGTCTCCGCCACGCTGCCCCAGGCGGTGGCGCGGATCGCCCAGGAACTCCAACCCGAGGCCATCATCCTGTTCGGCTCCTATGCTTACGGTGAACCCACGCCGGACAGCGATGTAGATCTGCTGGTGATCTGGCAGACCGATGCGCCAGGGACAGAACGCTCCTGGTCTGTCTCGCGTCTGTTGATTCCGCGTCTATTCCCTGTAGACATCCTCGTCAGGACGCCCGATGAGATCGAGGATGCGTTAGCGCAAGGCGATTTTTTCATCAGGGAGATCATCACCAGAGGCAAAGTGTTATATGAGCGACGTCAATGATCCTGCCTCCTGGGTGGCAATCGCTGAAGAAGATTATTTGATGGCCCGTTCGGCGCTGCGACGTAAGAGGCCCCTGACCTACAGCGCCTGCTTTCATGCCCAACAGTGTGCCGAGAAATATCTGAAGGCGCTCCTGGTATCCGGCGGTGCCGAATTTCCCAAAACCCACGATCTGCTGTTATTGAATAGTCTCTGTGAACAGATAGGGATTCTGGTAGCCGTGGACGCCAAGCCGCTCAACACGCTCTCCGATTACGCTGTACGTGTTCGCTATCCAGGAGAAGAACCCACGCCAGAGGATGCACGCGATGCATATAAGACTGCCCAGGTCGTGCGCCGCTTTGCCCGTGGCGTGTTGAAAGGTTCGTAAGCCTTCGTAGATGTGTACGCTTCTATGTGCGCCGTTTGCATGAGTCTTCAACTTCAATTTAAAGAAGAGGGGTACTATGTCTCAAGATCTGCATGATCTGCTATTTCGCAAGCGATCCCAACGTATAGAACATTTAATACAACATCTTGCCACGGCACAAGAGCGTTCCTCCAAGAGGATGACAGCTATTGTCGAAGGATTACACCACAGCAAAGAAGCGGCAGCAACAGCAAGAGAAGTTGCAACCCAAAGAGCTTATAAAATTGGAGAAAATCGTAATCTACTTATGTTTATAGGATTTATTGTTGGCGGTGCGATAGGTTTTGTGCTTGACACTGTCGTATTTGATGTACTACCTGCTTTCAGCTTGATAGGAGCATTTCTCGGTGGGTTTATGGGTTTTGAATCAAATATGAGATCTCAAAGAACAGCAGAGGATGTTGCGTTCAATGATTATAAGCAGAATATTCTAACTGCCGAAAAGCAAGCGCAATTAGAAGAGAAAAAGGCACAAAAGAAGTTGCAATCAGCTATTACTGAATACAAGCAAGAGATAAGTAATCTTATCGCTGAGACACAACCCGTGGGCTCCTCATGGTGGGTCAAAGACTGGCAGAGTTGGAAGCCGGTAGATACACCAATGGGAGTTGTACGATTAGGGGAAATACGGCCAGAAAGCGCGCAGGAATCCTTAACTCTGCTACTTCCTTTTCCGGGCGATCAAGGGCTGCTCTATTTAATCGATGGCGGTAGTCGCCTGCTAGCCATTCAATCACTTCAATCTTCCCTTCTGCGTTTATTAGCAACTGTGCCAGCTGGTAAATTGCGCTTCACCTTTGTCGATCCA
>JAHBVG010000015.1 GCA_019637695.1 Caldilineaceae bacterium | reverse complement strand
ATACACCCAAATCATTCTGGCGTGATAACGACTCTGTTGCTGGGGCGCGGTCCGCGCTGAGGTGGATTGCTGTCCGTCCCCACTTAGCAGCCGTGGAATCAGTGTTCGGCAATCCCCTCTCGATCAAGACGATCCCTGGCGCTATCGCGTCACCAACGGCAGGAAGATCTCCTTCGTAGACACGAAGAGACCGTAGCGCCCGCTGTGGCAGATCTGGAAAACTGTAGTGCGTAGTGCTTCGCCAATGTCCGGTTCAAGAGCAGGGTCTTAGGGCGCAAACTCTTCTCAGTTCAATTCGTGCTATAATGGGCACGGCTATTCATGGTCATCCTCTATCCGCCTTAATAGTGGATCAAGTGGAAGATAAGAGCAGAGGATAAGATAGTATAGGGGAGTATAAATGAAGTCATTGGAACCAAGAGTAAGATTTGCTGACTACAAAAAAGATGCCCATCATTGGATTACCCTGGCTACTGGGGACTACTACCCGGATATTCTCGTTGATGCTTGTCTTCTATACGCACCCGTGTTACAGATGTTCGGTCAATTGGTTAGAACATCTGAATCTTCAGAGCGGTTGTTCATGCAAATTTCTGAAGTCAGGGAAAGTTGGATGAGAGTACAACTGGCTCGTGTGTTCAAGCGATATGTAAGCCCCAGTACGCCCGTTGAAATGCTCCGGCGAAAAAATCAGGCGGCACAAATATGTATCAGCTATCGAGATAAGTTTAGGCCCATTCATGAGGTACAAGAGGCCTTCTCAAGCAGGCCCATCCCTGATGAACCACTCTGTGCTTTACTGTGGGAGTATAAAGACCGGGGCAAAAAGGGATATGATCTCACAGAGCGCTTCTTTGAGTTGTTTCGATCACGATTTCCAGACTATCCGATCATCGGTCCAGAGCGAGCAGGACGAGATACTCTTCTCGGTACTATCTTTGAAGAGTACCCCAATCCTGGACGCCCCGTAGATTTTGTGATCTTCGACAAGAATAAGGTGAATGTACTGGCAATTGGGCTTGCTCGTTACGATTCTGATAGAGGTGGCGCACAAGAAGATGATCGAACTGGCGGCTATCGAGACTGTGCGAAGGAGATCCTCTCATACGCTACCCTACACGGACTTCCCACAAAAGTCATCTTCCTCAATGATGGGCCTGGCCTACTGCTCGGTTCTATGTGGAATGACTATGCTCGTTTGGAAGACGAAGGGAATGGTCGAATTATGGTAATCACACTTCGTATGGTTTCCGAACGTATTACCGAAACGTGGTTGCTAGAGGAGAATTAGAAAATGGCAACAGGCGTACCTAAAGCACAATGGAACGAACCATCAAACCATTCTCAAACACCGTCATCTGACCTGAATTTTTCCCTCGAATATGAAGGGAAAATGTCAGAAGAGCAGGTATTATCGACCCTTCCTGCCAACCTGCAGAAAATCCGGTCCATTGGCAAAGACCCTCAGAATTGGCTCTGTTACGGAGACAATCTGTCTTTTCTGGCTGCGTTCTTTGGCAATAGTTCGATTAAAGGAAAGGTCAAGCTTATCTACATCGATCCGCCCTTTGCGACAAATAGCGTTTTCCAATCACGTTCGCATATCAATGCATATCAAGATCTACTCATCGGTTCACACTATATCGAATTTGTACGCAAACGGCTGATATTATTGAGAGAATTGCTTGCAGAGGATGGATCCATCTATGTTCACCTAGACGATAATATGGCCTTCTATATAAAGGTTATCATGGATGAGGTCTTTGGTCCCCAGAATTTTCGAAATTGGATCACACGGCGTAAATGTAGCCACAAGAATTATACGCGGAAAACGTACGGGAATATTTCAGATTACATTCTCTTCTATACAAAATCTGATACCTATATATGGAATAGGCCTGTAGAGAGTTGGACTGTCGAGCGCGCAAGGAAAGAGTATCCAGCTATTGAAGAAGGAACAGGGCGTAGATATAAGAAAGTACCCGTTCACGCGCCAGGCATTCGCAACGGTGAAACAGGTCAACCCTGGCGTGGAATGGAACCTCCGCCTGGGAAGCACTGGCAGTATACCCCGAAGACTTTAGACGAAATGGATGCACGTGGTGAGATCTATTGGTCGCCAACAGGGAATCCACGACGAAAAATCTACTTAGATGAAAGCGCAGGAGTACCGGTACAAGATATCTGGTATGATTTTCGTGACACACGCAATCAGAATACATTTATCACTGGATATCCGACTGAAAAAAACCCAGATTTGCTTGACCGTATTATTCGCGCTTCATCAAATCCAGGAGACCTTGTATTAGATTGCTTCGCTGGTTCCGGCACAACACTCGCTGTGGCAGATAGGCTGGGTCGTCATTGGATTGGTGTGGATAATAGCGCTGAATCCATCAGAACTATTTTGCATCGTCTTACAAAAGGCACACAACGAATGGGAGATTATGTCAAGAGACCGATGGACACTCTGTCTCTTCAACAAGGATCGCTACTTGATCTGGCAGAAGGCAATCCTGAAGAATCCAAAGACATATCAGCAGATCCTATCAGTAATTTTCTATTCTTTGCCGATCTGACCTACATATCTAGCGCGAACAGTATAGTCAATACATGGCAAGAGACGTAGGGAGAATCACAGCGCGAAAACCCAGGGTTTTGAACATCCACGGCACTCTGCACCGATGTTCAAGCGTTCCAAATTCAAAAGGGACGGCCCACTTTGGGACCGTCCCTTTTTCGATCCTCGCACTCCCTTTACCGTGCCACGACGGGCAGGAAGGTCTCACTCCCTGGTCTGAAGACCCGTAGCGCCCCGTCTGTCAGATTTGGAAATTTGTGGTGCCCCGATGCCGCCGATCACCGCCACCCGGCCATCGGGCAGAGGGGTGGCGGTGTGGCCGTAGCGGGGGGAGTTCAGATCCGCGCCGGGCTGCCAGCTCCAACTGGCGGGCGCGCTGCTTTCGGCGTACAGGGGCAGGCCCTGCCAGGATAAGACGCCGAAGAACGCGCAACAGAGAAGCGCCATGACGAAGAGTGTGGGCTTACGATAGAGAAACGTAGACATGGGCGAATCTCCTCTGACACAGGATCAGGTGTAATGACGTGAAGAAAGAATTTCGCCTGGCAGTGTCAGCGCTGCACTGCGGGCAGGAAGATCCGTTCATCGTGGATGGGCCCAACTGGCGCACTGGGGTTGACCCGGCTCCAGTCGGGTTTGCTGCCGGCGGTCAGCGGCCACATGTTAGCCGGGTTGGCCCGCTCCAGAATCCAGAGGGTGGAGGCGCTGCTCAGACGCCGCTCGAAGACAACAAACTGGCCGTCGGGCGAAGGGCTGACCCGCTCGGCCCTTTCGCCGGCGGCAAAGAAGGTGAGCTGCTGGCGATTCTGCCCTTGGGCGTCTGCGCTGAAGATGTCGCCGCCGAAGAGATAGAGAAAGCCGCCGCCGTCGGGCAGCCAGGCCGGACGCGTGGGATCGGCCAACACAGTGCGGTTGATCAACTGAGTCTCTGGCCCGCCGCCGTTCACATCCCGCACAAAGATGCCGCCGCCGGAACCGATGGGATCGTAAAGCACCCGATCATCGGTCGGCGACCAGGCCACCGTGTCGATGAGACCGCTCCCCCCGAACCAGCTTTCGCCGGGGGTGGCGCGACCGACAGATTCCACCTTGTACGGTCCATTGCCCAGCACGTAGCCGATCTCTGTCCCATCCCGCTTCCAACTCAGATCCCTGGCCGCGCCCACAAAGCCGCCGCAGTTGGTGGCGTTAAAGGTCACATTCACATCCACCGTCTGGCCGGGGATCACATCAACGAAGCCGCCCACATCCCGTTTATTGACCCCACACGCCGGGGAACTATAGATCAGGATGATTGCCTGATCTCCGCCCAAATCGGCCACGTTTTCGATCAAGATCTGGCTGGTCTGCTGGTAGGGCGGCAGGGCGAAGGATTGGAGATCCGCCGCGCCGCGCAGCGAGATGACGAACGGAGAAAATGTCTCCAGCGCCGAGCCGTTGTTGAAGATGGTCAGGCGCACGCTGCCTTTGGCGTAGCCGCCGCCCACGATGGCCGCCTGTCCCGGTGCGTTGGTGATGCGGCGCAGCCCGCTGCCGTCGGCGCGGATACCGTAAATGTCGCTTTCCAATACAGAGAAAAAGCGCTCGTGATCGCTGATCAACCCCAGTTCTGTGGCCGTCGGGTTCCAGCGCACACTGCTGATCTGAGCCTCGTCGCCAGGGTGCGTCCACACGGTCTGGGTTGCGCCGTTGTTGGGATCGATACGCTTGACAGCTTTGCCGTCCACGTAGGCGATCTCGCCGCCAAAGGTGGGGACCGTCTGGCTGCCGCTCACCTTCAACGAGACGTTGTCCACGAGCAGACTCAGCCGGAAGCCGTTGGTCACCGTCCCTAACATGAGGACGAGGCGTTGGTTGGCAGCGCGGGCGTTGTTGAGCGCGCTCAATCCACTCTGATCCAGCGCTACGGAAAAGAGTTCCCAGCCGGTGAGGCCATCCACATTTTCCGCATAGACGCCGCCAGCGACAATGGCGTTGTTGGTGTCGGGTGGATTGTCCCCGCTGACGGGGACGATGGCGATCCAGCCGTTGACCAATTCCCCGGCCTGGGGCGGCTCATTGTCAAACGACTGCACCACGCGCACGTTGAAACTCAGCGCCGCCGCGCTGACCGTCGTGGGCAGGTGGATCTCCTGATAGATCGCCGAGGCCGTCGCGTAATCTGCGCCGTTGGTAAAGATTTTGACGGCGGGACCACCCTGAGGATCCGCAGTGGCTTCGATCTGCGCATTGGTGACAGCGCCGCCGCGGGTCTGCCAGCCGTCGATCAGGCTACCGCTGAAGAGGGCAAAGTCCCCGTTGCGGATCAACTCCCGATCCGTCACCGGCATGGACGCAGCCCCAGCCGAGAAGACCGTCTCCTCCCCCACCAGCCAGCCGCCAAATAATAGAATCGCAATCAACCCAATCGCAACCAAAACCTTACCCATCGTCTGATCTCCTTCCAATAATCGATAATGAACCTCAACCCAATCTCTCAATCTCTGAATCTCCCAATCTCACTTCCTCTCACCGCAACCCCTTCCCCCGTTCCACCTGACCCAACCACGCCTCGATCCGTTCCCCCACCTCGCCCGGATGATCGCAGGGGAGATGGCGGCCCGTCTCCACATGGATCAGGCGGCAGCGCCATGTACCATCCGCAGCAGACCGCCAGACGCGCACCACAAACGCTTCCCGTTGCAGCGCGAACCCGCTTTCGTCGGCTGAATTGTGGGATGGCTTGGACGGTTCCTGAGACATGACAACCTTCTGGCGGTGTTGGGCGGTGGCGCTCTCTCATTCAACCAGGGGGGTGTCTCAGGAATGTCTCAGGAGCTTGAAGCGCAGATTCCACAATGTCGTTGAACAATCGCCCAATCGCTCAATCCCCCAATCGCGTCTCTTGCGCTATAATAGACCCCAACCGCATTGCCCCGCGTCAGATCACCCAGACCCAGGAGCGCCCATGACCGCCGATCTTTCGTCGCCGTCCCCCCTGCCCGAGGAACTACAAGCCCGCCTGGCCGTCGCTGGCGTCACCAACGAGGCCAGCCTGCACGCCGCCCTGGCCGCGGACCCCCAACTGGCCGCCGATTTGGAAGCTTTTGCCCAACAGCATGTGGAAGAGCTGGCCCCGGTTGCCATGCTGGCCCTCTTCGCCCAATTCAGCCAGGCCGACACAGAAGAAGAGATGCGCGAATTCTGGCGCAGCGTGCCCGCCGGCATGGAAGAACCCTTCATGGGGGCGGTGGAGCAGATGATCGGGGTCGCCGAGGCGATGGACGAGGCCGCCGCCGCCGACCTGCGCGCCCGCCTCGACGGTTTCCGCCAGATCCACCAGAACGCGCAGCAGGCCCAGAACGCAGTAGACGAGTTGCAGGGAATGCCGCCGACGCAGCGCGCAGTGATGGCCTTCGTCTTTGCCCCAGACGATGTTGCTGCCGAGACTTTCTTTGCCGAGCAAAAACATCTTCTTCAGCCCTACGAGGCGCAAGAGTTGATCGACGGATTGGCTGAGTTCGATTCCGCCGACACCCCTGCCGAGATCCGCCAACGGCTCTCCACCCGCGCCGCCCTCCTGCGCCGCCTGCGCGGCCACGCCCCCCACTCCCCAATCCCCAGTCCCCAGTCCCCAATTCCCGGCGACCTCTACCAGTCTGGCCGCGATCAGCACTTCTTCTCCGCCCACGCCGAGGGCGGCGGCGCGGCCACCGTGGTCAACAATTTGTTTGTGCAGGATGTGACGCGGCGCTGGCTGCGGCCCACCTTGCCCAGCTTGGAACGGGATGTGGTGCCTCGCCACAGCGAGATGGAGCAGATTCGAGACGAATTGGCCCGCCGCGGCAGTGTGGCTGTCACCGGGCAGATGGCGCAGGCTCTGGCCGTACAGGGGATGGCCGGCGTGGGCAAGACGGTATTGGCCCATCTGTTGGCCCAGGAAGCCGACGACCGCTACCCCGACGGCGTGATCTGGGAGGAACTTGGCCCCGATTTTACACACGGTGATATGGCCCAGGGGGTTCTACGCAAGTGGGCCGGCTACGCCACCGGCTTCTTTGGCCTGCCCGAAAATGTGCAGAAACAGTTCAGCTCTGAACCGGAGGCAGTGCGCGCCCTGCTGGGTGAACATCCGCGCCTGCTGGTGGTGTTGGACAATGTCTGGTCGCTGGCCGCCATCCGCCCCCTGCGCGAGGCCCTGCCCCAGGGCGCACACCTGATCATCACCACCCGCTCTCAGGAGATCGCCCACGGGCTGGGCGGCGGCAAGGTGGAAGTAGGCCAACTGCGCGAGGACGAGGCCATTGAACTCTTTGAGCGGCGTCTGGGCTGGCGACCACAGCGGGCCGAGGGCCAGCCGCCAGCCGAGAGCGCCGACGCCTGGGCCTTCGCCCTGATGAACGGCGTGGAACGCCACGCCCTGGGGCTGGACGTGGCCCTGGGCGTGCTGGCGCGGGAGGGGGGCGCAGACCATGCCGAATGGCAGGCCGCGTCTGCACGGCTGCTGGCCGCCATCCGCAGCGGGGATCTGGGCGATCTGACAGTCGTTGACGACGTAAATCGCAACGTCCAAATCGTGCTGCTTTACAGCGTCCGCGCCCTGGACGACGAGGCCAGGCGGCGCTTCCGTTGGCTGGGCCGCTTTGCGCCGGAGGCGCCTTTTGCCACCGCCGCCGCCGCCGCTGTGTGGGGCTGCGACGCCGAGAGCGCCCGGCGCACATTGCTCCTCTTTGCCAATGCCGCCCTGCTCGATCGCCAACCTGGGCAGCATTGGCAGCAACATGGCCTGCTGCGCAGCCTGGGATGGGCGCTGCTGCGCCAGGCTGGTGAAACAGAAGCGGCTGCCGCGGCCCACGCCCGCGCTTATGACCGGGCCATGGCCGCCGCCGACGAGGCAGGGCGCTATTACGAACTGTTGCCTGCCCTGCCCCAACTGGCCCACGCCTTTGAGTGGGCCGTGGAAAACGATCTGGATCTGGCCCTGAACATTGCCGCCAACTGCGCCAACCTGCAGAAGCAATTTGGGCAGGCGCGCCAGGCTGGCGATTGGGCGGAAAGGGCGCTGGCCGTCGCCCAACGCCGCGCAGCGCCATCTACGCTGGCGCGCGCCTGGGGCCACCGGGCCACCATCTTGAGCGAGTTGGCGACCTTGCCGGGGGAAGATCGCCGCCAGCGCCTCTACGACGCCCTGGCCGCCTACGACGAAGCCCTGCGCTTCAGACGCCCCGACACCGCTCCCCTGGCCTACGCTATGACCCAGGGAAATTTGGCGAACTTGTACGCGGCGTTTTCGGAAACCCAGGGCGAGGAAGGCCGCCGCCGTCAGGTTCAATCCATCCAGGCTGTAATGGCCGCCCACAGCTTTTTTGAGGTAGTGGGACACGGAATCTACAGTGCGCAGGCCCAGCGCCAGGCGCTGGGCCTGCGCACCCGCTTTGGGATGGCGCAGTTCCCCGCGCTCTGGGCAGAGGCCGGCCTGGGTGAGATCCCCGACTGGTTGAGCGAAGGGGCGGATGAGGACGAGAATCGCCTCACGCTGACCGACCTGCTCCAGGCTTTTGTCCACATCCAAAACGCCGAACAGATGATGGCCTTCTGGCAGGCCGTGCCCACAGCGGTGGAGGAAGCCTTCATGGAGGCGGTAGAGGCGCTCATCGCCCAGGCCGAGGCCGGCGAAGAAACAGAGATTGGGGCCATGCTGCGTTCCCGGCTGGATGGCTTCCGCCAGATCCGAGAGGGGGCGGCCCGGGCTGCGCATGTGGGCGAACCTCTGCTGGCCCTGCTGCAAACCTACGCCGAGGCGCAGCAGGCTGCGGATGCGGAGAATCCCACGCCGGCGGCGTGGCAGGCCATCACCGCATTGGGGGAAGAACTGCTCGTTTTGCAGGCGAACGCCCCCACGCTGCTGGACTGGTCCGCCCTGCGCCGTCAGGTGGCATCGGACTACAATACTCTGGGCAACGCCCTGGACGATAGCGACAAGGCTGCGGCCCTGGCCGCCTATGAGCGGGCCATCGACCTCCAGCCCGATTTCGCCATGTGGCAGCGCAACCGGGCGGGCACCCTCATCGAACTGGGCCGTCTGGACGAGGCCCGCGCCGCCATTGACGGCGCCCGCATCCTCGAACCCGACGCGCCCCGCCTGGCCCAACTTGAAGATCAACTTGTCGCGGCCAAAGGTGACAACGAATAGGAGGATGAGACGAATCGGTATCGTCAAGGCGGCGCATCGTCTATCGGCAATCCTCTGCGCAAAGCACGCCGCCATCCACGACAACCATTCGCATCATCCCGCCATTCGTTGTCATTTCTACGCAACCGTAGTGACAAACTTGCTCAACGAATCCGCGCCCCTGTTGTGAGGGTGGGATCTCGAAGACGAAGTTCTGCGATTGGAAACCGCAGCTACGACTGCATACGCACTACGAATTACGAATTACGGAGCCTTCCCATGACCACCCACACCACCAAACTTCTGGCCGGCTCCCTCCTCATCGGCATGGGCATGGCCGCGGGCGGGGCTGCCCTCGCCGCGGTCGCGGCCGGCGTGGGCGTCAACTGGCTGGGCGAAGGGAGCGCCGGTCTCTGGTCTGGCCTGACCGCACCGCCCCAGGAGGCGCTGGGCCGGGCCTACGCCGGGGCCATCGGCGACGGGGCAGCGGCCCTCAAGACCGAGTACCGGCGCACGGTGGATGGCCGGGCGGATGGGGACGCCTTTGATCTGGTAGCCGCTGCTGCCGGGGAGATGGCCGCGACCGAGTTCCCCCCCGGCGGCGCGGACGCAGAGATAGCCCAGCGCATCCTGGCCGGGGCGCTGGCCGGTCTGCTCCACGGCCACGACCCCCGCCAGGTGGCCTTTTTGCAGCAGGAGCTGCTCCCCGCCTGCGCCGCGGCCTTTCAACGCCGTCTGCTGGCCGACGAGACCGCGTGGCGCGCCTTCCACGGGCTGATCCTGCAAGGGCTGGCGGCCAACAGCGCCGCGCTGCTGACCCGCATGGACAACTTCGCCCAACTCCTGGTCGGGTGGAGCGATCCCGCAACCGGTCAGGAGCATCTGCGCCGATTGGAAACAGAGATCGACGCCCTGGCCCGGCAAGAACCCAGACCGGTTGTCTTTGACAACCAGGGCATGCGCGTATCCGGCAGCGTCTACCAGACAACAGGCAACCAATATTTCGGTTCGGCCCACGCCCAGGGTGGGGGCGCTGCTACAGTCATCAACAATTTCGGCGGCGCGCTCCCCTCCTCCCCGCCACCCCAGAGCCAAACGGCCACCCTCCTCTTCCTGGCCGCCAACCCTCTGACCACCGAGCGGCTGCGGGTGGACGAGGAGGCCCGGCGCGTAGCCGAAAGTCTGCGCGCCAGGGGCGGGCGGCTGGTCCTGGCCCAGGAATGGGCCGTGCGCGGCGAGGGTCTGCTGGATGCGCTGCTGCGCGCCCGGCCCGCTGTACTCCACTTTGCCGGCCACGCCGCTGCGGAAGGGCTGCTCCTAGAGGGCGCGGACGGCCATCCCGCCCTGTTGACGCCGGAAGCCCTGGCCGCGCTCCTGGCCGCAACGCCGGGCATCCGCTGCGTCTGCCTCAACGCCTGCTGGTCCGACGATCTGGTAGATGCGCTGCTGGGCGTTGTCCCCTGTGCGCTGGGCATGGACGGGGCTGTGGAAGACCGGGCGGCCATCGCCTTTGCGGCGGGCTTCTATCGCGTTCTGGGCCAGGGGGAGAGCGTGGCCAGCGCCCTAGCCGGGGGACAGGCCCAGATGCTGGCCGAGGGGCTGCCCCCCGCCCTCACCGGCCAGGTGCGCCTGCGCACGGTCCCAGGGGTAGACCCGTCCGCGCTGCGGTTTTAGCCATCGAATTTATTCAATGCCGTCCTCGCCAAACGTAGCGAGATGTTCGTTCACCGCGTTGACCTCGGTTTGTTAGTTTGGAACAGTATCCAGATACAGGACGGGGTGAGAGTTGCCTCATCGTTGGTTTTGCCGAGGAAACGCCTGTTCATGTTGTCTGCGGCTGGCGCGGCAACAAGATAGCGTTGATCACAGTCTATGTGCCGACGCCGCCGAAGTTTATGGATCTCTGTTTGGAAGCTGAGTTGCCCGCACATCAGAACGCTGTAAACACGGTTTGGGGGAACAGAGATTTTTCTGATCTCAGTAGTTCACGATTCTGGATTGAAATCGCGGAGTGAGTACGCCCTCGTGCGAGTGGGACGGCACGTGGGCGTGGCTACTCCGCGGGGATCCACGCAAAATCGTGAATTACTGGATCTGTGTTTCCCCCAATCTGTGTTTACAAGAAAAGTTCTGCATCCGCCAGCAGCGCCCGGTGCGCGGGGATGGCGCGGCGGCTGCGCGCCTGCTGATCCGGGGAAAGGCTGCCCAGCAGCGCGCTGAACTCGTCCACGGCCTGGGCGAGGAGGGCGCCGGCTTCGTCCGCGCGGCCAGCGGCGCGGAGTGTCTGGGCGTGGCGGTGGTAGAGCAGATAGGATTGGAAGACGTTGGGATCGGCGCCGGCCACACCCTCTGCCGTGGCGATCAGCGCTTCGTCGGCGCGGCCCAACGCCAGCAAGATCTCGCCCTGGATTGAACGCATTTCGGTGACGAGATGGGGCGCGCCGATCTCGCGGCTGATGGCGAGGGCCTGGGTGATCAACCGTAGCGCCGCTTCAAAACCTCCTTCAGCCTGGCAGAGGGTGGCCTGGGCGCGCAGGGCCTGGGCTTTGATGTAGGCGTAGTCCACGCGCTCGAACGCCGCAATGGAGCGATCCAGGTGGCGGCGGGCCAGTGGCAGGTCGCCGCCATAGTAGGCTGCCATGCAGAGCAGATTCCACGCCTGGCCCACGGCAATATCGTCCCCGACTGTTTCGCTCCACGCCAGCGCCTCCTCTACACGGCGGATCACCGCTTCATCCGGCCCAACGAACGAAAGATAGGTGGAGCCATAGTTGATGGCGATGAGATGCTCCAGGCGGGCGTCGCCCAACTCGCGGCCAATCCTCATCCCCCGTTCGTAGAGAGCCAGCGCCTCACCGATCCGCCCCAGGATGCAGAGGGCGTTGGCCAGGTTGGCGGCGATGCGCGCCTCTTGAAAGCGGTAGCCGCACTGTTCGGTGAGGGCCAGAGCCTGGGCATAGCGTTCAGCGCCGCCGGCCACATCCCCCTGTTCCACGCTCACAATCGCCAGGGTCAGGTTGGCATGGGCTTCGCCAGCCAGATCGCCCAATCCGTGGTAGCGGATCAGCGCCGCTTCGGCGGCGGCCCGCGCCTCGGCATAGGCATTGCGCATGGGCAACACATCGGCCAGGTGGATCAGAGCCTGGGCTTGCAGCCGCGGCTCGCCAACTCTTTCGGCCAGGGCAACGGCCTGGCGCAACTTCGCCTCGGCCGCGGCCAGATCGCCGACCTGGGCGAGCAACTCTCCCCACAGGATCAGCGCCTCCACCTGCAACGGCTCTGTGTGCAGGTGATCCGCCCCGGCGAACGCAGCCGCCGCCGCATCCAGCGCGGCCTCGAAACGGCCGCAAGCGCCCTCAAAGCGGGCCTGGCGCAGGGCCAGGACGCCCTGCTGCCGCCTGTCCCCGCCCTTTTCCTGGGCCAGCCGCCGCAATACCTGGGATTGGGTCTCGCGCTCCCCCAGGAGGTCGAGGAGCGATTCCCACGCCAAGAGCAGATCGAAGCGGTCCGCGGCGGTCAGGGCCATCTCATCCAGCCAGGATACCACCCGCTCGTAATGACGTCGGGCCAGCAGATAGCTGCCGGTAGATTGGGCGACGTCCCCGGCGCGGCGATGATGGCGAAATGCCTCTCCTTTTGCCCCGGCCAATTCAAAGTGATGGGCCAACAGCGCGAAGGCGTCCGGCTGCAAACGGGCCAGCGTCTCTCCGGCGCGGCGATGGAGTTGCCCCCGGGCCGCCACGTCCAACCGCGCATAGACTGTCTGGCGGATCTGGTCGTGTTCAAAACGGTAGGCCGTGGCCGTCTCCTGTAAGAAGCGGCGCTGTACAAGCGTGGAGACCGCAGTGAGCGCCTGGAGCGGTGCGTCAGTGAAGAGGGAAGCCAGCAGGTCCAGATCGAAGGTCGCCCCCAGTACAGCGGCAACATCCAAAATCTGGCGTTCTTCGGGCAAGAGATGGGCCAGCCGCCGCTCGATCATCGCCTCGATCTGGGGTGCAACCGCAATCTCCTGATAGTCCTCGGTGCGGTCATCCCAGGGGGTCTGCCAGCCGCCATCCTCGCTGGGGGTGAGGGTCCCCTCCTGATAGAGGGTGCGCAGGGTCTCCAGCACAAAGAAGGGATTGCCCTGGGCCTGAACATAGATACGCTTCTCGAAGAGGGGGGCGGCCTGTTTCAAATCGAGAATACGGCGCACCAGTTCGCCGGTCTCCGCCTGCGAGATGCCTTCAAGGGAGAGACGGTGGGCGCGCCCACTCCGGTCTATCTCGGCCAGGCTGACCCAGACCGACGGGTTGGCGCGTGCCTCTTCACTGCGATAGGCCAGCAGCAACAACAGGGGACCTTCGGCCACGCGGCGCGAAAGGTAGATGAGCAGACCCAGCGTGGCGCTGTCCGCCCATTGGAGATCGTCCAGCACCAGCACAATGGGCAAAAGCTGGCCCAGGGCCAGGAGCAGCCGGGTGAGGGACTCCAACAGGCGTACCCGTTCGGCCTCTGGTTGCAGCGGGGGCGGCGGGGGCAGATCGGGCAGCCATGCGGCCAGCGCTGGCAGGACGCGTGCAGCCACAGCCAGCCACAGGGGATCGAGCAGGACGCGCAACTGCTGGGCGCGCAGGGGGGAAAGCAGTTCGCCCAAGGCCCCAAGCAGCGGCTGGTAGGGCTGCGACATCTGCATCTCCTGGGCCGCACCCCTGCCGGTCAACCATCCCCGCCAGCGGGCATCGGCGCAGAGGGTGTACAGCAGACGGCTCTTGCCCACGCCCGCCGGTCCCTCCAGCAGGTAAAGCTGCCCTTCCCCGGTCTGCACCCGATCTGCCGCGGCCAGGAGCAGCGCTCGTTCCCCTTCGCGTCCGATGAGGGGGGGCTGATAGGTGGGATCGGTGAAGGCGGCCACTTGTTGCCCGCCTGCGGATCGGGTCTGCGCAGCCAATCGCTGGGCCAATCTGCCCAATTCCGGGCTGGGATCGACATCCAATTCCTGGCGCAGGCGGGCGGCGTAACTCTCGAAGTAGCGCAGACCGGCTTCGGGGCGGTTGAGGGAGTGCGCGATCTGCATGGCCTCGGCTACATTCTCCTCGGCCAGCGGGTCCAGTTGGAGCAGGGCGTTGACAGTCAGGCCCGCGCCCGACCAGTCGCCCATCCGCTTGTGGGCCGCCAGCAACCGTTCCAGACCGCCCCGATACTCCTGAAAGAGTCGTTCGCGCGCCAGCAGCACCCAGTCATCGTAGAAGCCGGGCAGCAGCTCCCCCTGGTAGAGAGCGATCAGCTCCGCCAGATCGGGCCAGGTCTGGGGGTCCGGCTGGCGCAGACGGGTCAATGCATCTTGTAGAAGATGGAAATCACAGGCGAGAGCGATGTGGGGGGATAGGGCAACGGTTGAGCCGGTCGTTGTAAAAAGGTCCTCCACGCCGACTTTTTCCAGTTCGCTGCCAATCCGCCAGAGTTCCTGGGTCAGGCGGCGGCGTGCGCTCTTCTCCGGCAGATCCGGCCAGAAGAGACCGGCCAGATGGGCGCGTGGCTGGGGCAGGGGGTGAAGGACGAGATAGGCGAGGAGGCCACGGCTCTTCTCCGTGGGGAGGGGCGGCAAGGGCCGATCCACGACGATCAGGGTATATTGGCCCAGAAGATAGATGTGGATGGAGGACAGCTTCATGATGCCAGACCAATGAGTATGATGGTGACTAGCGAACTCAGTTACTTCCAATTTCGACACTATTTTGAAAGAAGATACTGTCATCCGCGCCGTCTTCTAGAGGTAAACGCCCGACAGCGTCATATAATCCTACCCGTATACTGTAGAGACCGGGTGCTAACGTTTCTGGCAGCAGAAGTAGAATGCGGTCATGGAGTATCTCCCCTAGTCGCCACGCTGGAGTAGGAAAGCGACCCTCGAATGGGCGCACGTCTCGCTGCGCCGATAGCATTCCTGTGTCGGAGAGCAGGTGAACATAAACAGTGAGGTCACGATTCGGCGTATCCTCCACCTGCCATATCATATCAATAGGCAACACATCTTCTGGGTTGAGCGGATCTTGCGGTAGGTGGATCTGCTTCAGACGGATGCCTTCCTCGAAGAGTTGATCAACCCGGATTGAACGTCGGCGTTCTGATACAACTAGGGACGGAGGGCTTTCCAAACGAAAATATCCAATCTGCACTTCTGGATATCCAACATCGGGGGCAGATGCCAGAGGAATGCCCCGGCCCTCAACTGGATCATAAAGAAATAGGCCGAGGCGATATGTACCGGGTGACAGGTCCGTTGGCACTGTGATTCGGACTGGCAGTTGAATATTAGTATCAGTAGGCCAGTGATTTGCTGGGTATGCTTCTTGTAAATAGTAGGGCCAGATGGTTTCCTGCGCAAATCGGCCATCGGTCTGTGTATCAATCCAATAGAAAGTGAATTGCAGGTTATTATCCGGCCTCTCTTGAACATACCAATCTAACCAGACCGTTACTGTTTGTGCAGGCCGCAATATTTTCGTCTCCAAATGGGCCTGTTGCAGTATCAATCCATTTGTGTAGGATACCGTGAGTTCAACAAGATACTCAGCCGTTGGTAGACTGACCCGGCGATAGAGTGTGGCTACGCCGAATTGATCCACGAGTTGATAATGTTCCTGGAACCACCACTGGGATACAACCCCTTCCCATGCAGTATTCGGCAAGACAACAGCATAGGCTGGCCAAAATTGTGTGAGGGCAAAGATTAGCGAATCGGACCAGCCCGTGAGATGTGGGATCATCTGAGGACTAACTAATCCCATCGTATCCAACAAGGGACGCATAGAACGGTAGCCGATCACACCGATCTCAATAGTAGCAACAGTATCCGCAGGATCACTATGTTCCGCCAACCAATCACCAATTAGATGGTAGCTGCTTAAATGTCCAGCAACATGCATGGACGAACGTGCAGTACTCGCCGCCTTGATTGCAGCAGAGGCATCAATAAGTAGAAGGATTAGCGTCGCTGTGGCCAGCCCCCCTGCAACGTTCTTCTTCCACCCTTTACTATGTATTGTGTTCAAGGCTGCTGCTAGTCTATCCCCTAAACCTACGGCAACCAAGAGTAGCATTGCAGTGATGGGTGGCACAAAGTACCAGTGGAAGTTATCAACACCTAACATCCAGTAAACGGTAAGGTAAGCGGCGATCCATACCGGAAGCCAGAAGAGGTTGCGTAACGCTGTAATGATGATCCACATTCCTAAGCCGGCGGCTGGCAATACGATCATCAAATAGAAGGGGTTGTGGTAAGAGCGCCAAAACTGCCAGAAAGCCATGAAGAAAGGTGTTGAATCAACACCCGTCATCCGGCTTGTCTGCCCAATTTTGGCCAGAATACTATTGGGCAGGAACGATCCATAGGTCCATTGTGCGTATGCAATCCAGGGCAAACAAAGCATCACCGTCGCCACGGCTTCTTCCCACGGCAGTCGTCGACGTCGCCACCAGGCATCCATTCCCAAAATGAGTACCCAGAGCGCGCCATCTTGCCGCGCCAGGATCAACGCTGCCGATGCAACGACGGCCAGGATGCGGCGGTCGCTGTTCCATGCAAACGCGCTCAGCAGCATCAGCATGACGATGAATGGTGTCTCCATACCGAGGATTGCCAACAGCGAAGGTTGCAGCGCCAACATCAGAACGGCGATTGCGCCCATCAGCGGACGGTGCAACGACCGGAACAGGGCAATTGTTGCCCATAATGTAGAACACCAAGCGATCACGTTCACCCAGTGTCCAATCCAGACCATCTCGACGTCAGGAAGTAGCCAACCAATCCCACCTAGCAACAGCCCGAACAATGGTGCTGTTGTGCCCAGTACCGGTTCGCTAGGAGTATAGACAAAACCGAGTCCACGGCGTAAATTTTCAGCATAACGGTATGTAATAAAGGCGTCATCGTACACATACCATGCAGAAGTCTGGCTGACAGCGAACAAAACAAGGCAAGTGCCCAGTAAACCCACTGCTATGGTGAACAGAGTCCGCCATCGAGCTAAGATGGTTGGTGCATCCAGAGTTCTCAACGACATGGATTCCTTTTCGTAACCTGGTATGAGCTAGATACCATTAGCACTGAGCTATTGGTGCTGTGTTCATACGTTATGCAGATCGAGCGGTTTACTCGAAAGCTTGCTCGATCACGTGGAAAGATCCCAGCAGCACATTGTCATCCAAGGTGCGCTCGCCAGTATTGACCGGTTGGCGCGCCAGATCGGGCCATGTGTACAATCCCATGCGCACGCGATAGTCGCCCGGCTGCAGATCAGCAGGCAACGGCACAGGATAGGTGTCGCGCAGCGTCTGTCCTTCGCGCCAGGTGGAGGTAGGGGATGTGCCGCCGCCCGGTGGACGATCCAATTGGGCGACGATCTGATCCGCGCTGTCGAGTACATGGATGAAAACCGTGTAGTCAGCGGGGATCGGCGCCAAGACTTGCCAATAGAGCTCCACTGAGAGGATGCCGCCGGGCGCAACTTGATCGGGTAACGTTTTCCTCGCCAACCGCAGCACACCGGCAAAGAGATCCTCGCGCAGAGGCAGGGGCAGGGTCGATGGATCCACTTCGACCACTGCGCCCAGAGCCAGCAGTTCGGCCAACGTGACCACACTTTCTCCGCTCCCCTGCACGGGCAAAAGCGCACCCGCCATCCCGTCGCGGATCTGCATCTGCACGCGCACCGTCCCCGAAAGCTGCCCCGGCGGAATGTAGAACGATTGGCGGTTGGCGATGATCCGCTCATCCCAGGTGGCGGGGATCGTGCTGATCTCCGGCCAGAAGAGGGCGGACCCCAGCAGCACGCCATCATCGGTCACAAGTGAGAGGTCGACGTAGGGATCGGCAAAGTCGACAGCGTCCCTATCCGCGGCCCAATAGGTGATCACGTCCAACCCCTGGCCGGGAATCACAATCGGATCGCTCAAGTGCATCCCCTGCAAGATGACGCCGCCTTCGTAGCGTAGATCCAACGCTGTAGCACCGTTCATCTCAACAATCGCCGACGACGGCAGTGGATAGAGCGGCCAGACGTAGCGCAGGGGCGCGGCCACAGCGTAGATCGCCATGATCGCTACCAGGGCCAACGAAATCAACCGTTGGTGACGCCAACCGGTGTACCCGTTGAGGCCACCGATAAGCATGGCGCCAATCGTTGCACCCACAGGCAGCAGATAGCGTCCGTGGCCGGCGCCGCGCGTCTGTACGGCGAAGCGCAGAAAGAAGACGAAGAGCGCAGCCAGGGCCAGCAGCAAGATCCCCCAGGCCAGCAGTTGGCGAAAGCTGGGCCGCTCGGACTTACGCAACGCGCGAACGCCCATGACGATCCACCCGATGAGGGCGATGAGGGGGATGATCCACGCTGCCAGCCGCCAGAGGGGCGGGAGCAGTATGTGCATGTAGCCGAACGCGCCCCAAAAGGTACGGCCAAACTGGGCCAGCAATTCGTTCACAAACAGAAACAGGGTGAATTCGGTTGTGCGCAGGTTCGGCGCGTAGATGGTCTCGTAGACAGAAACGCCAATCGGCTCGCCGTAGAGGATCTGGTTGCGCACGAACCACCACCCGGCCAGCAGAGCGATCACCGCCCCAACGATTGCCATCTGCGCCAGACGACCATAGCGCTCTCCCCTCTGCGGCGGACGCAAGATTAGCGCAGTAAAGAGGACCGGCAGCAGCGCCAATCCGCTCAATTTGGTCAACAGCAGCGCGCCCGCAATCGCTCCGCCGCTCAGCAGACGCCATGTTGTCAGCGGGGTTGCCAGCGTGCGGATCGACCAATAGATCCCCGCGGCGAAGAGCGCCGCCACCAACACATCGTGATGGACGGTACTCGCCATGTAGAGGAACGATGGATTCAGCCCGATCATCGCCGTCGCGCCCAGCGCAGCCCAGGAATGTTTCGGCCACAGACGCATCACGGTGAAATAGATGAAGATCAGCGCGGTCGCCCCCAAGAGGAGATTCATCAACCGCAGGGCGAGGAGCGCAGCCAGCGTTCCACCTTCCCACGGGCGAACCGAGGGCAGCACCACATTCCAGCCCCATTCACCGGTCTCGCTCCAGCGGAAGTGGGGATTGGGCTGCAAGACTTGGGCTCGGTCCGCCACGTCGAAGGGCAATGTCACCACACTGCCCAGCGCATAGTAAAGGGGTGGATGGTGGAGCATCCACACCGCCACCGGCTGCCCTGGCCGGTAGACGGGCAACTCTCTTTGGGTGCGCAGATAAAGGGCGTAATCGAAATGGGGGATCTCGTCCACGCCTTCGCCCGGCGGGGTCATGATCAGATAGGCCGCAGCGATAGACAGGTAGATCAACAGCAGAGAGAGCAGGCAGAGCCGGTCTCTCTGCTGGCGGGATCGCTGAGCCGTAAAATTGGACGACGGTTCAATAGCTGGTGAGAGCATGGAGCAGAGGCAATCCTAGCGAAGGATGATCAACGATATGGTTACACCTCGAACATCTGATCGCGCTCTGCGCCGACGGAGACATAGGCGATGGGGATGCCGGCCAGTTCGCTGATCCGCTCGATGTAGCGCTGCGCCGCGCCCGGCAGATCGGCCCAGGATCGGCAATCTTCAGTGGAGGCTTGCCAGCCCGGCCACTCCTCGTAGACGGGGGTTACGTGGTTGAGAATGGGCGTTTCGGGCATGGAATCGCGCACGATCCCACCGTTCGGCAGCCGATAGCCGGTGCAGATCTTGAGCGTTTCAAAATGGTCGAGGATGTCGAGTTTGGTGATGGCGAGGCCGGTCATGCCGTTGAGCCAGGCGGCGTAGGCAATGGCGACGCCGTCGAACCATCCACAGCGCCGCGGACGGCCCGTGGTTGCGCCAAATTCCTGGCCGATCTCGCGCAATTTTGCGCCGTCGGCGTCGTGCAATTCCACGGGGAAGGGACCATCCCCCACTGCGGAACTGTACGCTTTGACAACGCCGATGACGCGGTCGATGGTGCGGGCGGGCAGGCCAGCCCCGGATGAGGCATAGGCCGCCGTGGGGTTGCTGCTGGTGACGTAGGGATAGATCCCCCAGTCCAGATCGCGCATGACGCCCAGTTGCCCCTCCAAAAGGATCGCCTCGCCCCGTTCGATGGCCCGCCGTGTCATGGGGACGGTGTCGACGATGCGCTTGCCCAGTTTTTCGCGGAAATCCATACAGAGCGCGTAGAGTTCCTGCCCATCCACGGGCTGGCCGCCCAGGATTTCGATCTTGCGGTTGATGGTGATCAAGGCGCTGTCCAGCCGACTTTCCAACCAATCGGGCTGAAGCAGATCGCCCATGCGCAGCCCCGCCCGCGCCGCCTTGTCGGCGTAGGCCGGCCCGATCCCCCGTTTGGTGGTGCCGATGGGATCGCTGCCGCGAGCGGCCTCTTCCAATACGTCCAACGTGCGGTGATAGGGCATGAGCATCTGCGCGCGCTGGCTGATCCACAGATTGTCGAGCGCGACGCCCGCCCGCTCCAGGCTCGCCATCTCTTCCAACAGCGATTGGGGGTTGACCACACAGCCGGTGCCGATGATGTTCTGTGTCTGTGGGTTGAAGATGCCGCTGGGGATGAGATGCAACGCGTGCTTGCCATACTCATTGATCACCGTATGGCCGGCGTTATCCCCGCCCTGGAAGCGAATCACCATATTGGCCTGCTGGGCCAGATAGTCGATAATGCGTCCCTTGCCTTCGTCGCCCCACTGGGCGCCCACAATTGCGGTGACGGTCATAAGAGATCTGCTTTCTGGTGAAGAGGATGGGGTAGACGGATGAATGATGAATAAAGAATGGGCAGACACAACCCATTCTTTATTCATCATTCATAATTTAAAGTATCACTTTGACATCTGATAATTCGGCGCTTCTTTGGTGATGATGACGCTGTGGGGGTGGCTTTCTTGATAGCCCGCCGGGCTGATGCGGACAAAACGCGCTTTTTCCCACAGATCCTCGATATTGGACGCGCCCACGTAACCCATGCCTGAGCGCAGACCACCCATCAATTGGAAAACAAAATCCTTGAGGAACCCTTTGTAGGGGACCTGCCCCTCGATGCCTTCGGGCACGGTTTTGCCGCCCACATCCGGGGAGGCGCCGTTGCGCTGCCCGGTTTGGTAGCGGTCATTGGCGCGGCCCTTCATCGCGCCCAGGCTGCCCATGCCGCGATACTCCTTGAACGAGCGCCCCTCGCGGATCACAATCTCACCTGGGGATTCGTGTAGACCGGCGAGCAGGCTACCCAACATCACCGCCGACGCGCCCGCAGCGATGGCCTTGGTAATGTCCCCGCTGTAGCGGATGCCGCCATCGGCGATAATCGGCACGCCCAACTGCTGCGCGGCGTCGGCGCATTCGGCTACTGCTGTCAACTGCGGCATCCCCGCGCCGGAGACAATGCGCGTTGTACAGATCGATCCAGCGCCCACGCCCACCTTGATCACATTCGCCCCGGCATCCACCAGCGCCTGTACCCCTTCGGGCGTCACCACATTCCCGGCGAGGATGGGCAGATTGGGGAAGCGTTGACGCACGGCGCGCACGGCGTCCACCACGCCCTGGCTGTGGCCGTGGGCGGTGTCGATGGCGACAGCGTCCACGCCAGCGTTGACCAGCGCTTCGGCCCGGCGCAATCCTGCCTCGCCCACGCCCATCGCCCCGGCCACAAGCAGCCGCCCGCGACTATCCTTGGCAGCGAAGGGGTAATCCTGCCGTTTGAGGATATCTTTGTAGGTAATCAGCCCCTTCAAATAGCCGTCGTCGTCGACAAGGGGCAACTTTTCAATGCGATAGCGGTGGAGGATCTCTTTGGCCTCTTCCAGGGTCGTGCCCAGTTTGGCGGTGATCAACTCGTCGGAGACCATGTAATCGGCAATGGGACGGGCGTAATCGGTGGCGAAGCGCACATCGCGGTTGGTGAGGATGCCGATCAATTTGCCGCCCTCGTCGGTGATGGGGACGCCGCTAATGCGATAGCGGCTCATCACCCCCTCGGCCTCTTCCAGCGTGTTGTCCGGGCGCAGGGTGATGGGGTCCACGATCATGCCGCTTTCGCTGCGCTTGACTTTGTCCACCTCCTCGGCCTGGGCCTCAATGGAAAGGTTGCGGTGGATGATGCCCAATCCACCCTGGCGGGCGAGGGCAATCGCCAGCTCGGCCTCGGTCACGGTGTCCATGGCCGCGCTGAGAACGGGAATATTCAATTTTAATTGAGGATGCAGCTCGACGCTGAGCTTGACATCCGCGGGAAGCACGTCGGCGTAGCCCGGCACCAGCAGCACATCGTCGAAGGTCATTGCTTCGGCGGCGAAAATCACATCGGAGCGGTCAAAGGTACGGGTGCGGCGTTGGCCGTGCCCGTTGGGTGAGTGGGCCTCGCGCGCCACATCACGGGGTTCGATGGTCATCATGGCCTCCAATGGCAGTTGTTCGTCAACAGTCACATTGGGGTCATTTTACCATCGGCGGGAGAAGAATAGTGAATGGTGATTGGTGATTGGTGAATGGGGATCGGGGACTGGGGATCGGGGACCGCGCTGTAGTCTCCCAATCCTGAAAATCCGTGTCCCATCTCTGAAATCTGTGATCTAATTTCTGCGCGCAAACATGTGAATGGCTGAACCTACTTAAAACGGTTTGCAAGTTCTGCTTCGAGATCGGCCAGGGTGAGTCCACGCGCGGACAGCAAAACCAGGCTGTGATAGAGCATGTCGGCCATTTCGTAGAGGATGCGATCATCGCCTTCGTCGGCCAGGGCCGCGACGACGACTTCGACGGCTTCCTCGCCGATCTTCTGGCAGATCTTCCCCTGCCCGGCGGCGAAGAGTTTGGCCGTGTACGATTCCGCTGTGGGATTAGCTTTGCGATCTTCAATCGTGGCGAAGAGCGTTTGGAGTGTGGTGGACATGGGTGGGATGATGGGATGATGCGTCGAGTGGCAGGTGACAATCAACTACGCACTACGCACTACCCATCATCATTCCTTTCTATGGCTGTGCGGAAGAAGCAACTGATCTCGCCGGTGTGGCAGGCTGGTCCGGCGGGGTCAACGAGTACAAGGAGTGTATCACCGTCGCAATCGACCCGCAATTCGACAACGCGTTGGGTGTTGCCGCTGGTATCACCCTTGTGCCAGAAGGATCGGCGGCTACGGCTCCAAAAGACGGTCTCGCCGATCTCGAAGGTGCGGCGCAGGCTCTCGGCGTTCATCCATGCCATCATCAGCACCTGCCGCGTGGACGCGTCCTGCACAATCGCGGGGATCAACCCAGCGTCGTCGAATTTGAGGAGGGGGAGGAGATCGTCGTAGGTCATTTTGTCGTGAGTTCAAAAAAGCGTAGGGGCACGGGTGGGGCGGAAGCATGTGCTGCTTTAATGGTGAGTTTCCCTACCGCCCCACCCGTGCCCTTACAAGACGTGGCCGTATAGCTACGATGGATTGGGTTACTCGTTCGGCGCAAGAATCGCGAAGAGAATCGCGAATAGCTCTTCCAAATCGTTAGGAACCGTGTAGGCGTTGATGTCTTTGGAAATGGATCGTTCCCCTCGATCCAAAACGCCAAACCGCCAGATATCGCCCACGGTGACGGCGCCATAAATATAGCTGGACTCTCGATCCAGGGTTTCCGAGACAGCAATCAGCTCGACAGCCAGTTGATTGAAACCCCGCTCCAGATCGGCATTCTTGGCTTCAACCACAATCAAGTTCTGGGTGGAACGCAGCAAATAGTCCACAGTACCATGTAACTGCGCATCAACCTCGATTAAATATTCAAGATCGATGCTGAATTCGACATAGTCGAGCAATTCCAGCAACACCGGCGCGATGTAGAACTCACGCCTGGCCGCCTCCGAGTTGAGCGAAATGAAGGGTAACTTCCGGTAGAACATTGTGCGCAGCCCGTCGAGCGCGCCAACCGGTAGAGGACGCCGCGGCAGATCGAGATTGCGCATCTGA
Source organism: Caldilineaceae bacterium (assembly GCA_019637695.1). Classification (GTDB taxonomy): domain Bacteria; phylum Chloroflexota; class Anaerolineae; order Caldilineales; family Caldilineaceae; genus RI-153. Next base: position 74,962 of record JAHBVG010000015.1, on the reverse strand, counting down.
AAGGCATAGCCCAACTTCGCCAGGATCTCGCGAATGGGATTCGAGAGACGAAAATAGTCGGAAAAGGTGTAGTTTGCGCCCTCTTCCCACAGGATGAATTTGGGAATTTGCTCTCGGTCTTCCTTAAATTCTATCATCTCATCATCCCTCCATCTCGTTGACCGGAATCCGCACAGGCACGCCTGCGGCTTGCAGACTTCTTTTTACATCCATAATGCTGAGTTGTTTGAAGTGGAAGAGGCTGGCGGCGAGGGCAGCGGCAGCGCCGCCGTCGGTGAGGGCCGCCGCGAAATCTTCGGGACGCCCCGCGCCGCCGCTGGCGATGACGGGGATGGAGACGGCGTCGCTGATGGCGCGGGTCAAGGCCACGTCGTAGCCTTCCTGCGTGCCGTCGCCGTCCATGGAGGTGAGCAGGATCTCGCCTGCGCCCAGCGCTTCAACTCTCTTGGCCCACTCGATGGCGTCGATCCCCGTGTTGATGCGCCCACCGCTGACGTAGACATCCCAGCCGGGACCGCGCTCAGTCAGATCCACATCGGCGCGGCGGCGGGCGTCGATGGCGACGACGATACACTGGCTACCGAAACGCTTGGCCGCCTCGCTCACGATCTCCGGGGTACGCACAGCGGCGCTGTTGACGCTCACCTTGTCAGCGCCCGCTAAGAGAATCGCACGCATGTCTTCCACGGTGCGGATACCGCCGCCCACGGTAAAGGGAATAAAGACGGTGTCGGCCACGCGGCGCACCATTTCCACGACAATGTCGCGCGCCTCGTGAGTGGCGGTGATGTCGAGGAAGACAAGTTCATCGGCCCCCTCCTGATCGTAGACGCGCGCCTGCTCTACCGGATCGCCAGCATCGACAAGATCGACAAAGTTGACGCCTTTGACCACCCGTCCATCCTTGACATCAAGGCAGGGGATGATGCGTTTCGCCAGCATAGCGTTTCCTTTTTAGTGCGAGATGTATACCCACTCCCTGATCCCCCATAAGCGCTAAGATAAGGGCCTGCGAAAGTGCCGGGGACTTTTCGTCGCAGCAAGTCGAGGCATCCACGCCTGCTGTCACGTCCAGTGTGAAGTCCCCGGCACTTGCCCGTTAGTTAGCGCCTATGCCCCGATCCTCAGTCCCTATTTTCAGGTTAGGATTCTTCGAAGTAGTAGATGGCCGCATCGAGGGCAGGAAGTTGCTCTGGCGAGGTGTCGATGAGCATCTCTTTGGCTTCGTCGGGCGAAACCCACTGATATTCGCCGTGGTTGTCGTGGCCCAGTACCACCTCGCCTGGCCCCACTTCGGCCAGATAGTAGGTGACTTCGCGCTCGACATCATAATTGCGGACATGGGCAACGTAGCGCAACGTACTTTCTACATCTTTGTGTAGCGCTGCCACTGGCAACCCTGTCTCCAGGGTGAACTCACGCTGAGCGCAGGTGAGAAGGCTTTCGCCATCTTCCAGTGTGCCACGCGGGAATTGCCACTGCTCGCAAAAACTGTTCCACAACAAGAGGAGCTCGACGCTCTCACCATTCTGGCGGAAGGGGATGATGCCCGCGCTGCGGCGGATCAGCGGACCATTGGCGATTTCAATGGCCGAGGGCAGATCTACAGCGCCGGTGTAGAGCGCCTGCCCAATGATGACGCCTTCAATGTTGTAGTGTTCGTGGCGTTTGAGCAGGTGGATATCGCGCAGGCTGGCAACGCCACCGCTGGCGATCACAAAAAGATCGGTCATATCCCCCAGATTGGCGGTGCTTTCCACATTGACGCCGGTCAACATGCCATCGCGGCCAATATCAGTATAGACGATGCGACGCACGCCCAGACATTTCATGCGATGGGCGAGATCGATAGCGTCGATCTCGCTGACATCCTGCCAACCGTGGATCGCCACTTTGCCATCGCGGGCGTCGATGCCTACCACAATGCGATCCGCGCCCCAACGGGCAACGGCGCTACGCACCATCTCCGGCTCTTTCACCGCCACCGTGCCGAGGACAACCCGATCCGCGCCCATCTCGAAGGCGAGTTCAACATCCTCCAGCGTACGCACACCCCCACCAAATTGGATAGGGATGTTTACAGCCTGCCGGATCTGCTTCAACCGCAACAGATTAATGGGCGTATCCGCGGCGGGGAGCGCCGCGCTGGGGTCATCAAGCCGCTTGACAACGGCGCTGGGCCGTCCACCCACAGGAGTAGGCTGCCGACTAAACGCGCCGTCCAAATTGACAACATGGAGCCATTGAGCGCCTTGCGCCACCCAATGACGCGCCATTTCCACAGGATCTTCCGCGAAGACGGTCTCTGCGTTGGGATCGCCCTGACGCAGACGCACACATCGCCCGCGCCGCAGGTCGATTGCAGGGTAGATAATCATAGGCTTTGATCGATGCCACTTTCCAAGGAGATTTCCGACAGACACAGATGGTGCTATCAAAAAGGATAGCCGAAGCCTTTACACAACTCAGTAAAACTCTACCACAAGCGGATCAGGGGAGAAGGTAACATTGCATCCACCTTCACCGGGCAAGCATTTTGATTCGGGTCTGTTCAAAATGAGTTGGCCGTCTGGGTAGGGATTTGGGTGGACGGCAGACGAGCAATGGCTTATGCAGACGATTTTTGTGAGCCGTCTACCCAAACCCTTACGAATCATCAACTCACGCCTGGGGTTAGCCGCGAGGGGAAGCGCCGGCCACAGGAACGAAGTCTGCAATGAGTTCTTGAGATTGTAGATCAACCTGGGCAACGGCGGCAAAGCTCAATGTACGCCATTCTTCCAAATCGACGCGCGCCTGCCCTAACAGGTGTGCGCGATAGAGGCTCAAGGTCAGCCCGTGGCCTACCAAAGCCAGGGTTTCGCCGGTGTATTGTTGACGCACTGTTTCGATCCCCGCAAGGAAACGGGTCAACGCGTGTTGCGCCGCTTCCCAACCTTCAATCGAGACGTTGGGATGGGCGAAGACTTCAGCCACTCGGCCCGCGTAATCATGGGTCCACTCGGCAGTGCGGATCAATTCATCAAAGCGGGCATCGACGATCACGGGCCGTGGATGCGTCCCCAGCACAGCCTCCACAGTGAGGCGGGTCTTCGGCTCGCTGCTGAGGACGACGCGATCCACATATTCCCAAAAAGGCTGCTGCGCCAAAATCCGCGCCTGCGTGCGTCCCGTTTCGGAAAGTCTCCACGTGGCCGCGTCCACATTCGGCTGCTGCTGCGTATGCGCATGGGTGATGAGGTAGAGTGTTGTCATGGGAATGCGAGGGGCGAATTGTGAATTGCGAGGGGCGTAGTGCGAGAAAAATTGCGAATTGCGGACCGGCCACTTGCAACCTGCAATCTGCAACTTTTCGCCTCTTTGCATCGGCGTATCGCCTCAACCACTTTTGCCTTTTTGGTTGCCGACCGCTGCGGTCGGGCTGCCTTTTGCCTTCTCTGTCTTTTTCTGGCCTACGGCTACCTGCTACCCACTACCTGCTCCCCCGTCACCATCTTCATAAAATTGCCGAGGATATGGAGGCCGACGGTGTGGCTCTTTTCAGGATGTGGCTGGATGCCCCAGGCGTTGCGGTAGCGCACAATGGAAGGATAATCGATGCCGTAATCGGTGACCGCAAGGATCGCCTCTGGATCGGCGGCGTCGCAGTAGTAGCTGTGGGCAAAATAGGCGTAAGCGCCGTCAGGGACGCCCGCCAGCAGCGGATCGTCCTGGCGACGGTGGAGTTGGTTCCAGCCGATCTGGGGGACGCGCAGCGTGTGTTCCCCTCGCAGCGGATCGGGCATGGCCGAGGGGAAACGACGCACCTGACCTGGGATCAGGTGCAATCCCTCGTGCTGTCCCATCTCTTCGCTCTCGTCAAAGAGGAGTTGCATCCCCACGCAGATGCCCAACAGGGGGAGACCGGCCTGCACACTTTCCAGCAGCGGCGCCTCAAATCCTTGACCACGCAGGTTGTCCACACTGTCGCCAAACGCGCCTTGCCCCGGCAAGACCATTGCCTTCCACCGGGTGAAATCGGTGGGGCGATCCACAATATCGACGGCGATCCCCAGCGGAGCGGCGACTGTTTCAAAGGCGCGATAGACGCTGCGCAAATTGCCTACGCCATAGTCAATAATCGCGATCACGTGTCACCCTTTTCAATGGAAAAGTTCCGAATCAGCGGAGGCGGCAACCGATCGCGGTGGATCTCGGCTGTGATCTCGCGGATGCGCGCCTCGGCCCAGCGGATCTGCTCGTCCGATAGATCTTTCTGCTCGATAGCATCTTCAAAGCGATCCTCGCCCACGACGGTCAATCGGCCCGATGGCGCTAACCAGAGACCCAGGAAAAGATGGGTGGTGGTGTACTGTTCGCTCTGCAATTGGATGGGATCGCTGACCGGCATGTAGATGCCGATGGTATCGCCGGCGGCGTTGAAATACTTCTCGACGACCTGGCGCGGTTCGGGCAGCCAAAAGCGAAACCAGACGCCGGAGGGTTCCCCTATCTGGATGCCTTCCAACTGGATCGGTTCTGCTTCCTCGCCCCAGCGGACGCGTTCCACCAGAAGGCCGCTCAACCATTCAGCGCGATAGGTGGCAACCTGTGGGTAGTCGCGCCATTCACCGCTATCAATCGTTCGCAAAGATGAGGTAGTTTCCTGTTTGTCTTGTTGCACTATCATGCGCCTCTATCAGCGTCGATTAATACTTTTTTACCACAGACCGATAGGCCGTTGGTTCGCGGAACTGGATGATCTGCCGATCCTCTCGTTCTTCACGCACCCGGTCAAGATCGATGGTGGCGACGGCGTAACCTTCAATCGGATCTTCGAGGACGGTGTAGAGTTCCCCGGCCGGGCCAACCAGCATACTATCCCCAGCGAAAGAGATGGTAGGCTCTTGCCCCACACGGTTAGCCGCAGCAACGAAGAGCGCATTCTCAGCGGCGCGGCTGATAATGTGGGCGCGCCACTGCTCCTGGCGGTTGGTCTCCCAATTGGCGCTGAGGACGAGGAGTTCAGCGCCTTCCATCATCAGCGAACGCGCCGATTCTGGGAAGATGAGATCCGAGCCGATCATCAGGCCAAAGCGCCCCCACTCGGCGTCCACATTGACGAAGCGGAAGCCGCCGCGGTAGACCTGACGCTCTTCGCCCAGCAGATGGACCTTGCGGTACTCACCCGCCACATCCCCTTCCGGCCCCAGGCAGACGACGCCGTTGTAAAGGATGCTCTCCACTTTTTCCTTGATGACAAGGCCAAAGACAACGTGAACGTTGTAATCGTGGGCGCGTTTGGCAAGGTAATTGGTGGCGTGGCCCGGAACCCGTTCGGCCAGATCCGTGGCGCGCAGGCCCAACTCGGTGCCGGTGTAGCTCAATTCAGGGAAGACGATCAGATCGGTGGGCTGTTCACTGCAAATGCGTTCGACGAAATCGCCCATCTTGCGCAAGTTTTCCTCTGGGGTGGCAAGGGCTGGCGACATTTGGACCAGTGCAATGGTAATCTCTCGGGGCATAGATTCTACCTCGTTGTGTGCGATGGCGCTGAGTAAATGAATTGGGATAGTATAGCATAGATGTTTTAATTCACCATTCAGACACCTTTTCAGTTACAATGGGACGGCTGTGCATTCATAGGTTTAAGGAGTGAATGATGGGTGGTTTTTCGCTAACATTGGGTAAGATTGTCCGCCGCATCTGGCTGATTTTGGCGGTAGCAGTGGTGATCATCGGGTTGGATCAGTGGACGAAGGAGTTGGTGCGCCGTTCAATCCCCGACTATACGTCAACGATCCCGATCCCTGCGTTGGGGGAATATTTCATCTTTGAGCATGTCCACAATTACGGGGCTGCTTTCGGAATCTTTCAAGGCAACTGGCAATTCTTTGTGGCGGTTGCCGCCATCGTCTCCCTGGTGATCTTGATTTACGCGGTACGTTTGCTTTCGCCAGATCAGAAATTCATCCGCGTGTTGCTGGGGTTGCAGATGGGCGGCGCGATTGGCAACGCCATCGACCGCGTCATTCAGGGGGGATATGTCACCGATTTCGTCAAAATGGGGATTCCTGGCGTTTATTATTGGCCCAACTACAACATCGCCGACAGCGCCATTGTTTGCGGCGTGATCGGCCTGGCCGGTCTCCTCATCTGGCGCGATATTCAAGAAAGCCGGCGCGCCAAGACTGAGAGCGGCGATCCGAGTATCGCGGGATGATGGGATGGTGGCGTAGTGCGTAGTCCGTGAATAATTGCCACTTGCAAACCTGCAACCCAATGTCATTAAGTTAAGTGCGGAGTTAGCATCCCCAGGTGCGGGTCTACAGGAGAACAGCCGCCTGGCGTGCTAACCCTGCAGTGTTTCGAGTATTGCATTCCTTAACTTAATGACATGGACCTGCAACCTGCTACCATCTCGACCATTTTTGCCTTTTGCCCTTTGCCTTTTGCCTTTTCTCTGCGCTACCTGCTAGCTGCTACCTGCTCTATGAACGAGACTCCGCTGAAAACTTTCACTGTCCCCGCCGACGCGGACGGGGAACGGCTGGACCGCTGGCTGGTGGAGCAACTGACCGGGCGCAGCCGCTCGGAGATCCAACGCTGGATCGACGAGGGGCGCGTGCGCGTGGACGACAAACCCGGCAAGTCGGGACGCCGAGTCGAGCAGGGTCAGCGAATCACTGTCGATGTGCCGCCAACACAGGAGACGGAATTGGAGGCCGAGGCGATCCCGCTGGCGGTACTCTACGAGGATAGCGATCTGCTTGTCATCGACAAACCTGCGGGAATGGTGGTGCATCCTGCGCCGGGGCACATGGGGGGGACGCTGGTCAACGCCGTGCTGCACCACGATCCACAGATCGAGGGTGTGGGCGGCGAAAAACGGCCCGGCATCGTCCACCGCCTCGACAAGGATACCTCCGGGCTGATCGTCGTCGCCAAGAACGATCGCGCCCATCGCCATTTGCAGCGGCAGTTCGCCTCGCGCTCGGTCCACAAAGTCTACATTGCCCTGCTCGAAGGGCAGATCGACCCAGAAAAAGGACGCATCGCTGCGCCCATTGGTCGTCATCCCGTGGAGCGCAAACGGCAGGCGGTACTACCCATCGATCCGCATACGGGTGAGAGCAAGGGCCGCGCCGCCGTCACCGATTTCCACACGATTGGGCTTTACAGCACCCGTCTTGCCAGCGGGCAGATGGGGAACTTCAGCCTGGTCGAGGCAGTGATCCAGACCGGGCGCACCCACCAGATCCGCGTCCACTTTGCGTGGATGAAGCATCCCGTGGTGGGCGATACCCTCTACGGCTACCGCAAACAGCGCCTGCCCATCGAGCGGCAGTTCCTCCACGCGCACAAATTGCGCTTCCGCCTGCCGAGCAGCGGCGAGGAACGCGAGTTCATCAGTCCGCTGCCGGCGGACCTGCAAAGTATCCTCGATCAGATGGCTGCGTGAGTAAAATCAAGGAGAGAGCGATGGCAAGCGCCCGCCGCCAGGAAGGGATCCACACCGAAGACGATTATCTCGTCAGGATTATCCGCAGCGAGAAGCGCAGCAAAACCGTCCACGCTCGCATGGTGGATGGAGTGATGGAGGTGCGCGCCCCCGTCGAGATGAGCGACGTCGAGCTTGCACCCATCGTCGAGAAGTTGCGCAAACGCCTCCAACGCCGCCACACGAAGAAAAGTCTTGACAATGATGCGTTGGAAAAGCGCGCCGCCGATCTCAACAGGCGTTACTTCGACGGCAAACTCACGTGGGAATCGATCCGCTGGGTCACCAATCAGGAGAAGCGCTATGGCAGTTGTACGCCCAGCGAGCGTACCATTCGCATCTCGCACCGGTTGGCGCAGACACCCAATTTTGTCCTCGACTATGTGATCGTCCACGAGCTGGCGCATCTGCTCGAAGCCAACCACGGTCCTCAATTCTGGAAGCTGGTCAATCGTTACCCAAAGACGGAACGCGCTCGCGGCTATCTCATGGCGCTGGGAATAGAGGAAATCGATGAGTGACGGAGCGCAGACGACAATCCACAAAGTCACCGCCTTAATCACCTGCCGTTGGGCCGAGGAAGATTACTTGCTTCTCTTTCAGCATCCCTTTGCTGGCATTCAACTCCCCGCAGGGACAGTGGAAGCGGGCGAAGACGTCGCCATCGCCGCCCGCCGCGAAGCCTGGGAAGAGAGTGGGCTGACCGATTTGGGTCCAGGCGTCTATCTGGGCCACAGAGAGGAAGCGCTGCCAACGGGGATAGTGTTGATGGCTGAGACCGCGATTGCTTATTCGCGGCCTGACTCAACCAGTTTCAACTGGGCGACGATTCGCAACGGTATCGCCGTGCGCGTGGAACGAGAAGAGGCCGGATTCACTCAGGTGACATTCGAAGAGTGGGATCGGATGGACGATCCTCGCTACGTATCCTTTCGTATCACAGGATGGGTGCCGACCCATACGTTGTGTCAGCGTCCCGTGCGCCACTTTTTCCACTTTGAAGTGAACGCCGATCCCAGCCAACGCTGGACGGTTGAGACGGATCATCACCGCTTTCAACTCTTTTGGGCGCCGCTGTCCGCTCTACCGCAGATCGTCTCCCCCCAGGCCGACTGGCCGTCCATGCTGAGCCCCCGCTTCCCCAATCTCTAATCACTCTTCTCCCAACTCGCGGATCAATTCATATTGCCGATCCACGACATAAAAGCCCAGCGCCGCGAAGATGCGGTTGAGTTTGCTGTCCGCTGGCTCGTTGAGGAGGAAGAGATCAGCGTTCATATAGGAGAGTTGCAACGCCTGGATCAATGGATGCCCGGCTTCGCTCACATCGGCGCAAGGATCGACAGCGATATCAAAGATGTGGACGGTTTCACGTCCGTTGCGGCCACGCAGATTGTGATGGTAGAGAACATAGGCCACCGGCAAGGCATCCTTGGCGAGGATGACATCGCCATCCATGAGCGAATGCGCCCGGCGCAGATAGGGTGCGCGCCGTTGCCAGGCTGGCGGCAGATCGTGCCAGTGATGGAGATCCGAAATAATTTGAGCGGGGTTTGCTCTATGCAGACGCTCAAATGGCGCAGGCAGGTGGCCCTGGCGTGTGGATCGTTCCCACATCAGCAGTTCGCGGGTCTCGACGTAGCCAAGACGCCGGTAAAGTGCGCGCGCCGGTTCATTTTCGGCCAGAACTTCCAGGCGTAACCGCGCTGCCCCGCGCCGGCGCGCCTGCGCTTGGATAGTATGCATCAACCTTTCTGCGCCGCGGCGACGACGGAAATCTGGGGCAACTGCCAGGCCGCCACACCAGCTTTCGTCCCCTTCGATGGCTAACAGCGCGACGCCAACAGGGCGCCAACGATCATCCCAATGCGCCAGCATCACCGCACAATCGGCGATCTCAATCCCAGAGCGCTCCAAAAAGCGTTGCATTCCAATCGGGTCAAAGGAGGTGCTGTATTTGTAATCGCTAAAGCCGAGGTTAAACCCCTGGCAAATTTCACTGATCCCAACCTCGTTGCCGAGGACAATTTTGAACTCATGCTGTTCTTTCATAGTGCAGCCCATTCGTCGAATTCGGCCAGGAGAGATTGTTTGAGTGTTGGCTCTGCCGCCGACACGCGAAAGGCATTGCGCGCAATGCGGATCAGATCATCCTCCCCGTAGCCGAAGATCTCAGCCAGCAAACGGTACTCGTCCACGAGGGAAGTGTTAAAGAGCGGTGGATCGTCGCTGTTCACCGTTACCAGCAGCCCCATCCCATCCAAATGAGGAAATGGATGAAACTCAGGGGAAGGGTAGATCCCCAGCCGTACATTGCTGATCGGGTTGAGTTCCAACGGGATCTGCCGCTCGGCCAGGAGCAGCAGCAACGTCGGATCTTCAATGGCGCGCACGCCGTGGCCGATGCGGTCGGCGCACAGATCGGTTACCGCGCCCCAGATACTCTCCGGCCCAACCGTCTCCCCGGCGTGGGGAACCGAGTAGAGTCCGGCATCCCTGGCGGCGTGGAAGGCGTGGGCGAAGGGTTGCGGCGGCGCGCCGACCTCATATCCACCCAGCCCAAAACCAACCACCCCCTGATCCCGCCCCAGCAGCGCGTGCGCCAGAGTCACATCGGCGGGGGATGGGTCATAGCTGCCGCTGCGGAAACTGGCGTTGCGCGGCACGTCGAAGATCCAGCGCATCTCCACGCCGAAATCTCGGCGCGCCCGTCGTCGCCCATCCTCCAACCCCTCAAGGATCCCCTCAATGTGCAAGCCTTTGGACTGAAGATGGGTGTGGGTGTACGTGGTGACCGTCAATTCCCGGTAACGAATGCACTGGGCCGCCATATCCTCGCCGCAGCGGTAGACGATGGTCGAAAAATCGTCCGCCGTGCGCAACAGCGCCTGGATTGTCATGTAGATCTCGACAAAGTGGGGGAAGTTGCGGAAGAGAAACCAGCGGCGCAACCCCTCTTCATCCTGTGCGGGTAATTGATCTAAGGCATCATGGCGATCCGCCAATTCGAGCAACGTCCCCACGTCAATGCTGCCTTCGAGGTGGATGTGGAGTTCCGCTTTGGGCATGGATTGGATGAGGTGCGCGCTCATGTTACCGATCCTGTCTGGTTGGCGATACAGGCGTAAAGAACCGCGGATCACACAGCTTTTGAGAAAGCTGTGGTATGCTTTGGACCAGAATTCGTTTGAGCGTATTCAGAATGGGTTGATGATTCGTAAGAATTTGGGTGGACGGCAGACGAGCAATGGCTTACGCAGACAATTTTTGTGAGTCGTCCACCCAAACCCCTACCCAGACAGCCAACTCATTTTGAACACACGCAATTCGTTCCGTTTATAGCACGGAAAGAGGAACAAGGTCAATTACCCTCAAAAGTTCGGATGCATTTCAGGTTTGGGGCGAGCGTGCTGATTCCGGGAATTGCCCAAGACCAGTTCGCAAAGCCGAAGTCCCTTGGGCGATTCCCGGAATCGGTTGCCCCCTATCACCAGTCACCGATCCCCAGCCATGAACTTCACCTTTGATGTGGAACCAGCCACCTTTCTCGAACGCCCCAACCGCTATGTGATCCACGCCCGGCTGCATGGCAGCGGTGAGATCGTGCGCGCCCATTGTCCGGATCCGGGGCGGCTTCAGGAGTTGCTGATCCCCGGCGCGGTGGTCCATTTGGATCAGGCGGGTGTCCTCACCCGGCGCACGACGCACACCCTCCGCTTTGTCGAGCATCCCGAAAGTGGACAACTGGTGAGCCTCAACACTCAACTGCCCAACGCCGTCTTTCGCGAAGGATGGGAGAGCGGCTTCTTCCCTCAATTTCATGGCTACACGGCGATGCGCAGCGAAGTGAGTCTGCCCGCCGGGCCAGAGGGCGTCGTCAGCCGGCTTGATTTTCGCTTGAGCAACGAGGATGGCGGCGTCTGCTGGGTGGAGGTGAAATCGGCGTCCTTGGTGATCGACGGCGTGGCGCGCTTCCCCGATGCGCCCACCCTGCGCGGACGCCGCCACGTGGACGAATTGGTCGAACGGATCCACGCTGGCGAGGACGCCGCCGTGATCTTCATCGTGCAGCGCCCAGACGCTGTGCGCTTCTCACCCTTCACAGAACGCGATCCAGAATTTGCAGCAGCATTGGCGCGCGCGGCTGATAACGGCGTCTCAATCTACGCCTACACCTGCGACCTCACCACCCGTTCGATCCAGTTGGCAAAGGAGATCCCGGTCGTCTTGAGAGATTAAGGGAGTAGGCGATTGGGGGAGTGGAAACTGGACGAGATCCCAATCGCTTAATCTCTTAATCGCCCACGTCCCTCCTTTCCCCTGGCATTGGTGTACAATAAACCTGGAGGGGGGACAGCATGCCGCCCCTTTACTCCAACCGATTGTCAACCACATCAAGTGGAAGGGGAACGAGATGTCCTTTTACGAAAAGTTGGCGCGGGCGGTTGAATGCAACCATAGCCTGCTCTGCGTGGGTCTGGATCCGGTGGCGGAGCAGTTGCCCGCACGATACCGTAGCGGAGCGGACGATCTCACGGCCGATCTGCTGCGCTGGAATCTGGCTGTGATCGAAGAGACCCACGGTCTGGTCTGCACCTACAAGCCCAACATTGCCTTTTACGAAGCGCTGGGCGCTGCCGGGATGGAATTACTGCGCAATACATTAGCCGCCATCCCCGCCGAGATCCCGGTGATCCTCGACGCCAAGCGCGGGGATATTGGCTCCACGGCGGCGGCTTATGCCAAAGCCTGTTTTGAGGTGTGGAGCGCGGACGCTGTCACCCTCAGCCCCTATCTGGGTCGCGATAACATCGATCCCTTTGCAGCCTACCCTGGCAAGGGGATTTTCGTCCTCTGCCACACTTCCAACCCCAGCGCCGGGGAATTCCAAACTCTGGGCGTGGATGGGCGTCCGCTCTATGTGCATGTGGCTGAAACCGCCCCCCGCTGGTCGCCCAATGTGGGCCTGGTGGTCGGCGCTACCTATCCGGATGCCTTGCGGGCTGTGCGCGCGGTCGCGCCCGACACCTGTATCCTAGTGCCGGGGATCGGGGCGCAGGGCGGCGCGGTGGCAGAGGTGGTCCGTGCAGGGTTGCGCACTGTTGGCAGTGGGCTGATTATCAACGCAGCGCGCGGCGTTACCCTGGCGGCGGATCACGGCGCGACAGCGCGGCAGGTGCGTGATGAGATCAACAACGCACGGAGATAAGAGATGTACGACCGAGAGAGATTGATTCAGGGATTGGCCAATTTGGGCGCTGTCAAGTTTGGCAGCTTTACCCTGGCCAGCGGCATCCAATCGCCCATCTATGTGGATCTGCGACTGCTGGTGAGTCGCCCGACGTTGCTACAGATGGCGGCGCACGCCTACGCCGAGATCCTGCGCACGCTCCCCTGCGAGCGGATCGCCGGCGTCCCCTATGCGGCGCTGCCGATTGGCACGGCGGTCTCGCTGGTTGCGGATGCGCCGATGATCTATCCGCGCAAAGAGGCCAAAGCGCACGGGCTGGGCAAGGATATTGAAGGACTCTGGCAGCCCGGCGAGCGGGTGGTTGTCATCGAAGATCTGATCACCAGCGGCGGCAGCACCATCACCACCGCCGAACGACTGCGCGCCGTGGGGCTGATCATCGAGCATGTGATCGTCCTCATCGACCGCGAGCAGGGCGGCGTGGAGAAGCTCGCTGCCGCCGGTATCCATGCGCACAGCGTCTTCCGCCTGACGGAAATCCTCGATACCCTCGTCGCCAGTGGGATGTTGAGTGAAGAGAAGCGAGCGGAGGTACTTTCGTTTCTAAAGGAATGAATGAAGAATAAAGATTGTGTAGAGCAATCTATCACCAATTGAGAAACCGACTTCGTCAACCCATTCTTCATTCTTCTTTTTCGGAGACAATAATGAACCTCAAGATCGACTTCCTTAACCGCACCTTCCCCACCCCGCTTGTCCTCGCCAGCGGCATTTGGGGGACGACGGTCAGCCTGTTGGTGCGGGCGGCGGAATGCGGCTGCGGCGCGGTGACGGCCAAAAGCTGCGGGCCGACGCCGCGGGCCGGTCACGTTAATCCCTCCTGCGTGGATTGGGGCGGCGGGCTGATCAACGCCATTGGGCTTGCCAATCCTGGGGCAGAGGCGGAGGTGGCGCTGCTCGCCAAAGCCAAAGAAGAACTGGCACCGCTGGGCGTCCCCCTCATCGCCAGCATCTTCGCGGGGACGGACGCCGAGTTCGGCCAGGTGGCGGCGATTGTGGCGAAAGCGGCCCCTGACTTTATTGAGGTCAACATCTCGTGTCCGAATGTGGGCAGCGAATTTGGCGAACCCTTCGCGGGCAACCCCGACAGCGCGGCGGCGGTCACCGGCTATGTAAAGGATGCCGTGCGCGCTGCGGGCATCCTCGTGATCGTCAAGCTGGCGCCCAATGTCCCCAGCGTTGGGCGCATCGCCCGCGCCGTGGCCGAGGCAGGCGCCGACGCGCTCTGCGCCATCAACACCATGCCAGGGCTGATTATTGACGCCGAGAGTGGACAACTGGTGCTGGCCAACCGCAGCGGCGGGATCAGCGGGCCAGCGCTCAAGCCCATCGCCCTCAAAGCTGTCTACGACGCGCGGCGAGCCTGCCCCGACATCCCCATTATTGGGACAGGCGGTGTCAATACCGGACGCGATGCGATAGAGATGTTGATGGCGGGAGCAACAGCAGTGGGTGTGGGCAGCGCTATCTACTATCGAGGCGGTGAGGCGCTAACGCAAATTCTAGAGGAAATGAAGGTCTGGCTTGAAGGTCATGGCTACGAGGATGTCAATCAGGTGCGTGGATTGGCGCACAAGGAGCCGATCTACGCGACGACACCGACCGGCGCGCCTGTGCCGGTGGCGCATTGATTGTAGTGACTGGGGATAGGTGACTGGTTATTGGGGAGAGGTTTTACGTTTCCCTAATCCCCAGTCACTCATCCCTAATCACTCTATTGGAACTGGTGCCCGTAGCCTTCCCAATAGGAGACGACTTCCGTATCAAAATTCGGGTTGAGAAACTCGGCCTGTTCGAGTTCAACTCTTTCCACCAGAGGTGCGCCGGCGAGCGCCGCAGGATCAATCGTCGGGCTTAAGCCAATTTCTTGCCCCAGGTTGGGCCAATCCATGGCGCCGAAGGGGACCAAGACCAGGTGATTGGCGTAATCCACACTGGTCACAGCGCCGGTGGTTGTCGCTGCGCCTGCGTAGTCCACCACAAGCCATTTGGCGCGATTGGTCTGTAGATCCACCAATAGATCCATTATCGAGCCATTCCCTAACTCTCCATGTGCGCCTACCCCATAGCCCATCAAGTTAGAGACGCGCAGCGCGTTGGTACTCTGCCCCACTGCGGGCAGTCCCTGACCAAACTCGGTCTGTCCCCAGGCTGCGGCGCCTTGATCACCCCACGCCGCGTCTCCCCAGGTTGGCCAATCGTCGCCGACAGTCGGCGCATTTTGGATCTGATCCGCGCTGGCAAAAGGCAACAGCAGTTCGGTCCCCGTTTGGCTCAGGGAGAATGCAGAAAAGGGGACAAGTACGTTTTCGCCGCCAAAGCCCAGGAAGCCTGAACTGCTCAGAATCGCATAGGGGATCAGCCCTGTGTTTGTATCGATGACGAGATCTGAAACGACGCCCAGATCCTCCCCTTGGAGGTTGCTGACGTTGAAATCAAGCAGGGTCGAAGCCTTCAGCATCACCTCTTCGACGGCAACGGCTGGCTCGCCCCCTGGGTCTGTAGCCGGGGCTGGCGTGACCTGAGGTTGAGCCTCCGCGGCTGGCGCGGCCGGTGTAACTACCTGCTCTTGGATCACAGCACCCTCCGCTGTGGGTGTGGCTTGCTCCTGCACCACCACGTCTTCGGTGAGTGGGGTCACCGCGCCTTCAGGCGCGCCTTCGGCGACAATCACATCATCCTGGGTGATTACGGTTGCCTCAGGTTCATCCGCGCCACATGCAGCCATGACCAACGTGAAGATGATCAATATAGAAAATAGTTTCGATTGGACTGACTTCATCTGAAGATACTCCTCTCAATGATTCAAATTACAATTGGTATCTATTGTAGAGAGCGCATCCTTACCCCTCAATGGATGCAGTCATAGGAGGTAGATACAGACGCAGACACATTGTTCCAACGGCCCAAAGTCGGCAGGTCGGAAAAGATACAAATGTAGAGCGAAGAAAGAAGAACGATAGAGCCAATTCAGAAAATCAACATGGCATCGCCAAAGCTGAAGAACCGATAGCCTTCTGCTTTGGCTGCTTCATAACTCGCCAAAAGGATACGCCGGCCCGCATCAACATCTTGGGGATGGGCCTGGGCAATGAAGGTACTCACGAGCATGAGCAGTGAGGATTTGGGCAGGTGAAAGTTGGTAATCAGCCCGTCCACGGCGCGGAAGCGATACCCAGGACGGATAAAAAGGTTGACTGGCCCGGCAAAGGCGGAGACCCGCTTCCACGGGCAGGCGGCGCTATCGTACGGATCGATGCCCTGTGCGCCTGTCCCCGCCCATTCGAGTGTCCGCACCGAAGTTGTGCCAACCGCCACAATCCGCCCACCCTGAAGCGTTGTTTCGTTGATGTGTCGCGCTGTCTCGGCGCTCATCTGCGCCCGCTCGGTGTGGATCGTGTGATCCTCGATCTGATCCGCTGTCACCGGGCGGAAGGTGTCCAACCCTACGTGCAGCGTCACCGTGTCCCAGCCGATGCCCTGGCGGCGCAGGTCAAGCAAGAGTTCCGGCGTAAAGTGCAACCCTGCCGTAGGCGCGGCCACGCTCCCTTCGGGACGGCTGTAGATCGTCTGGTAGCGCTCCCGATCCCCACTGTAGGCGGTGATGTATGGGGGCAGCGGCACCTCGCCCAGTTCATCCAAATAAGGGCGGATGGGGTGGGAGAAGCGCACGATGCGGTTGCCCGAAGAGAGGACGGCGGTGATCTCCGCAGAGGGGGAGTGGGGATTAGGGACTGGGGACTGGGAAGATGATGGGGCGCTGCCGTCAAGGCGGATGATGCTTCCTGCGCGCAGGTTGCGCCCGCGGGTGAGACATTCCCATTCCTGGCCGTCTTCATCGAGTGGGTCGAGCAGGAATATCTCGACTGCGCCGCCGCTGGTTTTGTGTCCATGCAGCCGGGCCGGGATCACGCGGCTATCATTGGCGATGAGCAGATCGCCGGCGGCCAGATAGTTACCAATCTCATAGAAGTGGCGATGTTCAATGTCGCCCGTAGCGCGATCCAACACCAGCAACCGGCTCTGATCCCGCGGGTGGGCTGGCTGCTGGGCGATGAATTCAGCGGGCAAATTGTAGTCAAAGAGATCGGTCTTCAAGATTCATTATCACTGCTGGGGGTGGTGTTCACGAGAATAGCCACCGCTCTACGGAACTCGTCCAATGAGGCGGCTTCTAGCGCGGCGTTTGTCAAGTACTCGATCTCTGCAATATTCATCTTCCGCAATTGTTCATCCAACATCGGTGGGATCTCCACAAACCTGTGCCGTAGCACAAGCATTAATTGTCGATAGGCAATGTCTGCCGCTTGCTGAAGACCTTGCTGAAGACCTTGCTGAAGACCTTGCTGAAGACCTTGCTCAATGTACTTATCGATCCAGGTTGCCATAGCTTTCTCTCCTTCCGAAACAGCCTGCCGCAGTGTCTGCCTCACATTTTGTTCACTCATTTTACCACTGGCTGTAGCGTACCGCACTATCACCTCGAGATAGGTCAACGCGAGCTGGCGATCAAGCCCTTCCCACAGAAGGCGGACAATACGCACGAACTGAAGTTCAAGATCCGCAGCAAAGATATGCTTCAAGATCAACAATGCTGCCACGAGAGGAGTACGACCCGTCAGATGGATGTCCTGGCTTTGGCTCAAATCGAAGAACAGGTACTCAAAGTCGGCAACGTAACGCCGCCAGAGATCGGGCGTATGCACAAGTTCCGCCAGCGAGCGCGGTGCGTTCCACGGTGTCGTCCCATGATAGAGGACCGCCGGCAGAATGGGCGAGAGATCCTCTTTGCCAGTGCGAATCTGCTCCCAGATTCGCAATTTGTAGCGCAAAAGTTGCAGCGCCACCCAGCGATCCGGGTAGCTCTTGTGTTCCAGTAGAAAGTAGAGGAAGGCATCCTCGCCGCTCTTTTGGCGGATGCGGCAGAGCAGATCCGATTGATGTTCCTGTAGCTCTTCGTCAATGAAGCTCTCTTTGTGGAGTTCCAACGAATTCAGATCGAGATGATCCACCACATCGCGCGGCAGATAGTTTTCGATGAAGTCCGCCAGGATCGATTGATCACTAAAGATCTGGCGGAAGAAGTGATCGTGTGGAATTGGAGACTGTCATACGCTGCTTATCCTCCGCAGGCGTGGATGAAGCTGGCCCAAATCTGCGCGTGCGCTTCGGGCAGTTCAAAGAGCCGCTCAGGATGCCACTGTACGCCGAGGACCCAGCGGTGATCTGGGCTTTCAAAGGCTTCGAGCAGCCAGGGATCGGGCTGGGCCGTCGCCGCAGGGATCAGCCCCGGCGCCAGGGTTGCCAGATCCACGCCCTGATGGTGGAAGGTGTTGACCGTCAGCGTCGCGTCGCCAACCATATGGCGAAAGCGGACGCCCGGTTGCACCAGCACTTCATGCATTGCCGTACGATCCGCAGGGGATCGATGCCCCGGCAAATGTTGGACCATGCCGCCGCCCGCCGCCACGTTGAGAAGCTGACAACCCCGACAGATCCCAAAGAGTGGCAGATCCGCGGCCAATGCCTGACGCGCCAGCCTCAACTCCAGTTCATCGCGCTTGAGGTCGATGCTCTCTGGCTCGGCGCCCTCCAACGGTCGGTTGAAGTAGCGAGGATGCACATCCCCGCCGCCGGAAAGGATCAGCCCATCCAAATAATCGAGGATCGCCTCAGGCAAGCGCCCTTCCTCATCGGGGGCAAAGGTCGTCCCATCGGGCAGGACCGCCGGTTGATCGGGCGAAAGCACAACGGCGGTCGCACCCAACGCCGCCAACGCGTTCAGATAGTTGATCGTATTCTTCTGCACCCATTCGTTGCTGCCGTGTTTGGTGGTTACGCCGACGATTGGATTTGTCTTCATAGTCGCTCACTGGGGTCATGAATGTGTTGAAAAGAATAGGGCGCTGATCAAATACTATAGCCGATCCCGATTGGGTTGGACAATTGACAGATCTTCGTTTCGGAGCAGAACCAACAGACGATCAGCCCCTCTATTGGCTAATCTGCTATTAGACATTATCGGCAATGAGACCTGCCAGGTTGCAGAAAACCTGGCAGGTCTCCAGAGAATCGCAATTACTGATAATGTCTATTGTATAAAGGACCAATTTTACCCGGCAACCACTGTCCCCAAATGATCAGGCTATGAGCATCCCAATTCTAATCACAATTTTGATCCTCCTCTTTGTGATCATCACCCTTTTTGGCGGACTTTTCACCTATGTCTATTGGTGGCTGATCCAGCGGCCACTGCCCCAAACTGCGGGGACAATCGATCTCAATGGGCTCACCGCGCCTGTGGAGATCCTGCGCGACAAACACGGCATCCCCCACATCTACGCCCAAACCCGCGCGGATCTATGGCGCGCGCAGGGATTTGTCCACGCGCAGGAGCGGCTCTGGCAGATGGAACAGCAACGGCGCATCGCGGCGGGTACTCTCTCTGAACTCTTCGGCAAAGTTGCGCTCGATGTGGATCGCTTCAGCCGCACGATTGGTTTCCGTCGTAGCGCCGAAATTGAGTGGACAACGCTTGATCCTCAAAATCGCGCCACACTGGAAGCCTATGTCGCTGGCGTCAACGCTTACATTGGCAGCCGGCCCGGACGGCTGGCGGCAGAGTTCAACTTGCTGCGTCGCCAGCCGTCCCCGTGGACGCCGGTGGATGTACTCGCCTTTGGCAAGTTTATGGGCTGGTGTCTGAGCATCAATTGGGAAAGCGAACTGGTGCGTCTGCAACTGGCCGCACAGATGGATCCGCTGCGCGCCGCCGAATTGGAACCCGGCTATCCTCAGGACAACCCGCTGATTGCCGAAGGGGTAGGCAGCGAGAGCGCCCTGCGCCTGGTGGAAACCGCCGGATTGCTGCTGGGCGAATACGAGAAGATCAAACTATGGACAGGTCCACAGGGCGCGCTGCTGGGCAGCAACAGTTGGGTGATCGGTCCCGAAAAGACGATCAGCGAGCGACCGATCCTCTGCAACGATCCACACCTGACCCTGACCATCCCCGGCATCTGGTACGAGAACCATTTGGAGTGCCCTGATCTCAAAGTGAGCGGCGCGTCCTTTGCCGGCGTACCCGGGGTGATCATCGGCCACAACGAGCGGACCGCCTGGGGGTTGACCAATGCGTTGCCCGATGTACAGGACCTTTTTGTGGAGCGCGCAGATCCCGACGATCCCCTGCGCTTTGAGGCGAACGGAGTGTGGGAAAGGGCCACCCTCCTGCGCGAAGAGATCCTTGTGCGCAACCAACGTGAACCCCATATCGAAGAAGTAGTGATCACGCGCCACGGCCCGCTGATCAGCCGGTTGGTGGGCAACCGCGCCAGCATCCCCCTCTCGCTGCGTTGGACCGGCCACGCGCCGGGCAACATGATAAACGCAGTGTTGAAACTCAACGAGGCGAGCGGATGGGACGAATTCAACAACGCCCTGGATGCGTGGAGTGTGCCGCCCATGAATGTCACTTACGCCGATGTGGATGGCAACATCGGCTACCGGCTGGCCGGGCATGTCCCCATGCGCGCCGCTGGGTTGGGGATGCTCCCCGCGCCAGGGTGGAACGACGACTACGCGTGGACGGGGATGATCCCCGCGGACGGTTTGCCGCGGATCTTCAACCCACCATCGGGGATGATCGTCACCGCCAACAACAAGATCGTCGGCGACGATTATCCTCACTTCCTCGGCGTCGAATTTTTGCCCGGCTGGCGCGCCCAACGGATTGAGGAAATGCTCAAAACGAAGAAGCGGATGGGTCCACGCGACATGGCGCGCATCCAATTGGATACCACCAGCCTCTACGCCGAGATGCTCACCCCCTATTTCACCCAGCAAGACAGCGACGATCCGTATGTGAAAATCGCCATCAACATGCTGCGCAATTGGAGCCACAGCATGGAAGTTGACAGCGGCGCAGCCCTGGTCTTCCACTATACCAAGCTCCATTTGCTGGAAATTGTCTTTGGCGATAAGTTGGGCCACCTCTTTAAAAGCTACAAAGGCGAGACGATCAGCCCCTTCTTCGTCGCCAATGGATTCATGTTGCGCGCCGAAACGCGTCTGCTTGAGATCTTACGGAATGACGAAGTGTCGGTCTGGTACACTGACATAGCAAGCGGACGGCAACGCAGCCGCGATGAAGTGATCATGGAAGCGCTGACGCGGGCGGTCAAACGTATCCGGCGCGAGGTCAACCCGACGCCACGCCACTGGGCCTGGGGACGGATGCACCAGGTGCGTTACATCCACCCGATGGGGAGCGTGCGCCTGCTCAGCGGCTACTTTAACCGGGGCCCGTTCCCTGTAGGTGGAGACAGCACCACGGCCAATCAAACCTACTACGCGCCGGAACTGCCGCCCGGATTGGTGCAGGTTGTGGCGGGCTACCGGCAGATCATTGAAGTAGGCGATTGGGACGCCATGCAGTCGATCACCGTAACGGGGCAATCGGGCCATCCGCTCAGCGACAATTACGTGGATCAACTCCCCATGTGGCTGGATGGCATGTACCATCCTATGCCGTGGGGGAGAGAAGCTGTGGAGACGAAGGCGGTGCAAAGGCTGGTAGTGCGTAGTGCGTAGTGGGTGGTGCGTGAACAATTGTCACCTGCAAACCTGTAACTTGCAAACCTGCAACCTGCCACTTGCCACCCTGCTCGCCGCCTCCTAAAAGGAGACTTACGATGTACAACGAAGAAAAACCCTGGCAGAAACCCGACGAAGAGACCCGTGCTGCGGCGGAGCCGATTGAGAAGGAATTGGAAAAGGCGCTGGCCCACATCGACACACCAGAGAAGGCGCTGGCGCTTGTCGATGAGTTGCTCAAGGAAACAGCCGAGAAAACGGCTGATGATGTTGATGTAGACGTAGACAAGGACGCGCCCGCGCCTGATCAGGTTAAGATGGCCGCTGACGTTATCAAAGCGGCTTGCGATAGCGCGTCCGGTGATGTGGATGAGGCGATGGCAGTCATTGAAGCGGCGGCCAGAGAAGCGGCTACCCTGGAAGGCGAACCCTACGAAGCCATCGCCGAGGCGATTCAAGAGGTGACCAACCCCGAACTGCAAGGTCACCCAGAGAAGTTGGCGCGCCCACGACGCTATCTGCTCGACGCTGTCCTGCGCCACCCGGGGATCAGCCTGGCCGCCAAGATCGACACGCGACTTTTCGTGCTGATCAATGTCTACACGCCGCGCACCAAAAGGATCGATAGCTTCTTCAGTCGCCTTTCGGCCATCTTCACCGGCGGGTGGATCTACATGATCTTCGTGGCGCTGGCTTTCCCTTTCCGTCCTCAGCAAACATGGGCATTGCTAAAACGAATATCACTGCCCACGATTGCCGCGGCATTGGTCGTAGAAGGTCCCATTAAGATGTACTTCCGCCGTCGGCGTCCCTTTATCGATATTGTGCGCGCCATCATCGTGGGTAAGAAGCCGGGCAACTGGTCATTCCCGTCAGGACATGCGTCGGCGGCATTCGGCGGCGCGTACATCACGGCAAAGTATATCCCCTGGCTGCGGCCCATCGTCTACCCGATTGCCACGCTGGTGGCTTATTCTCGCATCTACCTCGGCGCGCACTATCCCTTTGACGTGATTACCGGCTCGGCCATTGGCGTCACTCTGGCCGCAATTACGGATCGCCTCGCCCGGCGCTATTGGTTAAAGGACGAAAAATTCAATGCAAAGAGGCAAAGAGGCAAAGACGCAAAGGGGAGATAGCTATTTTTGTAAACACGGATCTGAAAGAACACGGATCGCACAGTCTATGTTCCTTTCAATCCGTGTTTACAAAGGAAGGTCTGATCACCCGATCACCCGCTCGATGACGTTCATTCCGTGGGCGACGAGATCCGCATTGGCCTGGCTGCCCATATGTCCGACGCGGAAAACCTTGCCCACCAATGGACCGTAGCTGCCGCCGACGACCATGCCGTGGGCGCGCAGGGCGGCGTCGAAGCGCGGCCAATCCCAGCCGGCGGGCAGGTTGGCCGCGGTGACGGTCGGGGACGCGATCTCCTCGCGCGCCGGCCAGAGGACGATGCTCATTTCGTTCAGACGTTGGCGGCAGAAGGCGGCGACTTCCTCGTGGCGGCGGTAGACATTCTCTAACCCTTCGGATAAGAGGCTGTCGAGCATCACTTGCAGCCCCTTCATGGCGGCCCAATTGTGGGTGTAGGGCAGGTAGCGATCCTCGGGGCCGGTGCGCCAGGGCGCCAAGGCGTCGTACCCTACATAGTTGACCTGTTGCACCCGATCCCACGCCTGCGCGCTGACGCTCACCATCGATAGATCCGGCGGCAGGCTGAGGACCTTCTGGCTGCCCAGCAGCCCCAAATCGATCTGCCAACCATCCACGAGGACGGGGACGCCGCCGCCGCTGGCGACGAAATCCACGTAGAAGAGGGCGTCCACTTCGCGGCTGATCGCCCCCAATTCGGCCAACGGGGTGAGCGTGCCGCTAGGCGTCTCACAGTGGACGGCGGTGATCAGCGATGGGCGAAAGCGCCGCGCCGCTTCGCGCACCTGCTGCGGGTCGGGGACATCGGCGTAGCCAAAGCCCACAATTTCAACTTCCGCGCCGATGCTCTGCGCCATCTCGCCGATGCCATAGCCGAAGACGCCATTCGCCACCGCCAGCACCCGATCCCCTGGGCGGAGGACGCTCTTGAGCGCGCCCCACAGCGCCAGCATCCCCTCGCCGCTCTGGATCGTCACATCGTTGCCCGTGGCGAGCATTCGCTGCAATTTGGCTTCGCAATCGACGTAGAGTTGGAAAAATTCCTCTTCTAAGTCAGCGCTGCCAAAGTCGATCTGATAGACATAGCGCACCGCCTGCGGCACAGAAACTGGGCCTGGCACGAGGGGGATGGCGTAGGTTTGCATGAGGTTGGTCTCCTGTGTGAGTTAGGGATTGGGGACTGGTGACTGGGGACTGGGCAGAGGCAAATCCAATCCCCAGTCACCAATCAACAATCCCTTTTTTCGATTGTAGCATAGGAACACTCAAAGCCCATGTGCGATCTGAATTGACATCGCCACCGATCCCGCTAGAATTGAGGAAGCGAATTGATCAACCTGTTGATCAAAATCAGGGAGGGAACCATGACCCGTACTGTCAGCGCAACAGAAGCGCGCATTCATTTTGGCGAGTTGATGAACGAAGTGGTGGAACACAAACAGCCGATCCTGGTGGAGAAGAACGGCAAACCGCAGATGGTGATGCTGGCAATTGAGGAGTATCAACGGATGGCTGCGCAACAGCATCAAAGTGGAGAGTGGGAAGCCCAACTCGATGAACTCCATGCGCAGATTCGGGTTGAATTGGGAGATCAGCGCATTCGCCATGCTGCCGAGGTCATTCGGGAAGCCAGAGAGGGGCGCAATGAGCAATTCTCCGATCTGTATTGATGCCAGCTTTCTAGTTCAATTCCTGGTAAACCCCAATACACAGCGACTACGATCCCTATGGCGACAGTGGCAACGCGAACGGCGACTGCTAGTCGCTCCTACACTTCTGTTTTATGAAACTGTCAACGGAATCTATCAATATCAAAGACAGAGGAGTCTCTCGGCGGAGGCAATACAGCAAGCGTTAAGACTCGCCCTGAGCTTTCCGATCCAACTCTACGGCAGTGAAGAGATCCATGCACGGGCGCTTCTGTTGGCTGACAACTATATGCTCGCAGCAACCTACGATGCCCACTATTTGGCTGTAGCCGAGAAGTTTGATGCAGAGCTATGGACCCTCGACCGACGTTTGTACAAACAAATGTCTCCTTTGTTCACCTGGATCAACACGGTCGATACTGAAGATGGATAAACAGATGCATGCAGATCTCCTCCTAGCCCGCAACCGACTCTATTTGACCGGCCCTTTTGGCAGCGGCAAGACGACGCTGGCCGTCGAGCGGATCAAGTGGCTGCTGCGCCAGGAGCGGGTGCGCGGCGATGATATTTTGGTGCTAACGCCGCAACGCACGCTGGCGCGTCCATATTACGAGGCGTTGCGCGCCGCCGACGTGCCCCCCGGTCCACCGGTGCGGGTGACGACCTTTGCCGGTCTTGCCCGCGCCGCTGTGGAACTCTATTGGCCGCTGCTGGCTGAGAAGGCTGGCTTCGCCGATCCGCGCCAGGAACCGACCTTCCTCAACCTGGAGACGGCGCAGTACCACATGGAACAATTTGTGAATGCTGCCTTTGAGCAGGCTGAGTTTGACGCCATCCGCGTGGAACCCAGCCGTGTGGTGAGCCAGGTCCTCGACAATCTGAACAAGGCCGCGCTGCTTGGCTTTTCCATTGAGGAAACGTATCAGCGTCTCGAATTGGCCGTTCCCCAAGGGCAGGAGATGGCGGCGCGGCTCAACGTGTTGCAGACGGCCAAACGGATCAGCCGCCAATTCCGCGAACTCTGTCTGCGCGACTCGCTGGTTGACTTCAGCCTCTGGATCGAACTCTTTGAAAGTCAGGTCCTCACCAACGATTGGAGCCGCACCCATCTCTTCCGCTCGCAGCGCCACTTGGTCATGGACAACGCCGAAGAGGACACCCACGCCGCTCAATCGCTGGCGCGCCGTTGGATCCCACATTTGGAGAGCGCGCTGATCGTTGTAGATGAGGACGCCGGCTATCGTGTCTTTTTGGGCGCCAATCCAGAGGGCGCAGCGGATCTGGCCGGGATCTGCGATCTGCAACTGCGCTTGGGCGAGAGCCATCTCATGCCGCGCTCGCTGGATCGGATGGTGCGCCTGGTGGACAAAGCCGTACGCGGACGGCGCACCGCACAGGGCGATTTGAATTCGGACGGGGACCTGGGGCTAAAGCCCCAGGCTATCGAAGGGCTAAAGCCCCAGGCGAATATCCTGCCACAGGTGACGGCAAACGAAACAGGTTATGCCAATGGAACGCAAAACGGGCGCAAGGATGCGATCCTCACGCCGCTGCCGTTGGTTTACCGGACCCACCGCTTTTACCCGCAGATGATCGAGTGGACGGTGGATGAGGTCGAACGGCTTGTGCGCGACCGTGGCGTCGCCCCCGGCGCGATCGCCATCCTTGCCCCGTTTGTCAGCGACGCGCTGCGCTTTAGCCTGCAAACTCGCCTGTCGGCGCGCGGTATCCCATCCACCACTCACCGGCCCAGCCGCGCCCTCAACGCCGAACCCGCAGCGCGTGCCCTGCTCACGCTGGCGGCGCTGGCCCACCCGACATGGCAGCGCTACCCACAGCCCAGTGATGTCACGCTGACCCTGGGCGTCGCCATTGAGGATCTCGACCCTGTGCGGGCAACGCTGTTAGGGCGCGTGGCCTACGGCATCCGCGGCCAAAACGCGGGGACGCTGGCGCCCTTCCCCTCGTTGAAAACGCCCGTACAAAACCGCATCACCTTCCGCGCTGGTGAGCAGTACGAACGGCTGCGCCGCTGGATCGAGAATTACCAGACCGAGACGACTTTCACGCCGCTGGATCAATTCTTTGCCCGCATCTTTGGCGAGGTGTTGAGCCAGCCCGGATTTGGCTTTCACCAAAATGTAGACGCGGCGCGGGTGACCAATCAACTGGTGGAATCGGCGCGCAACTTTCGCTGGGCTATTGAAGAGAGCGACGACGACGATCCACAAAAGCGCGCCGTGGGGATTGGCCGCGTCTATTTGGCGCTGATCGAAAGCGGCGCGCTGGGTGCGCTCTACGTCCCCGGCTGGCAAGAGGACGAAGAGGTTGTTTTCATCGCGCCGGCTTACACCTTCCTCATGCGCAACCGTGCCGTGGACATTCAATTCTGGCTCGACATCGGCGCCGGCGGCTGGTGGGAGCGGCTCTACCAACCCCTCACCCATCCCCACGTCCTCTCGCGACAATGGCCGGCCGGCGCGCTCTGGAGCGACTTCCACGAATATCAGCAACGCCAGGAGACATTGCGCCGCCTGATGCTCGGGCTGATCCGCCGCACGCGCCAGGGGATCTACCTGGGCATGAGCGACTACGGCGAAAGCGGCATGGAACAGCGCGGGCCGCTGCTCAATCTCCTCAACCGTGTGCTGGTGCAGGCGCAACAAGATCCGATTGGGATACGATAGCGCTGGGGTGATTTGCCTTTTATTTCTCCTATGCTAGAATGCACTGCGCTTGTCCCCATCGATTGGAGCAGGTGCGCAATTCAATGAAAATCAGGAGTTGATGGCAGTTGATGGTGGTTCCCTGTGAACTGCCTCGGGTGGTTAAATAAGGAGGGTGTGTTCAAAATGAGTTGGCGGTCTGGGTAGGGGTTTGGGTGGACGACTCACCAAATTCGTCTGCGTAAGCCGTTGCTCGTCTGCCGTTCACCCAAACCCTTACGAATCATCAACCCATTCTGAATACACCCAAATAAGGAGCACATCATGTCCCAGCAAGAGACAATTCAGAACAGGGGAATGCCCACCTACGATCTTCAAGCGGAACTAGCGCTTGTCATGAAAGTAGCCCGCGAGGCTGGAACCATAGTCAATACATTCTATGTAGGTTCATCTGAGGTGGAATATAAATCGCCGGATGAACCTGTCACTGAGGCGGATCGCTCGGCCAATCAGCACATTGTTTCGCGCATCCACGCTGCCTTCCCCGACGATGGCATTCTTTCCGAAGAATCCCAAGACGATCTATCGCGCCTGGAGAAAGAACGGGTCTGGATCATCGATCCGCTGGATGGGACTAAGGAGTTCATCGCCCGCAACGGCGAATTCTCGATTATGATCGGGCTGGCGATTGGTGGGCGTCCGGTGCTGGGGGTGCTACATCAACCCGACGGTGGATTGCTCTACACCGGCATCGTAGGCCAGGGGGCTTTTTTGTATGAGGAAAATGAGAAGATCCCGATCCGCGTCAGCGACCGCAGGGAATTGCGCCAGATGGTGCTGGTGAGTAGCCGCAGCCACCGCAAACAGATTGTGGACGATATCCGTCGCTCGCTGCGCATTACCAGCGAACGGCGCACAGGCAGCGTAGGGCTGAAGGTTGGGCAGATTGCCCGTCAACTCGCCGACATCTACATCCACCCCAGCCCTGGCTGCAAAGAGTGGGATATCTGCGCGCCCGAAGCTGTGTTGCGCGCCGCTGGCGGCGAGATCACCGATTGCTGGGGCAATCGCCTCGAATACAACAAGCGCGATGTGCGCGCCCACAACGGCGTCATCGCCAGCAACGCCACCATCCACAATCGCATCATCGAAACCGTCTCGCACATTGTTGAAGAAGCAGGCTTCAACGAGGATGACGGCTTCTGGTAAAAAGGAAAGAATAAAGAATAAAGAATGTGAAATGGGGCAAGATCCTCATTCCACATTCTTTATTCTTTCATCATTATTCTTTTCCCGGAGGGTCTATGGCCCAGACGCGGTTCGACGCCGAGATGATTTTTGGTGTTCAAGAAGCCGGTGGGGAACTCTATATGCTGGAGGCGGGTCGCCCCGGCTGGATTCTCTTCAGCGAGGCCATTGGTCACGACCCCAATGATCGCAGCGGTAAGGATTATTCCGCCTTCAGCGAGCAGGGGTTGACGGTGATCGTGCGGCTGAACCACGGTTACTATCCGCACGGTACGCTGCCCGTCACCAGCGAATATGGAAATTTCGCCCGCCGCTGCGCCAATTTCGTCGCTGCCAGCCGCGGCTGCCACCTCTGGATCATTGGCAACGAAATGAACTACGCTGTCGAGCGTCCTGGCGTGCGCGGCCTTGTGCGCCCTGTCGATGAGGGCGATCCCTTTCTGCGCGGATTGGCGCAACGCCACAATGCTTTGTACCCCGATTTGGCGGACATTAACCACGAAGAGACTTCGCTCTTTGTCGACGCCGGCGAACCGATTACACCCGACCGCTACGCGCGCTGCTATCGTCTCTGCCGCAACGCCATTCACCTGGCGCCGGACCATACCGAGGATCGGGTGTTGATCGGCGCCGTCTGCCCGTGGAATACGCATACAGTCTACCCCGGCAACCCCCACGGCGATTGGATCAAATATTTCCAAGACATCCTCATGTTGATCGGCCCCAACGAGTGCGACGGCATTACCCTGCACGCCTACACCCACGGCGCCGATCCCGCCTTGATCCTCGATGACAGCCCGGTGGACGCCTTTCCGCAGCACGCTTCTCACTTTCAGGTCTATCGGGATTTTATGTATGCCATCCCCTCCAACCTGCGCCATATGCCGATCTATATTACCGAGGCCAATCAGTCTCAGCCGTGGGAAGATAGCAACACCGGGTGGATCCAAGAAGCCTACGCCGAAATCCATCGCTGGAATATTGAACCGGGCAACCAGAAGATCCGCGCGTTGATCCTGCACCGCTGGCCCATGATCGACTACTGGCACATTGAGGGCAAACCGGGCGTGATCCGCGATTTTGTACAGGCGTTGCGTTACCCCTACCGTTGGCAAAGCGCGACCAAGACCCTGCCCGAAGAGAGAGAAACAGCCGCCCAAGAGGAAGCGCCCCTGCCGCCAGGTCCTCGCTACCGGGCGCATTGGATGGAGGCGCGGCTCCCCCAAACCCTCTACGCCGGCCAGACCATCATCTTCCCGGTGACAGTCCATAACTTAGGCGCGCTCACCTGGCCCCAGGAGGGTCCACAACCGGTGCGGCTTGGGTATCATTTCTACCAAAATCAGGTCGCAGTGGCGCTATCCCCCGAAGAGCAGGTGCTTTCTCCGCTGCCCCACGATGTGCCGCCCGAGCAACATGTGACGATCAGCGCGCAGGTCCAACTCCCCAAAGAGCCGGGGAATTATACAATGGTGTTGGATCTGCTCCATGAAGGCGTGACCTGGTTTCAGGATCAGCAATCTGACACCTTGATCCGCTGGATGACGGTGCTGCCCACCCCATCCCAGCCTCGACCTGTGGACACGCCCAGCCGGAGCCGGGTTGCTGAAGCGGAACGCACGCCATCATGGAGCCTGCCAACGCCAGCCGCGCCATCATACAGCGAGGTTACGACCAGCTACGCGGCTGACGATGCCACATATGATCCGCCCCCCGAACCAGAAATTTTCCAGGCGGCGGAAGGGCTGCCCACAGGTCATCAGCGCTACCTCAGACGTTCCTTGGAACACTTGCGCTACCTTGTACTCAGCCATACGGGCGCGCCGCCGATCCTGCCGCTGCCCGTCCTCGCCCAGGCGCACATCGACGCGGGCTACCCTGGCATTGCCTACAATTTCGTCATCGCTCAGAGTGGTGAAATCCTTCAGGTAAGCGCCATTGAGGATGCTGTCACCGACGCCGAATGGGCTGTGGCTGGCATCAACATCGCGCTGGAGGGTGAGTTCAACGAGGTGACGCCGTCCTACGAGCAGATCAACGCCACCGCCGATCTCTGCGCCTGGCTGCTCCAGAAGTTCCCCAAAATCGGCGTCGATCAAATTGTGGGCCTGGGTGAACTGATCCCAACGTTGAGTCCTGGCGCTACCTTTAGCGAAGGTCCCAACTGGCGTCGGCTGCTGCGTGAGGCGGTGCAAGCGCGTATCCCGCGTCCTCAACTGCCCACATCGGGGAATGGCGTTGCCGTTGCGCCGCAATTGGCGCCGCCCTCGGTTGCCAGGCCGCCAATCCAGGATATCACCGCGCAGTTGCCGCGCGATCCGCTGATGTTCTACAGCCGTAGCCCTGAGGATATCCACCTGATCGTGGTGAACCATACGGGCGTCGCCGCGGATGTGCCCATCGACGTGATTACGCGCGGCTTCCGTGAGCGCGGGTTGCCCGGCATCCTCTATCAGTTCTACGTTGCCGAGAATGGCGCGATCTACCAGACCCAGCCGCTGCTGCAAGTGGTGGACGGGGAAAAACCATACATCGCCCACGCCATCAACATCGCCTTCGCCGGCAGCTTCGACGATTTCCCGCCGAGTCCAGCGCAGATCGAAGCGGGCGGCAGGCTAATTGCCTGGCTCTTCACCCAGTATCCTCAGCTTTCGACGGCAGAGGTCAGGGGTGTCAGCGAGTT
Source organism: Caldilineaceae bacterium (assembly GCA_019637695.1). Taxonomy (GTDB): domain Bacteria; phylum Chloroflexota; class Anaerolineae; order Caldilineales; family Caldilineaceae; genus RI-153. The sequence continues at coordinate 44,232 of JAHBVG010000015.1, read as the reverse complement.
GATCCCCCATCGTTCGCCAGGGGAACAGTGGCTGCGTGGGCGACGCTGGAAGGATCTGCTGCTGCAAGAGGTACAGATCGCGCCTGAGCGGCAGCCCGACGCGCCCCAGCAGAATCCGTCCGCTGAGATCGAGGGGCGCGTCCGCCAGTTGGAATATGAGAACGACATTTTTCACCAAGAGGTAACCGGGTTGCGCGCCGAAAATGCGCGTCTGCGCCAGGAGATCGAGGCGTTGCGCGCCGAGCCGAACCGGGTGCAGATGCTGATCCAACCCACTGTGGTGGATGTGGTGGGCCAACTGCCCCAGCATCCTACGCTGCGCTACGATGAACGGCGCCGCAGCATGATCACCCACATTGCCATCCATCACACGGCGGTTCCTCCACATGTGGGCCCAGAACGGATCGCCGATCTGCACATCAGCGAGGACCCTAGCCGTAACAAGCGTCCCTGGCCGGGGATCGGCTACCATTACTTTGTGCGCGCCGATGGCACTATCCTGCGCACACAACCGCTGGAACGGGTCGCATATCACACCGCTGGTCACAACGAGTATTCGGTGGGCATTGTCTTTGCCGGGAGCTTTATGAATGGCAGTGTGCCCACGCCCGAACAACTGAGTGCAGGCGCCCATCTGGTGGCGTGGCTGATGCAAGATCTACATGTTCCTCTGCAACACATTTGGGGCCATCGCGAGTTCCCCGACAACCGCACCACCTGCCCTGGCAGCGAATGGCTGGAAGGTCGCAAGTGGCGCGATCTGCTCTATGACGAGATTGTGCGCATTCAGAGAGGGGAGAGGTGATAGGTGACTGGTGACTGGGATCGTGAAGCACAACGCTGTCCCAGTCACCTATCACCCGTCCCCCCTGCCGCAGAGGAACACCCGAATGTCCACGTCTCTCCCCATTAAACCCAATCTATTCGGCGCTGGTTACCCCGTACGCTTGCCCTTTTTTGAAGGACCGCTGGATCTGCTGCTGCATTTGATCGAGCGCGAGGAGATGGACATCAACGAGATCAGCCTGGTGGCGGTGACTGATTCCTACCTCAAAGCCATTGAGGATTTGGAAGAGATCGAGCCGGGGGCGCTGGCTGATTTTTTGGTGGTAGCGGCCAAGTTGCTCTACATCAAGTCGCGTACATTGCTGCCCAAACCACGTCCGCCGGAAGAGGAAGAAGAGGAAAGCGGCGACTCGCTCATCAAGCAGTTGCTGGAATATCGCCGCTACAAAAGCGTGGCCGAGGGGTTGCACCTGCGCCAGGATGCTGGTCTGCGCGCCTTTGTGCGTTTGGCCCCGACGCCCAAATTTGAGCGGAAACTCGATCTCACCGGCGTCAGCCTGGACAAACTGACCCATGCGCTCCAACGAGCGCTGCGCCGTATCCCCACGGATCCGCCCCGCCCGCGCGTACATACCTACCCCATTACCATTGCCGAGCAGATCGAAATTGTGCGCGAGCGTGTGCGCGCCGCCGCGGACGGCACAAGCGTAGCCATCCATTTCAGCACGCTCCTCTCAGAGCAGCGCAGCCGGATGGAGATTGTCATCACCTTCCTGGCGATTTTGGAATTGATCAAGCAGCGCGAGATTGTGGTGGAGCAAGAGGAGATCTTCGGGGAGATTGTATTAAGCGTAATGCGTAATCCGTAATTGGGAAAGTCACTACGGATTACGCATTACCCATTACACTTTATAGAGAAGACACTTGAATATCATGCATTCGGTACGGGTGCTGCTTGCCGCACCCGCCGGGCGCAGCAAGCGGACGCTGCGTCCGCCAGCGCCCCTACGATTGTACGAACTCTATCTGTTTTCTTTATTAGTCCGCCAACGTACTCGTATCCCCAATCGGCTGGCCCAGCACCTGCGCTTTGAGCAGGCGGCGCATGATCTTACCGCTGCGCGTCTTGGGCAGGCTGTCCACGAACTCGATCTTGGCCGGCACGGCAATGGGACCGACCTCAGTGCGCACGTGGCGTTTGAGTTCGTCCGCCAGATCGCCGTTGCCCGTTACCCCGCTGTTGAGGATGCAAAACGCGTAGATCACATTGCCCTTCAACTCATCCGGCACGCCGATGACCGCCGCCTCGGAGACGAGCTTGTGGCTGACCAGAGCGCTTTCCACCTCGGCTGTGCCCAGGCGATAGCCTGACACCTTGAGGACATCGTCCATACGCCCGATGATCCAGAAGTAGCCGTCATCATCCTTGCGGGCGCTGTCGCCAGAGAAGTACCATCCCTGTTTGGCAAACTCGGCCCAATACTGCTGAATGTAACGCTCTGGGTCTCCCCAGACCGTGCGCGCCATCCCCGGCCACGGTTTTTTAAGGACGAGATAGCCATCTTCGTTGGGGCCACAGGACGTACCATCCTCGCGCACAACGTCCGCCTCGATGCCGGTGAAGGGGAGCGTACCGCTGCCGGGCTTGAGCGGAACTACCGGCGTCGGCGTGATCATAAAACCGCCGGTCTCGGTCTGCCACCACGTATCCATAATTGGGCATTGCTCTTTGCCAATCACGCGGTGATACCAACGCCAGGCTTCAGGGTTGATCGGCTCGCCCACGGAACCGAGCAGGCGCAGGCTGGAAAGATCGTGGCGGGTGGCCCAGGCATCGCCGAAGCGCATCAACCCGCGGATCGCTGTGGGCGCAGTGTAGAGGATGGTGATCCCGTATTTTTCCACAAGCTGCCACCAACGGTTGGGGTAAGGATAATCGGGCGCGCCTTCGTACATAAAGCTGGTCGCTCCGAGGATCAGCGGCGCGTAGACAATGTAGCTGTGGCCCGTGATCCACCCCGGATCGGCGGCGCACCAGTAGCGATCCTCATCTTTCAGGTCGAAGACATATTGGAGCGTCGTGGCAATGTAGACCTGATAGCCGCCGATGGTGTGGAGAACACCCTTAGGCTTGCCCGTGGTGCCGCTGGTGTAAAGGATGAAGAGCGGATCTTCGGCGTCCATCGGTTCGGATTCGCACTTGGGGCTGGCGATGGGCAGCGACATGAGATCGTGCCACCAGTAATCGCGGCCCTGTTCCATTGTCACCGGTTGGCCGGTTCGCTTGAGGACGATCACCGATTGCACAACGGGGCTGCGGCGTACGGCTTCGTCGACGATCTCTTTAAGGTTGACTGTCTTGCCGCGCAGCCACGCGCCATCACAGGTGACGAGTACTTTGCTCTGCGCGTCCTCAATACGACTAGCCAGCGACTGCTCGCTAAAGCCGCCATAGACGACGCTGTGGATGGCGCCGATCTTGGCTGTCGCCAGCATGGCCATGGGCAGTTCCGGCACGCGGCCCATATAGATGGTGACAGTGTCGCCCTTCTTCACACCCATGCTCTTAAGGACATTGGCGAATTTGTTCACCTCTTGCCAAAGCCGGAAGAAGCTATAGGTGCGATGTTCGCCATCTTCACTTTCCCAGATCATGGCGAGCTTGTTTTTGCGCCAGGTCTTGGCGTGGCGATCTAAGGCGTTGTAAGCAATATTGGTTTTCCCACCCACAAACCATTTGTAAAAAGGTTTGCCACTATCGTCGAGTACTTTCTCGTAGGGTTCAAACCAATCGACCATCTCTTGGGCGCGTGCATCCCAATAGGATTCCACATCGGCCAGGGCCTCTGTCCGTAAATCCATGTAATTGGGGATCAGGGCCTGCGCCACCACTTCGGGGGATGGATGATAGATCTCACTCTCCGCGGCGAGGATCTCCACTTCGCGTTGCGAATCGGGGTGGATGTTCGGCTCCAATGTCGTCGTCATGCCTCTCTCCTTCCTCAGGCAAAAAAGGATAAATGAATTGGGTGGTTCTGATGATTACACGACTTGGGGAAACTGCGGAGATGATAGCACAGTTTGAGGAATTTGGCATGTTGGGGGATCGGGGACTGGGGATCGAGTAGAGGATCTGAAATCTCCTAATCGCTCAATCTCTCATATACAGCGATTGGGAGATGAGAGGTTCTCAACCCAGTCCCCAATCTCCAATCCCTTTTACCCTGCCTAATCTGTACTCTAACGATTACTCCAAATAATCGTAAGCCACCCAGGTGAGGAACTCGATAAAGTCGTCGGTGAGGACGAGTTTATCGAGAATTTCAGCGGCGTCGCCGTAGCGCTGATGATCTGCGCCGCCAAGTTTGGACAACTCCTCGGCGCGGATCTGCTCGTAGAGATCGCGGGTTACCGGGCGGCCATCGGTCAGTGTGGCCCCGTGACGGATCCACTGCCAGATCTGCGAACGGGAGATCTCGGCGGTAGCGGCGTCTTCCATCAAATTGTAGATGGCAGCAGCGCCGTTGCCCAGCAGCCAGGCGTTGATGTACTGCAACGAAACATCCACATTGGTGCGCAGCCCGGCCTCGGTCACCGTTCCCCCCGGCACATGGACGCCAGTGATCTCGTGCGCTTCGATCTCAACATCCTCACGCAGACGGTCCTTTTGGTTGGGTTTGTCGCCCAGTTTGGCCTCGAAAATCTCGCGCACCAATCCCACCAGATCGGGGTGAGCGACCCAACTGCCGTCGCAGCCGTCGTTAGCCTCACGTTCCTTGTCCGCACGAACGCGGGTGAACGCCTGCTCGTTGATCTCTGGGTCGCGGCGGCTGGGGATGAAGGCCGCCATGCCGCCGATAGCATGAGCGCCGCGCTTGTGGCAGGTATGCACCATCAACTCGGTATAGGCACGCATGAAAGGAACCGTCATTGTCACCTGGGCGCGGTCGGGGAGGACACGGCTGCCATCATGGCGGAATTTCTTAATGGCGCTGAAGATGTAATCCCAACGGCCAGCGTTGAGACCCGCCGAATGTTCGCGCAACTCGTAGAGGATCTCCTCCATCTCCAGCGCGGCAAGGATCGTCTCGATCAGCACGGTGGCGCGGAACGATCCACGTGGGATGCCTAACTGCTCTTGAGCGTAAACGAAAACATCGTTCCAGAGTCGCGCCTCCAAATGGCTCTCCAGCTTGGGCAGATAGAAATAGCAGTTGGTGCCGCGCCGCTGGCGTTCGGCGGCGTTATGAAAGACATAGAGACCAAAGTCGAAGAGGCTGGCCGAGATCGGTTCGCCGTCTACCAACAGATGTTTCTCGACAAGATGCCATCCGCGCGGACGCAGCAACAGCGTCGCGATCTTATCGTTGAGTTCGTAGATCCGGCCGCGCTCTGGGTCTTCCAGCCGGATCTGGCGGCGGACGGCATCATAGAGGTTGATCTGTCCTTCAATGCAATTCGTCCATGTGGGCGAGTTGGCGTCCTCCAGATCGGCCATGAAGACATCAGCGCCGGAGTTGAGCGCATTGATGATCATCTTGCGGTCCACAGGGCCGGTGATCTCGGCCCAGCGCTGCTGGAGATCATCTGGCGTGGAGGCGACCTGCCAGGCGCGGGTGCGTACATCCGCCGTTTCGGGCAGGAAGCCAGGGACCTCACCGGCGTCGATCCGCGCCTGACGTTCAGTACGGCCGGCCAGCAGTTCCAGGCGTCGTCCATTGAAGCGTTGGTGCAGATCGGCGACAAAGGCCAACGCGGCATCAGTTAAAATCTGCTCGAAGCCGGGCAGAATTGATCCAATAATTTCTACATGCGCCTTTCCTGCATTCTCACTCGCTTGCTGCGTCATCGATAGATCCTTTCTGTGGGTGGAAGGATATAGACTTAAGTAGAGGCTCCGCTAAAACCACGAAATGGAGGTAGGGGTTTCACGTAGGCAGAATCGCCTACAAATTCATTGTCCTCAAGGAAGTTTCTACGCCGATCCGCGGTAAATTTCACCCTATGAGTACCAAAGTACCATTGTTCCTAAGCGAATCCTTGTAGATACTCTTAACTAGAATATCATATTGCTCTTTTGGGGCGAAAGTGCCGGGGACTTCACAAAGAAGATGGCGACATGAGAGAAAACACGGTTGCACCGACAAAAAGTCCCCGGCACTTCATTTGCCCCAACTTGAACTCACACCCAAATCACAAGGACTTCAGGAACACGAAGGGATTCAGGCATTATGAGAACGACACGAGTTTTTTTGGCCGATGACCACATGCTGGTGAGGCAGGGAATGCGCTCGCTACTTGAAATGGAAGAGGATATTGTGGTTGTTGGTGAAGCCAGTAACGGCCAGGATGCTATCGAAAAGGTGGTCAACGGTCCGCGACCCCACGTGATCCTGATGGACGTTCACATGCCGATGATGACCGGCATTGAAGCTACCCGCCGTATTAAGATGACCATGCCCGACGTATTGGTGATCGGCCTGACTGCGTCTGAAGATGATAGCATAGTGGCGGACATGTTGCGATCTGGGGCCAGCGGTTACGTCCTCAAATCGGCAGCGGCCAGCGACCTTGTGAAGACCATCCGCTCTGTCCGCACAAGCCGCACGATCACCGACAACGATCTACGCCAGCGATTGACCAACTTCAACGCCTACAACGATCAACTGCCAACCGATGCCAAGAAGTTCATTCACCAAAAGCTCACCCGACGCGAAATGGATGTAATGCAGGCGCTACTGCGCGGCTACAGCAACAAAGAAATCGCCCGCGAACTCGTGATCTCCGAAAGAACCGTGCAGACTCATTTGAGCAATATCTTCAGCAAAATGGATGTAAACAGCCGCACGGAAGCGGTCCTCGTTGCCATGCGCGACGGCTGGACGACGCAACAGCCAGGGATGTAAATCGGGTATTGGGTATTGGGTATTGGATATTGTGTACGATCTGTCTCTACGAATACCCAATACCTAATATCCAATATCTTCTCCCACTCAGAAGAAAGGCCGGTAGATCTGTCGATCTACCGGATTTCTTTATGGGTTGAGCAAGCCGCTAGAGGTTCTGCGCCACCAGATCGGCGATCTCTTCGGGATGGCGGGCAATGGCGGCGCCCGCAGCTTTGAGCGCTTCGATCTTCTCGGCGGCTGTGCCTTCCCCGCCAGAGATGATGGCGCCAGCATGGCCCATGCGCTTGCCAGGAGGCGCCGTCTGACCGGCGATAAAGCCTGTCACCGGTTTGCTCATGGTCTTGATGTATTCGGCGGCCTTTTGCTCGTCGGTGCCGCCGATTTCGCCGATCATCACCACCTGCTCGGTGCCAGCGTCAGCTTCAAACATCTTCAATACATCGAGGAAGCTCGTGCCGTTGATCGGATCGCCGCCGATGCCCACGGCTGTACTCTGGCCGATGCCGCGCGCCGTCAGCGCGTAGACGACCTCGTAGGTCAGCGTGCCGGAGCGGCTGACGATGCCGACGTTCCCCGGCGTGTGGATGTGACCGGGCATGATCCCAACTTTAGCCTCGCCCGGTGTGATCAACCCTGGACAGTTGGGACCGATCAGGCGGCTGTGGGTAGCGTCGAGGAAGGCGCGCACCTTCACCATATCCAGCGCAGGGATGCCCTCGGTGATGCAGATGATGAGCGCAATGCCAGCATCAGCGGCTTCCATAATGGCGCTGGGGGCAAAGCGCGCCGGCACATAGATGATGCTCGTATTGGCGCCTGTGGCATCCACTGATTCTTTCACCGTATCGAAGACAGGGACGTTGCCCACTGCCCATTCACCGCCCTTGCCGGGGGTGACGCCGCCGACGACATTGGTGCCATATTCGATCATCTGGCTCGTGTGGAAGGCGCCCTCACGTCCGGTAATCCCCTGGACGACCAATCGTGTATCCTTGCCAACTAAAATGCTCATGCAGCCTCTCCCTTTTTCTTGGCGGCAGCGACAGCCTTTTGGGCCGCATCAGCCAGGCTCGTGGCTGGGGTAACGTCAAACTCCGACTCGGCCAGGATCTGGCGTCCTTCCTCTTCATTCGTGCCAACCAGACGTACCACAAAAGGTACGTCGGTGTTGAGCTGGGCCAATGCCTCAAGCAACCCCTTGGCTACTTCATCGCAGCGGGTGATGCCGCCGAAGATGTTGATCAGCACCGCATTGACCCGTTCATCGCTGAGGATAATGCGCAGCGCAGTGGCGACTTTGTCCGCTTGCGCGCCGCCGCCAATATCAAGGAAGTTGGCCGGGCTGCTGCCAAAGAGGTTGACGATATCCATAGTGGTCATCGCCAGACCTGCGCCGTTGACCATGCAGCCAATCTCGCCATCCAGGTTGATGAAGCTGAGCCCGGCCTCGCGCGCTTGCCGCTCCGATTCATCCTCTTCTTGCGGATCGCGCAATTCAGCCAGATCCGCGTGGCGGAAGAGGGCGCTATCATCAAGCACGATCTTCCCGTCCACCGCCTCAAGTTGACCAGCGCCATTGATGATCAGCGGGTTGATCTCGGCCAGGTTGGCGTCGGTCTCGACAAAAGCGCGGAAGAGGCCCTGCGCGATCTTGACGAAGGCGGATACATGTTCCTTGGGCAGACCGATGCCATAGGCCAGATTGCGCGCCTGGTAATCGGGCAACCCCAAAAAGGGATGCGCATGGACGGTGATAATCTTCTCGGGTGTCTCGGCGGCGACGACTTCGATCTCCACGCCGCCTTCGCTCGACGCCATGATTGCAATCTTACGGGCGGCTCGATCTAGCACAGCGCCCAGGTAGATCTCCGATTTAATATCAGCGGCTTCGTCCACCAAAACTTTATTGACGGTCAGCCCCTTAATATCCATGCCGAGGATCTGACCGGCCACGGCTTCAGCCTCAGCGGGAGTCTTCGCCAGTTTGATCCCACCGGCTTTGCCCCGCCCACCGACCAGCACCTGGCTCTTGATCACCACAGTCTTACCGAGACGTTCGGCGATTGCGCGCGCCTCGGCAGGCGTTGTGGCAACGTCGCCGCTAGGGATCGGGATCCCATACCGGGCAAAAATCTGCTTAGATTGGTATTCGTGTAACTTCAAGTTTTGTCTCCTTATCTGCGGGTGGAGGTAGAGATTGCCAACGGCGCCGGCCATATGCGCCAGGACAACTCCAATCTCTATGGGAACATCAGCAACGGCTGTGATTGAGGTAGAACAAAGTGCGAAAAATTGCACAAACTATAGTCGATTATAGTGTCGAATTGGAGGAAATGACAAATGGTCGGTAAGGTTCGGGGGGAAATACACGGCGGGGAAGCAGGGTTGCAAGTTGCAAGTGGCAGGTGGCATGTAATGCGGTCTGCGGTCTGTCGTCCACTGTCATTCGTCCGCTGTCCTCAGCGGCGGCGTTCGTTTGTGCAGATCCTCAATAAAGCGCTGCATCTGCTCAAAGTGCGAACCTTTCCAATAGATCTGCGCGCAGACGCGGCAGCAATAGAATTCATCGTAATAGCGGCGAGTTTTGGGCAGCAAGCGGTCGAAGATCTCCTCTTTGGCGACGGCAGTTAGCAGCCCGTTGCAGGCCAAACAGCGATGAAAGGGTTCGATGGCGTCGATGAGATCAAAGCGGCGCAGCACTTCCGCCACCTGTTGATTTGGATCGAGTGAGCGCACATAATAGCCGTAGATCACCTCGCGGCGTTTGAGCAGTCCCAGATCCCGTGTCAAGAGGATGCGGCCATCCTCGGCGGCGATGCGGGCCAGTTGTTCGTCGGCGTAGTCGTTGCGGTAGAGCGTGTCGAAACCTAACATGCGCAGATAATTCGCCAGCTTGCCCAGATGGACATCCAAAATGAAGCGCTTTTCGCCTGTATACGGTTCGCGCACCACGGCGAAATCAGAGGATAGGCAATGGAACTCAGGATAGACGGCGACCCTATCCCCATTTTGGATGAGGTAAAGGAAGGTGACCGGCTGCCCGTTGACGACGATAGCGCCAACTTCTGGGTGAGGGACGCCTAACGATTCAATGCGATCCTTGACCGAGGCTTCACCGTTAAAGGAATGTGGAAAATCGATCTGGCGCAACCCAGGGGCCAGAAAGTCATTCAGATCGGCGTAGAAGCGAAAGGTCGCAATTGGCATAGCGGCATCACAACGGTGGAATGCCCAACAGTGCGCGCGCCTCCTTGGGGGTGGCGGGTTCGCGCTGCAAGGTTTGTACTACATCAACCGCCATTTCCACCATCTCGGCGTTGCTTTTGGCTAACTCACCTCTGCGCCGGAAGAGGTTGTCCTCAAAGCCGACGCGCACATGGCCGCCCAACAGCACCCCCATCGTGATCATAGACAGTTGGTGACGTCCTACGCCGAGGACAGACCAGTGACAGCCAGCGGGGAGTTTGCGCTGCATGAAGATAAGATTTTCCGGCGAGGCGGGGATGCCCCAGCGTACACCCATACAGAGTTGGAAGTAGGGCGGATCGGCGATGAGGCCGTTTTCTATCCAATGGCGGGCCTGATCGATGTGGCCCACGTCGAAGACTTCGATCTCCGGTTTGACGCCATGATCGCGCATGCGCCGGGCCGCAGTTTCTCCAAAGCGGGGCGAATTGACGAAAGGACGATCCTGAAAGTTGAGCGATCCAATGTCGAGTGAGCAGATATCCGGGCGCAGGTTCACCGGTTCCAGTCGCCGGTCAATGAGTTCATCCTCGCTGGCAGCGGAAATGTTAAGACCGCTGGTGGTGAGGTTGACGAGCATATCGCAACGGCTGCGAATGCGATCCAATACTTCGCGGAACAAGTTGATCTCTGACGAAGGGGCGCCGGTCTGCGGATCGCGCACATGGATATGGGCAACGGATGCGCCGGCTTGCCAGCATTCCACAGCGGCATCTGCGATCTCGGCGGGCGTGTAAGGCACAGCCGGGTTCATCTCTTTGGTAGGCCGCGATCCGGTGACGGCGGCGGTGATGATGACTTTGTCCATGCGTGATGCCTTGAAATTCGGAAATGTTGGGGGTAGATATGCCGCAAGACGCAGCAGTCATCGTTGGGATAGGAGAAGGCTGGCAGGATTCCCCGAATTTAGCCGTTCAAGGGGTCTCTGTTTTTTGTTGGAAGAAGGCTTCTCCTTCTTCGCGCGTACATTGGTTGGCGGCGATTGTCAGGAAGAGATCTACGATCTCGTCGTTGGTAGCATCCAACCAAAGCCCATTCCACTCTAAAAACGTTTCAGCGACAGCCGCTGCAATTCGTTTGTTGCCGTCGATGAAGGCATGGGCTTTGGTCAAATGATAGGCATAGGTGGCAGCGCACACAGCCAGGCTTGCTTCTTCATAGAGGTAACGGTTTTCCGCCGCAGTCAAGGTCGATTCAAAGCCTCCTTTGTCGCGCAAACTATGGGAACCGCCGTGTTCTTCAATTGAACGTGCATGTAACAGGAGTGCGATTTCTTTCGTGATGAAGCGTGGTGATGCTGTCACTCTGCACCTTCTGCCAGACGGCGATAAGCATCCGCCCGGCGTTCAAAGATCTCGTCGATGATTTCTTCCAATGTACGTTCTGGTTTATCGTCTTCATCCACACGACGCACGACCAATGTATTATCCACCACGGCGACGTCAACTGCATCTCCAATTTGCACACCCATTTGCTCCAAGATCTCTGTCGAGATCAACACAGCAGCCGAACCGCCGATTGTGGTAATTCGTGTCTGGGTCATAGCTCATTTCCTCAAACATCCGTCACAAGCACCGCCCACATTCTACCACAAAATTACTCGCTCAAAATGGAAAGCTAGCGCGCTTTGAGCGAGACCGGTACGCCGTTTTTTGGACGCAAGGTAAAGGCAACTTCCGCTTCCACAGCATGGCCTGGGATCAGATTGATCTCATAGCGTTGGAGGATCATGGCGACGACCAGGGTGGCTTCCATCAACGCGAAGTTATTGCCAATGCAGATCCGCGGACCGCCGCCAAAAGGGAAATAGGCGAATCGGTGGCGATCTTTCACTGCTTTGGATGTGAACCGCTCAGGATCGAAGCCTTCCGGGTTCTCCCAAAAGTCGGGGTGACGATGGGTAACGTAAGGGCTGACGAGGACAGTACACCCTGCTGGAATGCGATAGCCGCGGATCTCATCCTCGGCGAGTGGACGGCGTGGAATCGCCCAGGCTGGCGGGTAGAGCCGCAGCGACTCTGAAAGGATCATGCCCAGGTAGGGGAGACGCGTTACATCTTCGGCAGTGGGCGTCCGATCCCCCAGCACCTGATCGACCTCCTCTTGGGCGCGACGACGCACATCCGGATGCCAGGAGAGCAGCGCCCATGTCCACGAGAGGAGCAACGCTGTGGTCTCATGACCAGCCAAAAAGAGCGTCATCACCTCATCGCGCAGATGGACATCAGTCATCGACTCGCCGGTCTCTTCGTCGCGGGCGGCCATCAACATGCCCAGCAGATCGGCGTGTTCTACGCCACTCTGCCGCCGCGCCTCGATGATGCGGTAGACGATCTGATCCAGCCGCATGCCCAATTGCTTGGAACGGCGGTTCGATGGCAGCGGCAACTTCTCGATAAAATCGAAGACGGCCTGTGTACGCTGGATGGTATGGCGCAACAGCGGCGCCATGGACGCGCCAACCTCGTGGATCTCTTCGGGCGTGAGCGCGGTGCTGAAGAGCGCTTTGGTGACGATGTCGAGCGTCAACCCCATCATCTCTTCGGCTACGTTCAAGGTTGCGCCTGAGCGGGCCAGCGGCTGCCAGCGGTCGATCAACACCGCTGTGGATGTTGTCATGGTGTCGGCGAGACTGGCGATCTGCTGCCGGTGGAAGGCCGGCTGGGCCAGGCGGCGCTGCCGACGCCAGAAATCATCCTCGCTGGTCAATAATCCTTCCCCCAACAAGGGCTTGGCCTTTTGGATGCCGCGCCCTTTGTGATAGTTGCGGTTGTTGTCAACCAAAATATATTTCACATCTTCAGGATGAGCAGCGAAGTAGAGATGACGATTGTTCACTTGAAAGTGGACGAGATCGCCATATTCCTCGCGGGCGCGGACCAACGCCCGATGGGTGTCGGGCCGCAGATAGCGCAGGTTGCCGATCAGCGGCAGTGGTTTCGGGCCAGGAACGGCGGTGAGCGGGATGGTATTGGCTGTCATCATCGGGCTTCCTTTGATATCACGTTTCACGCATCCTTCAAAGGCCCGCACCCAGCGCCAGGGTTCGCTATTGGGCGCGTGCCACGAAATCCACACGGATGATGAAATCGTTGGCGACGGTCAACGTGCCGAGGAAGCTGGGCGGATCGAAACCCCAATCGGTCATCTGGCTGTTGGCTTCGGCAAAACCGCGGATCTCCCCACCTTGCAGGGTGGCGGTCACATCGAAGGTCATCGGGGCTGTAATATCGCGGATGGTCATATCACCCACCAATTGGAAGTTAGCCTCCTGGCCTTCTTGGTAATTCGTGGGTGCATTTTGGATCTCCGTAGGCTCGAAGACCGCCAACGGATAGCGGTTGGACTCTAGGGCATTACCGCGGATCCAGCCGTCGCGATCATTCTGACCGGTGACTAGCGAAACGAGATCCACTGTAAAGCGGGTAGGGCCTAACTCTGCTGTCGCCAGATCTAATTGAAGCGTTCCTTCGATCTGTTTGGTGCTGCCGCGCACAGTCGCCAGGCCGATGGGCAGGTTGTACTTATCCAGCGCGCCCTGGAAGAGCTGCTCCTCGGCAATGTATGAAGCCTCAGATTCTTCGGACACGACGACAAAGGTGCGAATGCCCTCCTCGGTTGAAATAGCCAGCGTCGGCGCCGCCTCGGCTGTGGCTGCGGCTGTCTGCGCCGCGGGTGGCGTATTGGCGCAGGCAGACAGAAGAAGCACGACTAAACTTAGAAGCAGGATTTGATAGCGCATGGGAGATCCACCTTTTGCTTATTGGAAAAACTTGAGTTCTTCCTTCGGTCGTCAACAATGATCTACGGTTCGGGTTCGGGTGTGGGTTCAGGATCGGTTACACTAAATGAAACACCATTCGGCAAATAGTTCGGTAGGTCTACTCCCTCTTCGCCGTATTGCTGAAGAAGTTGGCGCACCATCAGCGAGTAGATCCCCTCGTGGCGTAAGGCCGGTTCGATCACAGAAACATCCATGCCCTCCTCGAAGCCATACTCGAAAAAGGACGCGATAAAGTCGGCGTCGCGGCTGATAATGTGGATTGGCGTATCGGAACTGTCATCGCGGCGCGAGACCTGCGGCGGCTGGTGATCGCCGACTAGCACGAAGATCGAATTCTCCGCCGTGTCGCTGCGGATGAAGTCGCTTAACATCTTCAATTCATAGCGGATGCTGTTGAAATAGTTCTGCCGTTTGGCGTCATGTTTGATCAATTCCGCTGGTGCGTTGGGTTGAGGATAGTCCGGATCGTTCAGGTCGCGCCAATCATCGGCAAGCTCACCTAATTCATACCAGGGATAGTGTGAGTTTTGGGTCAGGTTGTAAAACAGGATCGGCTTATCGGTACTCTCTTCCACAAGTTCACGGGCAAAGTTGAGCGAGTATTGATCGAGCGGGGCTGGTCCCCAACTGACCATTGGCCCTACATAGTTGAGATCTTTGAAGCGTACCCAGTGATCCATGCCGTAGAAGCGCTGGTATACCTGCCATCTATCCTCTTTCAACTCACGGGAAATCGAAGTCAGCCAGGCATAGTGATAGCCCTGGCTGCGCAAATAAGCGCCGAAATCGGGGTACGCTTTGTGCTGATAGGTATCGACAAGGGCCAGATATTCGGCGTCATTGTCGATGCGCAAACCAAAGAGCGCGCTGGTGTAGGACATCCACGAGCCGCCGCCCCAGATGGGCGACTCGCTCAACGCCGACGCCATGGACCATCCATCCGCGCTGAGTTCCGCTTCTACCTCGGCCAGGAGGTCGCGATAGGGTTTGATCCAATCTTTGCGTTTGTAGAGTACGCTCCCGTATGACTCGATGAAGATGAGGTAGATATTGGGTTTGGTTTCCAGAACTTTGTCTGTGTAATCGTAAGTTTCGAAGATCACACTATCGTCGTAACCATGAATTTTCTCATACACACGGGCGGACTCGGCCAAATTTTGTTCAAGCTTGGCGAAGAGACTGCTCACCACCATCTCCGGGCTGGCGAGATTCCCGGCCAAGTAGACGAGCAACGCCAGCATGAACCCGCAGACGCCAAGCATGGTTCCTCGGGTAGCGCGGCTGAGTTGGGCCACGCGCGCCTCTTCGGTCATCAAGCGGGCCAGCCAATAGATCAACCCGATGAAGGCTAAAAAGGAGAAGCCTGCCGCCACGTACGTAGCTGCGGAAAGCTGGAGACTTTGCAGCAAAAAGGGCAGCCCTGCCGTGATCAGATGGGATTGGCTGTAGAAAACCGGTTCGGAAAAGTAGATAAAGAGCGAGATCCCTTCGTAGATGTAATAGCAGAAGGCGAGCAAGTAGATGGCGATGAATAGTCCACGTACCCATCCCCGTTGCAGCGGCTTGACGAAGATCCAAAGGGCCACAAAAAGGAAAAGTTCCAAGTTCAAGCGGAAGAGATCGAAATTGGGACGCGCCACGGCCAGATCTTGCAACAGATGCCAGCCATCATGCCGGATTACGTCAAAGGGCAGCAAGCGGCTACTTTCCTGGTTGAGCAGGTAAGCGGGCAGAAAGAGCAGGCCATTGAGGAGTAGCAGAGCGCCCCAAAAAAGGAGATCCGGCGACAGACGTAGAAATGAAAATGGTCGCGCCCTGCGAAGAACAACACTATGCGCCATAGAGTTACGTCCTTGCTCTCAGCTTCAAAAAAAGATCGCGTAAAATTGGATCGCGTTTGACAAAATGCGCACAGCGGATCGGGTGACGACTTGCATCGAACTGCCAGGTAATATCCTCGGCCAGAATCGGGCTGGGGACAAGTTCGCTCGGCGTCCATTCTGGGTTGAGCAGATGGCCGATGGGCGCCAGATCCCAGATCTCTTTGGACCAGCCGAGATGATCGCTGTGATAGGATTTGAAGGTCTCGGCCAGATAATCGCCGATGGCGCCCTGCCCCTGCACATACCTTTCGATCTCAGGCACGGTGCTGTGGAGATGGCTTGTCACGCCCATACAGGGGATCAGCACCAGGGGCACGCCGCTATCGAGGATCACCCGCGCCGCCGGCGGATCTTGCTTGAGGTTGAATTCCCGCGTGTGGGCCCAACTCAGCGCGTGGCCGCCCAACCAGACGACGACAATACGTTCGATAATAGATGGCTCCATCAGGATCGCCGAAGCAACGTTGGTAATGGCCCCAATCGCCACCACGTAGAGCGGATTCTCTTGTGAAGCCAACGCCCGCTTCACCAGGTCTTCGGCGGCGGCGCTGGGTTGAGGCGTCATAGCATCGCGCAGATAGTCCGTTGAGCCTCTGTAGACAAAGCCTTCCGCAGGCCAGTCAAGACGCTCTAGCAGGCGCAAAATCTCGGCATAGCTCTTTTCCATGCCATCGGCTGGTCCGCTTGAACGGCTGTTGAAGAAAGGCGCGGCATAGAGCGCTTCCACCGTCAGACGTTCGGGCGAGAGAAGCGAATGGACAACAGCAAATTGATCATCGATCTCGTTGTAGGTGTCAGTATCCAACACCATGCGTACCTGGCCCTGCGGCGGCGCAAGGCGTGATTCGAGTAAATCAGTAGCGAGTGTGGGGTAGTTCATGTTGAACTCCTTAAAAGGGGAGGCGGAGACAGGTTGAGCAAGATGGTTATCCCTCTATTCTCGACAGCTTTGCCATTGCGTCAAGTTTGGGGAAGGCCCTGTAGAAATCGTTCAATGGCCTGCGGATGCCGGCAGCGGATCACTTTGGCGGTGTAAGGGGCCAGGAACGCTTCCACCGTGACGCGCGTCACGGGTCCATCCTGGTTGGGGTCAGTGGGGATGGTCGGTGTGCGCGCCAGATAATATCCGCGGCAATACCAGACGAATTTGAGCAGTTTGATCATACCCGGATGACGATTGTTGCCCGCCCAATCCGCGCAGATGTGCCGGGTGACAATGCGCGGCAAGGAAAGATACCAGGGCAGATCCAGCCAGAGGATTACGTCAGCGGCGGAAAAGAGGGAGTGAGGCCACCAGAGGAAGATCCCCTCGGTGATCCAGCGCGGCTGGGCGAGGATGCGCTCAATATCGGCCAGCCGCTGCGCCAGGGAACGCTTCGCCCCCCATCCGCCTTCGTAACCGATCACATCCAATTCATACCACGGCGATTGGAGGCGATCCGCTAGCAGCCGGGCAACGGTACTCTTCCCGCTCCCGGCTGCGCCGATCAGATGGATGCGTTGGATGGGATCTCGCTGCTGGTTCACGCCGCCAGTTTGTTGACCATCTCCAGCATGGCGGTCATGTAGCCGATGGCGTAGGCGCGTCCGCGATGCCCCCACGGAGTGTCGTCGATCATGGCCGGCACGTGATCATCGATCATAAAGCCGGTAAATCCCGACTCCTTGAGCGCTCTCATGGCCTCAAAGTGATCGACGTTGCCCTCGTCGATAAAACATTCGTTAAAGCAGGGAACGGTCCCCTGCACATCGCGAAAATGGACGTAGACGATCTGGCCGCGGCTGCCAAAATGACGGATGGCGTCGATCACATAGTCGTGGCCGCCCATCTCGGACCAACAGCCCATGCAGAAGTCCAATCCGTGGTTGGGGCTGGTGAAGGTATCCATGGCGCGGCGGAAGCCCTCGAAGTTGCGGAAGATGCGCGCCACGCCGCCCAATGATTCCACCGGCGGATCGTCGGGATGGAGGGCCAGCGTCACCCCGGCTTCCTCGGCCACGGGAAGGATGCGCTCCAAATAGTACTCATAGTTTGCCCACATTTCGTCCGCAGTGTAGACGCGCCCGTGGGTCAACTCATCCGGATCATGCTCGGCCAGGTTGAAGCGTGTGCCCAGCGCGCCGCCGCGCAATACCTCTGGGTTGGGCGTTCGCCAGACCTTGTTGGGCATCCAGTGGTAGCCCAGGATCGGGATCCCCGCCTTGCCCATGTTGCGGATAGTGGTCTGCATGTGGGCGATCTGCTCATCGCGACCGGGCAATCCCAGCATGGCCTTGTCGTAAAAAGAGACGGGCACATTTTCCAATGCCATCAAGCGCAGACCAGCGGCGTCGGCGCGATCCCTGGCCGCCTTCAGGTCCTCATATTCCCACTGTTTGTCGCCGGGCAGATTGGGCGTGTTCATCAAAAAATCTTTGGCGCCCAGTTGTTGGATGTAAGTCAACATTTCGTCGGTAAGCTGGTTGAACTGGCCCAGCGCAATGCGCATCTGTTCGGGCATGGTGAGTCTCTCCTCTGTTTCTTTCGTGGGAAATGGTTGGGGAAATAAAAAAGATGATAGGATGATGGGGCGAATTGCGAGGGGCGAATTGCGAATTCTATTCTCCGCAACACCCCATCATCCCATCATCCCATCATCAGCGTTAGTCTGACTTATCCAACAGGGGAAAGTACTCGCTCACCCTTGGCGTAGAGCGTCTTCTGTTCTGCTTCGGTCAACGCCACAAAGGGCGGACGCACACGCAGCCAGCCGGCGTCGCCGGTGCGCTGGGCCACCAGCGCCTTGAGCGCGGGGATGGCCGCATAGCCGCCCAGCACGTCGCGCATCCACATCAGCGCGGATTGGCGACCTTCGGCGTCGGCGGCCTGCCAGTTGTCGAAGAGATCGCGGATCTGCGCGGGGATTACATTGGCGGTGGCGCAGATCGTGCCCCGTCCTCCCAAACGCAGGTTGTCGAGCAGGAATTTCTCGCTGCCGGTGAAGATGCCGAAGCCAGGGAAACGCTCCAACATTGCCTTTTGGTTGTTCCAATCGCCGCTGCTGTCTTTGATCCCCACCACTGTGTTGGGGAAGTGGGTGATCAGCATCTCGATCAGGTTAAGCGTGAGCGGCACCTGTGACACCGGCGGAATGTGATAAAGGTAGATCTTGAGCCGGTCGTCGTCCACGCGACCAATGATCTGAGCGTAGGCGTCGAAGAGACCCTGATCGCTCATGCCCTTGTAATAGAAGGGAGGCAGCATCATCACCCCGGCCGTCCCTGCGTTGACGGCATGGGCGGAGAGTTCGGCGGTATCGGTGATGGCGGCAGCGCCGGTGCCGATCACGAGTCTGTCGGCGGGGAGACCCGCTTCGAGCAAACCATCCACCAAAGCGATGCGTTCCTTGACCGAGAAGGAAGTCGCTTCGCTGGTGGTGCCGAAGACTACCAATCCGTGGCAGCCGTTGTCCAAAAGATAGCGGCCAAATTCGGCCAGCCGCCCGGCGTCGGGATTCAATTGTTCATCGACAGGGGTGAGGATAGGGGCGAAGACGCCACGCAACAAGGGTGTAGCAGACATAATCAGACTCCTTTAAGTTGTGACCATCCGCGGGGATGGAGAGATAAAGCGGTTTTGCTTCACTTGAGACCTGCCAGGTTTTCCGAAACCTGGCAGGTCTGCTTCAAGTGCATAACTTCTATCAGTTTCACGCGGAAAATGAGGAAAGTCAAGCGACGAGTGACCGGTTTTTTACACTCTTGATCATCCATTGAGGCTCTAGCTTTTACTCAATTTGACAAGAACGCTTGTTCGGATAGACTGGAGGGAACAAGAAAAAACACCAAATGGAGGAGAGATGAACATCCACGACAGCGGGTACAAGATCCTCTTCTCGAATCGGACAATCTTTCGGCAGTTGATGGAGAGCTTCGTGGCGCAGCCGTGGGTGGCGCAGTTGGACTTCGAGCGCGCCGAAACGGTGGACAAGTCCTTTGTCTCAGAGCATTACAAAGAGACGGAAAGCGACCTCATCTACCGGCTGCCGTTGGGCGAGGACGAGCTCTACGTCTACGTGCTGCTGGAGTTCCAATCCACAGTGGACCGCTGGATGGCGCTGCGGCTGCTCAACTACGTCACCAACTTCTACATGGACTGGGTGGCGAACAATGCCAAAGCGCGCAAACTGCCGCCGGTCTTCCCGATTCTGTTGTATAATGGAGACGCCCGCTGGACCGCCGCCGTGGAGATGGCCGACCTGATTGAGTCAGAGCCCGACCTGGGCGAATATGCCATCGGCTTCCGCTACTTCAAAATAGCCGAGAACGAGTACAGCGCCGAGCAGTTGGAGGGCATTCAGAACATCGTCTCTACGCTCTTCCTGGCCGAGTCGCGCTACGACATTGACGTGCTGATGGAGTGGTTGTTGGCGTTGTTTGAAGGCGAGGAGGACAAGCGGGCGGTCTCGCTCTTCTTGAACTGGCTGAAGCAGTTGGCGGTGCATGGGCGGATTCGTCCCCAAGACTACGAATCGCTAGAGGATGTCTACCGTTCGACCGAGGAGGTACACAGCATGTTGATCACTGCACTGGCGCGAGAGAAAGAACGTCACTATCAGCAGGGTCGTGAAGAAGGCCGTGAAGAAGGCCGTGAAGAAGGCGAGCGCCGACGTGCTATGCTGATTGCTATCGCCATGCACAACCGAGGCTTTGACTTTGCTACAATCGCCGACATCACGGGTCTTGCAGAGGAAGAGATAATCGGGATCATCGCTCACGCTCCAACAGAGGACGGAGGCGAATAAGATGATTCGTAAAGGTTTGGGTGGATGGCAGACGAGCAATGGCTTACGCAGACGATCTTTGTGAGCCATCCACCCAAACCCCTACCCAGACGACCAACTCATTTTGAACACACCCTTTACATTTCATTACATGAACGGCGCCCGCGTAAAATACGCGGGCGTTGTCATTGTCATCCTCATCGATCCTCGACCCGCGCCTTCATCCACCATGAACTGTTGTGGAAATCGGAGACAGCGTTGCCGGGATGGACCAGTGCATCAAAACGTGGACGATCTTCATCCGCCAGCGTCATGTCGAGGACGGGGAGCGCGTCCTCCAAATGCGCCATTGTACGCGGACCGATGATGGGCGCGGTGATCCCCGGTTGATCCTTGACCCAGAGTAACCCAAGTTGGCCGGGGGTGACGCCCCGATCTTTCGCCATCTCAATGATGGCTGCGCCGACTTCACGCGCCCGATTGGTGACGCGCACATTCATCATGTTCTGCCCCTTCGCCAATCGGGAATCGCCCGGGGCAGCCGCGCCGGGCAAATATTTGCCCGCGGCCATCCCCATTGCCAGCGGCGACCAGGGGATGATGCCCACGTCGTATTTTTGGCAGAGCGGCACCAGTTCATTTTCAATGCGCCGATCCACAATGTTGTAGGGCGGCTGCACGCTGACATAAGAGGACCAGCCCCGTTTGTCGCTGATAGCCAATCCTTCCATCAACTGCCAGGCGGCGAAGTTGCTGCACCCAATGTGGAGCACCTTGCCCGCCTGCACCAGATCTTCCAGCGCGCGCAGCCACTCTTCCTGTAGCACGCGATCCGAAGGGCGGTGCGCCTGGTAGAGATCCACATGGTCGGTCTGGAGGCGGCGCAGCGAATCCTCGCAGGCTTTGACAATGTGATACCGCGAGAGATCCCCCTCGTTCGGTCCTTTGCCCACGCGACTGTGGACCTTCGTCGCCAGCACGATCTGATTGCGTTTACCGTTCTCTTTGAGCGCCCTGCCTACAACGCGTTCGCTCTCGCCGTCATTGTACGAATTGGCGGTGTCGATGAAGTTGATGCCGGCGTCGAGCGCGCGGTTGATCAAGGCGATGGATTCATCCTCTGGCGTGGGACCGCCGAGGTTCATTGTCCCCAGGCAGATGGGCGAGACAAGGATACCGCTGCGGCCAAGTTGTCGATATTGCATGGGAGATCACTCTTTCTGGTGGAAGTGGGATGGAATGAGTTTTACATAGGAGCAATGGGCAACAGGTGTTCGTCAACCGCCAGGGCTTCGAGCGTGAATTGAGCGCCATCGAAATGCAGGATGGTGATCGAGCAGTTGCGAATGTTGTGGAGAAAATTGCTTCGATATCCATTGAGGAAAGCAGGCGAGAAATAATTCAACAGGAAATCGGTGATCGTGCCGCCGTGTGTGCCAGCGACCACAATGCCCTGCGGGCGAGTATGGTAGACCTCACGCATCCACGCCTCGAGCCGTTGACCGTTCTGCCGCGCGGATAGCCCCACCACAGGGACAAAATCGCGATCGCGGTCGCAGTCTTGCCACATCGAGATGAACTCCTCCAGCGTCTGGCCAGGGGAATCGCCAAAGTTGGCGCGCTCGCGCAGGCGGGCGTCCTCGATCACGGTGGATCCTAGCGCGTCGGCGATGGCTTGCGCTGTTTCGCGCGCCCGCGCCAGAGGACTGGCATAGACGGCGTCGATCCGGCGATCCTTCAGGAATGCAGCGGTGATCTGGGCTTGCCGTCGCCCGTTGGCATTGAGCGACTGATCTCCCGCAATCCTATCGTTCTCGCCGTGTCGGATCAGGTAAAAGGTGGTCATTGTCGATTCGTGGGTGAGGATAGGCGACCAATATGCCATCAGAGTGTAGCGCTGCCGTGAGGTGCTGTCAATTCCCGTCAAGTTTTACCCGGTTGAACTGACCGCCGATTCACCGTATAATGGCCCCAGTTTGACCATCACAGCAGAATCTATTGCAGCAATCTTGGAGGAAAGCATGCAATCAGAAGAAACGAAACGACCCATTGAGCCAGAGGATGAATCCTCGACGCCTGCCTCGCTGGAAGAGGATGAACGCGCAGCCAGCCCTGTTTCATCCTTCCATTGGGACGAAACGCGCGAGGATGAAGAGGCCCTCGACGAGGCCGAGCGAATTTCATACGAAGAGGAAGCGTTTCTCTACGACGAAAAAGGCGAAGAGGCGCACGCGTCTACCATTGCCTACGCCGACGACGAAGTCTACGACGGCGCCGATGACGATCCTGCACCGATCCTTGAAGAGGCGACCCGCGAACGTCCACCGTGGACGAGTGTATCCCAACCCGCCGCGTTTGCCGCTACCGGTATCGCCTCCTCGGCCAACCGTCCCCACTCGACACCCACTTTTGAAGAGGAACAGGAATCTATGGATCGACCCTCAGTCTTCTCGACCAGAGAGGATAGCCCCCGTGTGCGCCCAACCCTTACCCCGCTTTCCGCGCGGACACAAGTCGGGGGGCGCCTTCCGCTTGCCCATCAACCCAAACTGGCCGAGATCGATCCGACGCTCTACGAGTATTGGCGCGAACACATCCACCAGGGCTTTCAGCGCAACAACCGTATGTTCGACACGATCCTCGACGCGTTTATGCGCCCGTACAACACGACAATCTGGATGTATCGCATCCTCTTCGGGCTAGGGATTGCCGCCTTCCTCGTGGCCGCAGGGCTGGGCGCGTGGCTGCGCGAACCCGTGTTCAGCCTCATCTTCGGCGGGCTGAGCATCGTCTCCTTCCTGACCTACTTCCTGGGCCGTCCGCTGCAATCGTTGGAGGAAAATCTCAAGTTCATTACCTGGCTGGGGATCATCTACAACACCTATTGGACCCGCCTGGTCTACATGATGGATTCAGAGACCATCCACGCCGATCTTGAAGACGCCACCCAGGACGCTATCAATGAGCTTGAACGGCTGCTCGACAAGCACCATGATTTCAGCGGCAAGCGACCGGGGCTACGCTAGGGATTGGTGATTGGTGATTGGGGAGTTGGCGCTTAAGCGATGAATGATGAATGAAGAAAGGGTACAGGATCAGATCGTCCATTGGCGATTGATCCTGTACCCTTTCTTTTTTTCATTATTCTTTATTCATTCCTTAATCCGCCGCCACCATCTCCTGGGTGAGGAGTCGCATGGGACGATCCCCTTCGACGCGGAAATGCTTGAAGGTGGGCAGATAGTCGCGGTTCTGCTCCAACATTTCGTCCACCATCTGGCGGATCTCGGCGAGGCTGAGGACGGCAGAACTGAGCGGATCATGGGCGATGGCCTGGAAGATCTTGCGCGGATCGCCGGTGAGGATGCCCTCAATCGCCAGTTCTTCGATCTGAGCGTTGACGCCGGTGAGCAACGCCACCGACGGCGGCAGCGCGCCGACGCGCACAGCTTCCAACCCATCCTTGCTGGCCCACACCGGCACTTCCACACACGATCCCTGCGGCAGGTTGTCGATCAGCCCGTTGTTCAGCGTGTTGCCGTTGTACTTGAAGGGCGTACCGCCCTCCAGGGCATTGATGATGTAGGCCGCGTATTCGTGGCCGCGTTCCAGATCCAGCGGCGCAGGATCGTTCAACCACTCGGTGATTGCCTCGCTCCAGTTGGCCTCGCGCTCACGGTAGCGCTTGAGGACATAGGCCGACTCGCCGGGATTCCAGCCGGTGCCGTGGGTGCAATACTTTTCGATCAGGTCGGGCCGTTTGCGGAACCAGGGGTTGTACTCGGAATGGTGTCCACTCGACTCGGTGGGATAGTAGTCGAGGTGCAGATACATCTCGTTGCGCACCTGCTCCTCGTTGTAAACCTCAGGCCGCTCGGTGATCGCCTTGCGGATCAGCGGGTAGGCGTCCTCGCCGTTCCAACTGTACTCCAAATACCAGGCCATGTGGTTGATCCCCGCGCAGACGTAGGAGATCTCATCCATAGGCGCGCCGATCCAACCAGCCAGCATTTCGGCGGTCCCCTGCACGCTGTGGCAGAGACCGGTGGTCACGATCTTGGTCTGGCTCTGGATGGCGCGGCAGTTCATAACCATGGGGTTGGTGTAGTTGAGCATCACCGCGTCCGGGCAGAGGCGCTCCATGTCGCGGGCGATGTCGAGCATCACCGGTACGGTGCGCATGGCGCGGAAGATCCCCGACGGCCCGCGCGTGTCGCCGATGTTGGTGTCGATCCCATATTTCTGGGGGATGAGGATATCGTACTGCCAGACGTCAATCGCACCGGCGAGGATGGTGACGATCACGTAGTCCGCGCCGGTGAGCGCTTCCTCGCGGCTGGTGGTTGTTTCGACGGTAGCCGGATAGTTCCCCTCGCGCACGATCCGGTTCACAGCCTGGCCGATGTAATCGAGTTTGACCGGGTCGATATCCATGAGCGAGATTGTCGAGTTCTCCAACGAGGGGAAGGTGAGGACATCGCGCACCAGCTTGCGGGTGAAGCCGAAACTGCCGGCGCCGATGAAAGTGATCTTGGGCATGGGAAATGCCTTTCTAAATGGAATTGGTTGATAGATATTGGATATTAGATATTGGGTCTGTGGCCTATGTTCATCTGCGGTCGTCTTTCCCTCAGCCCCAATGCACATCCGCCGTCGCCCTTTCGGCCTGGTTGATGTAAAGCCACCATTGGTTCAGCCAGGGTTCGTCGATCCCCTGAGCGCGGGCGGCGTCAATCAGGATCTGGCGCATCTGCCGCACGCTCTGGCTCAACGGGTTCTGCCGCTCAGGACCGGGCAGCCGCAGCGCGTCCGTGGTGATGGCGTCAAGGATGGCGTCCACATGCGGCGCTAATTGCTCCCCGGTAGGATGGCGCAGTGCCTCTCGGCGCAGCCACTTTTCGTAGGGATACGGTTCGCCGTCAAGGATGAGCGCAGCGCGCAGCGCATAAGCCACTGTCTGCGACAGCGAAAAAAGCACCGCCAGACCGTCTCCCCGTTCCATAGGGTTGTCGCTGGCGCGGTGGAAGTTGCGCATCTGATAATAGTTGTAAAAGAAGAAGGTGCGCTGCACCTCAGCCCTCATGGGTGATTTTGCCCGTTCGATCAGCTCGCTTGCGCCGTCCAACTGATTGTGGATGGCGATGCTCGTGCGCAGTTCCGAGATCAACGCCATGTCGCAGTGATCCACGCGGGCGGCGAACTCTTCCAGCGCATGGGCATTCCAATGGCCCTTTTTGCCGTCAAGCATGAACTCGTGAAAGCGGATCGGCGAGGATCGGTCGAACTCGGCCAGATCTTCGGCGCGCAGCAGCACGTAGAGATCGAGATCCGAGAATGGATCGTCCACGCCACGGCTAGTCGATCCATGTAGCAGGATCGCTGCCCGATCCGCGAACCCGGCCAGGATCGGCTGCTCCGCCATCAGCGACGGCAGATACGACTTCAGCTTTGCGGACCAAACCCTCCCCGCGTCCATAGACGTCAATCCTCTACGGGGCAGACAAAAAACTGATCACAGATTGCACAGATTTACACGGATTCCAGAGAGGACATGGATTTGCAGGATTTTCAGGATTCCAGAGAGAACTCTTTCTGGAAATCCCCCAATCCCGCCGATTGCTGCAACCGGAAATCTCCCAATCTCTATCTGTGTAATCTGTGATCTATTTCTCTGCTCTCTCTGCGTTGAATCTTCTCAGGCCATGACCGGTTCAAGCTCAAATTGCGGCAGCCAGCGCGCCTGGGCGTCGAGCATCTCGTTCACCATGGCGCGGATCTGTGGCAGCGTACAGACAGCGGCGGTGAGCGGATCGAGCATGACGGCGTGGTGAACGGCGTCGGTGTCCCCGCTCAGCGCGGCCTCGACGATCAACTCCTGCACGTTGATATTGGTGCGGTTAAGCGCGGCCAACTGCGTGGGGATAGCCCCAACGAAAGTGGGCTGCACGCCATTGGCATCGACAAGGCAGGTCACTTCGACGCAACAACCTTCGGGCAGGTTGGTGATCAGGCCCGTGTTGGGCACGTTGCCGTTGACCCGGATCGGGTTGTTGGTCTCCACGGCCTCGATGATCCACGAACCGTACTCGTGGGAACGTTCCGCGCCGGGATCGGTGTTGCGGATCTCGTCGAACTCCTCCTGGAATTTGCCCAGCCGCTCGATACAGTGGCGATAATAGCCGCCGGTGCGTGCGGAATCGAACCAACTGTTGCGCGGATCGCTGAAGCGGGGAACCAACGCCTCGTTGACCATCTGCGCGCTCTTGCGGAAATAGGGCGAATACTCGCTGGCATGGCCGCTGGATTCGGTGACAAAGTAGCCGAAATGTTCCATCAACTCGATGCGCACGGGTTCCTCGGCCTTGACTTCGGGCCGCCCGATTGCTTCCCAAATTTGGGGATAGAGATCCTCTTTGCCGCGACGGAATTCGAGGAAGAATGCCTGGTGATTGATGCCTGCGCAGAGGAAGTTGATTTCGTCATAGGGCACGTTGATCCAACGGGCCAGCATTTCGCTCGTCCCCTGTACGCTATGGCAGAGACCGATGTGCGGCCAGCCCGTGGCTGCGTCCACGGCCCAGCAGTTGGCGGCCATGGGGTTGACATAGTTGAGCAGCAGGGCGTCGGGCGCGACTTCGGCCATATCCTGCACCAGTTCCAACAGCACGGGGATAGTACGCAGCGAGCGGAAAACGCCGCCCGGCCCCAGCGTATCGCCCACACACTGCTCCACGCCGTACTTTTGTGGAATTTCAATGTCGAGTTTGTAGGCGTCCAATCCGCCCTGTTGGAAGGTGGTGACCACATAGTCCGCGCCGGTAACGGCCTGGCGGCGGTCGGTGGTGGCTTCGACCCTGGCGGAGACGCCGCGGCGCTCGACGATCCCCTGCACAATCTCCTGGGCCTGGCGTAAACGCTTGGGATCGAGATCCATCAGGCTGATGGTGCTGTCTTTGAGGGCGGGGGAGAGCAGAATGTCATTGCAGAGGCGGCGGGTAAAGACCAGGCTCCCCGCGCCGATAAAGGTGATCTTTGGCATAGTGTATGCTCCTTGATTGAAGGAAGGTAAATGACTAAAGCGATTTAGTCTGGGAGAATAGATCTTAAAAAAGAAGCCGGATTTGCATCCGGCGCTTGATAACCGAGATGAATTGTAGCACTGCTTCCGAAAAACGGGCAATTAAAGTCAAAACAGATTGAAACCACTACTTTTGCTTGTAGGTTCGGTTTCCATACCGGACAAGTCACGTATAGAAACGTGACCTACAAAACTTCCGCTTTCTATCTGCATTCTCTTTAGGTCAGGAATCGCTCTCCCCATCCACCAAAGAGCGGCACCGGGCGAACCAGAGCCTGTAGGGCGGAGGTCATGCCGTAGAACCATCCAACCACGATCGCAAGATAGGCGCCGATCACCAGGGCGAAACTGGCCGCCGAGAGTAAGGCCCCCACCAGTGGAATCCACACCATTGCCCAGGCGGCGATTGCCCATACCAGAGGCACGATCAACGCAGCAGCGCAGAGGGAGAGGGATTGGTACGCATGATAGCGTGCAAAGCCATCCTTCGACCGTAAAAGGATGATATAGAGTGGGACGATCACCGGGATCAGATAGGCTAAAAAGGCCAGTGTACGGTTGGCATTTTTCATCATGCGCTTATAATCCCTTGCAGATGTAATTCCTCAGCATAGTGACAACTGGCAAAATGGTTAGGCTCGATCTCGCGCAGTACTGGAATCTCTTGGACGCACCGATTACCGTCATTGTAACGACAACGGGGATGGAAAACACAGCCGCTGGGCGGGTTGGCCGGGCTGGGGATGTCCCCTTCGAGGATGATACGGTTGACCCGAATATCTGGATCCGCCGGCGGCACCGCAGAGACTAACGCTTCGGTATAAGGATGCAACGGATGGTAGAGCAATTCATCGGAAGCAGCCATCTCGACAATGCGGCCCAGGTACATGACGGCGATGCGGTCGCAGATATGCTCAACCACAGAGAGATCATGGGCGATAAAGATCAACGTCAGCCCCAGATCATCTTTCAATTCCTGGAGCAGATTCAAGACTTGCGCCTGCACCGACACATCCAGCGCGGAGACCGGCTCATCGGCAATGATGAGACGCGGATTGAGGGCAAGCGTCCGCGCCAGACCAATCCGCTGGCGCTGTCCACCGGAAAACTCGTGGGGATAGCGGCTCATATAGTCGGGGTTTAAGCCCACACTCTGCATCAACTGCGCCACTCGATCCTCAAGTTCGCGGCCGCGGGCAACCCGGTGGATGATCAGCGGTTCGCCGATAATATCCTTGACGGTAAAGCGCGGATTCAACGAGCTGAAGGGATCCTGAAAGATCATGCGCATCTCGCGGCGCAACTCTTTCATGGCATTTTGATCAAGGCTGGCGACATTGACGCGGGTGCCATCCTTGCGACGATACCAGACTTCACCAGCGGTCGGATCATAAAGGCGTAGAATTGAGCGTCCGGTGGTGGTTTTTCCACAACCACTTTCGCCCACAATGCCCAGCACCTCCTGCTCACGCAGCTTGAAGCTGACACCGTCCACGGCCTTGATATGGCCGACGACCCGTTGCAGAAAGCCCTTCTGAATAGGGAAATGCTGTTTCAGATCGTTGACTTCGAGGATATAATTGTCGCCCTCGACGGCAGGGGTCTCCTTCCAGATCAACTGCACATTGCCTTTGGTTTGCTGCTGGTTTGGGGTTTCGGGTTGGGTCATGTTGGTTCGTTTCGAATTGAATAGATTATAACTGTACAGGTAACGTAGGGGTATGCGTGGGGCGGAAGGAGCGCTCGCCATGTGCTTCCGCCCCACGCATACCCCTGCCTCCTTGCATCCCCGCTTCTTCCGTTTACTGAGAATGCAGCCGCACGATCTCTTCTTTCATCAGGATATCGGGATCGTTCCAATCTTTCCATTCCTGCAATTGCTGGTAC
The DNA here is from genome assembly GCA_019637695.1 of Caldilineaceae bacterium. GTDB lineage: Bacteria > Chloroflexota > Anaerolineae > Caldilineales > Caldilineaceae > RI-153. The sequence goes on along the minus strand of JAHBVG010000015.1, from coordinate 14,896 downwards.
GCCCGGCGGAAGATGAGACGCGTTTCCACGGTCAAATCCTGGCTGTCGCTCCCATTGGGAATGGCGAACTGGTAATAGCTGGCGCTGGTCTTGTGCGCGGGCAGCCGTGTGTCGGAGACCAACCGCACAGGACGCCAATACGCGCCGGTGGGCATCTCGCCGGTCCACTCGTCCTGCAAGACTTTGGCGAACATTCTGCCGGGCAGACCGGCGTAGTTCCCCGCCCAGTCGGGGAGCGTTGAGCCAGCGGTTGGGAAGAGCGGTTGCCCACTGGCGTCTTTAACCTCCACCACCAGCATCATGTGGCGGAGCGGCGAATCTGTGGGGATATGATGGCCGGTCCGATCATTGGTAATACGCACGTTGACCAATACTTGATCGCCCACAACTTTCGCCGTGGTGGTCATGCTCACCGAATTCTGCATAAATTCCTCGTCAGATATGCCCAACATCCGGTGGTTGTGAACCTGGCTGGGATCACGGGCCAACCCGCCCTGCTCGGGGAAGACAAAATAGTTGGTCTCCGCGTCTGTCTCCACCACCGGCATGTGACAATCCTGGCAGGTCTGGCCTGTCTCCGGGTCGCTGTAAGGACTATCCAGCCATTCGCCATAGGAATTATAGACAAGTACGCCATTAGTGACCTGCATATTGCCCACCACGCCACCCATAATGCCGTAATGGCAACTGGCGCAAAAGGCGCTCTCTTTCAATAGCGGAAGATAGGTATCATGGTTCTCGCCGATCTCGGCTGGGTGGGCGTCATCCACCGTGCCGAAGAAGATGTCCTGCCCCTCTCGTGGCCGGTGCAGCCGCACGGAAAGGATGCCAGGCATGTCCGCATAGGGTAGTTTCGTCTCGCGGTTCAGGATCACATCCCCGATCTTGTGGCAGAACTCGCACGTGATCCCCTCGGCGGCTGTTCCCGTCAGATCGATGGGGAAGGGTGCATTTTCGAGAAGCCCATACGAATTGGCGACGACGGTGGTGGCATGGCAGCCGGACCACGAACAATTCTGTTTGTTTGTCATCTTCGCCGCAACAGGGATATGGCAGGTGGCGCAATTGCCCGGCCGGTTAGGATAATCCAACGAGTGGCCCGGCCCATAGTATGGCTCATTTAGATCCGGCGGCAACGGAATGCCCAGGCTAGTCTTTTCTGGCTCCGGGCTGCGGTTGCCGTGGATATCGGTCCCCGCGTACATGGAAAGAAAGCGGGGATTGGTGGCGCTCTGGCCGTGTGCGTCAGCCTGCCACTCCACATAGGCCGTATGGCAAAGCCCGCAACTGGCCGATCCCTTCACCCCATCCCTCGACGCCCACTCGTAGAGATGGTTGTCGGTCATAAAATAGGGGAAGAGGGTGATCTCGATGGGCGGTCCACCGGCTGCGCCCACGTTCATGCCGATATAATGGCCGGCTGCCCATGCTGTTACCGTGACTGATTGGCCTTTCTCAAGGCCGGTCAACGTGAACGATCCGTCCTCGGCGGTCAGCGTCGATTCCAGGGATAGCTGTACCCGCACGGTGGCGCCTGCCACGGGTCCATCCTGATTCACCACCACGCCGGACAGTGTTTCCTCGCCAGTTGTGGAGGGTTGGGCAAAGAGTGGTGCTGCCTCTTGCAGGCTGTTCAGCAAGATCAGCGCCATGTTCACCAGGGCAAAGATCAACACTGACCAGCCCCATTTTGATAATTTGTTCATGACTATATCTCAACATCTTTTGCGCTACCCCTGCTCTAGTCAGGTCACGGACCTGCTTGGAGCATAGGGCTTAGTAGTTACATCAAAACAGGAGTTGCACCGGGGCGGTTTTCAACAACCCAGTCTCCAATCCCCAGTCCCCAATCCCTATTCTCAGGTAGTCGAATAGGGATCCGCCGCATCGCGCAGACCATCGCCCAACAGGTTGAAGCCCAGCACTGCCAGAATGATAAAGGCAGCCGGGGCCATGATCCACGGCGTCTCGCCCAGGGTGCGCAGATTTTGGGCGTCCTGCATGAGCAGGCCCCAACTGATCAGCGGACGTTGGATGCCGATCCCCAAAAAGCTGAGGAATGCCTCGGCCAGGATGATCCCCGGGATGGTCAGGGTCAGGATCACGATAATATGGCTGAAGGTATTGGGCAGCACGTGCAAAAACATGATCCGTTTGTCCGATGCGCCCATTTCCTTGGCGGCCATCACAAAGTCGGTTTCGCGCAACGAGAGGACCTTGCCGCGCACCTCGCGCGCCAGCGTTGTCCACGAGAGGAGAGCGAAGATAAAGGCCATGATGATAAAAATTCGGAACGAATCCCAGGTGCGGGGCACAATGGCGGCCAGGGCAAGCCAGAGCGCTAACGTCGGAAAGGCGGTGATGAACTCGACGAAACGCTGCACAATCGTGTCGAACCAGCCGCCGTAGTAGCCGGAGATGACGCCCACCGCCGCGCCAATGATGACGCTGATAAAGGTTCCGAAAATGCTCATGGTCAGCGAAATACGGCCTGCCTCACACGATTTGCTCCACAGATCGGCGCCCAATTTATCTGTCCCCAAAAGGAAGATATCTGTCCCTTCCACACCGAAGAGATGGCGGTCCATAGGGATGAAGCCGAAGAGTTTGTACTCCCATCCCTTCACAAAAAACTGAATGGGGTAACGCTGATCGGTGTTCTCCGTCCAGATGGGCGCAAAGGTGCGCATGTCCACTTCCACCACCTGTTCATAGACAAAGGGGCGGAGGTGAAAATTCCCTTCGCTGTCGATGAAGTGAATTTTAGTGGGCGGGATGAAGGCGTTACGGGCGTTGGTTTGGGTCAGGGGGTAAGGCGCAAAAAAATCGGCAAAGATCGCCAACAACAAGAGCATTGCCACCATCAGGCCACCGACAATGGCCGGTTTGCTGCGCCGGAAGCGCCGCCACACAAGCTGATAATAGGTCTCGCGCCGCTGAGGACGGATCGGCTCAATTTTTTCTTCTACGGATAATGGTTCGCTTACGGCTACACTCATCAGGACTAACCCTCCGGTCGGGTAAAGTAGGGGCATGGGTTGGAGCGGATTGCAACGTCAACTCAATGGCGAGCAGTCGTCCTGCCTCAATCAGCGCCCCTCCTAACTATATCGAATGCGCGGATCGAGGACCGCCAGCAGCAGATCGGCGATCAGGTTGCCGAGTACGATCAAAGAGGAGATCGCCAACAAGATACCCCCAGCCAGATAAATATCCTGTGTCGCCAGCGATTGATAGAAGATCGGGCCTAAGGTGGCAATCCCCATGACAATGGTCACCTCCAATTCACCTTGCAACATATAGGGGAGCGCAGTTCCCTGGTAGGCGACCATGGGGTGCAGAGCGTTGGGCACAGCATGTTTGTAGATCACACCCCGCTCATGCAATCCTTTGGAGCGGGCAGTGGTGACATATTGGGCGTTGAGGACATCCAACAGATTGCCGCGCATGACGCGCATATTGCGCGCCACGCCGCCCAGCCCGGCCACGACGATCACCGGCCAGATGTGGCTCATGAGATCGACGAATTTAGCCCAGGACCAGGGCGCGACTACATACTCTGGCGAGAAAAACGAAGTGACATGGCTCTGGCGGAAAGTGAAGACCAATACATAGAGGATAACCAGCGCGATGAAAAAGCGCGGGATCGACGTAAAGATAAAGGCAATGACACTTAAAATATTATCCGCCCAGCCATATTGGCGCGGGGCTACGTAGATCCCCGCCAACACCCCCACAATCGTCGAGGTGAGGTGGGCGGCCAACGCCAGCATCAGCGTCTTGGGCAGCCGGTCCATGATAATATCGCCGGCGTCTCGGCGGTAGGCAAAGGAATAGCCAAATTTGCCCTCGGTGACAATCCCCCGCACCCAGGTAAAAAACTGCATATGAACCGGCTGATCCAGGCCATATTGCCTGCGCACCAACTGGGTCATCTCTTCGGCGCGGTCTTCGGTCATACCGCCTGTCTGGATCAAGAACTGTTTATAGGTAGAGGCAAAATCGCCGGGAGGCAACTGAATAATAAAAAATGAGGTCACAGCAATGGCGATCAGCACAAGCACTGAGATCAACAGGCGGCGAATGATGAAATTCAGCATGGGTTAGAGCCTTTGGCAGCGAGCGAAGATGATGGGATGATGGGATATGGACACGATGCCATCATCCCATCATCCCATCATCGCATTCCATCAACTTAGTCGTTGCTGTAGACCGGAATGGTGTTCGGGCGGACCTGCGGCTTGTGTTGTTCCGCAGGCGTCCAGATCACCTCCGACATGATGGCATCCTCGACCCACTGGTACATGTAGGGCGGGGTGCCGCCGGGTACGTTCTTGAAGCGGCTGGCAAGGGCCAGGCCCTTGCGACCAATAATCGTGCCCAAGACATAGTTATGATACGTGAACAGATAGTTGTATTGGTTGATCAACTGCTTCCGCTCAGCCGGGTCCTGTGAAGCACAGTACTCGGTGATCAGATCAACCATCTCCTCTTCCCAATCACGTAACACACGTTCGCTCCCTTGAGCTTCCCGATTCCAAACCGGTGTCAAAGGTGTGAGAGGAGCCATGTTCTGACAGTTCTTGAAGGGCAGCAGGAAGTCAGCGTTGCGGTCAACCCTCATATCCCATTGACCACTGGTCACTTGATCAGTGCGCGTCTGGCTGGTCATAGGTCGAGCGTTTACCTGGATGCCTACAGCCTCAAACATAGCTACCAACTGATCACCGATAGTGACACTTTCAGCCTGATCCTGCGAAGTCGACATACTGACAATCACATCCTGACCCGCAGCCGGGCCATCGGTGAAGTTGAGCGTGCCGTTGCCGTCGGTGTCTTCCAGGCCCAAACCAGCTAACAACTCTCGCGCCTTATCAACATCGTAGCCGTAGTAGACGACTGAAGCTTTGTCGAACTCAGGCGACCCGGGGAAGAGTCCGCCCGGGAAACCACGCAGGAAGGGACCGCGCATGATCGATTGGGCAATACCTTCGCGGTCAATGGCATGGCTCAACGCACGGCGGAAATCGTCCTCGCGGAAGAGTTGGCGAATGGCACGGTCACGGTCGTTGGTGATGCCGAGACTCTCAGACTGATTCAACTCCAACTGGAAAGAGAGATCTTCGGGACCCCAGTTCATGATGAACTCAGCATCGGGTTCCTGGGCGCGGCGCAGGGCTTCCACAAATTCGCTGGAAGGGTTCTCCAGGTTGGTGTGGTCACAGCCACCGGCTAAGGTACACAGGGTGCGGCCCACACCGCTGGGACCCTTCTGGTAGACGGCTTCGTCGATGTAGGGAAGCTGGTTGCCCGCTTCGTCCACCATCCAGAAGTAAGGATTGCGGCGCATGATCAACAGTTCGTCGGTCACATACTCCACAGGCGCCCACGGCCCCATGGTGACAGCCGGCAGGGCGTCGGGCGGGAGGATGTTGGCGAAGCTGGTGTAGTCGATGCTGTCATTATATCTGGGGTGGTTGTCTTTCAAGACATGGGCAGGAGAGATATTGAAGTCACCCTCGTCCATGTAATAATAGAGAAACTTGGGGAACGGCGTGGCGAAAGTCCACTGAATGGTGTAATCGTCAACCTTCTCCAGAATGCTGGGTTGGCCGTCCAGATTGAAGGCATCGCCCTTAGGGCCAAAGCGCACCACATTGGGATCGTTGATCAGATCTTCCCAGGTGAAGATGACATCGTCGGCGGTGAAGGGCGCGCCATCAGACCACTTGGCGCCTTCGATCAGGTTCATGGTCAACTGTAGACCATCGTCGCTCCATTCCCAGCTTTTGGCCAGGTTGGGGAAGGGTTCCAGATCCTGATCAGCGCGGAAGAGCGGACCGGTCTTGACCAGCGCCTGATAGTTGAACGACATGGCCTCGATGCCGAACCAGCCCGAGGTGACGCCAGCGCCGTTGTTCCAACCCGCCGTGGGGCAGGCCGAGAAATCGCGCCAGGAATCGCCGTAGATGCCGATGCCGTCGGACAAGCCGCCAGTCAGCACGACCTTGGGTTCCACAGGCAGGCGTTCCTCAACGGGGGGCAGTTCGCCGGCTTCCACCAATGCCGTCACCCATTCCGGTTCGTTGTAGCTGTCCAACGCGCGGTAGGTTACGATCTGGTCGATGGGCATGGGTTCAACGATCACACCACCCAGATCCAGTTCGGGCGGATCGGGATAGTCGACGGTGCCCGCCGGGCGAGGACCGTAGGGCGTCTCGATCATCTCCTCGGCTGCGGCAGGGGCTGCCGGGGCCGCTGGTTCCGCAGCGGGTGCGGTGGTGGGCTGCGCGGCCGGCGCGGCTGGCGCCGCGGGAGCGGCAGGGGCAGCCGGTTCCTCTGCGCCACAGGCAGCAGCCATAACCAGCACAGCGACCAGCAGCAACAGGATTGCTACTCTTCGAATTTGTGCCATACTTTCTTCCTTTCTCCTTGAACATTCAAAACAGGGATAACCTACAATATTCTCACGCCTGAAAAAGGCGGCAAGAACCAGGATGGGTAGGGGTTTGGGTGGACGTCTCACAAAAATCGTCTGTGCGAGCCATTGCTCGTCTGCCGTCCACCCAAACCCTCACGAATACACCCAAATCAGATGTCCAGATCATTCATGCAGCCAGCAGGCAGCCTGATGACCTGGCTCATGATCGCGCAGGGGCGGTTCCTGTTCCCGGCAGATGGGCATGACATGAGGACACCGGGCGGCAAAGGCGCAGCCACGGATTACCTCCGATGCATGGGGGACCATCCCTTCGATTGGCACAAGTTTGGCTTTTTTGCGCCCCAACACAGGCACCGAAAGGAGCAAACCCTGTGTGTAAGGGTGAAGGGGATGGCGGAATATTGCGCGCGTGGGGCCGTATTCCACCACCTTGCCCAGGTACATCACCGCTACATATTCCGAAATCTGGGAAACGACGCCCAGGTTGTGGGTGATCATAATGATGGAGGATTTGAAATCGTCTTGCAGTTCTTGCATCAGATCGAGGATCTGCGCCTGTACGGTCACATCCAGGGCCGTGGTCGGCTCATCGGCAATCAGCACCGACGGGTTACACGAAAGCGCCATCGCGATCATCACACGCTGGCGCATACCGCCGCTCAACTGGTGCGGATACGTGTAGAGTCGTTGTTCGGGCGCGCTAATGTGGACGCGGCGCAGCATCTCTTCCGCTCGCGCCATCGCTTCTTTTTTGCTGGACTTGTGGTGCAGGCGGATGGTTTCCGAGATCTGGTCGCCGATCATGTGCAGAGGATTCAGCGAGGTCATGGGTTCCTGGAAGATCATGGCGACTTCCGCCCCACGGATGGCCCGCATCTGCGCGCCGGTGGCATCCAGCTTGGCAAGGTCGACGGAAGCGCCGTCCTTGCGGTGCAGAATGATCTCGCCCTCCACAATCTTCCCCGGCGGTGATTTGATCAACCGCATCACCGAGCTGGCGGTGATGCTTTTGCCGCAACCGCTCTCACCGACAATACCCAACGTGGATTGGTGCGCCAGGGAAAGATTCACGCCATTGACGGCGCGCACCACGCCGTTTTCGAGAAAGAAATAGGTCTTGAGATTTTTGATCTCAAGAATGGGTGTTTCGGGTTGAGAAGATTGAGTCAACGGACCATTCCTCTTGGCAGTAGATCTGTGAGCAGAGCGCAATTAAAACCAGGGACAGACATTTTGCTGCTCTCGCTGGCTATACGGCAATGCATTGATAAGAAAAACAACTATGCCACCCATCATGGGGAGAAGTACCGAGTGATGTGAGAAGATTAATGTTTTGGCTTGCGCCAACAACCGGAGCAATCCCAGGCAATTGCGAATAATGGTGCAAGTGCCAGTCATGGGGGGGAATCCAGAAGAAAGTGTCGGTTGCTGGGAAAAGCTATTTCAAAGAAGCAAGGCCATTGTAGCGCCGTCCGTTTTGATTGTCAAACAAGGAAACCACCTCCTCTTAGAGCGTTCCAACGCTGCTGTCTTCGCAAAATATCAGGGATTATGAAGACCTCACCTTTTGAACTACACCCGGTTTGGAGGGTTGCTTATTTTTCGATAGAGGGTCAACCCTGTACACTGAAAGGGAGAATCTATAGCGGTGTCACCCAAAGCGAGCAGACATGACCCCACAACAAACAATCGCCGTTGGCCTGGTAGGGATCGGCGGCTATGGCGGGAACTATCTCGATCTGATCCGCAAAGAGTCATCGAATCTCGATATCCAACTGGTGGGCGCTGTCGATCCTTATGCAGACCGCTCGCCTCACATGGAAGGGCTGCGCCAGGAGGCGATCCCTGTCTATGCCGATCTCGAAGGGCTATACGAGCATCATACCGTCGATCTGTTGATCGTGGTCTCACCCATCCACCACCACATGGCGCAGACGCGGTTGGCCTTGCGCCGTGGATCCAACGTCCTCTGTGAAAAACCCCTGGCCGCTACGGTTCAGGATGGATTGGAGACGCTGCGGCTGGAGCAAGAGAGCGCTGCATTCGTAGCAGTCGGTTATAACTGGTCCTATACCCGGCCAATTCAGACGCTCAAAGAGAACATTGCCGAAGGGCTTTTTGGCGCGCCGCTGCGGTTGAAGAGCCTCACACTCTGGCCGCGCGGACAACTCTATTACACGCGCAACCGTTGGGCGGGCCGCATCACCGACGAAAGCGGCGCGTATATCCTCGACAGCCCGCTCAACAACGCCACGGCGCACCACCTGCATAATATGTTTTATCTGCTGGGCGAAAGCCCGGATCAGAGCGCGCAGCCGGTCAGCGTGGGGGCGGAACTCTACCGGGCCAATGCCATTGAGAATTATGACACAGCGGCCATGCGCGCCCTCACCGCCAGCGGCGCGGAGATCCTCTTTTACACGGCCCACCCTGTGGAAGCGGAACTTGGCCCTATCTTTCACTTCCAGTTTGAGGATGCAGTGATCACCTACAGCGGGCGCGATAGCCAGATCCTGGCCCAGTTCCACGATGGGCGGGTGCGCAGCTACGGCAACCCCGAAGCTGACGCGCACGCCGCCAAACTCGGCCACTGTGTCGCTGCCATCCGCCGTGGGGAACGGCCCCTCTGCGGCATTGAGGCCGCGCTGGCGCAGACCCGCTGTATGAACGGCGTGCAGGAATCGAGCGAGATCCATTCCTTTCCTCAAGAGTTGCGCCACAACGAAGGCGAACGAGGTTGGATCGAAGGACTCTCCGAGATTTTCTTCGACTGCTACCAAAAAGGCATCCTCCCCGCTGAGCGCGGTGACATCCCCTGGGCGCGTGCGGGGAAGACCGTCGATCTGCGCGGGTATGATCAGTTCCCGTCAAGAGGATGAGGCGTAGAAGGGAAGAAGAGACGAAGAAAGACGAACGCCATCCAATACCCAATACCTACATAAAGGAGCTACTATGTCCACCCCCCCACCCATCCGTTTTGCTACGATTGGCATCAACCATCCGCACATTTATTCGCAGACGCGTGTGCTGCTTGAAGCCGGGGCCGAACTGGTCGCCGTCCACGCCGTGGAACCGGATCTGCTGGCCGAGTATAGGGGACGCTTTCCACAAGCGCGGGCGGTCGAGAGCAAAGCGGAAATCCTTGAGGATGAGTCGATCCAACTGGTGATCAGCGCGGGGATCTCGTCGGAGCGCGGTCCGCTGGGCGTGGAGGCGATGCGCCACGGCAAAGATTATATGAGCGATAAACCGGGCTTCACAACGATGGATCAACTTGAGAAAGCGCGTCGCGTCCAAAAGGAAACCGGGCGGATCTATTCGATCTTCTACGGCGAGCGGCTGGAAAACCCGGCTTCGCTCAAGGCCGGCGAGTTGATCGCTGCCGGCGCCATCGGCGAGGTGATCCAGACCATCGGCCTGGGACCGCACCGGTTGCGCGCACAAGGCCGCCCGGATTGGTTCTTCCAAAAAGAGAAGTACGGCGGCATCCTCACCGATATCGCCTCGCACCAATTCGAGCAGTTCCTCTATTTTACGGGAGCAAAAGGGGCGGAGATCGTCGCTTCGCAGGTGGGGAACTATCACCATCCCCAATGGCCGGAGTTGGAAGATTTCGGCGACGCCCTGCTGCGCGCCGACAACGGGCGCACGGGCTATCTGCGCGTGGATTGGTTCACACCGGACGGGCTGCCCACCTGGGGCGATGGGCGGCTGACCATCCTGGGCAGCGAGGGCTACATCGAACTGCGCAAATATGTGGACATTGCCGGGCGGCCCGGCGGCAACCATCTCTTCCTCGTCGATCAGAACGAGACCCGCTACATCGACGCCTCGGAGACGCCCATCACCTACGGCCAGGATCTTGTCAACGACATCCTCAACCGCACCGAAACCGCCATGCCTCAGGACCACTGTTTCCTGGCGATGGAGTTGGCATTGCGGGCGGAGGCGCAGGCAATAAAGGTGACTGGGGATTAGGGATTGGTGATTAGGGATTGGTGATTAGAGATTAGCTGTCTCGAAGATGATCTGAAATCGCCTAATCGCCAAATCTCGAACTCGAAGCGATTGAGCGATTAGGCGATTTCAGATCGTATACCCAATATCTAATCTCTAATATCCAAATTTACAGCGCCATTGCAACCATGTATAATCCTCCTCAGGAGGTATGATGGCGTTTACGGTTGAGGATTTCCACGATTTGCTCAAATTGCTGCATGAGCGTCCTGAATGGCGGGACGAACTTCGCCGCGTGCTTTTTCCAGACTTTGCAGAGATGATTGCATCCATTGAACGACTCTCGACCAGTGTGAATGCCCTCGAGAGCCAGGTATCGGCGTTTATAGGGCAGATTAACACGCGCATGGATCGGGTTGAAGAGAATCTGGGCCGACTCAACACACGCATGGATCGGGTTGAAGGGAACCTGGACCAAATCAGCACACACATGGATCGGGTTGAGGGGGATGTGGGCACGCTCAAAGGATGGCAACTTGAGGAACTCTATCGAAGACGGGCGTCGGCTTACTTTAGCCGCATTGCCAGGCGTGTCATCGTACCTTCTGCCCAGGAGTTGACGAATCTGCTTGAGGATGCTGTCACTGATGGTCAATTGAGTCGCATTGAGTTTGACGAGATCATCCAGGCTGATCTCATTGCCCGCGGGGTAGATGGAGAGAATACGCCCATCTACCTCCTCGCGGAAATATCATGGGGAATCGGTACTTCAGATGTAGCGAGAGCAGCGCGGCGGGCGAGCCTGCTTGCAAAGTTGGGAGCCAAAGTAATCCCCATCGCCGCGGGCAAATGGATCACAGCAGAGGCCAGAGAGGGGGCAGCCGTTGAGGGCGTCTGGTTGGTAACCAATGGCAGCACGATTCCCCCGGCGAGCGACACCTGATGATAAAAATCGCCTAATCGCCCAATCTCCCATTAACAGCGATTGCCGACCGTTGCGGTCGGCGAGATTGGGCGATCAGGCAATTTCAGAAAGTCCACACGACCGCCCAATCCCTAATCCCCAATCCCTAAATCTCCAACGCCGGCACATCCAGCCAGCGCCGCTTCTCCCACGATTGATAGCCGAGTTCGGCCAGTTGCACGCCTTTGGCCCCTTCCAGCAGATCCCAGGGGAAGGGCGTATCCTCGACCACGTGGCGCAGAAAAGCTTCCCACTGTACTTTAAAGGCGTTGTCGTAAACCTGATTGGTGGGCATCTGCTGCCAGGTCTCGAAGAAGTTAATGGGGCTGGGGATGTCCGGGTTCCAGACCGGCTTGGGCGTCATCGCCTGAGGCTGGATCAGACACTCGCGCAGACCAGCGACGGCGCTGCCATCCGTCCCGTCCACTTGCAGGGTAAGCAGATCATCACGGCGCACGCGCACCGTCCACGACGAGTTGAAGTTGCAGATCACGCCGTTGTCCAGCTCGAACATGCCGTAGGCGGCATCGTCCGCCGTGGCTTGATAGCGGTCGCCGCGCTCATCCACGCGCTCCGGCAAGTGGATGGCGCCGATACAGTTCAACGCCTTCACCTTGCCGAAGAGGTTGTCGATGACATAGCGCCAATGGGCGAACATATCGAGGATGATGCCGCCTCCCTCTTCTTTGCGATAGTTCCAAGACGGGCGCTGCGCCGGTTGATCCAACCCCGTGAAGACCCAATAGCCGAACTCCCCGCGCACGGACAAAATCTGCCCGAAGAAACCATTGTCGATCAAATACTTGAGTTTGAGCAGCCCAGGCAGGAAGAGCTTGTCCTGCACGACGCCGTTCTTGACCCCGGCTGCTGTAGCCGCTCGCGCCAAGCTCAACGCATCCTCAGTGTTGGTGGCGGTGGGCTTCTCACAGTAGACCGCTTTGCCCGCCTCAATCGCCTTGAGTACATTGGCTACACGCAGATTGGTCGCCAGCGCGTCAAAGTAGATCTGATTCTGATTGTCGGCCAGCGCCTCGTCCAGGTCCGTCGTCCACCGTTTGACGCCGTGAGCCTCAGCCAGTCGCTCCAATTTGTCCGCATTGCGCCCTACCAGCACAGGATCGGGGATGATGTAATCCCCGTTGCGGGTCTGCACGCCCCCCTGCTTGCGGATCGCCAAAATCGAGCGCACGAGGTGTTGGTTTGTCCCCATGCGCCCGGTGACGCCGTTCATAATCACGCCGATTCGATGTTCTGCCATGAGATGCTCCGAAAGAGAATGAGTAATGAGTAATGAGTGTTCCGTGTTGCGAGGGGCGAATTGCGAGGGGCGAGTTGCCGCTTGCAAACCTGCAATTTGCCACCACTTTTGCCTTTTGCCCTTTGCCTTTTGCCTTCCCCGTCTTTATCTGGGCTAACTGCTATCTGCTCCCTCACGAGTGTTGCAGGTACGCGTCCACAATCCTGCCGAGGAACTGCTCCTGATCCCCGGCCCAATAGCGGTTGGAAAAGATTTCGACTTCGTTGAAACCGTTGAAGCCAGTTTCCTCCACCCAGCCGCGGATCTGGCGGATGGGGATCGAGCCTTCGCCCATGAGGCCGCGGTCGTTGAGCAGATCTTCGGTGGGGGTGCGCCAATCGCAGATGTGGAAGGCGAAGAGCTTGCCCATCTCGCCGCAGCGCCCGATCTGCGCCTCCAACTCTGGGTCCCACCAAAGATGATAGACATCCACGGCCACGCCCACCCACGGCGAATCGATGGCGGCGCAGAGGTCGTTGGCCTGGCGCAGGGTGGTGATGGCCGAGCGGCTGTCCGCGTACATCGGATGCAGCGGCTCGATGCCCAGGCGTATGCCCGCCGCGGCAGCTTGGTCGATCACCGCCTCGATGCCATCCTGGATTTGCTGGCGCGAGAGGACGAGCGGCTGTTTGGGCACAGCCCCGCAGACGAGGACGATCAACGGCGCGCCCAGGGCGGCGGCTTCGTCGATAGCGCGGCGGTTGTCGTCGATAGCGGCCTGCCGCGCCGCCTCCGTCTCCGCGGGGAAGAAACCGCCACGACAGAGGGAGACCACATCCATCCCTGCCTCGCCGATGCGCCGTCCTGTGGCGGCAATGTCGCGGCCCTGCAAGGCGTCGCGCCAGACGGTCATCCCGCTGACACCGTGGGCGGCGAAACGGTCGATGGCCGTCTCAATCGGCCAGGGTTTGACGGTGATGGTGTGGATGCAGAGTTTAGATGTGTCGGTGATGGGTTGAGCCATGAGCAATCTTCTATTGAGCCGTAGCGATTTGGATGATGTCTTTGGTCTATTGTCTGCGCCGATTATAGCACGATGGCCCGTTGACGACCATCTTGATAGGCTATGGTGCAACGAACCCGCCGAATCAATTCGGCGTCTGGTACAGCAAATCCGTTGAAACGGGTTGTGAACGCGATTGCACAAGCTCTATAGAAAAATTGCCCCTTGACTTTGCGTAATTTTTACACTATATTGTTTGTGTAACAAATACACTAAGAAGATTCGTTCTATCGTTTAACAGGAGGCAAACAATGGGCTTTTCACAGTGGAGCGATCAGGCGTACCAACAGCGGCAGACACATCGGAGACGGACCAACCAGAGCGCTTTCACCTATGATGACCATGTACGTTCGACTGGGGTGGCGCAGGTCCACTATCAGATGAATCCGTTCGGCGCGGTGCGCGAAAGCAGGGACAGCGCCGAGCATCCCGAATCGCTCGCCATCGCTGTCCTCTTCGACGTGACCGGATCCATGGGCGATGTGCCGCGCGTTCTTCAGACCAAATTGGGCGCGTTGATGCGCGTCCTTGTGGAAAAGGGATATGTAGAGCATCCCCAAATCCTTTTCGGCGCCGTGGGCGACGCCCATTGCGACAGGGTTCCACTCCAGATCGGCCAGTTTGAGTCCGGGCTGGAGATGGACGACGATCTGGGCAAGATCTATCTGGAAGGCGGCGGCGGCGGACAGGTCCACGAGACCTACGAATTGGGGATCTACTTTATGGCGCGCCATACCAGCATCGATTGTTGGGAGAAGCGGCGCAAGAAGGGCTATCTCTTCACCATCGGCGACGAAAAGCCCTACGACATGGTGCGCCGTCAGCAGGTGAACAACCTGATCGGCGATCCCATCCAGGCCCACATTCCGGTGACGACGATCCTGGCCGAGGTGCAGAAGCGCTATCAGCATTTCCACATTATCCCCAGCAACACCTCTCATGGCCGCAACCCCGAAATCCAGGACCACTGGCGGGCCTTGTTAGGCGAGCGGGTGTTGATCCTTGAGGATGAGCGGGCAGTCTGTGAGACTATCGCCCTGGCGATTGGCCTATGCGAAGGTAAACTCAACGATTTCGACGACGGTACACAAGATCTGACCGGCGCCGGCTATGATCCCTCTACTGTATCGGCAGCCGCCACCGCGTTGACATCCTATCGCGCCGCCCGCGCCCCCATGTGGAGAGTGGTGGAGTAAATGAATGGATATTGGGGGTATTGGGTATTAGATATTA
>JAHBVG010000149.1 GCA_019637695.1 Caldilineaceae bacterium | reverse complement strand
AGGGTTTTAGAAATCCAAACATTCACGATTGGGAACGTTGACAGAAGACTCTACCAATCTAAACAAAGAGATTGCAAAGAAGACCGGTCATCTGCATAGGCGCGACCGGTCCTCTTGGGTGGATTTCACGAATGGACGGGATCAACGGATGGATTGCACGAAGATCTCTTCCGGCTCCTCTTCATAGCGGCTGGGACACTTGAGAAGAAGTGTATCGGCCTGGAAGGAGCCATCGGCCAACAGTTCCCCTTCGACGATAGCCGACGCTGCCCGTTGGAAGTTATCCGGACGCGGGCCGTAGAAGACAATGGGCAGGGTTGAGCCGTCCTCATCTTCAATGGCGAAACGCAGGGTGATTTGTTGCGCGTTCCAATCCTCGCTGTTGTCCACGACGGCGCCATTGACGCGGATACGCTGGCCTACAATCCGAGAATCCTCATGCGCTGCTTGCTCCAAAATCTCGCTGACGGTGAGGTAATAGGATGAAGCTGTCAGCGAACCATAGATGATCAGGCTGATGATCAGCGCGATCAAGGCGCCGCCGGCAACAATAAACTTCAAGTTTAGGCCGGTGCGTTTTTGGGCAATCTCCGAAGGGATCAGTTCATCCTCGTCCAATGGATCGGCAAGATTGCGATCTAGTGTGTAATTCTGTGTCATGATCTCCTGTTACATTTCTCTAGGCGGGTGATCATCAACGAATTCATCACCCGGCTCGTCATCAAAGCTCCAATCGACTTCTGTCTCTAAAATCTGGCGGGCTTTGTCTGCCAGCGGCGCTGGGACAAGCACATCCATCGAAGCCAGCCTACCGGCGGTCAAGCCATAGATGTGGCCGAGGCTCTCACCTCGTATAATGGCAGGAATGCCCTCGCTGCTCAACCGTCCTTTGACAACCTGGGCTTCCATCAAATTCGCCGCTTTCCAAACGACCACAGGTTCCTGTCCACCAGAGCCACCGGTCTGAGTCGTCGTTTTGGCCTGCTCCTCATCAGTTGCGGGGGATTCATCCTGCAAGACGGGGCGACGCCCTAACCAACGGTCAAAATCATCAGCCAAGACAGACACAAACGCGATCTCCAACTCTCGATCCACAAGCGCTACACGAGATTCCACAGCAGGATTTCTGCTATTCTACCCCAAAAGTGGGCGAGGACGGTAAATCTAATTATCCTTGCACACACGGTGGTTTATGACGATTCCTCAACCAGTTCATCGGGCATGAGGAAAGTCCCGTCTGCGTCGCGCGGGAAGGGGATCACGTTGACAACGGCTTCGCGGTTGAGCATTCCCCAGATATGCGGGAAGTTTTCATTGTCCGATAGTTCCCAACGCAACTCGGCGTCGAGCTTGCTCTCGTCAATACAGGCAATGAGAAAGGGCGCGGGGTCCGCTTTATAGAGGCGGTTGGCCGTCTTTAAGAGTTGTTCTGGCGAGCCAGAAGTGTGAATGAAATTCTCTTCGGCAAAGGTCTGGCTCTGATATGGCTCTTCACCGGAAAGGCTGTCCCAAAAATCAACGGGTACCATGTGGTAGATCATTGTTTCCTCGCTTGGGGGGTCAAACGGTTAATAATAGCGAATTGCGAATTGCGAATTGCGAATTGCGAAGATGATTGTCACCTGCAAACCTGCACACTTGCAACCTGCAACCTGCGTCATTGAAAGGCCACTGCATGACGACCGACAAATGGGTTGTGTTCGCGCTCGTAGCCGATGGTTGTAGATGCGCCATGACCCGGGTAGACGTCAAAATCATCGGGCAGGGTCAGCAATTGCTGGTGGATGCTGCGCAGCAGGGTAGGGCCATCCGCGCCGGGCAGATCAAAACGGCCAATGCTGCCTTGAAAAAGTGTATCGCCAGCGAAGACGTGACCGCCCGTGTGATCCACAAAGACGACATGGCCGGGCGCATGGCCTGGAGTAAAGCGCACCTCTAATGACTGGTTGCCAAAGGCGATGATCTGTCCATGTTCCAAATACTTATCAGGGTCTGCAATGGGATCTATGTGCGCGCCCAGCCACAAACTGACTCGTTCGGGCGCGTCGCGCAATATGGGCAGATCGTCCTTGTGGAGATGAAAGGTCGCGCCCGTGGCCTTGCGCACTGCGTCCACCGCCATGATGTGATCAAAATGGGCATGGGTGTTGATGATCTTTTCGATCTCCAATCCCAAAGTACGTACGCTTTGCATGATCCCGCGTGGGTTGTCGCCGGGATCGACGATCACGCCTTTGAGCGTCTCTTCGCACCCCAGGATGTAACAATTTTCCTGGAGCAGCCCAACCGTTAAGGTTTCGATAATCATACTTGCATTTCCGCCGCT
The DNA here is from genome assembly GCA_019637695.1 of Caldilineaceae bacterium. Taxonomy (GTDB): domain Bacteria; phylum Chloroflexota; class Anaerolineae; order Caldilineales; family Caldilineaceae; genus RI-153. The sequence continues at coordinate 7,843 of JAHBVG010000149.1, read as the reverse complement.
GAATTACTGCTACAAAGCCAACGATTGCCCCAACGCGCGATCTCGCGGATCACAGGGGCCAGTTCATTTCCCTTGTCGGTGAGGCTATACTCAACATGGGGCGGGATGGAACTGACCTGTGTGCGCTGGACAAGACCTTCGTCCTCTAACATTTTGAGGCGGCTGCTCAGTGTGCTGGGGTTGACACCGCCCAGCTCTTCTTGCAGTTCGCAGAAACGTTTACACCGGCAATCCAATAGATGGTGGACGATCTGGAGCGTCCACTTCTGCCCGACAATGCGCGAAGCAGATTCCACCGGGCACGGGCGAACTTCAACATCTTCATAGAACATTGTATGCATGGCTGCACCTTCCTCTTGCTCGTCTGCATGTCGCGGATGCAGATCTCTGCCGCTATAACAAACATAGTACTACGCCGTAGAAGATTATGTCAAAGTTCATCCAAAGATCCCAAGCCGTAGTGCGTAGTGCGTCTGCTGCAATAATTGTTCACGCACCACGCACTACGGCTTTACAAGGATTGGTTATCCTTACTGCACCGGCGCCCTCGACAACCGCACCCTCGCCTCGCCAATCTGCACCCACAGATGCGGATCGCCGCCCGTGTAGGGAATATCGAACTCGCCACGCACCAAGGCGCCCGCCGTCCAAGATCCGGTCGGGTAGAGACCGCCCGCCAATGGGGCGCTGATCGTTTGATCCCCCAAAGCCAACGTCACCGATAGATCGACCGGCCAATCCGCTGGCAGCGGATCGGGCGACTGCCAGTAGAGGGTCACATGCAGCAGATCGCCGGGGATCAGCGGCGTTTCGAGCGCGTGGGCGTAACCACGGCGATAGGCATCGTAGCCGATCAGGGTTACTGCGCCGAGTTGAGCGTTGAGTCGATGGCGAATGGGCAGAATGTCCACGGGCAGCGGCGCGCCAGGGACGATCTGCACGTTGCCCAGGTTCAGCGCGTCCGCGCCGCCGACCAGCAACCGCGCGCCGGTCTCGGAGTCATAGAGGGCGAGGATCAACCGATATTCACCCGGCGGCGTCCCTGGGGGGATGTAGAGGGCGTGGTTGTCAACGATCCTATCGCCAGGTTGCCAATCCACAGTGGGCGAAGATCCCCCCGCTGGTTCGCCGTCGCGCTGGGCGATCACCTGGTTGCGATGATCCAACAATTGGAGCGTCACCTTGAAGCGCCGCCCGGTTGAAGTCAGCGCTTGCCAACGCAGCCCGATCAAGAGCGATTCCCCAGCCGCAGTTGCTCCCAAGCTTTCGGTTCGACAGATGGCGGTTAACTGCGCCAGATCCTCAAATTGGGAAGGCGCATCGAACGGGTCACAGAGCAATCCATTGGGCAAACTATAGCGGACAAAACGCACGTTGCCCTGCCAGCTTTCCAATCCCTTGAAGGCGCGTTCATCAAGCCAGCGTTCGACGATCCCTTCGGGATCGGCTTCGTCGAGCGCCCAGAAGATAGCAAATAGCTCTTGTCGATCCGCTGTGTTCTCGGCCAGGGATGCCTCAGTCGCCGCCCGATCCGGTGGACGCTCTTGGGGCAAGGCCAGCACCGGGATGCCGGGATCATAGTAACTCCAAACTTCGCGCTGGCCCGGCGCGGCGAGTATCACCAGATCGTGCGCAGGATCGGCCAACACGGCCACCGTACGCGCAATGCCGGCGTAATTATCGCGCGCCTGTGGATCGGCGTAATAGCCGGGCAGCGTCACCGCGGAAAGGAGCGCCGAGAGCAAGACGAGTAGCGCAGAGGCGCAGAGGCGCAGAGGCGCAGAGGCGTCGGTGGCTTTCTTGTAACTCTCTGTCGCCACCCTCTTCGCTGCGCCCTTTGTGCCCTCTGCGGTGAATTTCTCCTTTTGAAACGCGAGCGGGATGGCCGCTGTGAGCAAAGACCAGGCCGGCGCAGCGATGATCAGAAATTTGAGAAAGGCTTCGCTGAACAACCCCAACCCGAACATCAACAGGATCGGCGCCAGCAGCCAGATCCCCAGGGTGAGCGCCGCCGGGGTGCGGCGCAACGCCCAGATCCCAAGGATAGGTGTGATCGCTGCCAGCAGCAGCCACGGCCAGGCAAGATCCGGCGCAGTGCGGATCGGGCCGATCAAGAACGTCTGCATTGTCAGCCGCAGCCCCTCGCCCAACGCTACTGTTTTACCGCCGGCGGGCCAGCTCAAAATACGATCCACTGCTGTGGGCAGCCAGGGCAGGAAGGTAAGCAGCGCCAGCGCGTTGACGGCGAGAAAGGGGACTGGGGACTGGGGATTGGGGATTGGGGATTGGGGCATAAGCGCTAACTTAAGGGGTATACGGGCAAGTGCGGGGGACTTTTCGCTATTACGAGACCCCATCCTCACTCCTGTCGTCTCAACCTCCGTGAAGTCCCCCGCACTTTCGTGAGTGCTTAACTTAACGCCTATGGGGGATTGGGGACTGATCATTGACAACCGACGCAGTCTCATCCACTGCCAGAGATAGGCAGCGACGGCGGCAGCGATCACAATTGGGAAGCTGTAGTGTGTCCACAGGCCAACGGCAGCAGCAAAGAAGTAAATTGCATAATGCGTAGTCCACCGGCTACCGGCTAACTGCTTCATCACCGCCCAAAAGAGGATGGCGCTCAACAGGGCCAGAAGCGCGTACATGCGCGCTTCCTGGCTGTAGTAGATTAGAAAAGGGTTCACCGCGGCGAGGAAGGCAGCGAGCAGGGGGAAGACGTCCGCCGACCATCGACCGCCGACCGCAAAATTGTTACGGCTAATGATCTGTCTACCGATGGCGTGGACAACCGCAACGGTGGCTACACCCAGGATCGCGGAAAAGGAGCGCAGGCCCCAAACATCCACGCCGAAGAGGGTGGTCCACGCCTTGAGCAGCCAATAATAGCCAGGGGGATGTATATCCGCGGCGGCGGCGGCGGCGATCTCGGCGAAGTTGCGCGCCATCAGCGCCCAGGTGTTGCCTTCATCGTGCCAGAGGGACGAACAGGACAAACAGTAAAATCGCAGGACGGCAGCGATCAAAAGAATGAATAAAAAATAAAGATTGGGTCGGCGCGTGTGATCCTGAGCCACAGTTGTTCCTCTACTCATTCTTTATTCTTTATTCATTCTTTATATATTGCTTGATCGCCTCATAGACCGGCTGCGGTGTGAAATCCGGGGCGAGGAGGCGGAAGTAGGCTTCAGGCTGTCGATTTTCTTCCCAGGCGTCGGTGGCGCGCTTGAGATACCAGACATTGGCGACGTCCAGCCAGGGCCATTCTTGCTGAATCCGTTCAAAAGCCAGCGGCAGATTCTCGGCCTGCTCCGCCAGGGTAACACGCCCATAACGAGGATCCACATCGGCTGGGGCGGCGTTCCAATTCATCTCGCTGATCCAGATCGGTTTGGCGTCGTCGCCGTTGGCGACCATTAGATCGCGCACAAACTGAGGACGGCCAAAGTTCATCACGCGCGGGTGCATTCGATGATCCGCGGGGCCAGACCAAAGGCCGTAGCCCTGCACGGCCATCACATCAAAATAGGCAGACGCGCCGGCGTCGTACATGCGCTGAAGGAAAAGGAGATCGTTGAAATTGTGGTTGGGGACAAAGGTTCCGTCGAGATCGATGGTGGCCGCCAGCGCGCCGGCAATGATCACGGCGTCGGGGTCGGCGGCGCGGGCAGCGGTGGCCCCGATCCGCAACAACTCGGTGTAGGCTTCCGGGCTGACGGGCGCATTGCCCCATTCGGGGTTGATGTTTGGCTCATTCCAAAGCTGATAATAACGGACCTGCCCCCGGTAGCGGCTGACGACGGCGGTCACAAAATCGCCGTAATCAGCGTAATCATCCGGCGGCGCGTAGGTCCCGGCTACATCGCCGTCGGCCCGGGTCCATTCGGGCGGGTTGCTCAGGCGGACGATCAACTCCAAGTTGTATTGGTTCGCCAGCGCTACAATGTGATCGTATTTATCCCAGGCTGAGCGGAACGGCTCGTGGCGGCGATCCTCAAAGTCGCCCTTGCCGTGGATCTCAATATCCTCCCAGGGGAATTCTTGACGCAGCCATGTGAAGCCGGCCTCAGCCGCCATACGCACCGCCTGCTCCCGTTTGGCGGGTTCCGCTTCCTGTTCCAAAAAGACGTTAATCCCGAAGGGGGAATCCGTTGTGGATCTTACAGCATCAGGCGCGAGGTCCAGGCGAGGACGCAGCAGATCCGCGCTCAGGTCGGTCAATCCTTTGATCTGAGGCAGCAGATCGCTTTCCCCAGTCTGCTGCCAGAGCCAATGGCGGACAGGCGGCATAGTGAGGATAAAAAAAGCCAGCCCGCCGAAGATCAGCAGGCCGGCCCAGAGGATCAGCGTTTGTTTGAGCGGGTGATTCATTACTTAGGATCGTTTAGCAGAAGTTGGATAAATCTCAAAACGGCAGCCAATGAATCACTCATAGATTCATAAGGTAGTTGGCTTGCGATGACATTCTCCTCTGCACCCTTATGGAGATGATGGGGAAAAGTCTCGACAAATGGATGGTGGGGCGCATTATCCCAACGGAATATAGTTCCATGCGCAGATTTTCCGGCTCCAATACACCGTACCGTTCGCGAAAGCGGGAAATTTCCGTTTCCAGGTTTGTCATCTCGCGCAAAAGCAAAGCTCGTAATCCCTGCTCTATAGCAGCTTGTTCTGTAATCGCCAACACTTCAGCAACTTTATAAGGTGTTAGCATTTATGTCTTCTCCAAATTATCGGCTATCAAAGTCGATAACAGCCTGCTGGCACTTGCCATCCCCAGGCTGACCATCGGTGCGAACATTCCCCATTTCGGAGATACGGTTGCCAGCCGGGTCCACCACCCAGAACCACCAGTTCCCCTCGCGTGGACCGTCGGACTGCAAAATATGTGAATAGAAGCCCTGATCCCAGCCCTCGTATCCTTCATGAGGACCCGCCTTGATCCTGGCGACAACAGGACCGTCAGGCGCATAGCTGAAGGCAACAAACCAATCCCCACTCTGGGGAACGCCGCCAACGTAGGTGCGTCCCTGGACATAGGTTACACCGGCATTGGGATCACAGCGACCGAGGACGGCAATATTGAATTTGCGGTTAGAGACCGGTTGCGGCGCAGGCGGCGGCTCTGCGGCAGCCGGCGGCTGTGTTGGCTGCGGAACCGGCGTCGGCTGCGCGGGGACGGGCGTTGGCGGTGGCGGCGGCGCAGGGATGTTGGCGGCCACCTGCACTGATCCGGTATTTTGCGGCGTTACCAACTGGCTGAACAACCATCCCGACCGCCCGTTGAAGTTGACCTGCCACCAATCGCCCTGTGGATTTCTGCCGGTGACGGCGAAACGCTGGCCGGCTGTTGCCGAACCGATCACCGCATAGTTGGTCCCCGGCCCACTGCGTACATTCATACCCTGGTTGGTCACCACCACAGGATCGGCTGGAGGCGCTGGGGTGTTGGTCGGTTCAGGGGCAGGCTGTTCATTCGATTGCGCAGGCTGCTCCGGTTGGCCTGCATTTTGCGCTGGCGGCTGCTCGACGACAACGGTCGATCCCTGGCTGGCATTGGCGGTGGCCTGCGCTTCGATGGCGCGAGCCGTTGCTGCTGCCTCAGGATCTACTGGCATTACCACAATTTCGGGCGTCGGCGTAAAGGTTGGCACAGGGGTATTCGTGGGCAGCGCTGGCATCGGCTGCGCTTGCGGTCCACAGGCAGCCAAGAACAGGACCATCACAAAAGAAAAGGGAAGAATAAGTTTTCGCATGAGAATAATAAGATCTTGGGTTGATCAACCAGGATTAGCAGTTGCTCTACGGCCCACAACTGACATACGCACAAGCTATACCGTTTGGGAGTATAGCATACGCGGATAGGAACGACCAAAAGATTGGATTTGTTCCAAGAGAAGGGTTAAGCCCCTTGCTCCAGGCGGGTCACGGACCTGCCTGGAGCAAGGGTAAGTAGTTCCTATGCGCCACAGATATCAGAGAGAAACCACGGATAGCATTTTCATGGATTAACATTCCACTCCTACCATGCTATACTCTAGCGCACGGTGAACAGCCTGCTTTCCTCTCTGCACCCTGCTCCTCCTCCGATACATTCGGAGCGAAGGAAGAGGGGAGCGCCTACCAACCCAACCGATCTGATCTGATGACACTCCAAGCCGACCTCGATTTTGAAAAGGAACTGTGGGGGACCGCTGTTGCCCTGCGCGGCACGGTGGCCCCCGCTGACTATAAACATTACGTGCTGCCCCTCCTCTTTTTGCGCTATCTCTCCCTGCGCTACGAACAGCGCTATGATCAACTGCAACTCGCCCTCAAGGACCCCCAGAGCGACTACTATACCGGCGACCCCGACGTGGACGAGGAGATTCTGAGCGACCGCACCGAGTATGAGCGCTTCAATGTCTTCGTCGTGCCGGAAGCCGCCCGCTGGGATTATCTGCGCCGCCACGCCAGGGCCGACGACATCAAGCTCAAGCTCGACAACGCCATGCGTGCGCTGGAAGAAGCTTATCCGCAAAAGCTGGCCGGTGTGCTGCCCCGCATCTTCGGGGGCAGCGCCCTCAGCGTGGATCAAGTGGCCGGTCTCATCAACCTCTTCAGCAAGGAGAAGTTCAGCGGCAAGCGGGGCATGGACCTGTTGGGCCGCACCTACGAATACTTCATCACCAACTTCGCCAGCACCGAAGGCAATCGGGGCGGTGAATTCTACACGCCGTCGTCCATTGTCACCCTGCTCGTGGAGATGTTGGAGCCGACGGGTGGCAAGGTCTTTGACCCCACCAGCGGCTCATGCGGCATGTTTGTGCAATCCTCCCGCTTCACCGACAACGCCCGCAACCTCTCCTTCTACGGCCAGGAACGGGTAGAGACGACCTTGCGCCTGGGCCGCATGAACTTGATGCTGCATGGGCTGGATGGCGACATCCGCCTGGGCGATTCGCTGCTCAACGACCAGCACCCTCCGTTGCGGGCGAACTATGTGATCACCAACCCGCCCTTCAATTTGCGCGGCTGGGGAGCGGACAAACTCGACCCCAAGGACGCCCGCCTGCGCATCGGCTACGGTCGGGGGCAGGTGACCGATTCCAACGCCAACTACATGTGGATGATGCACTTCCTCTACCACCTGGACGATGGGGGAACCGCGGGCACGGTGATGGCGAACGGGGCGATGACCACCAACACGACCGAGGAGAAGGAGACCCGCAAGGCGTTGATCGAGGAGGGCTTTGTCGATTGCATTGTGCAACTGCCCGACAAGCTCTTCTTCGGCACCGGCATCCCCTGTTGTCTCTGGTTTCTGAGCAAGAACCGGCGAGGCAGCCACGGCTATCGCCATCGGGCCGAGGAGATCCTCTTCATCGACGCCCGCCAACTGGGGAGCATGGTCAACCGGCGGCAACGGGCCTTGAGCGACGAGGACATTGCCCGCATTGCCGGGGTCTATCGCCGCTACAAACGCCACGATGTTCCCGACGACGAAGCGGGCTTTTGCAAGATTGCCACCCTCGACCAGATCCGAGCGCACGACTACAAGCTGACGCCGGGGATCTATGTGGGCACCCAGGCCAACGGCGAGGACGACGAAGCCTTTGAGGAGAAGATGCCCCGCCTCACCGAGGAACTCCGCACCCTCTTTGCCGAGTCCGACCGGCTTCAAGCGCTCATCCTCAAGGATTTGGAGGGGTTGACATAGGGCCTTTCCACCGTCCAAAACCATGATATACTGCTAAGGCAATTTAAGAATTAAATGATCCACAAAGGCACACAAAGGGGCACGAAGGCCAGAGAAATGCTTTGTTTTCTTCGTGTGCCTTTGTGGATCATGATTCTGGCA
>JAHBVG010000148.1 GCA_019637695.1 Caldilineaceae bacterium | reverse complement strand
CTCGCCGATGGCGATCTCAGCCAGTCCCACGGCTTCGTCCACCAGTTCGATCAAACGGGCGCGGCTCTTCTTGCGGGCGAGGATCTCGGTTGCGCTCTCCCGCTCGATCTGGCGCAGTTCATAGGCATCTGTCAGCAGATCATCCATCGATCAGCCTACCCGCGTCAATTTGCGCAAGCAGCGCGCCGTGCGCGGCGGGTTCAAGCGGCGACCATACGCGCTCCACGAGACTTCGGCCACGTAGAGATCCCCGTGCGAGTCGACGGCGATCCCGTGCGGCGCGGTGTATTGGCCTGGCCCTTCGCCCACGCGCTTATCGCCGATCCGCGCCAACTGCCGCCCCGACAGATCGTGGATGGTGACGCACGCCCCAATGTTGGGATAGCTGACGTTGACATCGAGATGGCTGGGCAATTGGCCGATGAAGGCGAGATCGCCCCCAATGTGCAGCCCGCACGGACGGTGCATGTTGTTCCACTGGCCCAGGTACGCCCCGTTCTCGTCGAAGATCTGCACACGGTGGTTCTCCCGATCCGCCACGTAGACCCGTCCTTCGGCGTCGGTGCAGACGCTGTGGGGCAGGTTGAACTCGCCTGCTTCCACGCCAAAGTCGCCCCACGAAAAGAGATGTTTCCCCTCGCGTGTGTACTTGTGGACGCGGGCATTGCCATAGCCGTCGGAAATGTAGAGATCGCCGCTCTTGGGATCGAAGGCCACCTTGGTCGGCTTATTGAACGGTTCGCCGCTGCCCGCCGGCGCGCCCTGCCCCGGCGCGCCGATGGTCAGCAGCAGATCGCCGTTGAGGCTGAATTGGTAAATGCAATGGGCCTCGTCGTCGGTACACCAGAGGCTATCCCCGCCCGGGTCGAGCGTCAACCCGTGCGGGCGGGTGAAGATCCCCGCGCCCCAGCTTGTGAGGAAGCGTCCCTCGCGGTCGAAGACGATCATCGGCTGCGCGCCCCGCGTAAAAACATAGACCCGATCCTGCCGATCCACCACCACATCCACCACCTCGTGGAAGCTCCACCCATCGGGCAACTGCGCCCAGTCAGAAAGTTCTTCGTAGATATATTGGGTTGTCATTGATTTCCTCGTTTTGGGTATTGGATATTGGGTATTGGGTATTGGATATTGGGTATTGGTGATTGATCGATGAGGAGATTTCAGGTACTCTACGAAATATCCAATACCCAATACCCAATATCTTCTTCTTTATCCTCTGCGCTCGGACCACGGCATGGACATGATCCGCGCCATGCCTTCGTCGTCGAGTTCGATGCCCAGCCCCGGTTTGTCGGGGACGGCGACGCAGCCCTCATCGTCGAGGACAAAGGGATCTTTGAGATAGCCCTTGCCGATGAGGGTGCGGTTGCCGTCCCGATAGTCGTTGACCTCGTTGTGTTCCTGCACGAGGAAGTTGGGCAGCGCCGCGTCCAATTGAATCGACGCCGCCAGGGCCAATGGGCTGAGCGGACAGTGCAGCGCCATCTTGGCGTAGGCCGCTTCGCCGATGGCCCCGATCTTCTTGCATTCGGTGATGCCGCCAGCGTGGCAGATGTCGGGTTGCAGCACCGAGAGCGCGCTGCGGGCCAGGGCGTCGAAGAAGATCCATTTGCCCATCCAGCGTTCACCGGCGGCAATGGGGACGCTGGTGCGACCCGCGATCTGCGCCAGTGTATCCACCCGTTCCACCGGCATGGGTTCTTCCACAAAGAGCGGACGGTGGGGCGCGAGGACTTCAATCATCTGGCTGGCGATGGCCGGGTGCGGGTTGTGGATGTCCACCGCCACGTCCACATCCGGGCCAGCGCCCTCGCGCACGGCGGCGAACCATTCGCCGTAGCGATCCACCTGCGAGGTGATCTCCAATCCATCCCCCGGCCCAAAGTGGACCTTGAGCGCGCGAAAGCCCCATTCCTGGGTGAGGATGCGCGCCCCTTCGGCGTAGGTGAGCGCATCATTGGGCGGCATGGCCGGGGTGGAGGGGCGACCGGCCCGGTACGGCTGCCCCGGCTCCACCGTCCAGGGCAGGCCGCCGCCGGTGGCGCGATACATACGGATGCGCTCATGGCAGGCACCGCCCAGCAATTTGTAGATGGGCACGCCTGCCGCCTTGCCCGCCAGATCCCAGAGGGCGATGTCGATGCCGCTCAGGGCGCTCATCTTCACCGGCCCGCCCACATAGCCCAGCCCGCTGCTATACATGGTCTGCCATAGATCCTCGACGCGGGTGGGGTCCTTGCCGATGAGGAAGGGTTCCAACCGCTTCACCTCGGCGATCACCACCTCCGGGTGATTTTCCAAATAAGGCTCGCCCAGCCCGGTCAACTCCGTATCCGTATGCACGCGCACCCACACCCAACTCGGCGGCACGCGGATGATCTCGATTTCAGTAATTTTCATTGTTCTATCCCATTGATTACCAATTTGTGTGCGATCCATCGCGGCGGCGCAGTTTGGGCGCTTCCCAGAATTGGAAGCTCTGCGCTTTGACCCATTCCTCGTTGACATCGATGCCGAGGCCCGGCTTATCCGGCACAGGGATGCGGCTGCCGTCGAGCAGGGGCTGCACGGGGAAGATCTCATCGCTGTAGCGAGCCGAGGCCGGCTCGGTGGGCGAGACGCGGATCTCCAGCCAGGCGAAGTTGGGGACCGCCGCCGCCAGTTGCACCGACGCCGCCGTGCAGATCGGTCCCAGCGGGTTGTGGGGCATGAGATCGATGTAGTGGGATTCGGCCAGGCTGGCCACCTTCATCGACTCGGTCAGCCCGCCCACATTACAGACGTCAAGGCGGGCGAACTGGGTGAGCCCCCGCTCTAAATAGGGGAGAAACTGCCACTTGCTGGCGAACTCCTCGCCGATAGCCAGCGGCACGTCGATCATCGTGCGCAAGGATTCGTAGGCTTCGGGCGTCTCATCGCGGATCGGCTCTTCGAGGAAGTCGAGCGTCCCCGCGGGCATACGCTGACAGAAGGAGACCGTCTCGGCCACATTCAGCCGGTGATGGTAGTCGATGCCGAGAACCGGTCCTGTGCCCACGGCCTCGCGCAACTTGACCAAATGGGAGGCCATCTGCGCCACCGATTCGCGCGGCTCGAAGATGTGCTGCGATCCTTCGTAGGGGCGCGGCAAGCCAACGCGGATCACGTTCCAGCCCTTGTCCAGCAGCAGTTGGGCGTCCTCGATCAACCCTTCGGCGGAGTCGCCGCGGGCCGTGGCAAAACAGGGGACAAAGTCGCGCTGTTTGCCGCCCAACAGTTGATAGACCGGCACGCCCAACGCCTTGCCCGCAATGTCGTGCAGGGCAATGTCGATGGCCGAGATCGCCGCGGTCAGCACGCGTCCGCCCTCGAAGTATTGGCTGCGGTAGAGAAACTGCCAGATCGCGCCGATCTGCATGGGATCGCGCCCGATTAACAACTCTCGGTAGTGTTTGAGCGCGCCGGCCACAGCCAGTTCTCGCCCCGACAGGCCGGATTCTCCCCAGCCGTAGATGCCTTCGTCGGTCTCCACTTTGACGATCAACTGGTTGCGATGTCCCACCCAAACGGGGTAGGGGATGATGTCGGTGATTTTCATGGGATCTCCTTTGGGATGAGATGATGGGATGAAAAGGGGATCGGTGACTGGTGACTGGGGATTGGTGACTAGGAACGGAGATCCTGGCTAACCCAATCCCCAGTCACCAGTCACTAATCCCCGATCAGCCGCGCGGCAGCCGCAACCCAACCATGTAGCCGCCGTCGACGCGCAGAGTGGTTCCGGTGATATAGTCGGCGTCGTCGCTGAGCAGGAAGGCGGCGGCTTTGCCGATGTCGGCGGGCGTGCCCAGCCGCTTCCAGGGCAGGGTTTGGGCGGCGGCGGCGATTTCGGCGTCGCTGGTGTAGCGGCGCTCGCCCGGCGTGTCGATCCAGCCCGGGTTGATGACGTTGACGTTGATGCGATAGGGCAGCAGTTCCGCCGCCAGGGTGCGGGCGAAATGTTCGATGGCAGCCTTCGCCATATTATAGGCCGAACTCGTGGGGAAAGGGTATTCGCCCAAGATCGAGCCGATGACGAGGATCTTGCCGCCGGGCCGTCCGCCTTCGATCTGTGCGACCATCTGCTGCGCCGCCCGTTGGCAGGTGTGGAAGACGCCAAACTGGGCGACTTCGATCACGGTGCGCACGTTTTCCCAATGGGCGCTCAGCACCGGCTCGCGAATCGAGAACGCAGCGTTGGCAACAACGATGTCGATGTGGTCGAAGTGATCCACGGCAGCGCGGAACATCTCGATCACCGCAGCGCGGTCGGCCACATCCGCCTCGTGGATCAACACTTGCCGTCCCAGCGATCCCAGTGTGGCGGCTGTGGAGCGGGCATTGTCGGCATCGTCCAGGTGGTTGATCACAATATCTGCGCCTTCCGCGGCCAACGCTTCGGCGATGCCGCGGCCAATGCCGCGCGACGAGCCGGTGATCAGCGCCACCTTTCCTTCAAATCGAGCCATCCATCGTTTCCTTTCTGGGTGGGGTTGGTGGATATGGGATATTTTACCATGAAAGAAAAATGAGTAATGAGTAGGGTTGAGCAGGGGTAAGAAGAAGGGCTGTTCGCGCAGGGTCAAGGGCGAAGCGTTAATGTTCTTCATGACTTACGCAGTAGACGCTCCAACGAGGAGACCAGTTCAGCGCTCTCCTCTCCTTTGAGGATATAGGCTATCCCAGCCTGCTGCGCTATTTCTACCTGGTCAGGTGTTTCCACAAGCAACAAACTTGGAGGCAGCGAGGCGGTAGGCGTCTCAAAAAAGGCAGTGAGATCCCACGCGCTGAGGCTGCCATCCACGATGACCAGATCCACGCTCTCTCTGGCGAGGATCTGGCGCGCGGCGGCTATGTTGTTGACAATGACAGTTTGCATTCTATCTATAATGGTCGGCAGCAACGCCGCCAGCCCCTGCGCCAGGAACTGATTGGCCGTCAGAATGAGGACCATTCTCTGCGAACTCCTGCAAGCAACTCGATACACAACAAAGCTGCTGCTATCTTCGCATCCTCTTAGCCCTTCCACATCGGCGGCAGGTTGGATTCGATCCTGGCGGATCTGCCGATGTTTATCCTGCCAGGGGTGGATCTTGGTTGGCGGGGATCAACCCCTGGCGCAGCGCATAGAGGGCCGCCTGGGTGCGGTTCGCCAGGTGGAGTTTGCTCAGGATGCTGCCAACATGGCTGCGCACTGTGCGCTCGGTGATGACCAACTGCCGGGCGATCTCCCCATTGGCAAGCCCCTGCGCCAGCAGCTTTATCACTTCGATCTCGCGTTCGGTCAGCGCTTCTTCGGAGATGGCTGGCGCAACTGGACGGTTGAGTTCGCGCAACAATTTGCGGGCAATGGCCGGGTCCAGCGAGGACTCGCCGTTGTGGACATCGTAGATAGCCTGGAGAAGTTCCTGGGGGGAAGAATCTTTGAGCAAGTAACCCTGCGCTCCCGCTTTGATGGCTGGGAAAACCTTCTCGTCCTCGGCAAAACTGGTGATGACCAGGATGCGCGCGTCGGGATGGTCGTTCTTGATTTCGTGGATGGCCTCAATCCCATCTTTGCGGGGCATGGCCAGGTCCATCAAAATGACATCGGGGCGCAAGGCGCGCGCTTTGAGTACAGCCTCCATGCCGTCTTCCGCCTCCCCAGCCAGCAGCATGGTAGGCTCTGTCGCAATCAAAGCTGACAACCCCAACCGCACAATATCATGATCATCAACGATCAGAATGCGAATCGGCTCGCTCATAGGCTACCGTCCTCCTTGTACATGGCAATGTTCAAGACGACCTGCACACAGGTTCCACCGTGGGGTGGAGAGTGGATGCTAAAGGTTCCGCCGAGATGGGTTGTTCGCTCCTGCATACTGCCGACGCCCACGCCACCTCGGCCCAATCGGCTGGGATCAATGCCGCGACCGTTGTCCTCAATCTCCATGACAAACTCGTCCGCCTGTGTACGGATGCGCACCGTCACGGCGCTGGCGGCTGCGTGTTTCAGCGAGTTGTTCAACGCCTCCATGGCAATCCGGTAGAGTTCGTCCTCGATTGCAGACGGCAGGTGAATCGCGCCTGTCACCTCAATGGTGGCGCGTACACCTGCGCGCTTCTCCACAGCGTCTAGCCGTTGTTGTAGGGCAACCACCAACCCTTCCTGCTCCAGGGCCAGCGGACGCAACTGATAGACGAGCAACCGCATCTCCTTGAGCGCCTGCTGGGCGATGCTGCCAAGCTGGTCCATGTGTTCTTGCACCCGTTCCAGATTGCCGGTCTGCGCCTGCCGTTTGCCCGCTTCGGCCAGCAGGGTGAGGCTGTAGAGCGCCTGCGTTACGGAATCGTGCAGATCACGCGCCAGCCGTTGACGTTCGGTCAAGGCTGCTGCCTGTTTCGATTGTTCGTAGAGATGCGCATTTTGGATGGCCTGCCCGGCTCGTTGAGCTAACGCCGCGAATAACCGTCTATCCTCGGCGCTGAATGTGCGCGGCTGGCAGTAGTTCATACCAAAGACACCGTAAACCTGGTCATTGATGAGGATGGGGACCGAAATCAGCGAGCAGATGCCTTCCTCGGCGGCGATGGCGTGGGCAACGGATGGGTCGTGGCGGAGATCCTCGACGGTGATGGTCTCGCCGTTGAGGAAGACACGACCGGCCACCCCCTCGCCCGGCCGGAAGGACATACGCGCGAGTGAGGGCGCGCTAAACCCGCGGGCAGCGCGCACAATCAGCCGTTCCTGAGCGGGATTCCAGACCATCACAGCCGCTTTGTCCGCCCCCAGAATGTCGGTAACCACGTCCACCAACGCCTGCAAGACCTGGTCAAGCTCAAGATGCCGGTGGAGGTACTCATCCGCCTGGTACAGCGCCTGAAGCTGTCGACGCTGCGCTTCAAGTTCAAGCGAGTGATTGTTCATATGGCTCCAACCATACAAACGCGCTGACCTTGGAGTACAAGTCAGTGTAAAGATCTCAATCAGTGGGGATATTTCAGTTATCCCACAGCTTCCCAAAATCGTCAAACAGGCTGGAGCCTTCCTGGCCTCATCTGTCCCTTTTATACGCTATTTGGCCGGGCATAAAGTGGCGCATCCGCCAATGCGTTGCAGCGCTGGCAGCGCTATGCTCAGGGTACGAGGCAATCGCATTTATCATCCACAGGAGAAAACTATGGCAAAGGAAAAGAAGAAGATCGCATTTGTCGTCTACCCAGGCGCTTCGCTGTTGGATCTGGTGGGCAGCTACGGCATCTTGCTCAACCTGACGACAGGCCCCTATCAATTGACGGTGGTGGGAGAGAACGCTGAGCCGATGCAGGCGGATACGCCGCTGCAGATGATTCCCATTCAGACGTTTGCCCACGTGCCCCAGCCAGCCATGATTTTCGTCATGGGCGGCCGCGGGGACGCCACATTGGAAGCGATCCGCAGCCAGCCATTGCTGGACTATGTGCGCAGTGCGGCTGAGCGGGCAGAATGGGTAGGGGCGCTCTCCACTGGGACGTTGGTGCTGGCCGCAGCCGGTCTCTTGACAGGGCGGCGGGCGACGACCCACTGGAACTATGCTGCGCATCTGCAACAGTATGGGGCCATTTATGTGAAGCAGCGTTGGGTCGAGGATGGCAAGTTTATTACCGGCGCTGGCGGCTCTACGGGCGTGGACATGGCCCTTCACCTCATTGCCAAACTAAAGGGTGAGCAGGATGCCCGCATGGCGCAACTTTTCGCTGAGTACGATCCAGAGCCGCCATTTGGCGCCACCGAATTAACCAGGGGAGGAATTCTATGACAATGCAGACAGCCACAGCCGAGACAGTATCCACAGCAACCACCAACGAAAAACAGATCGCCTTTGCACTCTATCCTGGCCTGACGCTCTTTGATCTGGTGGGACCACTCCAGGTGATGAGCGTGCTGGCGGAAATTGAGCCGGCATATCGGATCGTGGTGGTGGCAGAGCGCATCGAGCCGACGCCCACCGATATTCTGCCCGTCATCGCTACCCACACCTTTGAGCAGACGCCCCGTCCTTTTGCCATGGTCATCCCCGGCGGCGGCTCGCCTACACTGAAGGCAATGAGCAACCCAACGTTGCGGGCCTGGGTACGGCAGGCTACCAAGAGCGCCGAGATCGTTGCATCGGTCTGCACAGGATCGTTGATCCTGGGGGCAGTGGGGTTATTAAAGGGGAGAGAGGCAACGACGCATTGGGCTTACACAGGCATTTTGGAAAGTCTGGGCGCTCGGTATCGGCGGGCTCGTTGGGTGGAGGATGGTAAGTTCATCATGTCGGCGGGCGTGTCAGCAGGCATTGATATGGGACTCTATCTGGCCGCCCGTCTGACCAGCGAAGAGACGGCCAGGGAGATCCAACGCCAGCTCGACTACGATCCTCAGCCGCCGCTGGGTGGAATTGACTATAGCCGCCTGGGCCTCTTCCCCAGGACCTTACGTGTCTTGCACACGCTGGCTGCACCCTTCATCACCCACACACCCAAGAAGATGACAGCGCAGGGTCTATAATCAAGGATTGATAGCAAAAGGAGATTATCTGATGGCGCTTGCTACTTGGTGGACGAACGATCCACAACCACAACTGTCGCCGCTGCCTGGACTTCAGGTAGCGGTCCCGACTGATGAGCATCAAATCGCACAGATCAACCGCATTTCGCTGGCGGATGTACGCGCTCGACTGACCGCAGGTCACCGTCCCTACTTTGCATTCCTGTGGGGAGAAGCTGTTTCTTATGGCTGGACGGCGACACGTGCGGCCAGCATCGGCGAGCTGGATCTGAGTTTTACACTGCCGCCCACGGATCGCTATCTGTGGGATTTTGCCACGCTGCCCCAGTGGCAGGGTCGCGGACTCTATCCGCGGCTGTTGCAGGGAATTCTGGCAGCGGAGGATGCGCAGCGCTTCTGGATCATCCATGCGCCGGAGAATCTACCTTCGGGCGCTGGCCTGAACAAAGCTGGTTTTGAGCCGGTGGGAATGCTCTCCTTCCGCGTTGATGGCAGCGTCGGCCTGGCGGCGGTTGGCGCACCGGAGCGGACGCAGGCGGGCGCAGATCTGCTGGGTGTGCCTCTCATCGACAGTATCCTGGCTCCCTGCTGGCATTGCGGCAGCACCGTCGAGCAGCGCGCCGCCGATGTGGATCTGAGTAGGTGCTGGCCGCCACTGCGCCCCAATGCTGTCGTCTGTACCTGCGCCATACCAGTGAAATCCTCAGCGGCCCCGCGCTCCTCATCTACAATATTTAGATGAGCCGACTGGCAGAAGCGCCGCTATGGTGCAACCTATTTGTGGGAAATGCAAAGTGGCGCAACCTCCGATGCGGCGCACTCGGCCAGAGCGTACACTGAGGACAGCAGTCGATATTCAACTACAGTCAACAGACACATTGAACGGAGGCAACAATGAAAAACATCGCTCGCATCAGCTTGGTCAGTATCATTCTCTTCAGCATTGTCATTGTGATAGCAGGGTGTGCTGGCATGAACCGGCAGGCATCCAGCACTCCTCAAGGCAGTGAGAACTCAGCGCTCACAGCGGAGCAAGCTACCGAGATCGTCGAGAATGCTATGAACGGTTTCGCAACAGGCAATTACACCATCTGGAGCCGAGATTGGACCGACGCCATGAAAGACGCCATTAAGGAAGGCGACTTTCTCAGCTATCGTCAGCAGGTGATTGCTAACTACGGCGGTTACCAATCCATTGCCAGCATCGAAAAACTTCCAGGCCAGACTAAGGGCTTTGTACGCTGGTCGGTCATCGCCAACTTCGAGAAAGGCCAGATTCGCTTCTCCTTCGGCTTCAAAGAGGACGGCAACCGTGTTGAGGGCGTTTTCCCAGAGGTTATTGCTTCACGCTAGTCTATGGCGGCGTAAACAGGTAAACGGTCCCCGTGATTAACGATTCAGCCTCGTTCCGGGAATCGACCAGAAGTTGTTCGGAATTTCCCGGATCAGCCTGGTCGATTCCCGGAATGAAGCGTCAGACCTGATCTTTTAGGCGAATCTCCATCCTATCATACAACTCCTTCTTCCCCCCCACATGACCAGGGATAGAGGCTACCCTGCCAGAGGTCTTGCGCTCTAGCCATCTGGGGAGTGTCCTATGTTCACCGCTCTCTTACGCTCTTATAGAGAAAACACTTGAATATCGTGCATTTGGTACGGGTGCGGCAAGCAGCACCCGCCGGGCGCAGCAAGCGGACGCTGCGTCCGCCAGCGCCCCTACGATTGTACGAACTCTATCGGTTTTCTTTAT
>JAHBVG010000147.1 GCA_019637695.1 Caldilineaceae bacterium | reverse complement strand
ATATCACTCACTGATTTACTTTGTCGCAGATAGCCCAGGCCGTGACTGACCATGCTTCTCTCACGACGAGCGGCGCTTCTGCCTGGACACGCCAGGTGGTAACACTGGCCGGGTAGCTCTTGCTGACATTGATCATCCAGTTGGACATTGTGCTGTCGATCTCATGTCCGCCGCCAATCGCCACATACCCATTCGGGCAGACAGCGTCTACCGTCTTCACCGCCTGGGTGTCCACGTCGCTGGTTACGCTCACCCGATCAATGGTTCGTTTCAAGCGCTCGGCAACCTGCTGCTGTAAATTCTCGGGCAAACAGTCGATGATGTTGTGTTTGCCGTCGCCGTTAACATCCTCTTCAGGATCGGCGATTCCATCCATATTCGTGTCCCAACAGGCCAATCCTGGATCACCCTTCGGCCCCTGCGCCCCTTCTGGACCCCGCGGGCCTGCCGGTCCCTGTGGACCTGCGGGGCCTTGGGGACCTTCTGGGCCGGTTTCACCTTGAGGACCTTGTGAGCCGGTCTCACCTTGCGGGCCTGCCGGTCCAGTCTCACCTTGGGGACCTTCTGGCCCCTGTTCGCCCTGAGGACCTTGCGGGCCAGTCTCGCCCTGTGGTCCGCGCTCACCTTGAGGACCTTGTGAACCAGTTTCGCCTTGCGGTCCCTGTTCTCCAGTTTCACCTTGCGGGCCTTGTGGGCCTGCCGGACCAGTGGCTCCTTGCGGGCCGGTTTCGCCCTGTGGTCCCTGTTCGCCAGTTTCGCCCTGAGGACCCTGCGGGCCTGCCGGACCAGTGGCTCCTTGCTCACCGGTAGGTCCGCGCTCGCCCTGAGAACCTTGTGGGCCAGTCTCGCCTTGCGCGCCGCGCTCGCCCTGAGGACCCTGCGGGCCGGTTTCGCCCTGCGGTCCCTGTTCTCCGGTTTCACCCTGAGGGCCTTGCGCGCCGGTCTCGCCTTGTGGGCCGCGTTCGCCTTGCGGTCCCCGGTCACCCGTATCGCCCTTCGGGCCTTGGGGGCCGGTGGGTCCCTGTTCGCCCTGCGGTCCTTGTGGCCCAACAGGACCTTCGGTGCCGACAACAATGGGCAATCCTTCAGCGCCAAGCACGACGGCTTCTTGTGGAGAACCCGCCGGGAAGATTGCCATATCCTGGACGCCTTCTCGCGTTGCATCCGCGAAATGCATACCGAAGGGGATGTGGATATCTTGAACAGTGGCGGTCAGATTTTCGATGACGAGGGTGCCTACGCCAAAGTAAGCGGGGTTGGATAAATTCCTGTACCCAACCACCTGAGCAGAGACATTGCCAGCATCGACAGCATCGATCAGCGAAGGCGTCGTGAGTCCTCTGTCGGTTGGCGCTACACCGCTGTTGGCGTACTCGATAATTTCTGGCGCGATCCGGCTGTTGCGGTTTGGTTCAATATCGTCAAGTAGATACCAGACAGCCTGTTGCACGTCCCAACGATTGGTGGATGTATAGCCCTGCCCAACACTGTGAGCAAGCGCTACACGCACTGCATCCGGGGCCAGGCCGACCGGATTCAGTGTAGCGCCGGGGAAGGGGATGCCGCGGATCATACAATGCCCGTAAACCGTGATCCGTACTGTGGCGTTGGCAGGGACTCGCACGACAAATGGTTGTGCATCCTGACCGGTCTGTACGGTCTGCGCTGCTACGTTGGGGATGGCAACGGAGAGGACCAATACTGCGGCCATGACCAATGATATCAGGCTAAAAATCCCTAGCCGTCTGCTCCCTAACCGGTGCAGACCACCCCTAGCGCCGAGAATGGCGGAAAAAAGGCGTTCCATTGTTTGCTCCTCATGGGATGGAAGATGGTTGACAAATAAACTAGGAGCGTGCGAACCCTAGCCTTTAAGCGGGTACTGACAGATCACCATAACGATCTGCCAAACCAAGAGAAAAGAACAAACCAATAAATCGGAGGTCACTTGAACGAATGACCAGAATGTAGGGGACAAACGACGGTGCATTCCACAATCGAATCTTACAGAAAGATTGACATTAGGTCAACTTTGAAAATGAGTCTATAGCCTCTATGCAAAGTCCTTTGAATTGGTTTTTTCAGTATATTCTAATCTCCTCCTTATGCAATTCCACTATTGGGTCCTCTAGAATTGGTGATGCGTCTATCTATGGTTTCAATTTTGTTGGTTAAATCTGCATTCGATGATAGATAAGCGTGCATTTCCACTCAAAATGTCGATCTACGTTGCTATATCGGGCCACAACTGGATAAAGGATAAGGAAATAATGTATAGCCAGATTCGAACCAAGTGGATTCTTATAGGGCTGAGCTTTACCCTTGCTTTCGCGCTGGGATTAGTTCTGAACCCTGGACTAAGCCAGGCGGTTGCCACAAGCGTTCAATCAGAGAATGCCTTCTTTCAAATGGAGATCAACCTTGAAGCTGGGCAGATTATCCATCCTACATATACACAGATCGGCAGTCATCGTGAGATCAATTTTTCGGTCACCGTCTCTGGCGCATCGTCTGTTGAACTGTCGATCCACAATGGGGATGGAGAACGTTGGCGCGGCGTCGCTGGCGGCGGTGAAACGCTCTGGGGTACAACCACGCTTACTGTGGGATCAAACCAGTTTAGCTTGCAAAACAGTGGAGAGACGAGCGCCCTGGTTCAGTTCAAGTTGTTCAATCTGGCTGAAGCGCCCTATGTATGGCAGGGGAGGAGTCTCCCCGATGGACAGAACAGCGACGCCCGCGTTCATTTCCCTCAAAGCGGCCTCTATCGCTTCGATTTTGGCGTCAACAATGGCAGCCGCTATGAATTCCTCTTGGATGAACACTACATCCGCAAGATGGTGACAGGCGCCACCTCGGTGATCTATTATGTCGAGGCGGGCGTTCATGACATCCAACTTGTACAAGATGGCACAGGCGGCATTGTTGAGTGGCAGATCGATATCCACTATACCGGCACGGCGAGCGATGAATTGCCCTACCAAAAGCGCGGCGACGAGATCGCCGAGGAATGGCTGCCCATCTTTATCGACAGCGCCAGGCCGGTGAATCTTGTCATCACCACCACCCACTCCCTATCGACAACCCTGAATGTGCGGGTGCTGAACAACGCCGGCGCAGTGATCTCTGGCAGCAACCGCGTGATCATCGGCGGCGAAACGCTCTGGTCCACCTTCAACCTCACCCAGGGGATCAACCTGATCCACCTGACCGCCAGAGGGGGTGTGGCCTCCTATACGCTGATGGCCGACGCGCTCCCCACTGCGCCTTATCGTTGGCA
Organism: Caldilineaceae bacterium; assembly: GCA_019637695.1. Classification (GTDB taxonomy): domain Bacteria; phylum Chloroflexota; class Anaerolineae; order Caldilineales; family Caldilineaceae; genus RI-153. The sequence continues at coordinate 7,225 of JAHBVG010000147.1, read as the reverse complement.
GGGGAAGGCGATCACGAAGGGTCAAAACAGCCAGGCGCGTCTCTCCTTCCCAGCGGCTGGCCTCTATAAGTTCACCTTTAGCAACGCAGAGGGTCGTCACCAATTCCTGGTTGGGGATCAATTGATCCAAAAGACGGTAGAATCGAATACAGAGGTCACCTACTTTGTGCCGGCCGGCGCTCATCGGCTGGCGGTTGTCCCCGACGCCGTGCGCGGCGCGGATTGGTCGGTGACGATCAGCGCTGCCGGCGCGGCTGTGGATGCGCTGCCCTACGCCAAAAAGGGTGGATCCCTGGGCGGCGCCGGCAACGGTTTCTCGGCGGAATGGCTCCCCGTTGCCCTCGCCGGTGCAACTCAGATGAACATTAGTATCAAAACCACGGGCAGCCTTTCGGACACGCTACGGCTGGATGTATATCCCACCGGCAGCCAGAATCCGTCCGCTTCTTACCAGATCCTGGGCGGCGAGAAAGCGTGGACAAGCTTCCCCCTTGCTGCGGGGACCAACCGGCTGCACCTGGTCGCCAGTAGCAACGGCGCGCCCATGACCTATGATCTCTCGCTGCGGGCCATGCCTCAGGCCGGAGAAGCCAGTTGGGATGGGGTGGCGCTAGATGATGGACACCACTCCACGATTACGATCAACTTCCCGACCGATGGCGTCTATTCCTTCGCGCTACAAGCGGATACGGGCTTCGCCAATCTGCTCATGGACGATGTTGATCTGCGCAGGGTGCAACTCCCCTCTGCGCCGGGGATAGAGACTGCCGCTTCGGGTCGGCAGGCGTCGTCGGTTTCCGCCGTTTATCAACGCGCCGTCACCGCCGGATCGCACAAGATTCGCGTTGTGCAGGATGCATCCTTCCCCACCACCCGCTGGAAGGCCACGATTGCGCCGGTCACCGGCAGCGCCGATAGCACCTTCCTCAGCTTCCAGGGGACGCTGGCGGCTGGCGCGAGTATCAATCAGTTCTACGGCGCATTGGTCGGTCCGCTCGATTTCAACTTCTCGATGACAGCCAACGGCGGCGACGTTGACCTGGCGATCAGCGGCGACGCGCCACTTTGGGCGCAAACCATCCTCGACGGCGAGACCATTTGGGGGACGGCCACCCTGACCGAACTCAACCAGATCCAGTTGAGCGAGGCCAGCGGCGCGACGGCCAGCATCGATCTGAAGTTGAGCCATCTGCCCACGGTGGATACGCTGTGGCAAGGCAAATCCAACCCCAGCGGTGTGGATAGCCATATCCGCGTGGCCTTCCCGAACAGTGGGATGCACACCTTCCTCTTCGAGCGAGGCAGCAGCGGTCGTTACCAGTTCCTCACCAACGAGCGCTTCATCCAAAAGACGGTGGAATCGAATACAGAGGTCACCTACTTTGTGCCGGCCGGAACCCACGATCTCTTTATCCGTCCCGATAATGGGGCGGGCGCCGAATGGTCCGTCTCGATCCGCGCCGATGCGGTGGAAGCGGACACACTTCCCTACACCAAAAAGGGTGGCAGCATCGGCGGCGTGGATAATGACTTCAGCGCCGAATGGCTACCCGTGCATTTGGGGAGCAATACACGCGTCAACGTGGTAATCACGGTGACAGGGCGCATGGACGACGCGTTGCTCCTCCAGGTTTGGGATGACAGCAATAACACGATGACAGCCCAGCCAATTTGGGGCGCAGAGACGGTGTGGACCACAACGCTGCTGCCGCAGGATGCGCGCCTGCACCTGCTGACCGATCCCAACAATGAGGATCGACTGAACTACGAGATCGCCATCCACCCCATCCCTGAGATCGATTATGGGTGGACGGGTCAATCGCTCGCCGCTGGTATCAACCCCGAAGTTCAGTTGCTGGCGCCGGTCAAGGGGATCTATCGCGTCGCTGTGACCATCCTCGAAGGCTTTATTGACTTTGGTCAGATTGCGCCCGTTCCGCCGCTGAGCCAGCGACAGGGGAACGGGAACATTGTCTTCGATCTGCCGTTGGATGCGGGCGTCTACAATTTTGTGGGGCAACAGAGCCGCACAATGCCAGTGAGTCGCTGGGCAGTGGACGTTACACTGTTAGCGCCAGCCGCATTAACCGTGGTTGGCCTGGAACCGGAAAGCGCCCCAGTGAGCCAGCCGCAAACCCTTGTGATCAGCGGTGAGAATTTCATCGAGCCGACAGTCCACTTGATCGCCGAAACAATAACCTACACGCTGGAGATCTTATCGATGACGTCGAGTACCCTCACCGTGGATGTGCCTGGTTCGTTGCCTGCCCAAACCTATGATCTGATGGTTAGCGACAGCGGTGGTCGTGAGATCCTCTTACCCGATGCCTTTACAGTGGAAGGCGCCATCCTCTACATGCCCAGCATTCACAGGCAATAAACAAAAAGACCCGCCGGGTTTTCTGAAAACCCGGCGGGTCTACGGCTCTCCCAGTCACCAATCCCCAATCACCGATTCCCCATCATCTCGCGTACCAAACTTGCCATATCCGCTACCTCGAAATCCGGCGTAACATCCACAGGCAGGCTGACGCCGGTGCCGGGCAGGATGCTGGGTCGGTTGACCCAAACCGTGGTGAATCCTAACTCCTTGGCCGGCACGTGATCGTGGAAGAGGCTCTGCGCCACATGCAGGATCTGCGTCCGCTGCGCGCCGAGCCGCTCCAACGCAACTTGGAAATTCCGGCGCGAGGGTTTGTAGCTCCCCACCTGCTGCGCCGTGATGATCTCATCGAATTCCACGCCCAGATGGCGATTGCTACGGGCAAACATGGCATCGTCAATGTTCGAAAGGATCACCAACTTGTGGCGCGTCTTCAGCGCTGCCAACGCTTCCGCCGAGTCGGGGAAGGCCGGCCAGTTGCCCACCGATTCGGCCAAGGCGTTGCGTTCGTCCTCGCTGGGGGTGAATCCGAATTCAGCGGCTATGCCATCCATGACGCCGCGCAGCACATCGCCATAACGCTTGTAAGGACCGGCTTCCTCTGCGGCCTCGTATTTTGCATAGAGCCGCAGAATTTGAGCCGGGTCCACGGGCAGACCACGCCCCTCGATCAACGGCGTCAGCGCGGCGAGGATGCCGCGCTCCCAATCGATCAGCGTACCGTAACAATCAAAGGTCAGATGGGTAAATTGATTAAAGTTCATGGTTCGCTCGATTCATAAATTACGGATTTCAGAGAGTCGGCAATAAGACCTGCCAGGTTGCAGAAAACCTGGCAGGTCGGCAATCTCAACTGGTCGCATACCCAATCCCCAATATCCAATACCCTATCCGCCCTATCCGCAGTCTATCTCAATGCAGGGCGTGGTCGCAGGACAGATTCTCGCCCGCCCAGATCCGTTGGGATGTCCACGCGCATGGCGGCGCGGACCAGAAGTCATCTTCCGGGGGTAGCCCCAACGGCAGCAGACCGACCGAACAGAGATAGAGACTGCCGGTGGAGATGTAGCGTTCACCGATCCCAGGTTGAGCGCCGGCAAAGCCGATGCGCAGCCAGCCGTTGTCGTCAAAGGTTCCAGGCGCTTCGATCTGCCGGTGGATCACAGCAGTCAACGCGCAGCGCACAGCCGCCGGCGCAAGATCCGCGGGGAGTTCGCGGCGTAGCGCAATCTGGGCCAGGGTCTGGAACGCGCCAAAGCGATAGGCCAGGGATCGTCCGATGGGCGGGAAAGTTCCTTCGGGCGAGATGAGTCGCTCCTGAATCACAGCGTAGCGCTGCGCCCGCCGCAGGATCTCTTCACGTTTAGCTGCCCAATCGGGGTAGCGCTCGCCCACACTTTCCACAATGTCGATCATCATCGGCTGGATTACAAAGCTGTTGTAGTAATCCCAATGGAACTCTGGCCCGTCGCCGTAGACACCGTCGCCGAGATACCACTGTTCGTGTTGGCGCAGGGCGTAATCAATGCGCATAGCATCCCAATCTGCGACGCCCGCTTTGTAGAGGAAGGCTTCGACGGTGGCGGAGAAGAGCAGCCAGTTGTTGAAATGGGGCTTGATGACGCGGCTGGAACGCAGCGCTGCCACCACATGGGCTTTCGTAGCGTCGTCGAGTCGTCCCCAAAGCTGAACCGGCGCGCGCAAGAGCGCATGGGCCAGGAAGGCCGCATCCACCACCGGCTGCCCCCCTTGGGTGAAGTTCAAAAAATCCGGCGAGTCGGGGTTTGTCGCTGCGGCGATGGCGCGTCGGGCCAGATCGGCGAACTCGGCGCGTAGGGTTTCTTCTTCCCTGCGCAGATCGGTCAACTCCAGCCAGGGAGCGATACCGCAGAGCAGACGGCACGCGGCTTCCAAATGGGTATAGTGGGCGCGATCCGTCATGCCCGGCGCGGCTTCCACCGGCATTCGTTTCTTCAGCTCTGCGGCTGCGCCTGCTTCCAATACGGGTCGGGCAATACGGTTGAGGACATCGAGCCAATAGCGGCGATCCGATTGGCCGTCAAACATGAGCTTCCTCCAAAGTGGGTGAGGTGGATAGGGTGATCCGGCATGAGCGTGTCCGGCCAGAAAAGTATACCGAAGCAGGGTGACAAAAACAAAGGGAAGCTTTGGAGCCGAGCAACATGACCAGAGGACCCTCACGCCTCACGTTTCGGGCTATACCAGTGCGGGGAGAAAGTTTGTGCGGGGGACGCCGATGAGTTGGCGTCCCCCGTTTGGTTAACGGTTGCGGCGTTTGCGCCCCTTGACCACAGGGATCGGTTTCAGCGCCGGGGTGATGGTCACCAATAGCAGCAACGTCATGATCACCGCTGAGGAGAGACACCACATGCAGACCGCGCCGATCACAAAGGGTTCGAGATAGGTGAGGTAGATCGAGAAGAGGACGCCCGCCACGGCCAGGCCAAAGAGCAACTTGGGCGCGGCTTTGGCTAGATCATCCTGGCGCAGGCGCGGCCATCCCCACAGCGCAAGGATCGCGCCATAGCCGATCAATCCCAGGATGCCAATGGGCAGCACGCCGAAGAGTTTGGCATAGTCGCTCCCCTGCACGGTGTTGCAATCCCCAATCGGGCCGCAGATCGCCGTCACCTCCTGGGTTTCCACATAGGCCATGTAGGCGGAGACGCCCAGTCCAATGATCGCCAACATCGGCAGCGCCCACTGGGTCATCTCTGCTGGCAGCCAGCGGACCTTGTTCAGCGCTGCCCCGCCCGTGTAGATCAGCGCCAATACCATGCCCGCCATCACCACCATCGCCAGGCCAAAACCGCTCACCGAAGTAGGGTTGGGCCGGACGCGTGCATCGACTTCAAAGGGCTTCGTCTGGCTGATCGAGAAACCGGGCATGGCGGGGAAATCGACGCCGCCCGCTGCCAGGTATTGGTCGATCAGACCGGGCAGCCGCGCCGGGATCTCCCCACCGCCGATCAAAATTTGATCGGCGATTAAGAGCAGTGGCACGCCCACACCCGATTGGGGCACGCCGTAGGCCGCCGCCAACGCATAGAGCCGCTGAAAATCGGCCTGGGTGTGCAGTTCGAGCAGACGCAGATCGAGTTGCGCGCCATATTTCTCTTCGAGCGGCGGCAGCGTATCCTCGATAACATCATGGCAATGGGGACAGGTGTTGAGCCAGAAAAGGACGGCGCGCACGGTGGGCGTCTCTTCGGGCAGCGGGGCCGCGCCCAGCGCGGTTGGCATCATCAGCGCGATCAGAAAAACAAGCAACAAACGCAACGGCGTCTTGAACATGGTGACCTCCAAAAATTCGTAGGGGTTTGGGTGGACGGCAGACGAGCAACGGCTTTCGCGGACGATTTTTGTGAGCCGTTCACCCCAACCCCTACCCAGACGACCAATTCATTTTCAACATACCCATTTCAATAGATAAACTCGCGTATGTCGTAGGTGGAAAAGCGAACGCCGCGCGGTTGCGTCCACGCTTTGAGCGCAGAGCGGAAGCGCCCTATCTCCTCTTCAATGGCGTCCTCACCCATCGGTTCAATTTCTGCAGATTCAATATCTTGCGCATAGGGTGAAGCGGCGTCGGCCACAAAGGGCGAAAGGTAGAGGATGTCGTTGTGATCCAGCGGCATCCGCTCGATCAGCGCCACGGTGTCGCGGCGGTGCGCCTCGCGATAGATCTCGCCGCCGACGCCGATCATGGCGATCAGCCCAACGCCCACGCCGCCCGCCTTGATCGTCTCCACGGCGCGCAGCACATCGGCGGCGCGGCCAGGCTTGGCGAGGAAATGGCGCAACGGATCGTGTCCACTCTCCAGCCCTACATAGACCCGGCGCAGATGGCGGTCGCGCAGATCGGCGAAGTCGGCGCTGGTCTTGTGCAGCGCGTCGGGCGCGCTGATAAAGGCGTAAATACCATCGGCATGGATGGGATGACCGGCTTGCCAGCGCCGTCGATCCTCGGCGGGGAGATCGGGCGGCAGGATCGCAAATTTCTGCGCGATGGCGTCGAGCATGGGGAGCAGCGTGCGCTGGGCCACGATCACAGCGTTGGCGTCGGCCAGGAAGATCCCCCGCCGCAAGGTCAGCCCGCGCCCCAGGAATTGTTCGATTGCCGTCAAATGATTCTGCAATTGAGGGAGCGTTTTGATGCGGAATGGACGATCTTGATAGAAGGTGCAGAAAGTGCAGCGGTTATACGAGCAGCCTTCCGTCGCCTGCACCACCGTCGAGAGGTACTGATCCGGCGGCAGAATGGGGACGGGTTTGTAAACATCGAGGAAGCGCGTCCGCTCCGCCTCTAATTTCGGCCAATCCCAGCCCGCTACTCGCGCCAGCCACTCGTCAATGAGATCGAGCGCCGGTCTGTTCGCCGGTGGGATCAATTGCCCGGTTGTCAATCCGGCAGCGACATCGGCGGCCATCTCATAACAGCGATCCAGCAGTGAATGGCGTTCTTCCTCGTCGAGGAAGCGGCGTTGGCGACGGCCCGCCCGCTCGGCATCGATCCACTTGGCAAGGATGCGGTTGTCCAGGGCGCGGCGATAGGTGATCTGCTCCAAAAAAGCGCCGACCAGCCGTCCCTCACCGTCGAATGAGAGGTTGACTTTCCCATCAAAACTCAGGGTGAGCGTGCCGCCCGCCAGCGAAATGTGAAGGGGAGTATTCGTCTGCTGCCAGTGGAAGGTCTGTGCCATCGAAAAGTGAAACGTGAACCCGATTTCGTCCGATCTCGCGTCGAGGAATTTCCTCCCTAATATGGCCAATTGCTAGATAGAAGTTGAAGGAAACTCCTTTGGTATGGTAATAGGAAGG
>JAHBVG010000146.1 GCA_019637695.1 Caldilineaceae bacterium | reverse complement strand
AAATTGAAATCTCACCAGAAAGGCTCCGAAATGACCTATCTTCCCCTCTCCTCCCGCTACGGCGAGATGGTCTACCGGCGCTGTGGACGCAGTGGGTTGAAGTTGCCGGCGATCTCGCTGGGACTCTGGCACAACTTCGGCGGCGTGGACACGCTGGAAACTGCCCGCGCCATGCTCCGCCGCGCCTTCGATCTGGGCGTCACCCACTTCGATCTCGCTAATAACTATGGTCCACCGCCCGGTTCCGCCGAGGAGACTTTCGGCCAGATCCTCGCCCAGGATCTGAAGCCCTATCGCGACGAGTTGATCATCTCGACCAAAGCAGGATATCGCATGTGGACCGGTCCCTACGGCGAGTGGGGATCGCGCAAATACCTGATCGCCAGCCTGGATCAAAGCCTCAAACGCATGGGCCTCGACTATGTGGACATCTTCTACAGCCACCGCTTCGACCCGGAGACGCCGCTGGAAGAGACGATGATGGCGCTGGATTACGCCGTCCGTTCGGGGCGGGCGCTCTATGTGGGCATCTCCAACTATCAGCCGGAACAGACGCGCCAGGCCGCGCAGATCTTGCGCGATCTGGGCACGCCCTGTTTGATCCATCAGCCGTCGTATAACATGTTCAACCGCTGGGTCGAGGACGGTCTGCTGGAGACGCTGAAGACGGAAGGCATCGGCTGCATCCCCTTCTCCCCCTTGGCGCAGGGACTGTTGACGAACAAATACCTGGGCGGCATCCCCGAGGATTCGCGGGCGGCCAAACCCCACGGCTTCCTCAAACCAGATCGCATCACCGAGGAACGGCTGGGCCAGGTGCGCCGGTTGAACGAGATCACCCAGTCGCGCGAACAGACGCTGGCGCAGATGGCGCTGGCCTGGGTGCTGCGCCAAGAGGTCGTCACCTCGGCCTTGATCGGGGCCAGCCGCCCCAGCCAGATCGAGGACAGCGTGGGCGCGTTGCAGAACTTGACCTTCAGCGAGGACGAGTTGGCGCAGATCGAGGCGATCCTGGCGGTGTAGGAGCAGAAGTGATTGGGGATTGGGGACTGGGGATTGGAAGGCTATTCCCGATCCCCAGCCCCCCAATCCCCAGTCCCCAATCCTCAGAGGAGTGTAACAATGAGTTTGATTCTGATGACGTTGGAAAGCGGTCGCATCAGCGAGGAGCAGATCGATCAGATGGGCGAGGCCGCGCCGGAGATGAAGGTTGTGATAACGCAGGATCGGCAAGAGATCGAATCCTTGCTGGAAGAGATCGAAATCGTGGTGGGCGATCTACCGCGGGATCTGCTACCCAGGGCCAAGAAACTGCGCTGGATGCAGTTGTGGGGCGCAGGCGCGGACTGGCTCATGCGCTACCCCGAAGCCCAGGAGATGGATTTTGTGCTGACCAACGCCTCGGGCGTCCATGCCATCCCCATTACCGAGCATATTTTCGCCTTCCTCTTCAGCCTGGGCCGTGGCTTTCACAAGGCCATGCGCGCGCAGGTGGAAGGCAAGTGGCGCAAGCCCGAAGGCGATGAACTCTTTGAACTCCCCGACAAGACCATGGTGCTGTTGGGTGTGGGCGCCATCGGCCAGCAGACAGCGCGCATCGCGGATGCGCTGAACATGCGCGTCATCGGCGTGCGCCGCGATCCGTCCGTGAGCGCGCCCGGCGTGGAGCGCATGGTCGGCAACGATCAACTGTTGGTGGTGTTGCCCGAAGCGGATTTCGTTGTTGTCACCGTGCCGTTGACCCATGAAACCGAGAGGATGATCGGCGAACGCGAACTGCGCGCCATGAAGCCGGGCGCGTACATCGTCAACATTGGCCGCGGCAAGATCATCGACCAGGACGCGCTGATCCGCGCCCTGCGCGAGGGATGGATTGCCGGCGCCGGGTTGGATGTCACCGATCCGGAGCCGCTGCCCGCCGATTCCCCGCTGTGGGCAATGGAGAACGTGATCATCACCGCGCACTATTCGGGGCTAACGCCTTACTACGATGAGCGCGCGCTGGAGATATTTCTCGATAATCTGAAGCGGTATCGTGCGGGCGAAGAGATGCGCAATGTGGTGGACAAGGGGTTGGGGTACTGAGGGTCACAACCAGTTTTCGACAGCGAGGGCGTTGATGTAGCTAAAATGGCGATCCGCCGAGAGGACCGTCAACCCTCGCAGCCGGGCGACTGCGGCGATTTGGGCGTCTGTCCCTGGTGTTCAATATATTCTAGAATTTCTTCTAATTCTCCTGGCTCAAATGACCAGGAACCGGCCAGCCCAACAAACGCATCAGGGGCAGGCAGCGAACTCTCTTCATGACCTTGCTGATTTTGCAGGTCCATCTGCTCAGAGCGTTCAATCAAGAAATCGACATAGTGTAAAACTTCTAAGAGCGTTGATTGTGGCAATAGATCGAGTCGCTCCACGACTGTATGCTTTAGTTCTTGAAAACTTTGCATAAAACGTCTCCAATCCTTGTTACAAACTCTGCAAGTAGTGTGAGTATACATCACTTTAGAGGCTGGTTCAACGAAAGGTAGAACGGATGATCATCGACACCCACACCCATTTTTACAACCCCACCCGCCGGCAAGGAGTGCCGTGGCCGCCGCCGGACAATACGTTGCTCTACCGTCCGGTGTTTCCCATCCACCTCAAGGAGATCGCCGCGCCGCTCGGTGTCACAGGGACGGTGGTGGTGGAGGCGAGCAGTTGGCTGGAGGACAACGGGTGGATCCTCGATCTGGCTGCCGATGAACCGTTCATTGTGGGGTTTGTCGGGCAGATCCCACCGGACCGGCCCGAATTTGGGGAGGAGTTGGCGCGCTTCGCGTCCAATCCGATCTTCCGCGGCATCCGCTGTGGGGGACAGCGCTTCGAGAGGGTCGATCAGGGAAGCTTCCTCGCCGATCTGCGCACGCTGGCCGCACATGATCTCGCGCTCGACGTGCTGATCCGCGCCGAGCATCTGGAAAATGTGCTACGCGTCGCCCGCCAGATCCCCGACCTGCGCATCGTCATCAACCACATCCTGCACATGCCCGTGGACGGCGGACCTATTGACCCGGTCTGGCTGGATCGCTACCGCCGCGCCGCCGACCATGCCAACGTCTTTATGAAGCTCTCAGCCATGATGGAGCAGAGCGTCCACACGCCTGCGCCCGCCGATCTCGATTTCTACCGTCCCACCCTCGACGCCTTGTGGAACGCCTTCGGCGCGGATCGGCTGATCTACGGCAGCAACTGGCCGGTGAGCGACCGCGCCGGGCGATCCTATGCCGAATACCTGGCCGTGGTGAAGAGCTACTTCGCCGAAAAGGGCCAGGACGCCTCGGAGGGCTATTTCTGGCGCAATGCGAAAACTGTTTACCGCATCGTCGTGTGAGTTATACGCAACACAGCTTACGCTTCGTTCTGCTGAAACAGGATCAGCCCCGCCGGCAACGACTCGCCAAAGACCCAGCTTTGCTCTTCTTCGCTGAGGACGGCGTTGGGATCGTCGAGGATGTTGATAAAGTGATCGGCGTCGCGCAGATTGGCGAGCCAGCGGGCGACCTGATCGTGGCTCTCGGCGGGCAGATCGCGGGCGCGGTCGCCGGTGCGCCGCGCCAATAGGATCAGCGCCGTGGCGGTGCTGGGGTTGGGATCGAGTTTGCGCGCCAGCAGCTTTTCCACCCAACGGGCGGCGATTTCGGGCGCGACCACCCGATCCAATGGACCGTAGACGGGGATGCGCGCGCCAAAACGACTCAGCGCCCAGAGTTCCTTCGCCCCTGGTTTCCCTTCGATCCCGGCCAGCAACTCACCCCCCAACGATGTTTTCACTTTGGCGTCGAGCCGTTCACAACTTGCCAGCGCCATCCAGATCTCGGACATTTCGGCGCTGCCGACATGCTTGGGCAGGCCCGGCTTGGGTGTTTTGCGCTGATTGGCCGGCTGCAAATAGACGCGCAATTGGTGATAGAGTTGCGTCTGCTGCCCGGCGGACAGCCCCCCGGCAATGCGCCGCCACAGCACCCACCATTCGTGGCGCGCCCCCCCATCGCGCGGATGAACCAACCCGCTGAAGTGGAGCCGCCAGATCTGCTTGATGCGCCATTCGTCCACAGGATCGCCGTAGCCGGGGCGCAAACAGTAGCCGAGCAGATTGAGCCAGCGCGCCTCGTGCAACGCCGTGCGCCCGCGCCCATCGATGGCCTCGATCAAACTGTCGGCCAGTTGACGGATCAGCGATGTGGGCCAGCCCTCTTTTTCCATGCCCACGGTGCTTTCCAGATCCTCGCGCAGACGGGCCGGACTCGCCGCGCCGTCGAAGCTCTCTTTGATTTTGGCCGTGGCGGCGTCGATCAAGCCCTGATCCAAAATTTCGCCCTGCTGCCCCTCGGCCCCCTCGGCGCGCTGGCGCACGTCAAAGGCCAACTGCCAGCGGTGATCGCTCTCCTGGGCGTAGCACCAGAGTTCCAGCGTGCCGATCTCGGTGAGGTGGACGCCCAGCCGCACAGGGATGCGCCCCACCGATCCTTTGCCGAAGCGCAACACCGTGCGGATCGGCGGCAGCTCGGTGATCTCCTCCGGCGACAGGTGGACGAGATCACCCAACCCGTCGCCCAGCCGCGTACTCGACGTAAAAAGGCGGAACGAGACAGGCTGGTTGGTCAGCGCCTCAAAGACCGGCGCGTCCAACTGCGTCTCGAAGCCTTCCTCGGTGCCGCGCGGCACCAGACAGATGGCGCTTTCGCCCTCCGCTGATGCACTCCCCCGATCCACAGCGACGTAATAGGCGCGGGGCGTGCCGCTGCCCACGCGCACCCCTTCGCCCAGCCGCACCCGCCCGTAATAGGCCGCGCCGGTAGCCACGGCCAACTCCAATTGGCCGGTGTGCAACTCGGCGGGCTGCCAGCCGTCCCCGGCCAGCGGCGCGAACCAATCGCCCACCGTGGCGCGGATACGCTGTCGGATCGAGGCGGGGATCAATGTGCCGCCGTTGAAGAGGATGAAATCGGGGTAGGGCGCGGCGCGGCCCGTCTCGCTGGCGAGGAAGGGTTGGAATCGCCCCCAGAACGCGGCCAGGTGGCGGGTGATGGCCGGGTCCTGCACATAGGGCAGACCCAATTCGGTGAGGCCGCGACGCCGTCCGCCTTCGGGTGCGGCGTCGCGATCAACGCGTGGAAAGAAACCGTCGAGAATGAGCGTTTCCACTTCGTCCGCGGTCAACGTGCCGCGCAGGGCGCCGCCGATGAGGCTGCGCCCCGACGCGCCGACAATGGTGATCTCCACACTCTCGGCGACCCCGTTGAGCAAGGTCTCTTTGGCGCGGCGGCATTGATAGACCAGTTGCGGCCAGCGGGCGGCGTCGAGTTTGCCCGGCGCGCCCAGCAATTTGCTCTCCATGTGGCGGGCCAGGGTTAGATCCATGTTGTCGCCGCCCAAGAGCAGATGTTCGCCCACGGCCAGCCGGTCAAAGCGCAGCCCGCTCTCGCCCCGGCGCACGCCGAGGATGGAAAAGTCCGAAGTGCCGCCGCCCACATCGCAGACGAGGATCAGTTGGCCGTCGCGCATCTCCCGCTGCCAATCCTCCTCGTGGCCAGCCAGCCAGGCGTAGAAGGCGGCCAGCGGCTCCTCTAGCAGCACCACACGGGGGATGCCGGCTTCGTGGGCGGCGCGCACGGTCAACTCGCGCGCTACTTCGTCGAACGAGGCGGGCACGGTGAGGATGATCAACCCCTCCTCGAAGCGGAAACCGTCGCGGTTTTGGGCGATGGTGTGGTTCCACGCCTCGCGCAGATGTTGGAGATAGCGGCGGCTCGCCTCGACGGGCGAAATCTGCGGCAATTCCTCGCGCACGCCCCAGGGCAGGATGGGCGCCACCCGGTCCACGCCGCCGTGGGCCAGCCACGATTTGGCCGAAGAGACCAACCGACCGGGGACGCGCGCGCCCTGTTCGCGGGCAAATTCGCCCACGGCGACGCGGCGGTCGGTGGCCCAGGGCAAGGCCGTGGCCCCGGCGGCCAGGTCATATTCGCCCGGCAAATAGAGGAAGGAGGGCAACATGGGCCGCGCTTCCACTTCGGCGGCGGCGATCAGTTGGGGCACAGCAAAGAGGCGGATGGATCGCGCGTCCTCGCTTAGATCCACATAGGCCAGCGCCGAATTGGTGGTGCCCAGGTCCACGCCGAGGATGTAGCGATAGTCGAGATCAAACGAGTTGGTAGTTTGGGTCATGGTGATTGGTGATTGGTGACTGGTGACTGGGCGTCGTTGCATCGCCCAATCACTGAATTTCTATGGTTTGCTTTCGGCGATTATAGGGGAGAGGGGGAGGGCGGGCAAGTGGGGAGGTTACGGTTTGTCTTCACGATCCTGTAGGGCGGCGCGCCAGCCATCGATCTGCGCTTGGAGTTGTGCGCCCAATGGATGACCAATTTCTTGTCCAAAGTCTGCGGCTGGCTGCATGTACTCGATGGCAGCAGCCAGATTATTTTGTGAGATAGCATATCGGGCGAGTGTAATTCCAACATTGCTCAACCCTGCACGAGCGCCAATCGCAGCATAAAGCCGACGAGCTGCTTCTAGCATTCGCATCCCTTCGTCAACATCACCGCTTCGGATCAATGCGTCCCCCTGCGCCTTCAGCACGTTGGCTTCGCCCAGTCTATCGCCCACGGCTCGGAACAACCCCAGCGCCGCCTCGTACTTCTCCAACGCTTCGCCCATCTGTTTGAGGAATTGCAGCACGTCCCCCTGCGCCTTCAGCACGTTGGCTTCGCCGGATCGATCTTGCAGGGCGCGACAGGCATTGAGCGCGCCTTCGAGCCACGGCGCAATCTCGCGGTGCAGACTGCGCGCCCCGATGGCGTAGTTGCGCAAGGGACGCACCAGATCGCGCAGCGCGGCATAGCCCTCTGCCGACGTCTGCCCCAGCGCCCAACCAATGGCGCGGCGCACCTGATCGATCTCCTTATCCAACCAGGCCAGGCCCGCCAACAGTTGATCGCCCGTGATGAGATCGTCGGCGCTCTCCACCAACCCGGCGTAGTGGCGGGCATAGGCCAGGGCCGCCGCTTGCTGTTCGGCAGGGGTTTGGCGCAGCAAGGTCATGGCATAGGCGGCCACAATCTGGTGTACTCTGTAGCGCGCCGGACTATCCTCGGCGATGTTCTGCAAGAGACCGGCATCGGCCAGGGCAATGCGCCATTCGTTGATCTGCGCCGGGCTGCTGTCGGCGTTTACCCCACCCCAAACGGCGGAGAGCGCGGGCAGATCGAAGGTGAGCGGCTGCGCGCCAAAGACGGCCAATGTGCGAAAGGCGCGGCGCGTGGCGTCGTCGCCCAGATGATGGGTGTAACTTAGGCCCAACACAGCCTCAAGCGATGGCTGGGCGTCGTCCAATCCTGGGCGGCGTTGGGCGGCGCGCAGCCGCAGCACCCGCGCCGCTTCGTCGTTCAATTCCTGGCGCAGGGTGGCGATGGCCTGTGCAGCGCCGGTATGTTCGGCCAATCGGTTGAGGTAGCGCCCGGCCACTTCCAGGGCCAGGGGCAGGTGGCCCACCTCTTCGGCCAATCGGCGCGCACCGTCGGTGTCAGCGTCGACGGCGGCCCGTGCGCCAGGGCCGGCCACGGCCAGCACTGCCAGCGAGGGCTGTTCTAGCAAGACCCAGACTTCGCGGATGGCGGCATGGAGATCCATGGCGATCTGGGCGTGGCGGGTGGTGATCAGCACGCGGGTGGGCGGGGCGCAGGCGTCGAGAAAGATGCGCGCGTCGTCCACCTGCCAGACGTCGTCGACGAGCAACAGCAACTGCTTTCCGCGCAGTAACGCCTTGAGCAGGTCAGCGCGATCCCGCAACGTGATCGCGCTTTCCATCGATCCGCCCAGTTCCTCAATGATGAGGCCGCTCTCTATCATCAGATCGGGCTGCGGTCCCAGCGAGATCCAAAACTGCCCATCGGGGAAAGTTTGCTTGATTTGGGGGTGGTGGGCAATGGCGAGCGCCAGCGCGGTCTTGCCAATGCCGGGCAATCCTTGTAGGGCGGTCAATGCCAGCGGGCGACGCGGCGCGTCGGGCTGGCAGAGATCCGCCACCAGTTCATTCAAAAAAGCCGTGCGGCCAAAGAGACGAGGCGGCGCAGGCGGCGTTAAGCGAGGGTAGAGAAAAGTAGGCGGCTCTATTGGAATGACGGGGGGTGCAAGCGGAGTCGGTACAGGGGTTGCAGGTGCGCCCTGAATAGGAGGGAGTGCGTCTGTTGCTTGGGGGCGTAAAATCTCTCGCGCCGCCGGGATTGCTTGAACGAATGCACCCCACACCCCTGCGCTGCCCAGCGCATATCCTAACCAGAGATAGGGGTTGGTGGGTGTTTCGATGATGCGTGACCACATTAACAGCGCCAGCAGTGTCCACGGTGGACCAACCAGCAGCAGAAAAATGCGGACGATTTCGTTCCATGTGTAGGCAAGTCCTGGGGCCATGAGTCTCTCGTTCTTTGGGGTGTCAAATGTGGCGATCCCACCTGTCTGCACAAGCCATTGCGCGCCTGCTTCATTTTAGCTGGCGTATTGGTAAAGAGCAATCCATGCTGCTGTAGAGGGGTGCATCTCAACTTGGGGGCATGTGAAGCGCCCCAAAGATGAACTACACCCAGTAAGAGAGTCACTTGTAAATTTCCATTGCGATTCGATCCGCAGTATGATGAAGACGCCCCATGTTTGGCGGAAAGCTGGCAGTTCAATTGACGGTACTGACGTTTCTGTTTTTCATTCGCAAAGGAGAATAGAAGGTGAACACAACGCGTTTGCAGCACATAGGCTGGATTCGCATGATGATTGCTCTGATCCTGGTGCTTTCGCCGCTTTCGGCGCAGGCAGCCGGGCAGTTGACAATCGCTGCACAGGAGGACGGTGAGTATACGCCCATCCTTTTGGGTGAGTATGTACAACTGGAGATGTTGGCCGATGAGGTCGCCGGCTTCGCCGTCTTTGTGCCGGAAAGCGGCATCTATATGGTCACGCCCGACGATGACGCCGCCGCCGAATGGTTTGATCTGGTGATCTACGACGATGCAGACGAGATCATCTTCGACGGTATGTTGTTGGACGCGACTGAACTCGAACTGGAGAGCGGCGTCTACTACCTGGAGTTCATCGCCGTGGAGGACGAATTGCTCAGTTTCTTCGTCCTCGGCATGATCGGAACCATGAGCGATAGCGACCGCGAGCCGGGCAAGCTCTACCCGGGCAGCCTCTATACGGAGGATCGGGTCAGCGAGGGGCGCTATGCCACCCTCTCGATCCCCGATCTGGGCTATCCGCGCCAGGTACTGCTTTACATTGAGAGCTCGGCAGAGGATACGCTCACCGTCTCCGCAGAAGGGGACGACATTGGCTATCGCTATGTCTATAGCTCCGATAGCAATCTCCTCTCGTTCTGGAGCGAGGGCGGCGACTACCTGATCACCGTCGAACCGTGGGAGCGCCGTTCCGAATTCTCGTTGATTGTCTTCCTCAGTGGCGACCCCACAGCGTTGTCCTTTGACGAGCCTTTGGAGGCCAGCCTGGCTCCAGGCGTCGATATGCTGGTCTATTCCCTGAATCTGGACACCTTCTACAATGAAGTAACCGTAGAGGTGGAAGCGAGCGATGAAGAGAGCGGGCTGCAGGTGACTGTGGTGGATAGCCTCTACAACGCTGCGCAGACCTTCTACGCCAGCGACGATGACGGCGTTCAGGTGGTGGAGATGGAAAATCTCTTCCCTGGCGTCTATTATCTGGTTGTGTCGCGCTATAGCGTCGAAGGCAGCGCCGATTACACGATCACCGTTAGCGGCGAGGAAGGCGAAGCGCTCACCCGAATCGAGAGTGGCGAAACAGTCGCAGGCGAGATCGTCTCTGATCAGCGCATCTTATATGAGTTCGAGGTAAGCCAGGTCGGCGCGCTGATCACCGTTGATCTCACTTCTGATCTCGAAGATGTGGATTTCGATCTGGCGGTGGGCTTGAACTTGCAGAATCTTCGCTGGTCCAGCGCAACGACCGGCGCCAACGAGCAGGTGACCTTCATGGCGCCGGTAGCCGGCACCTACTTTGTTGAGGTGCATAGCTACAGTGGGGATGGCGAGTACGAACTCTTCGTCGAAGAAGGCGATCTGGCCCTTGAACTCATCTCTGGCCAGGTGACAGCAGGCAGCGTGGACGATAACGGGCAGGTGAGCTATCGGCTGGTTGTCGATGAACCAGGCCAGATCCTGACGGTCTTGTTGCTGGGCAGCGAGGATACGGATATTGACCTCTATGTAACGCTCTACGATGCACGCGGTGAGCAGATTTCGAGCCTGAGCAGCACTTCTTATGGATCGACCGAGATCGTGGCGCAGGCCGCGACGCCAGTCGGCGTCTATGAGGTTTCCATCCGCGCTTACGGCGACGGCGACGACTTCCGCCTGCTCGCCCGTGTGGAAGATGCCGAGGCTCTGCTCTCGCTTGACGACGAATAAGTTGTCCCTGACCTGTTGAGGGTCCATTATTACCCAACAATCGAAACGAGGGGAGAACATGGCACAGCCTGTCCTCTCCTCGTTTCATGATCTACAGGAGTAGGGGCAAGGGTGCGAGCGGGCGCTAACGACGGTTCAATAACGAGCCTTCTTCCCATCCGCACCCGTGCCCTTACAAGACATGTA
>JAHBVG010000145.1 GCA_019637695.1 Caldilineaceae bacterium | reverse complement strand
TCTCTATTCTCCAATCTCATGCTCATCTCCGACTCCATCGAACGCTATCTTGAAGACGCCAGCATCGGCAGCAGCCATACCCGTCGCACCTATCGCGTCTCGCTGACCCACTTTCAGCAATACCTCTCCGAGCGGAAGATCGCGCCGGAGAGCAGTGAGTTGGATCGCCTAGACGTGGATCGGCTGCTGGCCTTCGCCACCTATCTGCTCGACGAATCGGGCGTGGGACGGCGATCCCTGCTCACCTATCTGGCGGCGCTGGTGGGATGGGTTCAGTTTCTGCAAGTGCGCGGCTGGCTGCCCTTCACGCCCCAGGAACTGGCCCGCTTCAACGAAGGGATTAAACGCGTGCGCAAGAACCAGCGTCCGCCGGATCTCATCCCCCATCCGCCCAAAGCCGAGGACCTGGCTGCGCTGGTCGCCGCGGCCTATGATCGTCCGCTACGACGCGAGGACGACGAGCGCGAATATCTGGGCAAACTGCGCGACATTGCCATCGTCGAGGTGCTGCGCTGCACCGGTCTGCGCGTGGGGGAACTTGTCAAGATGACGCGCAAACAACTCGACGGCGACGAGAATGCAGCGTGGATCATCGGCAAGCGGGGCAAGGCGCGGCGCATCTACTTTGATCAACAAGCGTGGGGCGCTATCCACCATTATTTGCAGGCCAGGCAGAGCCACGATGGCGCGTCGCAACGTCCGCTGGCCGAGTTGCCCGTTTTTGCCCGCCACGACAAACGCGCCAGCGCCAAGATCCTGCCGCTGACGACGATGAGCATCCAAAATGTGATCCGAGATCTGGCCGAACGGGCCGATCTCGCCGCCAAAGGCATCACACCCCACGCCCTGCGCCACTACTTCGCCACCCGCATTTACCAGACCACCCACGATCTCGCGGTCACCCAGACCGCGCTGGGCCATTCCAGCCCCAACACCACGCGCATCTACGCCAAACTCGAAGATGACGCCGTACGCCGGGCGCATCAAGAGGCGTTTGGGAAGAAGGGATAAGTGATTAGTGATAGGTGACTGGGAATTGGGATACTCTGCCCCCAGTCATCTATCACCAGTTACCTATCACTTTCTCAAACCGCGCAATATCGGCGCGGATCACATCCAGGCTGCCGCGCCAGAAATCGGGGGTTTGGATGTCGATGTCGAAGCGCGCCGCTAGTTCCGCGGCGGGGAACATGCCGGTGGACGAGAGCAGATCGTCGTAATCGGCGCGGAAATTGTCGGGATCGTCCTGGTAGCGGGTGTAGAGACCAAGGGCGAAGAGCAGCCCAAACATGTAGGGGAAGTTGTAATAGGATCGGCCCGTGCTGTAATAATGGGGTTTGGCCGCCCACATGTAGGGATGCAACTGGCTTTCGTCGAGGCCGTCGCCGTAGGTTTGGCGCTGGGCGTCGAGCATGAGATCGCAGAATTCGTCGCTGGATAGCTCGCGCTGCCAGCGGCGCTCGAAGACCGACTGCTCAAAGAGGAAGCGGCTGGTGATGTCCACCACCACCTGGCACGCTCCTTGCAGCGACGTTTCGAGGATCATCAACTGCTCTTCGGCGTCTACCTGGGCTAAGGCCGCATTCTTGACGATGGTCTCACAGAAGATGCTGGCTGTCTCGGCCAGGGTCATGGGCGTCACCGACTGGGTGACTGTGCGCCCGGCCAGGTTGAGGTTGTGATAGGCGTGGCCGAGTTCGTGGGCCAGCGTGCGCACCGCCGTGAAATCATTCTTATAGTTTGAGAGGATGCGCGACTCGTCCCGGCGCAACTTCATACAGAAAGCGCCATCCCGTTTGCCGGGGCGAGGCTCGGCGTCGATCCACTGTTCGGTGAAGGCGCGGTGGGCCAGAGTCTGCATTTTCTCCGAAAAACTCCCAAACTGTTCCACAATAAAGTCCGCGCCCTCGTCGTATTCCCAAACCCGGCCATGTTGGGCAATCGGCGCGAAAATGTCGTACCAGGCCAGTTTCTCCACCTTCAGCACGCGCGCTTTGGCGCGCAGATAGCGCCGAAAATCGGGGAAGGATTCACGGGCGGCGACCAGCATAGCGTCGAGTGACGCCTGATCCATGTTGCTCTGAAAGAGCGCCGTCGCCAGCGCAGAGCCCCAGTTGCGGCGCTGCACCAGCGTGTTGACCTCCCCTTTGATGCCGTTGAGCGCGGCGGCAATCGGTACACTGGCCTTTTCCCAGGCGTCCATCTCAGCGGCGTAGGCCGTGCGGCGGATCGACCGATCCTGATGATAGGCCAGATTGCGTACACTACTCATGGGCAGCCGCTTCTCTTCCCCGTCCAACTCCACAGGAACGACCAACTGCGAAGTGAAATTGTTGTAGAGTTTGGACCATGCGCTGCCGCCGGTGGGGCTGAGTTCGGCAGCCAATTCTTCCTCGGCGGGGGTAAGCAGATGATCGGCCTCGATCTGAGCCTTTTGCAGGGCGTAGGCATGCTCCGCCGCCATGGGCGAACCGGCAACGAGCGCATCCACAGGCAGCAGCCCCAGCCATGCCGTCAGCCGCGAACTGAGTTTAGAAAGGCGTACTCCTTGCAACTGTACCTGGCTCAATTTGGCCTGGGCCAGCTCGTTGCGCGAATCGGTGGCAACAAAGCCGACAATGTACGAGACCAGTTCGTTGACACCTTCCATAGTCTCGTTGATCTGGCCCAGCACCCGTTCAAAGAGTTCAATCTGGGATGGGTCAAGGGTTTCGGGATCGATCAACGCCGCTGCTGCGGCGCCAATACCATTGTCGTCGAAGAGCGCTTGCAGCCGGTCAATGGCCTCGACGCCGCGCTGATAGCCCGCCTCAAACGCCGGCGAATCCAAACTGGGATAGACGACGCTCATATCCCAATGCGGGAGTTTGCCGTTGGCGGTGGATGAATGGGTAGTTTGGATTGTCATCAGCACATCCTGTTGAATGGAGTTGAGTAGATTTTGAGTTGGTCAAAGTATACCCCAGGTCGTGATTCGCTGTCAGACATAGTGGATATTAGATATTGGGTATTGGGTGCATCGTCCTAATACCCAATATCTAATATCCAATCTCTAATCTCTCTTTTTGACCAGCGAGAGCGTCCACAGCGCTTCGTAGGGATCGCCGGTGATGCCAAAGTGATGGGCGAAGGCTGGTTCGGTCTTGACGCCACTTTCTTTCAACCGACGGATGGCCTGTCGATGCGCATCGCCGCCGAGGGCAAGCAGCCGCGCTTCTGCGAGCAGATGACGATAGCCGTACTGGGTCAGCACCGGCTGCGGCTGAGCGAAGATCTGAACACCAAAATCGCCGCCGTCAAAGCCAACAATCACCGAAGGGACGCCGCGCGCCCATTTGCGGCTGACGCGAAACCCGGTCAGATCCCCATAGCGGGCGAGCGCGGCTGCGGCGAACTCGTCGAGATCGGGGGCGAAGCAGGCGATGTCCAGATCGCTCTGCGCCGTATCCACGTTCAGGGGAATGGTGCCGATCAGGGTCGGTGTGTAGGCAGCCAGGGCCTCCACGATCCCCAGCCGCTGAAGGGTAGAGAAGGCAGTACGCTGGCGCGGCGTCCCTGCGCTGAGGTAGGACAAATCCTGCCAGGGGACGGCTTCGGCGGGCGACACACAGTGGGGATCTCCCTCCTCACCATGATAAAACCAGACACTGCCCGCCGTTGCCTCTCCTTTGAGATAGGCCAGCAGCGGCTCGCGCATGGGTCGGTAGGGCAAATTGCGCACATGGGCGATGGCCCAATCCAGCGGGAAAAATGCTGCGTCAACCACCAATCCATCGGGATCGGCCAATGTGATCTCGCCCGTCCACGCCCTGATTTCGTAGATCAGCGCCGTCGTCCGCTGCGTCGGAGTCTGCTCGATCCAGGTCGCATAGGCCAGTGGGCCGACGCTGTCTGCGATCAGCCCGCTTTCCTCCCACACTTCGCGCACAAGCGCTGTCGTCGCCGCCTCGTCCGCGTCCACCACGCCGCCGGGGATCGACCAATAGGGCGCAGCGTCGGCGCGTCCCTGCTGGCGGATCAGCAATATTTCCTGATCTCGACGAAGCAGGGACGCCACAACAAACCGGTGGATCACGCCACCCGTTCCCGTTTCGTCAGCAACTCCCAATAGGGGACAAAGCCATAGTACCAGGCCAGCAGCAGCGCCAACCGCAACCCGGGCCAGCCGTCGCGCCAGCCACCTAAGATGAGGAAGCGGCGACGAAACTCGCGCAACGGTTGCAGGATGAAGTTGTGCGGTCGCGGGCGGATGCCGCGCCCGGCCAGAATCTTAGCTTCGTAGTGAGCGTACCGGCGCTGCTTCTCGTGGAACTGATCCCACGCCGCGTAGTTGTAATGGATCAGCGGCTGGCGCAGATACCCGGCCTCGCCGTCGAGTTCCACAATCTCGTGGACTTCGCGGCTCAGATCATAATGGGCGCGATCTCGGCGCAGCAGACGCAGTTGATAGTCGGGGCTGTAGCCACCGCCGCGCATCTCGTGGCCGACGATGAAGTTGCGGCGCGGAAGCCAGAAGCCAGCAAATTGCGGGCGCTCTGAGCGCTTGCGAATTGCGCTTTCGATCTCGGCGGTGAGTGCGGGGGTGGCGCGTTCGTCGGCGTCGACGAAGAGAATCCATTCGGCGGCGATGCTGTCGAGGACGGCCTGCCGCTGGCGTGCATAATCGTCGAAGGGGCGATGGACGACGAGCGCGCCCGCCGCCCGCGCCCGCGCTTGCGTCCCATCCGTGCTGCCCGAATCCCAAACCACGACGGCGTCCGTCCACCCGCGCAGGCTGGCGATGCACTCCTGCACATGATGGGCTTCATTTTTGGTAAGGATGACGGCGATGAGTCGAGCGGACATTGTCTGTTTAATGAACGACGAACACAGATCAGAGACTTGCACCCTGCAACCTGCCCCTTGCAACCAACCCTACCAGCGTATCCACGCTCGCCAGCGCGGACGTTGACGGGCCAGGTTGATGCGTTTGATCGCCAGCAGCGCGCTAAAGAGGATCAACCCGCCGCCGAGCCAGGTGGTGAGCGCAAGATGTTCATGCAAGAAGAGGATCGACCAGATCACAGCCAGCAAGATCTCCACCGGATTGAGCATAGACATCTGTCCACTGCCGATGTACGAGACAGCGGTGTACATGGCCCAGCGCGCCAGGAAGGTGCTGAGTACGGCCAGCGCCACAATCGCCACCCAGCCGCCGGCGCTGACCGGCGTCCACGGCAACCCTTGCAACGACCAGCCAATGGCGACGGTGATCAACATGCCCAGGTTCGTATAGAATGTGATGGAGCGGGCGTCGTTATCCTTGAGATACCATTGCACCACCACCAACTGCGATGAAAACATGGCAACAGCCAGCAGCGCCATCGCCACACCGATGAGATCCACATTGCCGCCGGGACCGATGAGCAGATAGACGCCGATCAACGCCAACCCCACGCGCACCACATGGCGACGGGTGAGCGGCTCTCCGCGGAGGGCGAGCATTGATAGTACTAGAATTGGGCTGATCGAAATCAACATCACCGTGATCGATGCATCGAGCCGTACCAGCGCCCAAAAGTAGAGGATCATGCCCAGACCGTTGAGCAATCCTGTGCCGATAGCAATCGCCATATCGCGCAACTTGGGGCGGAGCAACAAGGGCGAGGTGACGGTCAGCGTTGCCCAATGCAATACGGTGGCAATGAACATGCGCACGGCAATGATCCCCACTGGCGCTGCACCTTCGAGGATAAGCCCACGGGCAATGGGGGTGGCCAGGCTAAAGCAGAAAATAGCTGAAATTGCCAATATCCATCCAAACGTCATGGGCGAAAGTTTGAGACCAAACGGCGCGATGATGGGTGCCGGAGAAGCAGCCGCGCCGGCGGCAGGTTGCGTTTTCATGGGATGCGTGTCCTTCTTCATAACGAAAGACTGCTCCACAATGAGCAGCCTGAGCAAAACCGGTAAAGTAATCACAATGATAGCCAGGAACGGTTGCAGGGTACATGGCCTCTAGGATGGTATCCCATCTAGGGTCAATCGGGCAACTACGTTTATGGCTGAACCATTACCCCTGTTTCAAAATGCGCTGATAGGCGGAAAGTTCTTGAGCCAGCGCTGCGCCGTCGATCTCGCCGTGGGCGAAACGTCGTCGTGCCAGCCATCCGCGTATGGAGAGTCCTGTCTGCACCAACATCCCCACCGCAACGAGATAGTACGGCGGATAGCGCTCCGGGTATTTGTGATAGAAACGAAAGCGGCTACGCCAGAGCCGTTCCAGGGAGATCCAACGCCTCTGTCGGCTGCTCTGCCCCTCGTGGTGGACGACCCTGGCCGCGGGCAGCGCGTGGATCGTCCACCCGGCCTGGCGCAGGCGCAGACACCAATCCATCTCTTCGCAGTACATGAAATAACTATCGTCGAGCAGCCCAATCTGGCGGACGGCCTCGCCGCGGACCATCAACGCCGCGCCGAGGACAAAATCCACCCGAAAGGGAGCGGTCCCCCGCCACAGCGATTGGGGATAGCGCCCATTCCAGCGGCTGTCGAGCAACTGCGGTAAAAAACGCCGCAGACCGGGGATCTCGCCCAATGGCAGCAGATCGAGCGCGATCTGCATCAACGTGGGGAAGCGGAACGCGCCGTGTTGAAAGCGCCCATCCCCATAGCAGAGTCGCGCCCCACACGCCCCCGCCCCCGCATGATCTCGCAGAAAGGCGACCATCTTCCCCAGCGCGTCCTCCACCAACTCGGCGTCGGGGTTGAGGAGGAGGACGAAGTCGGGGGATTGGGGACTGGGGATTGGGGACCGGAGAGCGGATATTGGGGATTGGATATTGGATATTGGATATCGGTCGTCCGTCGTCTGCCGTCTGCCGCCTGCCGTCTGCGGTCGGTTCTCCCCGGAAAACCCAAGCGTCGCCAACGCCAGATTGTTGCCGCCGGTAAAGCCAAGATTTTGCGAGGAGGCGATCAGGCGCACGCTGGGAAACTCGGCGGCGACCATCTCGGCGCTACCGTCCTGGCTGGCGTTGTCCACGACGATAATCTCCACGGTGAGCCAATCCGCGCTGAGAGAGGCAGACGCAAAAATGCTGTGCAGACAATTACGCAGCAAATCGCGAACGTTGTATGAGACGATGATGACGGTTAATTTGGTCATTCGAGTAGGGATTGGAGAGATGAGATAATGAGATGATGGGAGAGTAACAATTCTATCATCTCATCATCACTTAAGCATCGACTAGCCTATATCCATTCATGTTCTCTACACGATCCCAGTCCCCGATCCCCAGTCCCCAGTCCCCTCCGTTACGGAACACCGACGCTGACGCTGATGCGGTCGATGTTGTTGTTGACCACGGCCACGTCCTCGTGGATGAGACCGCCCCACCACAGGGTCGATTCCAGCGGCGGCGGCTCGTCCATAGTGATGCAGCCGGAGACCTCGCCCGAATGGCCGGGGAGCAGATACCACTGTTCCACGCCGTCAATGACGCGCATCTCTAAATCTTCGGGGCGACCCACAGCCCAGCGGAAGGGGAAATCGGTGCCGGCAGATTCGTAGTTGATGCCAAAGCGCCACGCCCCAGATTGTTTGTACCATTCCGGGCGACCGTCGGCGGCCAGAGTATTGTAATTCTGGGTGAAGTTGTACTCCTGCCCCGGCCAGGGACCGGTGGTGCGGATGGGCACTGTCCCCTCGTTGCGGATGATGGCCTTGAAGCAGAGTTGCTGGCCCAGAGGGAGGCTGACCTGGCGGTTGCGTTCGCCCTGCCAATCGATCTCACCGCGGGCGACGTCTGCGCGCGGTTTGCCGCCCTCCTCAATCGTCAGATCGCTGATCACGCGCACATGGTTGCCGGCGCGGTCGCGGGCCTCGCCCACCACATAGTATGTGCCGTCGGGCGGCGGTTCGGCGTTGAGATCGACGCCGCCATCGTAATCATAATCATGATAGCCGCGCTGACCGGACCGTATCACACTGGGACGTTCGGGGACAAAATAGCGCAGATCGGGGAGTTCGGGGTCGATCAGATAGACCTGCACCGTCTCTACATCTTTGGTGAGATAATAGCTGATGCTCACGCGGTCGCGGATCGAATCCTGGTTGGGCTGAAAAATCTGGGGGACGACGGCGAAGTTGTGCAGTTCCGGCACTTCGGTGTCGCCGTCGGTGAGGGTGATGGTCCCCGTCGCCCGCTCGACGTTGCCGCTGTCCTCGACGGCTTCGATCACCCAGCGGTATTCGCCGTCGGGCAGCACCCAACTGAGGATCTCCTGCCGGCCGTAGTCGGTCTCGACGATCTGCGGCTCGTCCACCACGCCGCCCCAATAGACGCTGTAATCGCCCGGCGAGCGCCGCCGTTCGCGGCGAAAGTAGAAGCGGTCACCGGATTCATCCTCAAAGTAGATGCTCACATCCGCCGAGCGGCTCAA
Source organism: Caldilineaceae bacterium (assembly GCA_019637695.1). Lineage (GTDB taxonomy): Bacteria > Chloroflexota > Anaerolineae > Caldilineales > Caldilineaceae > RI-153. The sequence goes on along the minus strand of JAHBVG010000145.1, from coordinate 2,415 downwards.
CGTGTAGCGGATCTCAGTGGCGTCGGTATCGCCGTCGGCGTTGGGGGTGATGGCGTCGGGTCGCACCGAGACATTCTGCAGCAGCGGACCAAAGGAGAGGTCGAGCCGTCCACAACCGGCGAGGATGGCAAAACTCAACAGGATTAACAAAAGGCGCGGCGTGCGCAATAATTTCATCATAGCCATACAGTCTATCAAAGCTTCGGTCTGCGTCCTAAAACAGTCGGCAAAGATGCATTATGGGACGGTAATCTCGCCCAGCTCAAAGGCGTCTGCGCCGTCGAGCAAGGGCAGACGTGGAAACCCGGTTTGATGTGAGTGGTAGAGGGCGACGATCAGTTGGTATGCGCCAGGCTGATCAGGGGCGGTCAAGGTGAGCGATTGGATCACCACTTCGCCGCCGAGCCAGGCCGACGATCCGCCGGGTAACGGTTCATCGATCTGGCGGACGGGCCGGCCTGTCCCATCCAAAAATTGCACGGTAACGCTGAGATCGGCGGCGGTCGGTGCGAGCGAACGCCAGATCAGGGTCAGCGGCAGCGGCGCGTTCGCTTCAATCTGGCCCGGCAGTGGATCAACAAGGCCGCTCAGTTCAACAACGTCATCGAACAGAGCGCCCAATGGGTGAACCAGCGCCGGCAGATCGAAGCGGCGCGTACTAGGCTGAATGGTGACGGGCAAAGCGATGGCGTCGCCGTCGGCCAGCCAAAGGCGCAATTGATAAGGTCCTGGCGACAGATCCACGGGCGGGCGCAACTGGTGAACCGTGCGCATCAACCGTTCCCCTGCCCAGGTGACCGACGGAAAGTCTGGCGCAACATCGATGCTTTCCCCGCGCACGAATGTACCATCTTCCCCTTGCCAGCCGGTTTCGAGGATGAGATCCCCCAGCGGCTGTTCTGTCCACCAGCGGATCTCCACGCGCAGGGGCTGTCCCGGCTCGGCGGCGCGTGGTTCCACACTGGCATCAGCGAAGATCCCCGCCCCCACTTCATCCCACACGAAAGGATTTTCGCCGATCACCGCGAAGGTGGGCTGGGGAAGGGATAGCTCCACCTTAGCACGTTTGCCCTGCGGCGCGCCATCCGCGCCGATCACATCCAGCCCGGCGGGATCGCCCATCGGGTCATAAACGCCCAGGTTCAAACGGTAGTTCCCCGGCGCGGCCCCGTCCCCGGCCCACTCCTGCGCGGGGATACGCCCCACCGTCACCTGCCCCGGCTGCCAGCGGAAGGTGGGATAGGTGTAGGCGGCGAGGCGGCGATCGGCCATCCGCGCATAGGGCAGGCCGTCGGCGGTGAGAGTTTCGGCGGTGAGGTGGAGATCGGATTGCGGATTGCGAATTAAGAATTGCGAATTAAGACGCCAGAAGAGGAGGAGATCGCCGTTGGCCGCGATGGTGTGGCCGAGGAAGGTCAGCGCGTCGCCAAAGTTGATCTGGGCGGGGTGATCGATGGGCGGATCGGCGCGGATGGCAGCGCTGAGGGCGGCGGCATCAACGGCGCGGAAATGGCGCAGGTCGAGCCCCCAAAATTGGGCGTGGATGGGCGTTTCCCCGCCGCCGCGATTCAGTTGCAGAGGGACGATCCCCATTGGATCGACGATCTCCTCTTGCCAGCCGACGATCCACGCGCCGTCTGCGCCGGTCAACCCTGCGCGCAGCGGATCAGCGGTCTTGGCGAAATCGAGTACTGCATCCACATCCAAAATCTCGATTTCGGGCAGGCGGATGGGTTCGAGATCCGGCGCATAGTAACGCCAGATCGGCCAGGCGTGTCCACTGACGAGGATCACCCTCTCGCCGGGCTGACGGTGTTCGCGCACATAGGCCGCCGCCTCGCGCCATTGATCCTTGGTAAATGCGGGATCAAAAAACCAGTTGCTCCCCGACCAAACAAACCCACTCAAAACCACACCAATCGCTACAAACCTGAGTCCACGCCAAACCCACCTCCCAATCCCCAGTCCCCCATCCCCAGCCCCCAGCCCCCCACTCCACAACAAAATCAGCCCCGGCAGCGCGACCATGCCATAGCGCGGGTTGAACTTGGGCGTGGTCGAGGCGAGGAGGAGGATGGCTGCAAGGGGGAGGAGAGTGATGAGTAATGCGTAATGAGTAATGAGTAATGAGTAATGCGTAATACGTGCCTGCCACTTGTCACTTGCAACCTGCAACCTACCCCTTGCAATTAAGCCGGCAAGGGAGAGAAGCGTCACGGCGGCGAAGAGCCAAAGCCAGGGGATGGCGTCGCGCTCCAGGACGGTCTCGCCCAGGGTGAAGCGGATGGCGACGGCGCGCAGCGCTTCGTCGAGCTTGAATTCCCCCTGCCAATAGCTGGCATCCACGCGCAGGCGGGTAATGAGGACGCCGAGCCAGGGGAGGAAGAGGAGGAAGAGAGCGCTGTTGGAGAGGAT
>JAHBVG010000144.1 GCA_019637695.1 Caldilineaceae bacterium | reverse complement strand
CTTCGACTTTACCATCGCGATCCGTTTGATCGTCTGTTGATAGCGCAAGCCAATGCAGCCAGTCTCACACTTGTCTCAGTTGATAATTCGTTCGCGCACTATTCAGTTGCGCTTCTCTAGCGGTTCCCCAACGAAGTAAATCTATACACCGTTCACAATTAGGAGTTACGCAGTTGAAGCAGACTTGCCAGGTTTTCTGAAACCCGGCAGGTCTCTGAACTGCGTAAGTCCTGCAATTTGATCCTCAACGGGATCACCCTTATTATTCGGTTTATAGCACCAGAATAGGTCAAATCGAGAAGTGCAGCAGGCGTCCTCCTGAGCTTGCAGCGGTGTCGGTTTCGTCCTTCGCCCTGGCTATCCTCTTTATTCACCTATAACTAAGGAGCAGTTGCAATGAAGATCTATATTCGTCTATTAGCTTTATTTGTCGTTTTGTTGTCTCTGGTCGCCTGCGTCCAGGTGGTGCAGCCAACGCCGAGCGCCCCCGTTCCCGGCGATGGCGCAACCGCCCCCGCTGCCACTGAGGACGATCTGCTCGCTGAGATCCTGGCGCGAGGAACGATCCGCATCTCCACTGATCCTAACTACGAGCCGCAATCCTTCCTCAACGCGCAAGGAGAATTTATTGGTTTCGATGTCGATGTCGCGCGTGAGATCGCCGCTCGTCTGGGCGTGGAAGTCCAATTTGTCACCCCTGACTGGGATCTGATCACCGCTGGCAATTGGGGCGGCCAATGGGACATGAGCGTGGGATCCATGGCCGTCACCACCGGTCGCGATGAAGTACTCGATTTTGCCGATCCAGCCTATTATTACACGCCCGCCCAATTTGCTGCCACCACAGCTTCGGGCATTACCTCGCTCGATCATCTCAACGGCCAGACCATCTGTGTGGGCGTCTCCACCACCTATGAGACATGGTTGAGCGGCGATCTGGATGCGCTGGGCCTACCCGAAAGCAGCTACTATGCCGAACCGCCCACCGACGTGAGGGTAATTCCGCTTCAATCTGACAACGAATGCGCGCAGCAGATCCAGGCTGGCCGTAACGAGTTCAGCGCCTTCCTCACCTCAAACACCGTGGTGGAAGCTGCCATCCGTGAAGGTGTGGACATTGTCAAGGTCGACGGGCCGGTCTTCTCGGAAAATCTTGCTGCGGCCTTTGACGAAGCCGCGCCCAAGGACATTTCCCGCCTCAAACAACGCGTGGGCGAAATCATCCAAGAGATGCACGACGACGGCACATTGTCCGCTCTTTCATTGGAGTGGTTCGACGAGGATCTGACGCAGGATCCGGCGGCGCAATAATGTGGAATAGCGGACCGCAGACCGCGGACGGCGGACGGCAGGTGACAGACCGAGGACCAATCCCCAGTCCCCAGTCCCCAGTCACCTCCGTGGATGACTCTCTCGAATCGAAGATCGCCGGGGCCGTGAAAGATCTGGCCCCGGTGATGATCGGTTTCTTGCAGCGGATGGTGCAGACGCCGAGCCTGCCCAACGCGGAAGCCGCGGTGCAGGGGATCATCGCCGATCAACTGCGGACGCTGAGGATAGCGGTGGAGATCGTCCCCACGCGTTTTGCGGAACTGGCCGATCACCCTGCCTTTGGCGACGATGGCTTTTCCCCCGATCAGCGCATCAACGTGGTGGGTATCTGGCCGGGCGATCTTTCCCTGGGCGGCGGGCAGGGATCGCTCATTCTCAACGGCCACGTGGACGTGGTCTCCGCGGGCGACGAATCGTTGTGGTCCGTCCCTCCCTGGAGCGGCGCCATCGTGGAAGGGAAGCTCTACGGTCGCGGCTCGTGCGACATGAAGGCCGGCCTCGCCGCCGGTATCCTGGCTGTGGCGGCGCTGCGCCAATTGGGCTATCAACCGGCCCACAATATCTGCTTCCAAAGTGTGATCGGCGAAGAATCGGGCGGCGTAGGCGCGCTTACCACCATTGTCAAGGGCTATCGCGCCGACGGGGTGATTGTGCTGGAGCCAACACGGCAGGAGCTTTGTCCACTGCAATCGGGCGCGCTCACCTTCCGGCTGACGGTACGCGGCAAGGCAGCCCACGCCGCCATGAAGATCGAAGGGATCAGCGCCATTGCCAAATTTGGGTTGCTCTACGAGGCCATCGAGCGGCTGGATCGGGAGCGACACGAACGCTACGCCAATCCCTTCTTCGAGAACCCGGTCAATGTAGCGCCGATCAACATTGGCACGGTGCGCGGCGGTGAGTGGCATTCCACCGTGGCCGAGACTGTGGTCGCCGAAGGGCGTTGCGGCGTCTTCCCCGGCGAGTCGGCAGCGGATGCGCGCCGCCTGCTGGCCGAAACGATCCGCATGGTGGCCGAACGTGATCCCTGGCTGCGGCAGCATCCGCCCCAGTTGGAATGGTTTGAGGGTCAATTTGAATCGGCCCAGACCACGGTGGATCATCCGCTGATCCGTACGCTGGCGGCGCAGCACCGCCGCATCCACGGCGCGGAGCCGACGATCCGCGGCGTGCCCTACGGCTCGGACATGCGCCTCTTCATCAACCACGGCGGCATGCCCGCGGTCCATTACGGTCCTGGCGACGTGCGGCTGGCCCACGCCGTAAACGAATATGTGGAGATCGACGAGGTGGTTGCTGTGGCGAAGACACTTGCGCTGATGATCGTCGAGTGGTGCGGCGGGGTGACAAAAGTAGTGCGTAGTGCGTAGTGCGTAGTGCGTAGTGCGTAGTGCGTAGTGCGTAGTGCGTAGTGCGTAGTGCGTAAACGATTGTCACCTGCAACCTGCAAACCTGCAATTTGCCACCTGCCACTCAGTTTAGAACGGAACAAATCCTATGCACGCGTTTGGCTCTCAATCTATGGTGGACGAATTGAAGTATGTGATTGTGAAGCATCCGCGCCAGTCGCATATCGATCAGGCGACTGTGGACGCGCAGTGGCAGGCGCTCTTTTATACGGATCGTCCTGATTTCGGGCGGGTAGTGGCTGAGTATGAGCAGCTTGTCGATCTGCTCGTTGATTGCGGCATGGAGATCAGTTCGCTGCCCCAGCACGACGGGGTGAGCATGGATTCGATCTACACCCATGATCCGTTGGTGGTGAGCGAGCGGGGCGCCATCCTTTGCAATATGGGCAAGGCGGCGCGGCGCCCTGAAGCGGACGCTTTCGCCGACTATTTGATCGCCGCGGGCATCCCAATCCTGGGGCGGATCGAGCCGCCGGGCATGTTGGAGGGCGGCGATGTCTGCTGGATCGACCGGCGCACGGTGGCGGTGGGCGAGGGCTATCGCACCAATGCCGAGGGCATCCGCCAATTGCGCGCGCTGTTGGGCGATCTCGTGGACGAGGTGATCCCCGTGCCGCTGCCCCATTGGAACGGTCCCGACGAATGTCTGCACCTGCTTTCGTTCATCAGCCCGGTGGATCATGACCTGGCCGTAGTCTACTCGCGGCTGATGCCGGTCCCCTTTCGCCATTGGCTGCTGGATCGCGGCATCCGCTTTGTGGAAGTGCCCGACGCCGAATACGATTCCTTTGCCTGCAATGTGCTGGCCGTCGCCCCACGTAAGGTGATCATGCTGGCCGGCAACTCCATCACCCAGAGGCGGCTGGAGTCGGAAGGCGTCAAAGTCCACACCTTTGAAGGCCGGGATCTCTGCATCAAAGGCGGCGGCGGACCGACGTGTTTAACGAGACCGATGACGCGAGGTTCAATTTACGGTTGACGATTGATTTACGATTGACGATTGATGACTTAGGATTATGGTCTCAAACGTCTGCAATCGTCAATCGAAAATCGTCAATTGTAAATTTCTTTCACTCAGGAGAGTCCCAATGAGCGCAATCACCGTTGAGGATCGTCACCGTAGTCAGGCGCAGCAGATCTACGAACTGCAACGTCGTCGCCGCCAACGTTTTAGTTTGGGTGTCAACATCTCGTATGTTGTACTCTTTGCCCTGCTCCTCTACGCATTTAGTGGATTACAACTCCAGATTGGGAATCTCCGTTTCACTACCATCCGCCTTGATTGGAATTTTATCGGCGAGTATTGGTACTTTATCTTCGGCGGGGTTGGGCTCACCATCCTGCTCTCCTTCCTCTCGATAGCGCTGGCGACGGTCCTCTCGCTGCTGGGCGCGTTGGGACGGCTGTCAAAATATCCACCGGCGTATGCATTGGCAACTTTCTACATTTCGCTGATCCGAGGGACGCCGCTGCTGCTCCAGGTGATCTTCTTCTTCCTGGCCTTGCCGCAGTTGGGGATCACGCTGACCGGCCTATGGGCAGGCGTGCTGGCGCTGGGTCTCAATTACGGTGCGTATATGACGGAGATCATGCGCGCTGGTATCCAAGCGGTGGATCTAGGACAGCGCGAAGCTGCTCAGGCCATCGGCATGACCCAACCGCAGATCATGCGCCGGATTGTGCTGCCGCAGGCGCTGCGGCTGGTGCTGCCGCCCATCGGCAACCAATTTATCGCCATGCTCAAGGATACCTCGTTGATCTCCGTCACTGGCTTTGTGTGGGAGATCCTGTGGCGGGCGCAGAAGGTGGGGCGTTCCAACTTCCGCAGCCTGGAAGCCCTGTTGATCGCCGCCGTCTTCTATTGGATCATCACCATCATGTTCTCGATCGTGCAGGGGAAGCTCGAAGGGTATCTAGCGCGAGGGGAGCGTACATCCGCATGAGCGCCATTGTCCGTATTTCGGAATTGAACAAATATTTCGGCGCGCTGCACGTCCTCAAGGATGTTGGATTCCAGGTGGCGCCGGCGGAAGTGATCTGCATCATCGGGCCAAGCGGATCGGGCAAAAGCACGCTGTTGCGCTGTATCAACTTCCTCGAACATCCTGATTTTGGGGAGGTGGAGGTCAACGGCATCAGCGTTAAATCGGGCGCCCATGACGCGAACCATCGCCAGAAGATCTTCCAACTGCGCTTGCAGACCGGCATGGTCTTCCAATCCTTCAACCTCTTCCCTCACATGACGGCGCTGGGCAATGTGATCGAAGGGCCGGTGACGGTGAAGAAGATGGCCCCCGCCCAGGCCAAAGAGATCGGGATGCACTTTTTAGAGAAGGTGGGGTTGGCGCACAAATGCGACGAGTTCCCCAAGCGGCTGTCGGGCGGTCAGCAACAGCGCGTCGCCATTGCCCGCGCCCTTGCCATGCAGCCCAAGGTGATGCTCTTTGACGAGCCGACATCGGCGCTCGATCCTGAGCTGATCGGCGAGGTCCTCGGCGTGATGCAGCAGTTGGTGGAGGAGGGGATGACCATGCTCACCGTCACCCACGAGATGAGTTTTGCGCGCAAATTTGCCCATCGCATCATCTTCATGGATGAAGGCCGCATCGTCGAAATTGCACCGCCGGAGAAGATCTTCATCGAACCTGAGGATGCGCGTACCCGCACCTTCCTCGGCGCGCTGACGCGGTTGGGGGATGCGTGACGGCGGACTGCGAACTGCAGAAAACATTCTCAGGAGACCTGCTAGGTTTTCTGTAACCTGGCGGGTTTTGTGCCGATACTGTCTATTGACTCCAGTTATACTCCTCTATATAATGGCTATCTAGATAGCCATTATATAGAGGAGTATTGCCATGAAACAGTATTCAATCGCAGAAGCACGAGATCAATTTACAACACTGATTCGGGATGTCGAGTCAGAGCATCCCATTGAGGTGACGCGGCGGGGGCAACCGGTAGCCGTTGTACTCTCTATCGAGGAGTACAGACGCCTGACCGCAAAGGGACAATCCTTTTGGGAGGCTTATGAACGCTTCCGCGCAACATATGATCTCGACAACGACGGCATTCCCGAAGACGAATTCCCTGCACCACGAGACCGATCACCAGGTCGTGAGGTTGATCTGTGAGTATTCTCTATTTACTCGACACGAACGTCTTGTCTGAACCCTTGCGTCAGCGACCCAACGCACTAATTATCCAGCGCTTTCAAGAGTACCAGAATCGACTGGCAACAGCGACCGTGGTCTGGCATGAACTCCTCTACGGGATCAGCCGTCTTCCCGCTTCAAAACGCAGATCACAGATTGAAGCATATTGCGAAACGGTGGTTCTGCCTACGATTCCCATCCTCCCCTACGATGCCAGGGCGGCGCGCTGGCACGCTGAGGAACGGGCGCGTCTTGGCGCTACGGGGCTGACACCATCTTTTGTAGATAGCCAGATCGCTGCCATTGCAGCCACCAATGGTCTCGCCATCGTCACCTTCAACACCGCTGACTATAAAAATTTTGCCACTCTCGAAGTTCTCGACTGGTCAACCTAAAGGAGTCAACCATGATCGCCCCCGTACTCGACCGTCCACTTATCAGCAATGGATACACCCTGGCCCCAGAGATCCTCGGCAGGTTGGAACCGACCGATCCCAATCGATCCATGGATGAACTGCGTGAGCAATATCAAGCGCAGGGCTATCTCTGGCTCAAACATTTTTTGGATCGGGATGAAGTGCTGGCTTTCCGCCGCCGCTTCTTTGCCGCCTTCGAAGAAGTGGGGTTGCTGGCGCCCGGCACCGATCCTGTGGATGGCTTCTACAGCGGCGGCGAGGACAAGGAGATCGCCCGCAAGATCCTAATGGAAACAGTGCGCTGGGCGGCCTACGAATCGTTCTGCTTCTCCCCGCGCATCTGGCAGTTCTATGAAGCATTCCTGAATGGGCCGGTCTATTTACACAAACGCAAGATCATCCGCTATACCCGTCCTTTGGATCCCAACTGCACCGGCGCTCACTATGATCTCACCTATCTGCGCGGCGGCACGGATAGCGTCTGCACCAGTTGGATCCCCATCGGCGACATCCCCGTGGAGATGGGCGGGCTGGTCTATCTGGAAGGCTCCGACACCTGGGGACGCACAATGGAAGCGGAATTTCGCGTCAAAAATCAGGATCTGCCGCCAGAGGAGCGCATCAGCGCCTACAACCGCAACATGACCAAAGGGGGTTGGCTGAGCAAGGATCTGCCCGATCTGGCGGCGCGTATGGGCACTCGCTGGCTGACCGCCGACTACGAAGCCGGGGATATGATGGTCCACAGCGCGTATATGATCCACGCTGCCACGCTCAACGAGAGCAGCGAGAACCGGCTGCGCCTCTCCACCGACATCCGCTATCAGCGCGTGCGCGAAGAGATCGACCAGCGCTGGGAAAATCACTGGTCGCTGGACGATATGCTGTAAATTCGTGGTATGATGGGGACGCGCCACAAAAGAAAAAGCATAACATAGCGGGCGACAAAGGAGGCAATGATGGATCTTCCGTTCCCTGGCATGGATCCCTATTTGGAAACATCAACTCTGTGGCCGGATGTACACAACAGTTTGATCTATACTTTCCGTGATCAAATTCAGCAGCAGTTAAATCCAAATTACGTGGCGGTGATCACGCCCTATGTCATCTTTGAGAGCATTGAAATCTCGCCAGTGCGGATCGCCGCTGTGCCGCATGCCGCCGTTTTGCGGCCTGCGCCCTCGACAGCTCCTGCGGCTGGTCCGGCGATTGCGATTGCGCCAGCGCCGCTCACCCTGCCCGCCGAAATGAACATCCCCACCCGCTACGCCCGACTGGAAGTGCGCACCGCTGGGGATGAGACGCTGGTGACCGCCATTGAGCTGCTTTCACCGGCCAACAAACGTGCGGGGATGACCGAATCGGCTGGCGCTGCCGCCTACGACACCAAACGCCAGGAACTCTTCCGCACCAGCGCCCACCTGCTGGAGATCGATCTGCTGCGCAACGGCGTACGCCCGCGGGTGGCGCGCCCCCTGCCCGATTTTCTCTATTTTGTCTTTTTGAGCCGGGCCGAGCGCCGCCCCACAATTGAAATTTGGCCGATTGGGCTGCGCAAGCCACTGCCGGTTGTTCCCGTCCCCCTGCGCCGTCCTGACGCGGATGTAGCGCTTGATCTGGGCGCGGCGCTGCGCCAAATCTACAACAGCGCCCGTTACGACCGGCGGATCGACTACCGCGCCAACCCGCCGTTGCCGGCCCTCCCCGCCGAGGACGCCGCCTGGCTGGATGCTCATCTACGCGAACGGGGTCTGTGAAGCTAAAGTTACAGAGTTTCTCATCCAAAACGCTACTGCGCATGTTGGGGTGGACCCCGATCCCCAATCCCTGATCCCCCAATTCCCGACTTACCACCGAATCTGCCCCTGCACTGGCCCGGTATGTTGATCCGCGCGCTCGGCGATGGGCCATCCCTGCCACTCGGCAGCGACGTCGATCAATCCGGTGACGGCGGCCTCGAAGATGGCTTTGCCGGTTTCGGCGCTGGCAACCGTGGCATCCCCGTGGACGCCGGTACGCGTCCACCGTCCCCAATAGTCGTTGAAGCGGACCGGATTCGAGTAGATGCTGTCCGAGCTGACATACTTGCCGCGCACATCGTCGTCGGCGACCGCTTTGTCCATCTGTACCCGTTCCGGGGCCAGGTAGAGATAGAGTGAGGTCTCAAACTCGTCGGCGTGGGCCATCACTTCGCTCTGCTTGATGTGGTTGAAGGCGTCCATGGCCAGGGGGAAGTAGCCCAGCGCGCCGCAGATCGAACCGGTCTCCAGCACGGTTTTGCGGGCGATGAGATCGATCAAGGGCGTGTTCGAGCCATGCCCATTGACAAGCAAGATCTTCTTGAAGCCGTGATAGGCCACGCTCTTGGTGATGTTGAGGCAGAAGGCGATGAAGACCTCCGGCTCGATGTGGATGGTGCCGGGGAAATCGATGTGGTGCAGGTTCAATCCATAGGCGATGGGCGGCAGCACGAGGATCTTGTCGGGGGCGCGGCGACCCGCCTCCAAGCAGATCGACTCGCACAGGAAAACATCCACATCCAGCGGCAGATGGTGTCCGTGCTGCTCGGTGGAGCCGGTGGGCAGGATCACCACCTTCTGCATGGCGATGGCCTCGTTCATCTCCGGCCAGGTCAGGCGATTGTAGCGATATTCGGTCTGGGCAGACATTGGATTTCGACTTTCATGGTGGGTGGAATGGCAAACGGTGGTGAATCTACTATGCGTCGATCTGCGCACTTTGTCAATCGATGCTTAGGGGCGGGATCTATCCATGCCCCTACTTGATCCGCCCGATCCGCGTTCTATTGTTTGACCCGATTTGCCCGATGATTTAGGATAGAACAAATTCCATTTTTCGCAATCAACGTCCTTCGAGAAATTCGGCAGCTATGACAAATTCGCCTCTCCCACCCAATGCCGGCGCACCCGACCGACCAACCTTATCCGTGATCGTTCCCATCTTCAACGAAGAAGCGGTGATCCCCGAACTCTACCGGCGCATGACCGCTGTGCTGGAAGACATCGGCGAAAGTTGGGAGATGATCTGCGTCAACGATGGCAGCCGCGATCGCTCGCTGGAAATGCTGCGCGATCTGCACGACAGGGATCCGCGCATCAAACTTGTCAATTTTAGCCGCAACTTCGGTCACCAGATCGCCATCACCGCGGGGATGGATTACGCGCAGGGCGACGCTGTGGTGATCATCGACGCCGATCTGCAAGATCCCCCCGAACTGATCGGCGCGATGATGGAGAAGTGGCGCGAGGGCTACGAGGTCGTCTACGCTGTGCGTTCCGAGCGGCGCGGTGAGAGCTTCTTCAAATTGCTCACGGCGCGCACCTTCTACCGCTTGCTGCGCAGCATCACCGATGTGGATATTCCCCTCGACGCCGGCGACTTCCGCCTGATGGATCGGCGGGTGGTGTTGGCAATGCGCCGTCTACGCGAACATCACCGCTTTATGCGCGGCTTGAGCAGTTGGCTCGGCTTCCGTCAGATTGGGATTGAATACGAACGGGCCGAGCGCTTCGCTGGGGAAACCAAATATCCCCTGCGCAAGATGCTGCGCCTGACCATGGACGCCATCACCAGTTTCAGCTATCTGCCCCTGCGATTGTCCACCTATTTCGGCTTTTCGCTGGCCCTCGTCAGCCTGATCGGGATTATCCTCACGATCGCGCTGCGCCTTTCGGGCAACAGCGCCTTTGCCGGGCAGGCCACCACGCTGGTCGCCGTCCTCTTCTTAGGGGGTATCCAATTGATCTTCCTGGGCATCATCGGCGAATATCTGGGGCGCATTTACGACGAATCCAAGGATCGGCCACTTTATATTGTCTCCATGGCCTATGGCTTTGCCGATGTCCCCGACGATCCGCCGCCGCCGGTCAACCTTCAGGAACCCCATGCCGTCGTCGATTGAAAGCGCAAAAAGAAGATGATGAAGGTGACCGAACAAGGGCTGGCAACTGATAAGAAGCAGCGATACCGCGTTGTCCCCCGCACTTTGATCTTTTTGACAAGCATCAATCCGCAGGATGGTGGGCGAGAGGTGCTGCTGATCAAGGGCGCGCCCACAAAGCGACTGTGGGCCAATCGATACAATGGCGTCGGCGGTCATGTAGAATGGAATGAAGACATTTTACAGGCAGCGCAGCGCGAATTGTACGAGGAGAGCGGTCTGATCGGCGTTGATCTCAAACTGCGCGGGGTGATCAACATCGCCGCGCAGCCGGAAGGGAACGCGCCCGCCGGGGTCATTGTCTTCCTTTTCTGCGCCGAAACCGAGGCGCGTGCCATCCGCGCTGGCGACGAGGGCGAATCGGCCTGGGTTCCCCTGGCCGATCTGCAAAACTATCCACTGGTGGACGATCTCTACACCCTCATCCCGCTGCTCATGGCAGACGAAGCGCCCATTTATGGTCACTATCAGCCCGCAATGGATGGCACATTGCGCTATCGTTTCAACAGAAATGGGGAATGAGGAGGGAGGGAGCGAAGAAGAGAAGAAGAGACTTCCCAGTCCCCACTCCCCAGTCACCAATCACCAACCCCTAAACAATATGCTTCGAACTGGCGTAGATATCATCGAAATTGAGCGGATCGCACAGGCGGTGGACCAGCATGGACAGCGCTTTTTGAGCCGCGTCTACACCCCGCAAGAACTCAGCTACTGTGGAAAGCGCATAGCATCGCTGGCCGCGCGGTTTGCCGCCAAGGAAGCCATTGCTAAAGCCTTGGGTACTGGCGTCTGGCAA
>JAHBVG010000143.1 GCA_019637695.1 Caldilineaceae bacterium | reverse complement strand
TTTCGGATGACCGTTTCTTATTTCTAAAAACTTAGCTGGATTTACTTAGGTAATATCTGAAAAGTCATAAGCCGCGAGAATCGCCGGCGCAGAGGATTGGCTGGTGTTTGTCATGGCATCGTTGAAGACCCGTGCCTGATCCGGGTTTTCCGTCAGGTACGCTCTGAGAGATTTGCCGTGGACGTGATCGAACGCGGGCTGCCCTGTCTGCACACTGTAGAAAAGGTCCCCATAGGCCCGATACGCCCAGTCCGAGCCGAGCATATTGGCAAAGGCGCGCCAGCTATCGGGGGCATCCGTACACAGTGGTTCAGCCAGGGGCGTCAAGTGGAAGCGACCGGCCTCGTCTTCGGCAAAGATCCCCGCGCTGGCCAGCGCCCGCAGCACGCGATAGAGCGACGGCGCGTGGACTTCTGTTTCTTGCGCCAACACCTCCGCAGTTTTTGCGCCTGTTTGTAACAAATCCGCGATCCCCAGCTTTGCCGCCACTGAAATCGCACGCGAGAGGATAAACGAGTCAAACATCATGTGCAGGAGCTGCGCGGAGGGTGGAATGTCTTGTACTGTAGTCGGTGACATGGGATTCTCCTTGTTTTGTTGCAATCTGGTGTTGTCGGCCAAAATGTTGGTGACAGTTAAAGTCTCCACCAGTTTGAACCGGTGGCTGATAATGGAAACCCGCTTCAGTGGGTTTGGGCTGTCAGGTGATGGTTTTAACCATTGCCCAACGCCATCCGCCCCTGCTCCAGCCAGGCCCGGCAATCGGGCGTCAGCACCTGCGCGGCTTTTTCCTCGTACATCTGCACTTCCTCCGCCGAGAGTACATCCCGCCAGCGCCCGTTGGTGCCTTTGAAAAAGAAAGTGCCCGCCCCGTTCTTGAAAGTGGCGCTCCAACTTTTGGTGAGACGCGCTTCCCGCTCGCGCATAGCGTCCAGGCTCGCGGCTTGCATCAGCGCTGGCAGGGCGTCGTCCGACAAAGGGATCGCCAGAAAGGCAGCAATACGACGCAGTTCACCGACAAAGTCGTTTTTGAGATCGGCATAGTGTACAAAGAGAAGGTTGGGAAGATGACGATACTCCCACCAACTTTGGGTGTGGTGGAGATTGGGCTGAAATGGATAGCCCTCACTCGCCCAGGCAAACCAGCCCCGGCTGATCCAGTCACGCCAGAAGGTGTGGATGTCCTGGGGTGGAGGGGGCAACGGCGCACCCAGCCGCCCTGCCACCCCGTTGTGATACTCGAAAGCTCCAGCAGTCATTCCCGCGTAGTGGTTCCACATGGACATGGCAACATCCCGAGCGTCCCGGCCCACGACGATGTACTTCACTTCTGGGAAAAATGGCAGCCCGTCCAGGGGCAGATGGGTTTTCATAAAGCGCCGATGCTGTTGTGCTTCCAGCTTTTCCAGCATCTTCTCCACCGGCGACCAGGGCGCATCCGGCCAGGTTGACACCTGGCCCACTGGCATTTCGTTGCGCTCCGGGACCTCCTGTCCCTGAAAGACAAGTTGGCGCACGATCTCCAGCATCCAGGTTGTGCCGGATTTGAGCGAAGTCGAGATGACAATATCATCGGGCCGCGGTCGGTAGTTCTGCCAGCGGGTGCTGTCCATCGAGTGAAATTGGTAGGTTCGCGTCACTTGGGGCAGGTGTGTGGTCATTTGGGTTTCCTTCATTTGCGTTGATTGCAAAAACACGACATTTATGTTACATTATTGCAATGAAATTCAAATCTCTGCTCGAGTTGGTCGGCGATGAGCCACTCTTTGACACTTCTTTGCTGTTGGCCGGCGATGTGAAGCGGGCCAAGATTCAGCGCCAATTGGCGCGCTGGCAAAGCAGCGGTCATATACAACAAATCCGGCGCGGGCTATACAGCCTGGCCCCTCCCTATCGCCGCTGTACGCCACACCCCTTTCTGGTAGCCAATCGGTTGGTCAAAGCATCGTATGTCAGTTGCCAATCAGCCCTGGCCTGGTACGGGCTGATCCCCGAATATACGCCGGTCACAGTCAGCGTTACAACCCTGCGGCCCGGTGGGTGGACGCCCCCCTTTGGCGAGTACCGCTTTCGGCATATCAAGCCAGACCTCTGGTTTGGCTATCAATCGGTGCCGGTGGCTGCGGAACAGCAGGCGTTTGTGGCACACCCAGAAAAAGCCCTCCTCGACCTTCTTTATCTGACGCCAGAGGCAGATGATCCCCTCTTTCTGCAGGAATTGCGTTTGCAGAACCTGGAACGGTTGAATCTGGAAGCGCTGGACAGCTTTGCCGAACGAATGGGTAGCCCCAAGGTGCAAAGATGCGCGCAACAGATCAAACAGCTTGCCGATGAAGAAGAAAAAGGGTTCGACATCCTATGAAAGAGCATCTGTCGGCGCTGGTGCAGGCGGTGGCGGACCCGCTGCATGCGCGCAATCTCAGCCGTGAATATCTGCAAGCTCGTATCCTGGCGGCCCTGCAGACGGCCGGGGCGATGATACCCCTGGTCTTTCATGGCGGCACCGCCCTGCGCTTTCTCTACGCCATCCAGCGCTATTCCGAAGACCTGGACTTTGCCCTGGAGCGGCCCTCGCCCGAATATGACTTTCGCCGCTATTTGCGCGCGGTGCAGTCTGAACTGAGCGCCGAAGGCTATCATCTGGAAATCCGGGTGAATGACAGCAAAGTCGTGCATAGCGCCTTCATCCGCTTTGTCGGTCTCCTGTACGAACTGCGGTTATTGCCTTATCGGGATGAAGTGCTGGCGGTCAAATTGGAGGTGGATATCAATCCACCAGCGGGCGCGACCCTTGCCACAACTCTTGTGCGCCGCCATCTGACCCTGCAACTGCACCACCATGACCGATCCTCGTTGCTGGCGGGCAAACTCCACGCTGTTTTGCAGCGCCCCTACGCCAAAGGGCGGGACCTCTACGATTTGATGTGGTATCTGAGCGATCGCGATTGGCCCGCGCCCAATCTGGTGATGCTCAACAATGCGTTGCAGCAATCCGACTGGAGCGGGGAACGCTTGACGCCAGAGAATTGGCGTCAAGCTGTGCGCTCTCGACTGGAAACCCTGCATTGGGATCAGATTCAAAACGATGTCAGCCCCTTTTTGGAGCGCAGCGCCGATCTACCACTGCTCACCCTGGACAATTTGCTCTCTCTGCTGTAGCTCTTCCTCAAAAGCGCCACAAATCTTTCCATTATTTCGATTTCAGCGCCGCCCGCCCCCGCTCCAGCCAGGTCCGACACTCCGGCGACAGCACTTGCGCCGCCTTCGCCTCATAAAGCATCAGCCAATGATGCGCACAATCCCGTTATCGCCGTCCACTTCGATCTGCGTATCATCGTGGATCAGATGGGTGGCCGTGTAGGTGCCCACCACAGCCGGGATGGCGTACTCGCGCGCGACCACCGCGCAATGGCTGAGGATGCCACCAGCGTCGGTGACGATGGCGGCGGCGGTGGCAAAGAGCGGCGTCCAGGGGGGCGCGGTCGTCTCCGTCACCAAAATATCCCCTGCGTTCAGTTTGCCCGCTTCGTTCAGTGTGCGGATCACCTTTGCCCTGCCGCGTACTTTGCCTGGCGAACCTGCCGCGCCGTTGATCGTATTGGGATCGCCACTCGGCTGGGGCGGCGTACCGAAGAAGCGCAGCGCGGCCCGCGTGCCCGGATCGTCGGGCGGCGCTCCGGCAGGGAGTGTGCCCAGCAGCATCGGCGGCTGGATGGCGGCAAAGTGGGCAAGGGTCGCCTTGCGCTCTGCGACCAGTTCGCGCAATGTTTGCGGGGTCTGCAAGAGGGCGAGCAGAGCGTTGCGCACCTCTTCAAAGCGCAGATAGACCACATCCAGCGGCGCGGCGATAGAGCCAGCGGCGGCCAGGCGGCGACCCACTTCCAGAAAGACCCGGCGCAGTTGGTAGGTGGCCCGGTGGTCCAGCCAGTAGTGGTGATCTTCCTGAATCACAGTGGCCGCCTGGGCGCTGCGCAACAGCCCTTCAAACTGCATCCGCACAGCTTCGGGATAACTCGCCAACGCAGCCCGGGCTTCGCCAATCAGCCGTTCCCGCTCTGACTGCATGGCCTGGCGATGGGCGTCAATGTCCTCGTCGCGCTGGATGTAGTCCTGCAGGTTGCGGATGGCGGGCGTCGGGTCTTCGATCCAACTGATGCTGGTGAGCGTGTCGTACATCTCCCCGCGTTGACCGTATTCCTGAAGCCAGCGATTCAATTCCTCCAGGAAGGGGTGGCTCTCTTTTGACGCCAGCAACGCAGCCATCACCTGCTCGGCTGGATGGGTTTCCAGAATCGCAGCAACCGCTGGCGTTTGCCGGGCTGTGCGGCTGAGTGCATACAACTTTCGATTGGTTTCCAGCGATTTGTTGTCCAACCCCTGCAATAACCGATATGCGCCCAGAGCATCTGCGCCGAAGACTTCCTGATAGAAGTCATCGAAGAGGCTCATCGCCAGCAGCATCGTGAAAGCAACTTCAAAATGGATCTGCCAGGAGCGGATGGCCTGCGCCATAAAGTCGTCAAAGTACCCTACCAATTGCGCTGGTGTGGCAGCGGACAGATCGATGGCTTCGCAGTGGACGAGAATACGTTTGGTCTCTGGCAGCAACGCATTCTCCCAAAAGTCGGAAATGTTCATCACCGCACGCACCGTCGGGTGATCCATCGGGTCTGCGTCGGCTGGCGGCTGGGGCGGTTTGCCATCTGCCCCCAGCACCGGCGTTGTGGCGGAGTAGTACTGGGTGTTGAATATCCGGCAATGAAAGTGTACAGGCATCCCGACTTTGGTCGCGCCGTGATTCTGACTGGGTTCGAGAATGTGCTCCACAAAGGAGGCGGCCAGGGGGAGAATCTGGTAGGGGAAGTGCATCACATCCCGCATCCAGAAGATGTCCGGATCCATTGGCTTGCGCCATTCGATGGGAAAGTCGGCGGGAACGGGGATTCGTTGACCGGGTACGGGCTGTGTAGATTCCATGAGCGATTGTCTCCTTTTCCGACAAAAGTGCGGCACAAGTTGGGTTCAGGCACTACCAGTCACTTTTTTGTTTTTCGGAAGAAAAATCCACCACTGAGGCATAGAGGACACAGAGTTTCACAGAGGAAGGGAAGAAGTAGGAAGTCCTCAGTACTCTCAGTGTTTCAGTGGTTGGCTTTTTGATTCTGGCTCGTCCCGGTCAGGGTGGTGATCGGGCGACATTGCAACAGAAAGAGCTTTCCTCGATGCCACGCACACTCCAGATCCACGGCATAGCCCATTTCGCTCTCCAGCGCTGTCGCCATCTGGGCCATCTCCAGAAGTTGGGCGTCGCTCAATGTGCGTTGTCGGCGCAGCAGGCGGGGCACGGGCACTTCAGCGGTTCCCGTAGCGGTGGGCACGGTCATGCGCGCTTTGTCGCTGATCTGCGCGCTGATCCGCGCCGCAGAGTGATGGCGAATGGTATAGGTGTCCGGGGTCACTGTGCCGCCCACTACACTTTCGCCCAGCCCCCAACTAGCAGTGATGACGATTTCATCGCGCCGGCCGTTGACCGGATTGGCGCTGAAGATCACCGCGCTGACGTCGGCAGGGACCAATTGTTGCACCAATACAGCCAATCGAGCATCGGCGCTGTTCAGTCCGTTCTGCAGGCGATAGTCCAGGGCGCGGGGGGCAAAGGCAGAATGCAGACATCTCTCCACGGCAGCCAACACCCCGCCCGCGCCCCGCACATTGAGAAAAGTCTCGTACTGACCGGCAAACGAAGCGCTCTTTCCATCCTCATCAATCCCGGAAGAGCGCACGGCGACGCCAGGCTCCGCTTGCCCTACGAACTGTTCGAGCAGCGCATAGGCATGCAAGAGGGTTTCCTGATAGTCCGTTTGCCTGCGCTGCGCGAGGGCGTCCGCCGTCAGGCAGAAGCCGGGAGGCACAGGGTAATTCCGGGCCAGCCGGCCGAGGTTGCCCGCCTTGCCGCCCACCTGCGCCGGATCGCAGCAGTCTGCCTCTCCCAGCCAACGAATGGGCGGCTGGTGTGAGTTGAATGGTTCACTGGCAATCAAGCTCATTTTCATAGTCCTAAACCTGCAAATACAGACCACAGTTCGAGCGCCAATCTCCGTGGGCTAGAGTGTTACCCACTCCCCACTTTGGTGCGAAGCCAGCGCGGCGTCGATCACCCGCTGCGCCTGCCACCCTTCGTAGAAAGTGGGCGCTACCGTTTGCCCGGACGATGAGAAAGATGGGTGTCATTGGTTTCCCCTTTCGTCATTGCTGCACCAGCCTACCCCTTCACAGAAACTCATAGCGAAGAAGGCGTCCGGCGAATCGCCCCACGCCCGCCAGGCAGCGATCACCGCTTCTGTTTCCGACCGATCCGGCCCTCCATCTGCGGCAGAGCTGCTTCTGCGCAACTCTGCTTGCAGCCCATCCACAGCGGACTCTGCAAGACTTCGCACCTCCTCGGCGCTGCCGTAACAGTCGTAGGAGGCTGAGCCTTCCGTGTGCGCAAAGCCTGCCTCGCGCAGCATGGCGCGGATGTTCTTGCCGATGCGCACGCTGACGCCCTGGGTGTTCTTGCGTTTCTCGCCCCGCTCGCCGAATTTGTCGAGCAGCGGATCCGTGGGAGCCATCAGATAGCCATCTCGATCCGCTGTGCGCACACCCAGCACGCCATCCCCTTTGAGTACCCGCCGCATCTCACGCAGGGCAGTCACCGGATCGCTAAGGTGATCGAGCAGAGCGTTGGAGAAGGCCGCATCAAAGCTGGCATCGGCAAAGGGCAGTTCGTAGACACTGCCGGTCTCGAACCGGACGTTGGCAATGCCCTGTTCCGTGGCCAGTTGTCTGGCCCGTTCGATCTCGCCCGGATCGATGTCAACGCCCACGACCCCGCCAGGGGCCACCACTTTCGCCAACCCGATGGTGATCGATCCAGGCCCACAGCCGCAATCCAGCAGGCGCATACCGGGTCGCAGATAGGGCAAGAGGAATGCGGCCTGCTTTTCGGCGCTGCGTCGCGCCATGCGCCGCTGAAAAGGCGTGTCGCGCAGCCCATAAATTTCCTTCCCGGCGGTCTTCGATTCGGGTACTTGTGTCATCGTTGGTTCCTTCCTATGCCGCGGAGTACGGCAAGACATATTCTGCCAGTAGATACAAACTCTCAATATCGCCGGACACCGACCAATAGAGCATCAGTTCATCTTAAGCAACGCTGTACAATCTGCATCAGATCTGATAAGCTCAAAAAGTACAACAAATTGTTAATCCTAGGAATGGTCAATGGCGCATAGCCTTCACCAATTAAATGCGAAAAGCAACTAAACCTTTCGGGAGTTGGCAGATGATTGTAACCATTCGTGATCAGGTTGCTCGACAATTGACAAAAGTTGCCGATGAGCAAGACCTCTCGCCGGAAGAGCTTGTTGAGAAAGCGATTCGTGAACTGTTACGGGCCGAAGCAGATCGCATTCTCGCGCGTGAGATGGAGGCATTTCGCGCTTTACACCCTACCCTTTTACAACAGTATCCTCAACAATACGTTGGTATTCGTCGTGGACAGCTTGTCGATCATGACGCTGATCAACTCACACTCTACCTACGGCTAGACGAACAGTACCCAGATGAAGTCATCCTGATCAAACAGGTATGCCCTTCGATTGAAGAGGTCTACACGATTCGTTTCGTGCAGGTATCTTTTGAATAACCGAATCTACAGCTATGATTACAATCATGCGTATGACCCTCCCATGCCCATTTTGGAGGTGGGCGTAAGCCTGCCAAAACGAAGCGGCATCGAGCTTACGGTATCAGCATTACTGGACTCTGGTTCGGATGGCACATTGCTCCCGGTCGATTTGCTAGAGTCCATTGGCGCAAAACCAGTTGGCCCCGCCCGTATACATGGGCTATGGGGTGGCGGCCGTTCAGCAAATATGTATCTCGTCAAGCTCTATATCGGTCCGCATCAGCTTTTTGCCGTCCGCGTTGCTGGTGTACACGCCGAAGATGAATGTATCGTCGGTCGCAATGTTCTCAACCATCTCGTCGTCACTCTCAATGGTCATGCTGGCGTTGTTGAAATCTCTGCGTAACTCTTAGCTCAGAATGACATGCTGAATAGCATCTTGCAACATTGGCTGCGAAAAAAGCTGGCCCAAGAGGCTCCTGATCTGGTGATCGATTGATCGAACTCAATAGGAGCATGCGGTGGGACGGATAGAAAGATACGACAGAAGAAAAGCGATCCCCCTGCCACCACATGCCCCTACGAGAATTCCTGCAGCCCGTACCTCTCCACCAGCGCCTGGCGCTGCTCGTAATAGGCAACCACCCCGGATGCTGCCGGACGCTGGCTTACTTCCTCACGGTCTCGACTGGATAGTTGGTGATGGTGGGGGCCGGAATCCCCGTGTTGCGAATCATCTGCTGAAACGACTCTGAGCCATAGAAGGCATTGGCCGCTGCTTCAGACTCCCACACTTCGACGATGCGCCAACCGCCCTCCATAGGACCACCGGCGTGGAGATGGGAGCCAGGAGGTGGGCCAGAGAGATTCAGCGCGCGCAATCCTTGTTCGTACTGCTCCCGCGTCATGCCCGGCAGTTCATGGATCTGGACAATAGCCATAGGTTCAACGCTCCTTTTGTGAATGAGGTGCGAGTCGCAAGTGACTACACCAACGACTGAAAATCATGCAGTGGGTGGAACAAATGGGTAATAGCGATAGAATCCGGCAAAGCCGGGGGATTCAACCTCAGTTGCCAGGTGCTGCCAGCGGACCAATCCACGCCGGTGACACCAGAGAGGGAGATAGAAATGGCAGTTAACGGCACTGCGTCCAATCTCGGCGGCCGCAGGCGTATCAGTCGGCGTCGCCTCTGTCCCCAACACTTGTTCCAGAATCGGCCTGAGTTCGTCCGCACACATCTGGCCGAACCGGGCGCGCAGATCGACGGTCATAGATGGGTCTCCTAATGGGAAATTTCGATTTCAGAGAGTGCAAGATGGAATTTTGAAAGATTAGCAGCGAGCTTTGTCAGATGCAATTGATTTTTCCACAAAAATTCCACAAATAGCGCGCAGATCTTCATCGCCTACAGCGCGACCCGCCCCTGCTCCAGCCACGCCCGGCAGTCGGGCGTCAGCACCTGTGCGGCCTTCTCCTCGTACATCTGCACCTCCTCCGCGGTAAGTACGTCTTTCCAGCGACCATTGGTACCTTTGAAGAAGAAGGTTCTGGCACCATCCTTGAACGACGATGGCCTGTTTGGGTCTTCATTGCGCACTGCCTCCTCACGCATGGCGTCTAGGGTGAGGATCTGCAACATCCCCGGCAGGCTCTCCTCGGGCAGAGAAATACCCAGAAAAGCGGCAATTCGCCGCATTTCTCCGGTCAGGTCCGCCGATAGATCGTTGTAGTGGACAAAAAGGATATTGGGCAAATGCCGGTAGTTCCACCAACTCTGGGTGTGGTGCAGGTTGCCCCACCAGGGATAGCCCTCGCTTTCCCAGGCGAACCAGCCGCGGCAGATCCAGTCTCGCCAGAAGTCGTGGATGTCGTCTGGAGCGGCTGGCATTGGAGCGCCGACACGGCCGGGAATGCTGTTGATTTTTTCGAGAAAATCCGGTGTGAAGTTTGCGTGATGATTCCACACGGACATAAAGACATCTCGTGCATCTCGTCCAACCACAATGTATTGGACTTCGGAAAAGAAAGGCAGCCCGTCCAGGGGGAGATGGGATTTGATGAAACGCCGGTGCTGCTGGGCCTCGAGTTTGCTGATTACTTCATCAATGGGATTCCGACGGTCGTCCAACCAGAGCGAAAGCTGATGGCGCGGCGGCGCATCCGCGCCCTGGAAGATCAACTGGCGCACTATCTCCTGCATCCACGTTGTGCCTGATTTGTACGAGGTAGCAATGACCACATCACCAGCACAGGGCTGGTAGCAATTCCAGCGGGCGCTGTCCAATGTGTGGTTCTGATAGATCCGGGTGACGTGGGGAAGTATTCTTTCCATAGTGGTTCCTCCTCGTGGATGGAAATGATGCCGACCAAATGAGTTGCCAAATGGCTTCTTGCTCTCTACAATAGGGTGAGATCGTTACAAGATCGTTCCAAAGCCACCCTAAAAATGAAAGGTCCTGCAGAGGATAGATCGAATGAGAACAACTGGTGGACCAACGCCGGCACCTTTGACGATCCGCACGCTTGGTGAGATCGCCGTAGCCGTCGGCACGCGTGGGAAACCTATCGCCTTCGAAACACGCACGGTACAAGCCCTTTTCCTCTACGTGGCCTGCCAGGGCCGACCCTTGGGGCGTGACTATCTGGCTGAACTGCTATGGCCTGAGCGCCCGCAGGAACAGGGGCGCGCCAATCTGCGTGTGGCCATCCACCGTCTGCGCCAGCAATTGGACCCTTATCTGTTGATCACCCGCCAAAGCGTGGCCCTCAATCCAGAGGCGCCGGTGATACTCGATGTGGCGCACTTTGAGTCGCACGTAGCCGCCGGTGAATTGGCTGCGGCAACCGCTCTCTACCACGGCCAATTTCTGACGGGTCTCTATCTCGATGACAGCCCAGTCTATGAACAGTGGGTGCTGCTCGAACGAGAACGGCTGCATGTTGTGGCGCTGACTGCCTATCAGCAACTGATTACACAACAGAGCAATGCCGACCAACTGGATGCTGTCATCGCCAACGCACAGCGCTTGCTGCAACTCGATCCCTATCACGAACCCATCCATCGCCAATTGATGCGGCTGCTGGCCCGCAGTGGTCAACGGGGTGCGGCGCTCGCCCAATATGAAATCTGTCGTAACCTGTTGGAAACTGATCTGGGCGTGACGCCGGATGAAGTGACGACGGATCTGGCGGTGCAGATTCGCGCCGGCGAACTGGACAAGGAGACAGCATGGCACGGCGAAAAGGTGGCCTCTTCGTCAGAGTCCTCTGTCACCGTTACTTCCCACCACAACCTGCCGCCCGAATCCCGCCCCTTCATCGGTCGCGCGGCGGAGCTGGCACAAATTGAGCAGTTGTTGGCCAATCCTGATTGTCGCCTGCTGACGCTGCTGGGCGTTGGCGGGTTGGGTAAGACCCGCATAGCTCTGGCCGCAGCCTCCCAGCAGAACGCACGCTTCCCGGACGGCATTGTCTTTGTCCCATTGGACTCTGTGGTTGCCACCGAATCGCTGCTGGTCGCCATTGCCCAAAGCCTCAACCTGGAGACAACCAGCAGCGATCTGTTGGCGCAGGTCACTGCGTATCTACAGGGACGCAAGCTACTGCTCGTGTTAGACAACTTCGAGCATCTGCTGGATGGCGCCGAGACCCTTGCACAGTTGCTGCATCGTGCGCCGCACATCAAGATGTTGGTCACGTCCCGCCAACGGCTCCAGTTGTTAGAGGAATGGCTGCTGCCCGTTGCAGGTCTTTCGTTGCTGGGCGGGATGCAAAGCGATGCCTGCAAGTTGTTTCTGCACACTGCCCAGCGCGTCCACGCTACTTTTCGTAGCGTCGGTCAGGAAGATCTGATTGTCGCCACCTGCCGCCAGGTGGAGGGGATGCCGTTGGCGATTGAATTGGCCGCAAGTTGGGTGCGTGTCATGTCCTGCGCCGAGATTCGCCAGAATCTGCGTGAGGGCCTCGATTTATTGACGACTCCTTTGCGCAACCTCCCCGAACGACATCGCAGTATCCACGCCCTCTTCAACCAATCGTGGCGTCTGCTTTCCCCCGAGGAACAACGCGTCTTGCGCGGGGTGAGCGTTTTTCAGGGCGGTTGGACGTTAACGGATGCGGCACAAGTGCTGGCATTGGACGAAGACGACAGCCCCGACGGTCCGCGACCACGTCTCCACCATCTGCACCTAGTACCAGCCCAATCTTGAATTGACGAGTTTGATAAGAT
>JAHBVG010000142.1 GCA_019637695.1 Caldilineaceae bacterium | reverse complement strand
ACAATGTTGGGATCGGTGTTCGGCCCAAAGCTGACCACTTCGATGAGGTCACCCACCGTTATATTCGTTGCGTAGGGGGTATTGTCCGCCCGGCAGGGTTGCCCGCCGACAGCCGTGGGAATGGATGGCGGCGATGAGCCGATTGTACTGGGACTCGCCGGGATGACAATCCGCGTGCCTGGGCGGATCACGTTGCGGTTGGTCCACGCGCCGGGGTTGGCGGCCTCCAGTTGGGCGAGGGAATAGCCTGTGCGCTGCCCGATGCGGAAGATCGTATCCCCGGATTGGAAGGTGTACGTTGTGCCACGGGGGATGATGGTTTCGCCGTTGCGACCAGGAATCAGGATGTTGTCTCCCGGCTCAATGCGACGGCGATCCCCATAATATTCGATCCAGACGCCGTTATAGGCGTATAGATCTTCCAGGGCCATATTGTAGCGGGCGGCAATCGTACTCCACGTGTCCCCGCGCACAACGGTGTAGTAGAAGCCATAGTCCTGGCGCGTGGTGGGGGTGGTTCGCGTCGGCGTCGGGGATGGGATCGCCGTGGCCGCCGGACGCGCCGTGGGTGTTGGGGGCGACTGTTGCGCGCTGATGGGGATGATCACCTGATCCCCAGGGCGGATGGCGTCGCCGCGCCGGGCGCGCAGCTCTGGGTTGGCGTTGTACAACGCTTGCAACGTGACGCCACATTCGCGGGCAATGCGCGTCCAATAGTCGCCACTGCGCACAGTGTACGGATTGGGACAACTGCCCTGCGCGTTGGCTGCGGCAGGTCCCAACCAAAAAAGAGCGACAATCGAGAGCAACAGCCCGATGCTCAGGCGGAGGATGGCTTTGGCCGGTAGATCATTCGAGAGAGGAATCGGGTGTGTCATTGGGTCCTCCTGTGTGGGGATCAACTTATAAAGCGATGCCAGCAGACTACCAAACTAATCGTTTCTAGATCGTTTCCAAAAGGGTGAGATGGTTTTGCGAAAACTCAAAGCTATACGCTGAGGTTAGGCTGTGATCTGTGATGGGCAAGGATTTTCGCGCCCACGTAGGTAACCTCGTTGATGCCTAAATTTTATAACATGCGGACTCTTCGTAGTCTGTTCGACCTCTATTCCAACCCTGTTTGGTTTCTCAAATCGAGCATGGTTCATGTTGTAGAAGTGACTCCATCCGCAAAAACTCTAGGTTGGACCTTGTTCGCGTCAGTTTGGTGCGCTCTAGGCATCATGCTATACTAACAGCATGAGCAATGATCAGATTTAAATACTGACAAGCCCTATGCCGAGTGGTAAAGCCTGGACTGTTCGTGATCGCTACGGGAATGAGATCTACCTGACTTGGGAGCGGTGGGTCCATATTATCGATCCGGACAATCATGCGGAAGTTGAACCGTTTTTCGACTATATTGCTGAAACCATTCGCACCGGGCTACGGCGACAAGATATGTATGATGTCAACAGCTATCAATAATATCGACTCTATCCCGATTTACCGGGCGAAAGCAATTACCTCATCGTCTGTGTTCGGTTCCGTTGGCGCAATCAGCCAGATGGGGCGGTGCAGGAAGAGAAGTTTGTGACCACTGCCTATATTTTCAGTATTTCTAAAATCTAGATGAGCGAAATCAAAGTCAATTACGATGAAGATGCCGATGTACTTTATATCTCGTTTGGTCGGGGCGAGCATGTGATGGGCGTTGTATTAACTGAGAATGTGCTATTGCGGTTGGACACGGGCAAAGCTACGGGTGTTCCACCGCGTGCGGTTGGCTTGACCTTCATCAGCTACGAGCGCATGATGGCCCGCCGCCAGCACCAACCCATCTCGGTCTCGCTGGTCAATCTGCGCCATTTGCCCGAAGATCTGTGGCGGGCGGTGTTGGACGTACTCACCACGCCACCAGTGAGCGATTTTCTGACCGTCAATCTTTCCCTCAATCCCCAGACCCCACCCCTGCCGAAACTGGTCTCAGCCTGATTCCCGCTAGCTCTATTGTTTTCCTGAGTGATTTGTAGCGAGATCAGCGATCTGCGCGGATCAGGCTCACCGCGGCTACTATCCAAAATAACATGGAAACAGCAATTACATCCGGGTTGAACTGGGCCTGCACCCCATAGGCAACCAGCGCGGCCAGACAGGCGGAAGCTACTCTTTGACGCTGACCATTTTGTTGCTGCACCTGTACGATCAAACCCCAACCGAGGACGCCCAACAGCACGAGCCAGGCAATCATCCCCACCAGACCGGCAGCCATCAGGGTTTCCAAAAGCTGATTGTGCGGATCGTCGACGAGAGTATCGCGGCCAGCGTAGAGCGAACCGGGCGGGTAGCGTTCATTGAAAACAGTGACGAAGATCTCCGGTCCATATCCCAGCAGTGGACGCTCTGCGATCAACGGTAACGTCGCCCGCCAGATGAGGACGCGACGGGCCAGCGATTCGGTGCGTACCTCGGCATACTCCGCATTCTCCGCGCTGGCGTGGATCTCCGTAGATCGATCCGTGGACGCAAACCACCCGCTCCGCCCCAACTGATCGCCAACTAGAACTGTGAGGGCCAGGATGGCGGCTACACCGATCATCAAGATCGCCTTTTTCCGCCGTGGGTTTGGCATCAGCCAAAAGAAGATCCACGCGCCGGCGGCAGCGGCCAGCCAGGCAGCCCTGGCCAGGCTGAAGAGCAGACAGAGGGTTTGCAGACTGAGCAGGACCGCCAACCTCAGCACACGGCGATCCCTCGACCGCGGGTGGGCGATCCACGCACAGTGCAGCCGGTAGAGCGTCAGCGGCAAGAGGACGGCCAGATACGCGCCCAGGAAATTGGATCGCCCCAGCGTGGAATGCACCGGCGAGACCGAATCGGTGCGCCATGTCAGCGGATCCAATCCGGCGGCTTGAATCAGCGCGTAGAGGCAGATCGGCGCGCTCCCGGCCAGGAGGAGATCGATCAGTGCTGTCTGATCTCGTTCGGTCCGCTGGCTCGCTACAAGCAGCGCCCAAAGGAGGATCATACTCGTCAGCGTCGCCAATCCATGCCCATCGCTCAGCCCCCACAGGCTTTGCCGCGGGGATAGCGAAAAGGCTGTGGACAGGGCGATGCAGCCCAGGTAGAGCAACACTGTCGCGGCAAAAGGCCAGGTCTGGCGGAGGTTGCGTGCAAAAATCCTGCGCACCTCCGCCGAGATGCCTATGCCAAGCAGCGCGATCAACGTCAGCGCCACGACTCCCCAGCGTAGCAGCGCTGCTTTGGCCGGTTCAAAAGGCAGCGCCGCCCACGGATCGATCCACAACGGCAAGGCCAGGATCAACGCCTGTCCACCCCGTTGGATGATCTGGGTGATGAATTGGCTTTCCCGTTCGACGGAAGCTGCAATACGCACGATTGACCCCATCCTCAATCTCTCAATCGCCTAATCGACCCATCTCTTCTGTACCTTCCTCCTCGGGTTCGCGCCAGAAGAGGAGGGCAACACCGATGGCGAATCCAGCCGCCAATACCCCGGCCAGACCGCCAAGTTGCTGCACCGCTGGGGGCTGTACCAGCGTAGCGCTGCTGGCGGTTGCTGTGCCCGATTGATTGGAGATACTGGGGAGGTAGATGAAGTATGTTTGCTGTCCAGCGTCTGTATTTGTCGGCTCGTCCTCGCTGGGTGAAGCGAAAAGAATGGATGTGATCGATAGGGCAAGTACAAGCAAGATCGGGACAATCAACAGTCTGGCATGAAACAAGCGGCGATGGAACATGGTGATCTCTCCTTTAAGTGATGGATGACAGTGAACTTCCGGCTTGTGGTTTGTGATTCAATCACAGGCACTCCCGGTGAAATTCGGGTTGTTTGAAAGTGAATTTTAATGAACCAATCGTTTCTAGATCGTTTCTAGAGGCGATGGGATGGTTTTTCGGAAATCAGCAATTCACACCGAGGTTGGGCTGGACTTGATGCGCAATGAGTTTCGCAACCACGCCGGTATCCCCGTTGATGCGTGAACCCTACTCCGCGCAGGCTATTCTCTGTCTATTCGATCTCTCACCCAATTCTATCCGATGTCTCAAATCAAGCAATAGATCATTTTGTAGGAGATCACAAACCCAGTAATTCACGATTTTGCGTAAATTCCAGCGGAATAGGCACGCCCACGTGCCGTCCTACCCGCACGAGGCGTACTCACTCCGCAATTTCAATCCCAAATCGTGAACTACGGAAGCTCCTTGTTGTGCTGACCCTCCCTGTGCTACACTCAAACAGCCTCACCAATCCACCAATTGATGGTTGGTTGTACCGTATCCCCCACGGAGACTTTCCCTATGAAAAAGAACGCTGCGGTTCAACATCTGTACCGGTTTTTGCTCCTGTTTTTGATCCTCTGGCTGTTGAACAGCCCGACGCCAGCCCAGGCCGAGATGGACACGCCCACAGATACGCCCACCCCTGTCGTCAGCGACACGGTGGAAGAGTGGTCGCTGCACAGTGGCCTGCTCTATTGGGCCAACACCTGCTTTGCCGAGGAACTCCCTCCGCCCAGTACGCTCAAACGCCAGCCCGTGGCGGGCGGCATCCTCCGCACCCTGGAGACCACCACTGCCGAATCATGTCTCACCTATCTCAACCTGGCGGCGGCGGATGATGGCGTCTACTATTAGGATGAATTCGAGGCGCGGCTGGAGCGCATCCCCCTGACAGAACCCTACACACCTCAGCCGATTGTGGATATTTCCTTCATCCAGCAACCCTCCAGAGGTACACCACTGGAGATCAGCGGCGGTCACGTCTATTGGGTTTCGTTCAACGGCCAGACGGTACTGCGCGTTCCCCGCAACGGCGGCGGGATCGAAACCGTCGCCAACACGGCCAATGGCCCTACCGATGTAATGGTTATCAGCGCCACCGTCTATTGGATCGACAGCACGGGCGTCTGGTCGATCCGCACCAATTGCGAAACGCTGCCCTGCGCCGATACCCGATCCCAGTTTTCGCCTTTTGCCGCCAACACCAGCGGCTACGGCATGATCTACCGCACAGGCGGCAACCTGGCCAACCCTACCTATACTCTGGACTGGGTGGAGCGCACAGTGAGCGGCGCCAACAATGAATACAAGATCCGGCGGCGCGCCTGCGGCGTCAACACCGTCTGCTTCAACCCCGCCACAACGATCTACACCGCCGCCACCAATTGGGTGATCGGCTATCCCATCAGTGATGGCAGCCACCTCTTTTGGAGCGAACGCTTCTTCAATGTCTCCACGCCCGACGGTAAGATCCGTCGCCGACCCCTAAGCAGCGGCGACGCCGTGGATATCGTGGTCAACCAGCCACGGGTCAACCGCTTTCTCGCCATTGCCAATGGCAACCTCTATTTTGCCATTGAGCCGCAGATCAGCGGACAGGGTATCTTCCGCCTGCCGCTGACAGCCAGCGCCATCACCCGCGATTTTATGGCCGACGCCTGGGAGATAACCCAGGCCATCCAAAACACGGCCAACGCCGCCCCCCTGGTAGCGAACAAGACCACCTATGTACGCTTTTATGCCACCCAGTCCAGCGGACCGAATACCACCGTGGTAGAGGCCAAACTCTACGGCACGCGCAACGGCATTGATCTGCCCGGCTCACCGCTGACGCCGGTAAACGGGCTGCGTCCCTTGCGCACTGGTGTCGGCTATGACCGCGCCCGCCTGGACGACGGCTGGTATTTTCTGCTTCCCGCCAGTTGGACCTCCGGCACGGTTGCCCTGCGCGCCGAGGTCGATCCGCGCATGGCCCACACGGATCCCAACCGGGATAACAACAGGCTGACGGCCAATCTTGTTTTCCAAAACCAACCGCCCGTCTGTGTGTGGACGGTCCCTGTGCGCACCCATACGCCCCTGCCCAGCATCAAAGATCCCAATTTCTGGGCAATGGTGGATCGCTTCGAGACGCTCTGGCCTGTCCCCGATGTTTGGGTCTTCCGCGACACCAATCCGGTGGAGGAGTTGCAGGTCTGCTGGGCTGGCCCCTTCCCCTATCCGTGCTACGGTCCCTATGAATTGGAAGATGGCTGGGGCCTCACCAACGGCATCCCCGACCGCGACAAGGTGATCGTCTCGCTGTGGACCCGCGCCCAACTCTCCTTCAACCCGGATGTGTGCGACGATATCGGCGCTCCGGTCCACTTTATGGGTATGGTGCATCCGGCGGCCAATAACGGTGGCGCTGCGGGCTATGCCAGCACCATCAGCAACCAATCCTGGGTGCAGTTGCCTGCTCATACGCCCAACCCCATGTCATCGGCGTGGAATGCCGTGAGCGAAGGTAGCACCATGGCCCAGGAATTGGGACACAACCACGGGCGCAAACATGTGAATTGCAACAATCCCGACGATATCGACAACAACTATCCTTACCCGCCCTGCCAACTTGCCAACACCGGCCCCACGAGTTATTACGGGTTTGATGTTCGCTCGCAGATGCCGATTGCCCCCAACCAGGCCGCGGACTTCATGTCCTATGCCGGTAACCGTTGGACCAGCGACTACACCTGGCGCGCATTGTTAAACAAATTCGCAACGCGCACAGCCACGGCAAACGCCCAGCTGACGGGCACGGTGGTTTACGCCGCAGGGTTTGTAGACAACGTCCTGCCCGACGGCAAGCTCAATTATCTGCTCGTGCTGCCTCAAGAAGCGCTGCCGCCGCAGACATTGAGGACTGCCACCCGCCACGATGATGCACCCCATGCCATCTACAAACTGCGACTACGTGGGGCCAACGATGCTATCCTCCACGAAGAGCCGCTAACGCTCACCCCGCTGGACGACCATAGCGAGACCAGCGATCCGGCGCTCTTCTCAGCGGTCTTCAATGCCCCTGCCGGTCAAGTGGCGCGGGTGGAATTGCTGGCCGACGGGACAGTGATCGACAGCCTGACGCCGGGTATGGCTGCACCCGTGGTCGCCATCCAACAGCCGATCGGCGGCGCGGTGATCGATGAAAATCTGGTTATCGAGTGGACGGCCAATGACCCCGACGGCGACGATCTGCTCTTCACGGTGCAGTACAGCTATGATGGCGGCGCACACTGGCACACGCTGATCACCGACTTCCCCGCGGGCAGGGGCGGAAACCGGCTGGCCCTGGCCGATCTGGGATCATTGCGGGGCAGCAACGGCCAAACCGCTCAGATTCGCGTCATCGCCAGCGACGGCTACAACACCAGCATCGCCAATTCGCCGCTCTTTAGCGTGCCCAACCGCCCACCTCAACCCTTTATCCTTGCGCCGACGCCTGGGCAGACGTTCGCCGCCGGGCCAGTGGTTCTCAGCGGCGGCGGGCTGGATCCAGAGACAGGCGGGTTGGACGAGCCTGCGCTGGTCTGGACAGTGAACGGAGAACCGGCGGGCACAGGCGTGGATCGGCTTATCCACGGGCTGGGATCGGGGATGCACACGGCCCGTCTCAGCGCCAGCGATGGCAGCCAGACGGTGGCGATCTCCACCACCTTCGAGATCGCCGCGCTGGGCATCCCCGCCACCGGCGCGCCTCTCCTCGACGGCTTCTGCCATGATGCAGCTTATGCCGATGCCGTCCGTATGCCGCTGGCCCGCTATGCCAATGGAGAAAACGCCACCGCCTATCTGCTGCGCACGAATAATCACTTGTGGGCCTGTTTTGTGGGTCTGCAAAAAGGAGGTGAAGCGGCGGGGTTGACCATTGACGTCGATCACAGCCGGCACGCGCTGGCCCAGCCAGATGACTATGGCTTCTTTGCCGAGGAAGATGGTGATGTGATCACCACGGCAGGGAATGGCGCGGGCGGATTCACGTCGCCGGGGCCGGATGGGTTATCCGCCCAGGTGAGCAGCGACACCAATGGTTGGTCCGCTGAGTTGCGTATCGACGCCGCCGTGATCAACGGCATGGATCACACCATCGGTCTGAGCCTGCGTCACGGCGCCGTCGCCTGGCCTTTCGCCGCGGATGACAGTCCGCAGCGCTGGTCCGCTGCCACATTAGGCACGCTGCCGACTCTCACCGCGCTGGACCGCTACACGGCCACGGTGGCGAGTTCGCCCTTCACGCTGACGGTGCAAGGCAACCACTTTGTGGCGGGCGTCACCGTCCTGTGGAACGGCATGCCCCTGTCCACGACGGTGATCAGCAGTGAACAGCTTTCGGCCACGGTGACAGCCGCCCAGTTGAGCAGCGCCGCCAACGTCACTGTCCGCGTACAGTCGCCTGCTCCCGCCAGCTTCCAATCCAACGGCCTGCCCTTCACCGTGATCGGTTTGCCGCCCACCATTACCTCGCTTTCGCCAGAGCGGACTTCCGCAGGCAGTGGCGCAACGACGCTCACCGTCACGGGTCAGCGCTTCGCCGCCGACGCCCAGGTGTTGTGGAATGGTGATCCGCTGCCCACTACTTTTGTCAATAGCGGTCAGTTGACGGCGCAGATCGACGCTACGCGGCTTGCCCAGGGCCGCAGTGTGGGCGTTGCCGTGCGCAACCCCACGCCACAAGAGCAGATCTCCAATGTAGGGAGCTTTGAAGTTGAACCGCTCACCGAGGTGATCTATCTGCCCACAGTGATTCGGTAGGGTAGGGCATCGTGCGTATTCCGTACCTGATACGGAATACGCACGACATGCTATGCGAGATCGATGACACTGCCGATGCGCTCTTCAAGCCGACTGTGCCCGATCCCTAACTTGCCCGCCGCGCTCTCTGTTGCGCCCACGCCCGCAGACCGTCGATCTCCTCTTGCATCATCGTGCTGAGGGGGATGCTCTCTTGCAGCACGCCCAATAGATCCCCCATTTGCAGCGGACGATTCTGATCGAAGGCGTCGTAGAGAGCGTCGATCAGCGCCTGTTCGATCTCCGCGCCAGAGAGACCATCCGACGCCATCGCCAGGGTGGAGAGATCAAAGTCGCCGGGGTTGCGGTTGCGTTTGAGCAGGTGGATGCGCCAGATCTCGGCGCGTTCGGCGGCGTCGGGCAGGTCGACGAAGAAGATCTCGTCGAAGCGCCCTTTGCGCACCAGTTCCGGCGGCAGTTGATCGACGCGGTTGGCCGTGGCAATGACAAAGACGGGGGCGTTCTTCTCTTGCAGCCAGGTGATGAACGAGCCGAAGACGCGCGCCGCCGTCCCCGCGTCGCTAACGTTGCTGCTGCCCACCCCGCTGAATCCCTTCTCGATCTCGTCCACCCAGAGTACCACCGGCGCGATGGATTCGGCCACCTTGATGGCGTTGCGCAAGTTCTCCTCGCTAGAGCCGACCAGCGACGCGAAGAGCCGCCCCACATCCAACCGCAGGAGGGGCAGCCGCCATGCATTGGCCACCGATTTCGCCACCAGCGATTTGCCGCAGCCCTGCACGCCTACGAGTAAGATCCCCTTGGGTTCGGGCAGCCCAAAGGCCCGCGCCGACTCACTGAAGGCGCGCACGCGCTTGCGCAGCCACTCTTTGAGCGAGGCCACGCCGCCCACATCGTCGAGGCGATCCTGGCTGGCGTAGAATTCGAGCAGCCCACTCTTGCGGATGATCTGCTGCTTTTCGGCGGTCACCGCGGCCACAGCCTCTTCGTCCAGCCGCCCGTTTGCCTCAATGATCGCCTTGGCGATGGCGTTCGATGCCTCGGTGATCGTCAACCCCTGGCTGGCGCGTATCAACTGATCGCGGCTGCGGCGGTTGAGATCGACCTGCATCCCCTCGTTCTGCCGCGCCGACGTTTCGATCTCTACCAGCAACTTGTCCAATTCCTCGGCGCTGGGCAGGCTGAAATCCACCACCGTGATCTCCTTTTCCAACTCCGGCGGGATCTTGAGTACCGGGCCGAGGAGGATCACCGTCTTTTTGCTCTTTTGCAGGGCAAAGGCCACCTCGCGCAGCCGCCGCACCACATTCACATCCTTGAGAACGGGGTGGAAATCCTTGAGCACCCAGATCGCCGGGTCGCTCTCCTCAAGGATGGCGTTGAGCATAGCCAGCGGATCGCGCTTGCCGCGGTCGCTCTGCCCAGGCAAGGCCGGGTTGGACTCGCCGCCGGTGATGCTCCAATGCAGCAGCCGTCGGCGTAAATTAATGGCGACCTTTTCGATCACCGCTTGCGCGCGTTCCTCCTCAGGCGTCACCACCCAAAGCAGCGGATATCGAGAGCGGATGTAGGTTTCGAGTTCGTGTTGCATGGTTGTTCCAAATGGACGGCGGACGACCGACCGCAGACCGCAGACGAAAGGCAAACATCGAGCAAGTTGCAGATTGCAGGTTGGCAGGTTGCAGGCAACAATTGCTTACGCACTACGCACTACGCCATCATCCTCTTAAATATTGCGAATACGGCCAGATCTTCCACTTCTCCAACTCCTGGCCGTTGAGATAGACTTTGGTACTCGACCAATTCTGAACATAATCCCACAGCCGCCAGAATTGGCGCATCTGCCGTTTTTGATAGAGCAGCCGATGAACGATCTGACGGTTTTCGTCCATCAACATACGGTAGTTGGGCTGCTTCTGCGCCTGAAAGACGACATAATCATAGAATTGAGATCGGCTCTCGCTGAATTCCAACACCAGATACCAGTTGGGCGTGGCAGCGTCAACACCATCTTCTTCGTCTGCACTCTCTTCCTCTTCTTCCGCCTGCGGTACGACCGGGAACGGCGGTGCAGGATGACTGTGTTGCAGCAACTCGGTCAGCAGCGGCGACAGGTACGAACGCAGATTAGGCTGCGGTAAACAGATCTGTAGATCGCGATGGGCGCTGCGCCACGCCTCCCATGGGCCGCGCCACTGATCGAGCAGAGAGTCAGATGTGGGCGTCTCGCCTTCTTGAACTGGATGCGTGTCCATGAGCCGATTCAGCGCATAGCGCAGGGGATCCGCGCCCAGCGTTGCCCGTAGCGAGTCAATATTCAACTGAACGATCTCGGCCTCTGGCAAGGGGGATGGCGCTAATGCTCCTCTCGTTTGCCAGATCCGGTGCGCGTTGATCGATTCGGCGGCGTGCAACGGGAACGCTAACAGCGCCTGCCAGCCCAGCCCCACTCCCATCAACGCCGCGGAAAAGTGACCATCGGCGATCACCTGCGCAAGATAGCGTCCATCTTGCGCCAGCCAACCTGCCAGCAGCGCTGTCCGCGCCAGTTCGATGTTAGCATCCCAGCCCTGACTCGTCATCAGATCGAGCAGATGTTTGCGCGCCGACTGGGCCAGATCCTCACGTAGAAGGGCCATTTCCATGTGAGCTAGATAGAGTCGTTGATAGGCCGCCGCCGCCGCCGCAGTTGGGTTGATTGTCCATCGGTAAAAGAAACCGCGTTGAGCAGACGTCATCCCCGCATAGCCTGTGTTCATAGAGGGCGGGGGTGTCGTGGCGTCAAGGATAACAGGCAGCGAGGGATCGATCTGCGCATAGTCATGTGAGGGTTGCCGGTCAATTGAACTGCGTAGATGAGGCAGTTTGCGCGCCAGGGCTTGATCCAATAGAGAAGAAGCAGGCAGATCCCGTCCCATGAATGAGAGGAAAAAATTCGGATGAGATTCCCAAGGGTCAGTTAATTGTGGCACGGCGGTTTCTATTTCACGCATCGAATCGAACAAGTGTACGGCACAGACTGGCAAAACTATAGCATAGGGATAAGGGCGGTGTCGAACATCAGGAGATAGAACATCTAGGTTTAGCCAATCTCAGAAATTCACGATTCCATGCGCTCTGGGCCGGTCACGGACCGGCCTTCACCGGCCCCGTGACCCAGTGAGAGCGTAAATCGTGAACTACTGAATCTAGTAATTTGACAAGAACGCTTGTTCGGATAGACTGGAGGGAACAAGAAAAAACACCAAATGGAGGAGAGATGAACATCCACGACAGCGGGTACAAGATCCTCTTCTCGAATCGGGCAATCTTTCGGCAGTTGATGGAGAGCTTCGTGGCGCAGCCGTGGGTGG
>JAHBVG010000141.1 GCA_019637695.1 Caldilineaceae bacterium | reverse complement strand
TGATTCTTTGTTCTCATCGGACGGCATCCATGCCGTCCTTTTTTGTTGCCTCCATGAGGATGGCATGGCTAGGAAAGTTTCCTAAAATCCAGGCTGAGAAAGGGGTAGGGATTCTCCCCGTTGCAGTAAGGGTTGCCAGCCAATATGATACAGAAGGCAACTACGCTTTCACAAGCCCACCTAGTAAGGGCCACTAGGTGGGCTTGTGATTTTTGGAGATTCTACACCGTCCTGATACCGCTCCGATGACTGCCATTAGGACGATGTCGCATTCGGGCGTTGATTTTACCCCTCTGTGATCGTTACCGACTCCATGACATCGCCCTGACGGATTGAATCTACTACCTCCTGGCCGCTACGGACTTTGCCAAAGACGCTGTGACGATCGTCGAGCCAATCGGTCTTGACGTGGGTGATGAAGAATTGGCTACCATTAGTGTTGGGGCCAGCGTTGGCCATGCTCAGAATACCCGGACCACTGTGCCGCAGGGATGGATGAAATTCATCGGCAAACTTATAGCCAGGACCACCACGCCCGGTTCCTTCGGGATCGCCAGTCTGGATCATAAAATCGGGGATCACTCGGTGAAATTTGATGCCATCATAGAAACCATCGCGCGCCAGGAAGACAAAATTGTTGACCGTGCGTGGCGTCTTATCGGCAAAGAGATCGATAATGATCTCCCCGCGATTCGTCTTGATCGTCGCCGTATATTTCTTTTTGGCATCAATGACCATGTCAGGAGCTTTGGTATACTGTTTCATAAGAAAACCTTTCGTCTAAAATAGTGATTGGTGATCGGTGAAGAGGGATAGGGGAATCAAGGATCAGGACTCAATCCATTACGCATTCCCCATTCTGCATTTGTGCATTGCCAACAGCAACTCTAACACTTCCAGCCCCTCTGCCCAAATCCGAAAGGATCGATATGATCGGCGCGCTCTCTGATATCGTTATATTGGACCTCTCACGTGTGCTGGCTGGCCCTTATGGGTCGATGGTATTGGGCGATTTCGGGGCGCAGATCATCAAGGTCGAGCAGCCTGGCCTGGGCGACGATACCCGCCATTGGGGACCTCCTTTCACTGCACATGGGCAGAGCGCCTATTTCCTCGCCGCCAACCGTAATAAACAGAGTATGACGCTCAATCTTAAAGATGAGCGAGGAAAGGCGATCCTGCGCAGACTAGTGACCGAGTCGGATGTATTAATCGAGAATTTTAAAGTGGGGACAATGGCAAAGTTGGGGCTGAGTTATGCGGATCTGCGCACGATCAACCCCGGGCTGATCTACTGCGCCATTACCGGATACGGTCAGGATGGCCCTTATCGCGACCGCCCTGGTTACGACACGGTGATCCAGGCGCAGGGTGGCGTCATGAGCATTACTGGGCCTGCTGAGGGCGATCCCTTCAAGGTGGGCGTCGCCATTGTGGATATCACCGCCGGGCTCCATGCTGTGATTGCCATCCTGGCGGCTATACACAGAAGAGCGCACACGGGTGAAGGCGACTTTATCGATATCGCTCTCTTTGACGCCCAACTAGGATGGCTGGCGAACGTAGCGAGCAGCTATCTGGTTTCGGGGAATAGACCCGCCCGTTACGGCAACGCCCACGGCGCAATCGTCCCCTACCAGACTTTTGCCACGGCGGATGGTCATTTGATGCTGGCTGTTGGCAATGATCGTCAGTTTGCCGCACTTTGTCGACGCT
The DNA here is from genome assembly GCA_019637695.1 of Caldilineaceae bacterium. Classification (GTDB taxonomy): domain Bacteria; phylum Chloroflexota; class Anaerolineae; order Caldilineales; family Caldilineaceae; genus RI-153. The sequence goes on along the minus strand of JAHBVG010000141.1, from coordinate 11,492 downwards.
TGGGCAAAGACGCATGGATCGGCGACACGCGCTTTGCCACCAATCCTGCCCGTGTGGAACACCGCGCCGCGCTGATCCCATTGCTAGAAGCTGAATTCTGCCAGATGCCCACCCACATTTGGATCGAGCGCCTTCTTGATGTGGATATTCCGTGTGGTCCGGTCAACGATATCCCGGCGGCGTTGTCCGATCCGCAGGCGGCGGCGCGTGGCATGGTGCAACAGATCACAAACAATCGAGGCGAGACGGTGAAAGTGGTAGGGCCAGTGGCGAAACTGACCCACGCACCCCCTCACATTCAGATGGCGCCGCCCTTTTTAGGCGAACACACAGCAACAATTCTACAAACACGGTTGGGGATGATGAATGAGGAGATTGAAGAGTTGCGCCAGCTCGGGGTGATTTAGGAGTCGAGGAACGTTTGTCTGCCATCTGCTATCTAGGCCGGATGCTCTTCCACATCACAAGAGAGACCTGATTCACCCACATTACTGCTTCGTGGTAGAGTTTAGTTAGGAACGCTTCAGCGATGAGATCTACCCCAAGAATATGCTACATCGATTCGGGTGTATTCAGAATAGGTTGATGATTCGTAAGGGTTTGGGTGGACGGCAGACGCGCAATGGCTTACGCGGACGATATTTGTGAGCCGTCCACCCAAATCCCTACCCAGACGGCCAACTCATTTTGAACACACCCTATCGATTCTACCCTTATCATAGCCTTACAATGTCATTAAGATATGCAAGCGGATGACTATTGGTGGATTGCAGGTTTGCAAGTGGTCGGTGACAATCGTCTACGCGCTACGCAATTCGTCCCTCGCAACTCGCCTATCCCACCTCTTCCAACGCGTCGGCCAGAGATCGATCGATGCGATCATAGAGTTCGTCAATGTCGGATTTTTCGGCGATGAGGGCCGGAGCGACGGCAAACCAGGAGGGATCGATACGCATGATCAGCCCATTCTTGAGGGCGGCGCGTTTGAGCGCATAGCCTAACGCAGGAAAGGGAGCCATGCTGCCCGTGTCCTTCACCAGTTCGACGCCGCGCAGCATCCCTTTGCCGCGCACCTCTCGGATCACACCGTAGCGTTTGAGCTGTTCGAGTTTACCGGCCAGATAGTCGCCCAGTTCTTGCGCCTTGTGGGCAAGCCCCGATTCCTCGATCTCGTCGAGGACGGCCAGCCCCACGGCGCAGGCGAGCGGATTCCCGGCGAAAGTATGTCCATGCGCAAAGTGGACATCATCCTCCAGCGCGCCGTAAAAGGCGTCGGCCATGTCGGCGCGGGCCATCATCGCGCCCAGCGGAATGGCGCCGCTGGAGAGTCCTTTGCCGCCGCAGATAATGTCAGGGGTGACGCCGAAGGTCTGCGCAGCGAACATGTTGCCCGTGCGCGCAAAACCGGTGATGATCTCGTCGAAGATGAGGATGACGTTGTGGTGGTCACAGATCTGGCGCAGGATCTGAAAATACTCATCCGTGGGGGTGATGATGCCGCCGGTGTTGCCAATTGGCTCGACGATGATCCCCGCCACGGTTTCGGGATCTTCGAGCAGGATCACGTCCTCGAACATGCGGGCGCAGAATCGGTTGCACGCTTCCCACGAGTCGAAGCGATCGCGATAATAGGTGGGCGGGAAGACTTTGAGGAAGCCGGCCATTTGCGGCTCGAAGGGCGTTTTGCGCTTGCCCGTACCGCTGGCAGACATTGCGCCAAACGTTCCGCCGTGATAGCCATAATAGCGGCTGATGAATTTGTACTTGCCAGGGTGTCCGCTCTGTTTGAAGTATTGGCGAACGAACTTGAGTGCCGCCTCCAGCGATTCAGAGCCGCCGCTGAAAGGCTTGATGTAATCGAGTGTCCCCGGCGTGACGCTTGCCAACCGTTCCACAAAGTCGAGGGTGACATTGGCGACGCCATGTAAGGGTGGGGCGAAGCTCATGATCTCCATCTGCTTGCGCATGGCATCCAAAATGCGCGGATGGCCGTGGCCCAGCACCGCCACAAAGATGCCGCCGATGGCGTCGAAGTACTCTTTGCCCTCCACATCCCAATAGTAGAGGCCCTGGGCGCGCTCCAAGATCAGCGGGTTCTTGAGAAACTCGGCGGTCTGCTGGTAATCGAGAAAGGTCTGCTTGAGCAGACGCTCGCGGCGCGGGTCAAGTTGCATAAGCTACTCCACTTCCAGGTGATAATCGCGGGCAGTAGGCCAATCCGCAGGGGCGAAGGGCCAATTCAGTTGATCACAGATCCGTTGCCAACGGTCGTGCATGTCGGCAGCGAAGAGCAGCGGCACAAAACCGAGTTGCAAATAAGTCTTAATGGCTGGCAGCCGAAAGTCGTCGGTCTTGAGGTAGATGTTGCGATAGCCCGCGCTGAGGAAGCGGTTGACAACGGCAGCGCAGACAGTCATCCCCAACCCGCGGCCTTTGTGCGCCAGATCTGAGGCGACCCAGCCCAGTTCCCCGCCGAAAGAGTGACCATCTGTCGGGTTGTGGGTCGCCATCGTCGTGGCGACGAGGACGCCAGTGGTCTCCTCGATCACAAAGAACCAACCATCGGGCAGGATCTTGGCGAGCCAGGGGCGCAATATCTCATCATTCCACCCTTCAAAACCGGCGATCTCCATCACCTTGTAAAAACGACTTTCGTCGTCTGGCCGGTAGGTGCGCAACCGGTACCCCGGCGCAACCGAAACGGACGGCGGATCGGCCAACCGCTGGCGCGGCCAGATCATCTGTAGTTGAGCAAGCGCTTGGGGATTGGTCATTTGGATCACCGAGTTGAGATCAGGATTGAGCCAGGGCGTCGCGCACCCGTTCCAGACGGGCGCGGGCTTCCAGGGCGATGGGTTCCAGCGCTGTGGCATCACCTATCTGCATCATCGCCAGCGGATCGACAATCGAGACAACGCTGCCGCCGTCCTCTTCGTAGACGATGACGTTGCAGGGGAGGAGCAGACCGATCTCCAACTGGGCGCTAAGGGCGCGGTGGGCGAGCGGCGGATTGCACGCGCCGAGGATGACATATTTGCGGAAATCGGCGTCGAGCTTTTTCTTCATGGTAGCTTTGACGTCAATTTCGGTGAGGACGCCGAAACCTTCCGTTTTGAGTGCAGCGGTGACCTTTTCCACAGCATCTTCGTAGGGGATGTTCAATTTCACGCGCAGCGCTAATTCTTGATGGGTTGTAGTCACGGGGATAGCCTTTCTTCAGAGTGGATTGTCCTCACGGTGGAGGATGTAGAACGCTTTGGGAAGATCCTACCACGGCGAGAAGAGGATGACAATGTCTCGACATGGCAAATACCCAGCACTTTCGCCAAAGCAAATTCTCATTTTCTGGCCAAGTTGCACTACTCTTCTATTTACGTTTGTGATATACTCCACCAAGTGGCATTTGCCATGAATCCTCAGCAGGCCACGGTTGTGCCCGGTCCCCCACTGGGATGCAACGCCATACACTACGATGTTTATACTGAAGTTAGTGGATGCTCATGTCTTCCCAAATTCGCAAGCTTTTTTCCGTAGATCGCCTGATCGACGTACTCTTGCCCGCTGTGGCTGTCCTGGCTGCGCTATTGGTGGGCGCCATCTTACTTTTGATGCTCGGCGTCAGTCCGCTGCGCGCCTATAGCTCGTTGATCAGCGGCGCGCTGGGCAATGTCAGCGGCATCACCCAGACATTGACCAAAGCCACGCCTCTGCTGCTCGTTGGGCTGGGGATCTGTATTGCCTTCCGCGGCGGTGTAATCAACATCGGCGGCGAAGGACAATTGATTGTCGGCGCGTTGAGCGGTAGCGCCTTTGCGCTGGCCTTCCCAGAATGGCCGGCCTGGGCGCTCTTACCCATGACGCTGGTGATGGGCGCGCTGGCCGGTCTGCTTTGGGGGACGTTGCCCGGTTATCTCAAGGCGCATATGGGCGTTAACGAGATCCTGAGTACGGTAATGCTCAACCAGATCGCCTTTCAATTGATGAATTTTCTGCTGCGCGGCCCAATGCTCGATCCCGCCCAAATCGCCGCCGGGACGAACATCCCACAGAGCGCGGCGCTGCCCACGGCTGTCTGGTTGACCCGTTTGGTGCCGCGCACGCTCTTCCATAGTGGCGCAATCCTGGCGGTGGTGTTGGCGATCCTGGTTTATTTTCTGCTCTGGCGCACCACGATTGGGTATCGCATCCGCGCTGTGGGGCTGAATCCTCATGCCTCGCGCTATGCGGGGATTCCGGTTAAACGCTATGTTGTGCTGGCGATGGCGTTAAGCGGCGCATTCTGCGGATTGGCCGGGGCCGTGGAAGTTACCGGCGTCCACCACCGTATGATCGAAGGGATGTCGGGCGGCTATGGCTTCAGCGGGATTGTCGCTGCGCTCTTTGGCAAACTACATCCACTGGGGACGATCCCGGCGTCGGCGCTCTTTGGGGCGCTCCTCGTCGGCGCGGACAAAATGCAGCGTACGGTACAGGTGCCCAGCGCCATTGTCATCGCGCTGCAAGGATTGGTGGTGCTTTTCGTCGTCGCCAGCAATCTATACGTGCGCCGCCGCAGCCGTCGTCGTGTCAGCGGTTCAAGCGAAGCGGATACACAGCCTGGGGCAGAAGTTGTGGCTGTTTCATCTCAACCCGCCAAAGAGGCGGGTAGTGCGTGATACGTAAACGATTGTCACTTGCCACCTGCAAACCTGCAACTTACCACCTACAAACCTGCAATCTGCTCATTCTTCATTCATCCTATGATCAGCGATCTCTTCACAATCTCGGTCCTTGTTGGAATTTTACAGAGCGGTGTGCGGCTGGCAACGCCCTATCTCTTCGCCGCGCTGGGTGAAACCTTTACCCAGCGTTCGGGCGTCCTCAACCTTGGCGTGGATGGCATTATGCTCATGGGGGCGTTTGCTGGCTTCTACGTTGTCTTTCAGGGGGGCGATCCGTGGCTGGGCGTGCTGGCGGCGATTGGCGTCGGCGCGTTGATGGGGCTGCTGATGGCCGTGATCAGCGTCACCATGCAGGCCGAACAAGGGATCAGCGGTATCGGGCTTTATCTTTTTGGGTTAGGGCTGAGCAGCCTGCTCTTCAAAACGCTGATCGGGTCGGTGGAACCAGTTAGCGGCTTTTCTCGATACCGGGTGCCGATCTTGGGCGATCTACCCTATATTGGGGAGATCTTCTTTAACCACAATGTACTCGTCTACCTTGCCTATTTCATGGTTCCCATCAGTTGGTTTCTCCTCAACAAGACCACCTTGGGGCTTAAGATCCGCGCAGTAGGGCACAACCCCGAAGCGGCAGATTCGCTGGGCGTCAACGTGATCGGCGTGCGCTATTTCACACTACTTTTTGGCGGCGCTATGGCGGGAATCGCTGGCGCATCGCTCAGCATTGGGTTACTCAACGTCTTTCAAGAAAATATGACCAACGGGTTGGGGTTTATCGCCGTGGCGCTGGTCTACTTTGGCAGTTGGCGTCCTGTAGGCGTCCTGGGAGGAGCGCTGCTCTTTAGCCTGGTCAGCGCGTTGCAATTGTGGGTACAGGTCAAAAATATTCCCATTCCTTCGGATCTGGCCGTGATGATGCCGTATGTTCTCACGATTGTGGTGCTGACCCTGACCGTACGGCAGATCCGGCAGCCGGCAGCGTTGACAAAACCCTACGAGCGGGGAGAGTAATGTGATCTACAACAGACATTATCAGCAATAAGACCTGCCAGGTTGCAGAAAACCTGGCAGGTCTACAGAGAGTGGCTATTAACGATAATATCTAACATTCTTGGTTTCAACCTGAATTTATATTAAGCCAATACCGAGCAGTTACCGCATGACGAGACCAACGAATCTGAATACCACTTGCATCCGCTTGATTTTCAGCAGAAACCGATTGGATAAATGCTTGTTTTTGTGCTGCGTTCATACAGAGATTATATCTCAATCCTATTGCTGAGATTCTCTCAGCACAACATCCACTTTTAGTTGAGGAGACTACTATGCACCGCAGACTGACTTTGCTTACCATTCTATTAATCGCTTCATTGCTATTAGCAGCCTGCCCAGCGCCGGGCGCGCCTGCCCCCGCAGCTCCGGCTGCGCCGGCCGCAGGCGTAACTGCTGCGCCGGCTGCGGAATCCGCTGCCCCCTTCCGCATTGCCATTATCATGCCCAGCAGCACTACAGATCTGGCCTGGAGCCAATCGATGTACAGCGCGCTGTTGGCCGTGCAAGAGGAGATGGGCGGCGCGGGCGAGTTGGAAATTGCCTATTCTGAGAACATGTTTCAGGTGACGGACGCTGCCGCCGCCATCCGTGATTATGCGTCCGAGGGCTTTGACCTGGTCATCGCTCACGGAACCCAGTATGGCAATTCCATGTTCGATGTTGCCACCGACTTCCCTGAGACGAGTTTCGCCTGGGGCACAGCGGTGGATACCGGCGTGGAGCGTGGCTATGCCAATGTCTTCGCCTATGAGGCTGCCGCCCAGCAGGGCGGATATGTCAACGGCGTGATTGCGGCGATGCTCTCGGAAGCAGGCGTGGTGGGCGTGGTTGGCCCGGTGGAAGCGGGCGACGCCAAGCTCTACATTGACGGTTTTGTAAAGGGCGTCAAGGACACGAACAGCGACGCCGTGGTGAACATCAGCTATACCGGCTCCTTTGGCGATACAGCGCTGGCTGCCGAAGCGGCCAATGTCCACATTCAGGCGGGTGCGGATGTCCTCACCGGCTCGGCGCAGCAGGTAGTGGGCGCTATAGGCGTAGCCAAGGAGAATGGCGTCTATTGGATGGGCACACAGAGCAACCAAACCTCGCTCGGCCCAGATGTTGTCGTTGTCAACCAAGTCTACGATTGGACAGGCACCGTCAAAGACATGATCGCCAAGATCAAGGCTGGTGAACTGGGCGGCATTGCCTACAATCTAACCTTGGAAAATGGCGGTTTGAAGATCACCTTCAACGAAAGTATCGAGATTTCCGAAGAGATCACCGCAACCGTTGAAGAAACGATTGCACAGATCGAAGCAGGAACAATTCAGCCGCTGCCGTAGAAAAAAGAGGTATTGGGTATTGGGTCTTCAACACTTGTACCAATACCCAATACCCAATACGCAATACCTAATATCCACTATGACACCTACTCTTTTGCCAACAGGCCGCCCAGCCATTGAAACTTTGGAAATGCAGCGCATTGTCAAGCGCTTTCCAGGTGTGTTGGCCTGCGATTATGTGGATTTTGATATTAGCCGCGGGGAGGTCCACGCCCTGTTGGGGGAAAACGGCGCCGGCAAATCGACGCTGATGAAGATCCTCTACGGGCTTTACCACCCTGACGGCGGGGAGATACGTCTGAACGGCGCGCCGGTCACCATCCATTCGCCCACCGACGCTATCAACCTGGGGATCGGGATGATCCACCAGCATTTCATGCTCGTGGACACACTCACTGTCACCGAGAATGTGGCGTTAGGGCTGTCTTCTAGCCGGGGACCGCTGTTGGATCTGGATCGGGTGGAGGCGCGTATCCGCGAGTTGAGCGAAACCTACGGGCTGCAAGTCGATCCAAAAGCGCCGGTGTGGACGTTGGCGGTAGGCCAGCGCCAACGCGTTGAGATCGTCAAAGCGCTCTACCGCGGCGCGGCCCTGCTCATCCTCGACGAACCAACCGCTGTCCTCACCCCGCAGGAGGTAGATGACCTCTTCGTCACGCTCAACCAGATGAAACGAGATGGTCACAGCCTGATCTTCATCACCCACAAGTTGCACGAGGTAATCAATATCAGCGACCGCATCACCGTGTTGCGTGAGGGCAAAGGGGTCGGCACTGTTCCCAATCAGGGGATCAGCCGGGCGCAACTGGCGCGCATGATGGTAGGCCGCGATGTCCTCTTAGAGCGGAAGCGGATGCCGCTGCAACCAGGAGATGTGCGGCTGTGGCTGCACAATGTATCTGCTACCGGCGTGACCGGGCAAGAAGCGCTGCACAACGTGTCGCTAGAAGTCCACGCTGGCGAGATCCTAGGGGTGGCGGGTGTCAGCGGCAATGGGCAGCGTGAATTGGCCGAGGTCGTGGCAGGGTTGCGTCCTGTGACTTCGGGCAGATTAGAGATGGATGCACAGCCGATGACCAATTGGAACCCAGGTGCGCGCACGGCGGCTGGGCTGGCTTACATCCCCGAAGAGCGGATGCACGACGGTGTGATCCGTGAGTTTACAGTGGCCGAAAACTTGATCCTACAGGATCATAGCCGCACGCCTTTCAGCCGCAACACGTTCCTCAATTTTAAGCAGATCGCCGAACATAGCTGGGAGATGGTGCGCAACTTCCGCGTCAAGACGCCAGATATTGAGACGCCGACCAAGAGCCTCTCCGGTGGCAATATCCAAAAGTTGATCCTGGCGCGTGAACTCTTCCGCACGCCCAAAGTGCTGGTGGCGGCGCAGCCCACGCGTGGCGTCGATATTGGCGCGATGGAATATATTCACCAACGGCTGCTCGATCAGCGGGCGCAGGGAACCGCTACCTTGCTCATCTCTGAGGATTTGGATGAGGTGTTCGCACTCGCTGACCGGATCGCTGTCCTCTATGAAGGACGGATCATGGGCGTTGTTGACCGCGCCAATACCAACGCTGAAGAATTAGGGCTGATGATGGCGGGTGTCCACCCGGATACGGCGTAAGAGATTGGAGATTGGAGATTTCAGATCCTTCGCGAGATCGATCTTTGTGACATGCGCTGAAATTTGATTTTCAGGCTCGGCTTCGCTATAATAGCTCCGTTACGCCGTTGTAGCTCAGTCGGTAGAGCAGCTCACTCGTAATGAGCAGGTCGTCGGTTCAAGTCCGACCAACGGCTCAGATCCAAAAAGCCACTCCTTGCGGAGTGGCTTTTTCATGCAAAATGGGTAACTTCTCAATTTTCGGCGGTAGGGGCGGGTCTCCGTGCCCGCCCACAACGGGTGGACAGCGGGAGGGGGTTAGAAGAAGGGAAGAAGGGAAGAAGGGAGTCGATCCCCAGTTACCAATCCCTAATTACCAATCCCCAACCTACTGCTGCACGCGGGTGACGTAGGCGCCGGTGCGCGTGTCCACGCGGATGATATCCCCTTGTTGAACGAACATCGGGACCTGCATCCGGTAGCCAGTTTCTAATTCGATCTCTTTGGTGGGGTTGTTGGCAGTGTCGCCAGCCACGGCCAGTTCTGCCCAGGTGACTTCTAGATCGACAGTGGTGGGCAGGCTGACGTTGATCGGCTCGTCTTCGTAGGTTTCGAGTTCGACAATGGTGTTGTCTTTTAGAAAGTCGGTAATGCCCTCCAACGCGGTCGGCGAGAGCGCGATCTGCTCGTAAGAATCTGTATCCATAAAGTGGTAGAGATCGCCATCAAAGTATTGATATTGTACATCGCGCGACTCCAGGCGGACGTCATCGACGCGAGAGCCATTGTTGTACGTCTTTTCCACAGTCGATCCTGTGCGCAAGTTGCGGACACGCAAGCGGATGGTAGCGCCGCCGCGCGCGACTTTAATGTGCTGGTACTCCAACACCCGCCACAGTTGACCTTCTTCTTGGTAAATATTGCCCTTGCGAAGCTGTTGAACTTCAGCCATAGTTGTTATCCTCGTTCATTCCGGTAAAGTTATTTCTTGCTGACAGCCTCGATTATAGGGGAGAGCAGAGGAGCGTGTCAAAGCAAAAGGGCAAGGGGAGTAAAATCGATCAATCGCTAAATTGGCTGAGCGCGGCGCGCAATCGATCCTCAACCCCAACCGTCGAGGATGGGATGCGTTGCACAGCGCGCTGGGCTTCAACCACACTGTAGCCCAGCGCAGTGAGCGCGTCAATGACTTCACTATCGGCATCCATTGTCGTGGCGAGCTGCGCCAGCGTACCTTCCCCAGCGCTCAACTTCCCCTGCAACTCTACGACGATCTTTTCGGCGGTACGCTTACCAACACCAGGAACACGCGCCAAGATACCCGGTTCTTTGTTGGCAACAGCCAGGCGCAGCGTATCCGGCGTCAGCGCGCTCAACGTAGAAAGCGCTACCTTGGGGCCAATCCCACTGACCCCAAGCAAGAGTTCAAATATGGAGAGTTCTTCTGTGGTTTCAAAGCCATAGAGGCTCAACTCGCTTTCGCGCACCTGCAAGTAGGTGTGCAACGAGAGCGACGAGCCAGGCCGATAGCGCATCAACGTGGGCTCAGGGACAAAAACACGCAGCCCAATGCCCGCGCCGGCAGCGCCGATCTCTACGATTACGTAATTTTTGCCAGCATCTACAATCTTGCCGCTCACCAAGCGTATCATTGAACGAGTTCCGACCTGTGATTGATGGCAGATGGGCTTACCTCGGGAGCGACGAATTTGTAGCCTGTACCGCGCACCGTCACCAAATACTGCGGCGTTGATGGATTAAGCTCGATCTTCTCGCGTAATCGACGCATGGCGACTTCGACAAGATTAGTGCCGCCGGTAAAGTCGTATCCCCACACTTCCTTAAAGAGGACCTCTTTGGAAATGGGTCGATTGGGATGGCTCATCAAGAAATGGAGCAATTGGTACTCAATCGGCGTCAAGTGGACAGCTTCATTGTGCGCAGTGACTGTGTGCGCTTCGTCGTTGATGGTGATTCTGCCATGCGTCATAATCATAAACGCAGGTTGCTCCCGCGCCCATGAGATACGGCGTAAAATGGCCTGAAGCCGCGCATGGACTTCTTTAAAGGTAAAAGGTTTGCTGATGAAATCATCGGCGCCTAGCTCAAAGCCCTGCACCGTGTCATCAGGACTGTTCAGCGCTGTCAGCATCACAATGGGCACATCGGAACGTTTGCGGATCTCGGCGCAGACCTCAAACCCGCTCATGTTGGGCATCAACACATCCAATAGGATCAGATCGATGGGCCGATCTGTAAAGACGCGCATGGCTTGCAGACCATCCATAGCCGTGACTACTGCGTAGCCCTCCTTTTCCAAAGAAACCTGAAGGAGGCTGCGCAGAAAATCCTCATCTTCCACAACCAGGATGGTAGGTTGTCTTCTTCTCTTGAAATTACTCGTTTCCAATGAATCGCCCATGTTCGCTCACTTTAATCAACAAAACAGCAACAAAAACGTACTCAGCGAAAAAAGAGGTAATTGTATCGATTTGTGATAGCTATCCTCACTCTTGTAACAATAAATAGTGACGAGCCGTTTGAAGGTGACACAGAGCGATAGCAACACCGTCAGCGGCGTCGTCGGGCCGGGGGATCTCCTCTAGCGACAAGAGGTGCTGCACCATCAATTGCATCTGTACCTTATCGGCATTGCCATAACCAGTCAATGCCTGTTTGACGGAGGCCGGTGTATACTCGGCAACCGGCAGATCGTGCAGGGCAGCAGCGAGCAAAACGGCGCCCCGCGCCTGACCCACCGAGATCGCCGTGGTGACATTACGGCCAAAGAAGAGTTGTTCCACAGCCACGACGCCAGGTGAGAATTCATAGATCAAATTC
>JAHBVG010000140.1 GCA_019637695.1 Caldilineaceae bacterium | reverse complement strand
TTTACCGCCCTCGGCGGATTTTTGATCGCCGGGTACGGATACCGCTCACTCTTTCTCGCTGGGGCCATGATGGCCCTCATCACCGCCCTCATCGCTTGGATCTATTTACGCATTGACAAGCGGCAAAATGCCTTTGCTGCGACTCTCGTTTCTCCGGCCTCGGTGCTGGAAGAGGATAGATAGGATAGAAAGCGAATCTTCGGTGTTTAAGAATTGAGCTTTGTTGATTCGGAAAACAATCAAAGTAAGAAGCTATGCAGTTGAGGCGTTTGCAGAAGAGCTGTGGGGTTCTTGAGGCCCTACAGCTCTGACCATGTGCCCAGTACTATCCTATATGGGAGAAAGTATGTGAGAAAATATACCTCTAATTTACGCTAATTTAGAGGGGCAGCGCAACGGCACGGCCTTCTTGTATGCTGCGCGTGACGGCTTCGGTAAATTCCATATACTTGACGCCGTCCTCGAACGAGGTGTGGGTGATGGTTTCGCGCCCGCGGATGGCGTTAATGAACTCTTCCTCGACACGCCAGCCGCCCTGCAACTGGGCGGGGATCTCGATCTCGTTCAGCGCCTTGTCTTCCTTTTGGCCGCCCAGCAGCTTGTTCTGGGTGAATTGGAGCGTGCCATGTGTGCCGTAGAGCGTCGCCCGCGGCGCGCCGGCCAACCCCATCACCGCGGAGATCTGTATGTGCAACTGCGCGCCGCAGACCATCTCGCCGATGATGTCGATGTGTTCGGGCACACGCACAGCCTTGAGCCGATCCTCGCTGGCCTTGCGCATTTTAACATAAGTCTGCCCGGACGCCATCACCGTTTTCGCCGTACCCGCCCAGCGCATAATCGCTTCGTACCAGATGCCCATGCTCATAATGTTCATGCCGCTCAGATCCGTATCCTGCCGCCAGTGGATGGGCGCGTAGAGGTCGAGGAAATCGCCGCCCGCCTGCACATCCACCACCAGCAGATCGCCCAGGTATCCCTCCGTCAACAGCTTTTGGATCATCCGATCCACGCGCAGGGTCATGGGGGATGGCACAATCTGCGCCACCTGGCGAGGATTCGCACGCGCCGCCGCCCACATGGCATGGGCTTCATCGGCGTTCATTGCCATGCGCGCTTCGCACATCACATGCTTGCCTGCGTCCAGCGCGGCGATGGCAGTATCCGCGTGCAAATAAGGCCAGGTGCCGATGACAACTGCATCCAATTCAGGATCGGCGATCAGATCTTGCCATTGTTCATAGATTTTGGGGATGCTCAACTCATCGGCGGCGCGCTGCGACGATTCGCGGCTGCGGTTGCAGACGCCGCTGATCTCGACATTATCCTGAGCGCGCAGGCCAGGGATATGTTTATCGCGGGTGTTGCGCCCGGCGCCGATGACGCCCACGCGGATGGGATCGATACTCATGGTTTCCTCATTTCTCATGATGCGTAGTGCGTGTACCAGTCTACGAACTACGCACTACGCAAGAAACTATCACAGGACGGTACACGCTGTCTGAGGTCGTTAACTCGTGGACGGCTCCAACAGAATGACCTGCGTCTCTTCAGGGAGACCCGATTTGGTAAGTTTGAGTATAGTTTCAGTAATGGGTTCAGAGATGCCTAACTCTTTTAAGAATTTGTCTACCGACTCCAGGGATTCTGCCAGTTCGCCAGCCAGGCCGCGATGACGATAATGCATGGGTACGACAATCTTCGGCTCTAACAAGCTGATCACCTCGGTGATGCGGGCGGCGTCCAGTGTATTTCTGCCGCTCACCGGCACGAGCAGCACGTCGATCTCGCCCAGATCCTCAACTTGCCGCTGCTGGGGGATCTGGCCCAGATCCCCCAAATGGCCGACGGTAAAGCCATCAAAATCGAAGAAGTAGGCCACATTGCGTTCGGGAAGTTCTTTGCCCTCGGCCTTGTGATAAGTGGTCAACCCAGTGATGGCGACGTTCTTTACCTCATACTCGCCAGGACCGTTGATGATCTTGGGATCACCGCTGACGGCTTCGGCGCAATTATGACCGGGCCGGTTGTGGCTGATGGTGACGATGTCGGCTTTAAGACGAGGCAGCGTCAGGCCAGCTATCTTTTTATCAAAGGGATCGCAAACAATTGTAATACCGCCCTCGCGGATGCGAAAGCAGGAGAGTCCATACCAGGTAATATCCACGAAAGGATCCTTCCGTCTATGTGGCTGAAGCTGAACAGATGTTCCGTTTGTACGGGTGTACTATACCGTAAAAAAGCCTGTGCAACAAGATCCCAACAGCCCAAACCAATTGCGTTGCCACCCTGCGGATGATATGATTACGCACGTTTACCGGTTCCATTTTCTCTACAACCACTGAGGAGCCACCGATGCTAAAGGAAGATCTACAGCGGAAAATTACCGCACGGTTTTATCAATCCCTTGCCGCCAGCGGGGTCGAGATCACGGCGATCCCTCAAAATCAACTCCATGCAATTGTTAACGCCCTCGCTGATGGCTTGATCGAAGCCATTGATGTCCTCGACGAAGATGCACAAATCCCCGCCCAAGCAGAGGCGCGTCCATCCGATAACAATGATGTTGAAGAAACCGTCATTTGGACGGGCAAACCCTATCTTTCCATCGGCGTTCATTATGAGCTGACTACCCAGCGGCTGCGCGTGATCCGAGGATTATTGGGACGTAGCGTTGAAGAAGTGGAGTTGGTGCGCATCCGCGATACATCGGTGACCCAACACATGGGGGAACGGATGCTCGACGTTGGGGATATTGAGATCGTCAGCAACGACCCCAGCCACCCTCTTTTCAAATTGCACAATGTGAAAAAGGCGAACGATGTCCGTGAAATCATCCGCAAAGCCGTGATGACCGAACGTAGTCGCCGTGGATTTGCCTACCGTGAGGAGATGTAACCGGTGCCCCAAACTATCAATGAAACGCTGCCCATTGCGCCGGTGGATGTGATGGCTCTAGCCCATGAAGCCGGAAGGCTGGTGGTGGGTATGCAAGAGCGCGGACTGGGCGAGATCCGCACCAAATCGACAGACGTGGATCTTGTTACCGAGGCGGATACAGAGTGTGAGCGCTTTCTGGCCGAAGGATTGGCCGCGCTCCTCCCCGGCGCTGATTTCTGGGGAGAAGAGAGCAACCGCTCGCCTGACAGTGAATATTATTGGCTCGTCGATCCAATCGATGGCACCGTCAACTATGCCACCAGCGTCCCTTTTTATTCGATCAGCATTGCCCTCAACCGCGAGGACGAAACACTCTTTGGCCTGGTGCTGAAACTACCCAGTGGGGAACTTTTCTGGGCCGAGCGCGGGCAGGGCGCCCACCGCATCCGCCCGGATGGGCGCGAGGATCGCTTACAGGTTAACCATGTGGATCGGTTGGGGGACGCCATGCTCACCACCGGCTTTCCCTATCACCGCACCCAACACGCCGACAACAACGCCGCCGAGTTTACGCAGATGCTGACACAGGCGCGCAGTGTCCGCTGTTTAGGCTCGGCGGCGATTGAATTGGCGCTGGTTGCCGCTGGAGCCACCACCGCCCACTGGGAAGGCTGGCTCAAACCCTGGGATGTCGCCGCCGGCAAGTTGCTCATTGAGGAAGCAGGGGGCGTCCTTACCACCTACAGCGGCGAACCCTACACCTTTGGCAAGGTTAGCTGTATCGCCAGCAACGGCCAATCCCAGCTTCACTCGGCGTTGGTGAAAAATCTGCGCTCCGCCCGCGAAACGTTGGCGGAGCGCCTCTTTGAGGAGTGATTAGAGATGGGGGACTGGGGACTGGGGACTGGGGACTGGGAAGATGTCACCTTACCCCTCTTGTCACCAATCCCTATCACCACCGCTAATTCACGCTGAATGCCGGCAAGGTCGATCGCGAAGAGCGGCTCGCCGTTCAGCCCATCTGCTTCCCATTTGAGGATGGTGTTGAGCGTGTATTCTTGAAGCCAGAGACAGGTGTCAGGCGTCAACTGGGCGGACGGCCAGCCCATATCCTGGCCCGATTCCAGCCAGCGGATCTGCCCATCCGCCTCGATAAAAGGGACCGCCGGGGTGAGCAGCGAAAAACGGGTGAAGGATTGGCGCTCCAGCCCTAGCCACAATTCCAATGAAAGGCTTGCCAGTTCCACATGTAAATGGGCGAGGTAGTTTTGTAGATTGTGCAGCCCTGCCGCCAATCCGCTGGATGGATCGAGTTCCGCCAGCGCTGGTTCTAAGATCTGCGCAGGCGGGTAGACGCCCACAAATCGCCCAATGTGGACGCCCTGCACGGCGCGCGCATGGGCTAGGGTGAATCTCAGCCGCGGCAGACCAGCAAAACGTAGACGGTACTTTGACCGTGTGCTGGGCCTCGTTGCGGGCCAGATGCAACCCGCGCATCTCGCTCTTCAAGGGCAGCCGTTGTGGATCGGGTATCTCCTGGCAGATCGCCACAACCTGAGCCTACAGGCAGAAGAAACCGGCCCGCTCCACCTGAAATTCCTGTGTGCGCAGACGGGCCGGGGTCCGCAAAGTAGAGCGTAGGGGGACCGTCGAACCGCTCCAGTGCGGGGAAAGCTTGAATCACGCCCTCCAACAAAAAGTTAACCCGCAGCGCGATAGACGCGCTGTCGGAAGAAGGCAAAGCGCGTCTATCGCGCAACGATTGATGAATTACGCCAGCATATGAACCCATAACCGGCGCACCCCTTTGCGCACTGCATCAAATTGCCTTGAACAGAAGAGACCTTCCTAGCCTCCCTTGGGCAGAACTGATATACTGTACGCACATCGGACGAGAAACAAGTTGCGAATCCAAAGGGAGGCATCATGGCAGTGCATCCATTGGCTGGCAAGCCAGCGCCGCAGGAAATTCTGGTCAACATTCCCCGATTGGTCGCCGCCTACTATACCCGCACGCCCGACGTCGCCGATCTGAACCAGCGCGTCGCCTTTGGCACATCGGGCCATCGCGGCACATCCGCTCAGGGCAGCTTCAACGAGGATCACATCCTCGCCATCGCGCAGGCCATCGCCGAATATCGCCAGGGGCAGGGCATCAACGGTCCCCTCTTTTTGGGGATGGATACCCACGCCCTTTCCGAGCCGGCCCAGATCTCGGCCATGGAAGTCCTCGCCGCCAACGGGGTGAAGGTCTTCTACCAGGCGGGGATGGGATACACGCCCACGCCGGTGATCTCCCACGCCATCCTCGCCCACAATCGCAGGGCCAACGGCGGCGGTCAGGCGGATGGCATTGTGATCACGCCGTCGCACAACCCGCCGGAGGATGGCGGCTTCAAATACAATCCCCCCGAAGGCGGCCCGGCGGGCACCGAAACGACGCGGGCGGTCCAGGATCGGGCCAACCAGATCCTGGCCGAAGGCATGGGCGCTGTGAAGCGGGTGTCGCTGCAAAAGGCACTGGCGAGTGAAAATGTCCACGCCCACGATTTTGTCACCCCGTATGTGGCCGATCTGGGCGCAGTGGTGGACATGACCGCCATCGCCAATGCCGGTCTCAAGATCGGCGTCGATCCCATGGGCGGGGCGGGCATTGCGTATTGGCAACCCATCGCCGAGCGCTATGGGCTTGATCTCCAGATCGTCAACCCGCGCATCGATCCCACCTTCAGCTTTATGACCGTGGACCGGGACGGCAAGATCCGCATGGATTGCTCGTCGCCCTACGCCATGGCCGGCCTCATCGATCTCAAAGATCAATTCGATGTGGCCTTTGGCAACGATCCCGACTATGACCGCCACGGCATCGTCACCCGCAGCAGTGGATTGCTCAACCCCAACCACTACCTCGCCGTCGCCATCTGGTATCTCTTCCAGAACCGGCCCGGCTGGCGCGCCGACGCCGCTGTAGGCAAAACGCTGGTCTCCAGCTCAATGATCGACCGTGTGGCCGCCCATTTGGGCCGGCGATTGGCTGAGGTTCCCGTAGGCTTCAAGTGGTTTGTGGATGGGCTAGTGGACGGCTCCTTTGGCTTTGGCGGCGAGGAGAGCGCCGGCGCGTCCTTTTTGCGCAGCGACGGCAGTGTGTGGACCACCGACAAGGACGGCATCATCATGGATCTGCTGGCGGCTGAGATCACCGCCCGCACCGAATCCGATCCGGGCGAACATTACCAACAACTTGAAGCGCAATTTGGCAGCCCGATCTATACCCGCATCGACGCCCCGGCCAACCGCGAACAGAAGAAGATCCTCTCGAACCTCTCGCCGGAGATGATCACCCGCGGCGACCTGGCCGGCGAAGTCATCACCGCCCGGCTGACGCGCGCGCCGGCCAACAACGCTCCCATCGGCGGGCTGAAGGTCGTCACCGAGAACGGCTGGTTCGCGGCGCGTCCTTCGGGCACAGAGGAGATCTACAAAATCTACGCTGAGAGCTTCCTGGGCGAGGATCATCTCAATCGCATCGTCCAGGAAGCGCAGGAGATCGTCAGCGACGCCTTCCGCGCCGCGGGGGTGGGATAGGAGAGAAATGATGAATACAATCGATCAAAATTTACTCGATCACATCACGGTTGATCCCAAAGTGATGGTGGGCAAGCCTGTGATTCGAGGGACACGCCTTAGCGTGGAGTACATTTTAAAACTGCTAGCACACGGCGCGACCGAACAAGAGATTCTCGATGAGTACGATGGGTTGACAGTCGAGGATATCCGCGCTTGTCTGCTCTTTGCCACCAGACCTGCCAGGTTTTCTGAAACCTGGCAGGTCTCAGACCACGAGGAATTTTCATGAGCGATATTAAATTTGGGACGGACGGCTGGCGCGGGCGCGTGGCCGATGATTATACGTTTGCCAATGTACGCCGCTGTGCGCAGGGCTTCGCCAGTTGGTTGATCGAGGAGGGGCACAGCGGCAAAGCGGTTGTCGTCGGCCATGACAAGCGCTTTATGGGCGAAAAATTTGCGGCGGCGGTGGCGGAAGTGCTGGCGGGGAACGGCTTCCACGTCCTCCTCACCGATGGACCGACGCCCACCCCGGTGATCAGCTTCAGCGTGCCGGCGCGAGGAGCCGTGGCCGCCGTCAACATCACCGCCAGCCACAATCCGCCCGAAGATAACGGATTCAAAGTGCGCGACGCCAACGGCGGCGCTATCCCCCCCGAAGGATTGAAAGGGATCGAAGCGCGTATCCCTGCGGCAGGGGATACGGCGGCGATCCGGTCGATCCCGTTGAAAAAGGCAGTGGAGGGCGGGCAGATCGAATACTTCAACCCACGGCCAGCCTATCTGAAACGGATCGCCGATCTCATAGATGTGCAGCCGATCAAGGATGCCGGACTCAAGATCGTGGTGGACAACATGTGGGGCAACGGCGCCGGCTGGCTCAGCGAGATCCTCGGCGGCGGCAAGACCGAGATCCTCGAATGTCACGCCGAACGCAACCCCATCTTCCCCGAAATGTCGCGGCCCGAACCGATCCCCCCCAATGTGGACGCCGGGCTGGCTTATGGCAAAAGGATGGGCGCAGACTGCGTCTGCATTATGGATGGCGACGCCGACCGCTGCGGCTTTGGCGACGAGAACGGCGAATTTGTCGATCAATTGCGCGTCTACGGGCTGCTGGCCTACTATCTGTTGGAGGTGCGCGGGGAACGGGGGACCATCGTCAAGACGCTGAGTACAACATCCATGCTCAACAAACTGGGCAAGCGCTACGGCGTCCCTGTGGTGGAGACGGGCGTTGGCTTCAAGTTTGTGGCCCCGGCCATGGTCGAGCATGACGCGCTCATCGGCGGCGAGGAGAGCGGCGGATACGCCTTCCGCGGCCATGTGCCCGAACGCGACGGCATCCTCGCCAATCTTTATATGCTCGACTTCATGGTGCGCACGGGCAAGAAACCGACCCAATTGCTGCAAATGCTCTTCGACACAGTGGGCGAGCATTTTTATGGACGCATCGATACCCGCCTCACCGGCAACGAGATGAAGCAGCGGGCGCAGCAGCGGCTCGACACCATCGACATCCGCGGCAAGACGCTGGGCGGCATTCCCATCACTGATCTGGTGACCATTGACGGTTACAAATTTGTCATGGAAGACGGCGGTTGGCTGCTCGTCCGTTTCTCCGGCACGGAACCGCTGATCCGCGTCTATACTGAGACGACACAGGGCGACCGCGTGGACAGTATCCTCGCAGATGGGAAGAAGTTGGCAGGGCTGTAGGGATGATGGGATGAAGCGAGGGGCGAATTAGATATTGGGTATTGGGTATTGGTCTACGGTTATCTGCGGTCTGCCGTCTGCGGTCCACCGTCTCCTCTGGGATCGCACATACTTTCTACTTTGCGACTCTGTGATAAAATGAACAAACACGAAGCGCGGGTATAATTAAAGCGAGTATGGGGATGGAAACGAGGGGACTGGGTCCGCTTTTGGTGGATAGTCATTGCCATTTGGACCTGAATCAATTTGATGAAGATCGGGATGCAGTAGTGGAACGCGCCCGTCAACAAGGTGTGCGCTTGATCGTCAACCCTGGCATCGACCTCAACCATTGCCGCCACGCGTTAACATTGGCTGACCGGTATCCCGAAGTGTACGCAGCGGTGGGGTTTCATCCCAATAGCAGCGATCAATATGATCCATCGAAGCTGGCGGATCTGCGCCAATTGGCGACGCATCCCAAAGTGGTGGCTATCGGCGAGATCGGGCTGGACTATTATTGGAAGAAAGTGGAGCCAGCGCAGCAAGCAATAGCCTTTCGCGATCAATTGGATCTGGCTGCGGATCTGGGCTTGCCAGTGATCATCCACAGCCGCGATGCCAGTGGGGATGTGGCGGCGACGCTGGAAGGGTGGGTCGAGAGGGGCGGTTTCAGTACATCGGCCCTGGCGCGGCGTTCTTTTGCCGGGGTACTGCATGCCTACGGCGGGGATCTGGCCCTGGCGCAGCGGGCGTATGATTGGAACTTTGTCCTTAGCCTGGGGGGCCCAGTAACCTACAAAAACGCCCGCTCCCTCCATGCGTTGGTTCCACAGTTGCGTCTCGACCGGCTGATGTTGGAGACCGACGCGCCCTATTTGACGCCCCATCCTCACCGCGGGGAACGCAACGAGCCAGGCTACGTCGCCCTCGTCGCCGCGCAGATGGCGGCTTTATATGGGCGATCTCTTGCCGAGATCGCTGCTGAAACGAGCAGGGTTGCCTTCCGCTTTTTTGGAGTGGAGGAGAGATCAGTGATCAGCGGTTGTAACTGATCACTGATCTCTGATCACTTATTTTTACGCGTATTGCCACGACCAAAACGAAGATGATCTACGGACTCAAATTTGAGGATTCAGACATTCGCCAGTTGATGAACTTTTTACCTGCCACGGCCCCCACGAAAACGACTGCTTACCTCTCTGCGTTGCGCACGCCGCAGAATGTACAGCAGTTGCTCAAACCCGTGGGTCCTGGTCTGCGCGCCGTGGAACAGAAGATGAAGACGGTGGAGACGTCGCTTTTTGCGCCGCTGGCCGATGCCTTTGTCGATCTGATTGGCAGCGGCGGCAAACGGTTGCGCCCAGCTTTGGCGCTGCTGACGGCCCAAATGATCGCCGCAGACGAGGACGAAAATCGGCAGCGTCGACTCGTCTCGTTGGCCGCGGCGGTGGAAATGCTCCACACTGCTACCCTCGTCCACGACGACGTGATCGATGGCGCGCTGCTGCGCCGCGGCGCACCCACACTCAACGCTGTGTGGAGCCAGGGCGCAACTGTCCTCGCGGGCGATTATATGTTCGCACGCGCTGCGCTCTTTTCGGCGGAAACGGAAAACGTGCGCGTGATCAAGCTCTTCAGCGAAACCCTCCAGATTATTGTAGACGGGGAACTGCGTCAGCTCTTCGCCCGCAATCAATACGAACAGGCACGCGAGAATTATTACGAGCGTATCTATGCCAAGACAGCCAGCCTCTTCAGCGCCGCCACGGAATCGGCTGCACTGCTCTACGATCAACCAGAAGATCGGGTACAGCAGTTGAAGGAATTTGGCTACAATTTTGGCATGGCTTTTCAGATTGTCGATGACATCCTCGATTTCAGCAGCGATGAAACCACCCTCGGCAAGCCATCTGGCAGCGATCTGCGCCAGGGCACGCTGACCCTGCCCTTCTTTTATTATCTGCGCGGCCATCCTCAGCCCCATCAGGTGGTGGATCGATTGACGGCGGCGCGCCAACAAGCTGAAGATGGTGACGAGCGTCCACTGCGCGAGGAAGTACGCCGGGTGGTCGAAAAGATCCGGACCAGCGAAGCCATCTCCGCGGCCCGTGACGAGGCCATCGACTTCTTGGACCGGGCGGCGCTTAACCTGTCCACCTTCCCCGACAACCGCGCCAAAGAATCCTTGTTGGGGTTGTGCGCGTTTGTGGTGCAACGGACTAGTTGAACTATAGAATTTCCCCTTTTTCGTACTGGGTGTACAATTGAAGCAATAACCAAAACCCGGATGCGCCTGCGTCCGGGTTGTTTTTGTGATCAGCCCACTGGGGAAAGGATACCCTATGCAGCAGCTCTCGCTCTGGCAGCTCTGGAAACGGGAATTCGATGGCTACAACCCGGCCATCTTCCGGCAGGATCTGCTGGCCGGGTTGACGGTGGCGGCGGTGGCGCTGCCGCTGGCGCTGGCCTTTGGCGTCGCTTCCGGGGCGACGGCGGCGGCGGGCCTCGTCACCGCAATTCTGGCGGGGATCCTCATCGGCGGGCTATCGGGCGCGCCTTACCAGATTTCGGGGCCGACCGGGGCAATGAGCGCGATCCTGATTTTGATCGCCAGCCGCTATGGATTGGAGGCGACCTGGGTGACGGGCGTGATGGCGGGCGCGCTGATCCTCGCCATTGGGCTGCTGCGGCTGGGACGCTTTATCGCCTTCATCCCCGCGCCGGTGATCTCCGGTTTTACGTCGGGCATCGCGGTGATCATCTTTGTGGGGCAGATCGATAACTTCCTCGGCGTGCATACGGAAGGAGCGGAATCGGCAGCGCTGAAGCTGATCCACTATTTTCGCGGCGGCTTTACCCCCAATCTGGCCGCCGTGCTGATCGGGTTGATCGTCATCGTAACCATGTTCTTCTGGCCGCGACGGCTCAACCGCATCCTGCCCGGCTCGCTGGCAGGGATCATTCTTGCCAGCCTGGCGGGCGCCCTCGCCGGCTGGAACGTCGAGACCATCGGCGAAATTCCGCGCACGATCCTGCTGGCCGATCGCCTCTTTTGGGATAACATCCCGTGGGACAACCTGAATAACCTGATCGCCCCTGCCCTCTCGATTGCGGCGCTAGGCGCAGTAGAATCGCTGCTCTGCGGCGCGGTGGCGAGCAAGGCTACAGGGGTGCGCCTCCACGCCAATCAGGAGTTGATCGCGCAGGGTGTGGGCAATCTGGTCATCCCCTTTTTTGGCGGCGTGCCAGCGACGGCGGCGATTGCGCGTACTTCGGTGGGCATCCGCTCTGGTGGGCAAACGCGCATGGTCTCGATCATCCACTCGCTGGCGCTGCTGGCCTCCGCGCTGCTGTTGGCCCCGGTGATCGGGCAAGTGCCGCTGGCCGCGCTGGCAGGCGTACTCATGGTGACGGCCATCCGCATGAACGAATGGCCGGCCATCCGTTTTATGTTTGGTCGCCGCTTTAAGACGGGGATGATCACGTTTGTTGTGACCTTGCTCGCCACTGTCACTCTGGATCTGACTCAGGCAATTTTGATTGGCGGTGTGCTTTCGGCGGCGGTCTTTATCAATCAGGTGGCGAACATGAGGGTGGAGACCATGCAAGTGGACGTGGATCGGCTGCGCTCGCGTGGGCTGGCGATCCAGCACAACTGCCCACACGTACGCGTGGCCTACCTGAGCGGTCCTCTCTTCTTCGCTTCGACCAACACCTTCAACGAGGAATTCGCCAGCCAGGAAGGGGTACACGTGCTGATCCTTTCCATGCGCGGCGTACCCATGATCGATCTTTCGGGCATTGAGGCGCTGTTGACGCTCCACGAGCAGATACACAAACAGCACAAGATTTTGATGCTGGCCGGCGTCAACGCTGATGTGATGAAGATGATCGAGCGCAGCGGATTGGATGCGTTGATCGGTCGTGAGAACTTCTTCTGGAGCGCGGATCAGGCTATTGTCGCCGCCGAGGAGCGCTACACCTGCCCGTATTGTGATGAAGTCAGCGTCATGCCAGCATTGATCAACGGACAGCCCGTGGGTGAGATTTCTTCCTAACGGGAGTTCAGCAATTCACGATTCAGGCTCCCACCGGGTCACGGACCCGGTGGTGGGCCGGTCATGGACCGTCCCAGAGCCTATGAAATCGCCAACTACGGAAGTTATCTTGTCATCGCTGGGGCCTCGTGCTACAGTAGCCGTATGGATAAACCCATCGATCTTGCCATCGTCATCGTCTCGTGGAACGTCTGGGATCTGCTGCGCGCCTGCCTCGCATCCATCGCTGCGGATAGTGACCCGACGGACGATCCCCATGTGCGCAGGTTTGGGCCGCAACGGGAAGCCTCGCTGCACGTGATCGTGGTGGACAACGCCAGCAGCGACGCCACGCCCAGCCTGCTCCCCAGCCAATTCCCTTGGGTGCGGACGATCCTCAGCGCGGAGAATCTGGGCTTCACCGGCGGCAACAACGCGGGGTTGGCTGCGTTGGGGCTGGAGAAGGCAAAAGGCAAAGGGCAAAAGGCAAAAGTGACGGCGGACCGCAGACGGCGGACCGCAGACGGCGGACCGCAGACCGCAGTCCCCGATCCCCAGTCCCCAGTCCCCAGTCCCCAATACGTCTACTTCCTCAACCCGGATACGGAACTGTTGCCCAATAGCCTGTGGACGCTCTACCGGGCCATTGTCGGCGATGAGCGGGTGGGCGCAGTGGGTCCGCAACTCCTCTACGGGGACGGGACGCGGCAGAGTACGCGGCGGCGTTTCCCTTCACCGTTGACCGGCTTTTTTGAGAGTACGTGGCTGGGACAGCTCTGGCCCACGAATCCCTGGGCGCGACGCTATCACATTGACGACTGGCCTGACAACGTACGCCAGGATGTGGATTGGGTGGTGGGCGCGGCGCTGATGGTGCGTTGGGTGGTTTTGGAGTCGGTGGGCGGTTTCGATGATGGCTTCTTTATGTACAGCGAAGAATTAGATCTGTGCAAGCGGATCAAAAAGGCTGGCTGGCGCGTTGTTTACGATCCGGCGGCCATTGTGATCCACTACGAAGGGCGCAGCAGCGGACAGGTCTCCACGCGGCGACACATTCTCTTCAACCGTAGTAAAGTGCGCTACTACCGCAAAACCTTCGGGCCGATCTGGGCAGAAGTGCTGCGCCGATTCCTCTTGATGGAGTTCCGCTGGCAGATTGCAGTGGAAAGCCTCAAAGCTATCATCGGCCACAAACGGGACCTGCGGCAAGCGCGCATTGCAGGGTACAAGGCGGTACTCAACAGTAACCTGCGCGACCCCTATCTGGATTAGAGGTATCATGCGGACTCAACTCTTTTCGTGGTTGTCGATAGTGATTATATTGTGCAGTGGATGCCTGCGCGTGGATTCCTTAGCGGCGATGGCAACAAGCAGCTCGAACCCGTCCGATCCACAGCTTGCGGTTGTGGACAAGGCCATCGCCCAGGGGATCGACTTTCTTCGCTCACAATATTGGGCAGAATTCGGCCTGCTCCAGGAATCCCCCGACATTGGCGGCATGCGCATCTATTGGACGAATGACAATCTACTGGCCGCCCATACGTTGGCCGTGTTGGGGATCGACGATCTCGCTGCGCAGATCCATGAGCAATTGGCAGCGTACGCTTCCGATCTCGACGCCCTAGGCCTGGCAGCAGATCGCAACAACTTCATCGAAGTGGCCTGGGGAGAAGCGATCCCCTGGCCGCCTTATCGCCACCGCGACGTAGTGGTGAAGTCCTTCGGTGAGCAGCCGTGTGACTTTTTCGATGGCGAAGAGGGAGCGCAGGAAGATAAGGATCAGGTCAGCCCCTGTCTCTTCTACGAAACACACCTCGGCCCTGGCCGCTTTTACGATTGGTCATCCTATGCCAACTTGGCCTGCATGGGCGTGATCAACGAGTGGACATTGGGCAACGCCGAGAGCGCCCGCCGTCTGTTTGAGATGAAAATGACCGATTTTGACGGCTATGGCTTTGGGGATGCTGTTTATTGGCAGGATCGTCCCACTTTCTACGAGACGCTGGGGCTGGCGTGGTGTCTCTATGCAGCGGCGCTGATCGACGCTCCCGTGGATCAGCGGCTGTTGGATGCACTGTTGCGGCAGCAAAACGAGCGAAGCGGCGGCTTCCACACTCACTACCGCTGGGAC
>JAHBVG010000014.1 GCA_019637695.1 Caldilineaceae bacterium | reverse complement strand
TTAAGAGGTAAACGGGCAAGTGCCGGGGACTTTTCGCCGCAGCAAGTCGAGGCATCCACGCCTGACGTCACGTCCAGTGTGAAGTCCCCGGCACTTTCGCAGGCCCTTAAATTAGCGCTTATGCCCCGATCCCCGATCCCTACAACCCCGTCGGCAAATCGATGAACTCAAAATCGAGGCCGAACTTCTCGCTGAGATGACGGCCCAACGCCTGGACGCCAACCGTTTCGGAAGTGTAGTGACCGCCATAGATGACGTTGATCCCAGCGTTGAGGGCGTCATAGTATTGGGCGTGGCTGGTCTCGCCGGTGATGAAGGCGTCACAGCCCAGCGCAGCGGCTTCGTCGATCTGGCGGGCGCCAAACCCACTGAGGATACCCACGCGGCGGATCTGATTGGGTCCATGCGCCAGCACCAATTTCACTGGCCCTACCGTTTCTTCATAGCGCTGGACCAATGTTTCGACGGTCAGCAGCTCGCTCGATTCCGCCAGGGGCGCCAGAGGAACGCCATTCACCTTGCCCCACCAGTCATGTACAGTCAACCCTAAACGACGCGCCAATTCGGCGTTGTTGCCGACCTCCGGGTGGGCGTCCAGGGCAAGATGCGCAGCATAGAGGTTGAGATCGGCGTCCATGTACGTGCGTATCAATTTGCCAAAGCTGCCGCTCAATTTGCGCGCTTCGCCCCAAAAGACCCCGTGATGGACAAGCACCAAATCTACGCCGCGGGCCAGGGCGGCGTCCACACAGGGCTGATGCGCGTCCACCATGCCGATGATCCGCTGGACGTCGGCGCGCCCTTCGATCTGCAACCCCTGAGGACCGTAATCTTTGATCTCGGCGATCTTCAAGTAGTCGTCCAGATAGCGAACCAATTCCTCGCGCTGCATAGTTGCCCTCCAATTTTCCGTTTGAACCCATCTTAAAAAAGGACAGTTACTCGGTCTGCGGATTGCGTTTGACGAATCCTTTAACATCGCGGGCGAACTTGCGCCGCGGAATCAGGACGCGCCGCCCACAGGTCTGGCAGATAACGCCAATATCGGCGCCGACGCGCACAATCTCCCAATCCAGACCGCCACAAGGATGGGTTTTGCGCATCCGTACCACATCGCCGACGTAGAGCTTTTCGTTAATTTCCAGCATCCAGCGCTCCTGGTTTATCGATCACAGAGGGAGGTTGATCAAAAAAGCCCCAAACAGAGAGCAGTTTGGAGCTTTTTCGGTGAGCAGAATAAGCTCAAGCCAGACGAACACCGGCGAAGAGATCAGTTTCGATCCCCTTGCCATTTGGCATAGGATAGGCCAGCGAGAACTGTTCTTTGCTGGCGATACGCCGCCGGACAAACTCAGGGAAGATGCGCATATACGAAGGACCGCCGCCATATTGGCTGGCATGGGCGCGACTCGCCATCTCCTTTTGATCCATAAAGTCGAGGATGTCGATCTCGGTATGGATCGGCACGGCCCAGGTGCTGATCTCCTCCAGGTTGATATCCTGGTTACGGCCCACGGCGCGTGGATTTTTCCCCGTTAAATTCATAAAGCGAACGGCCCATTGCAGCATCCGCCGGTCATAGGCGCGGAAGTAGAGTTTTTGCGGTGCATAAGGAGCAAGCGCAGGATTTTGGCCGTTATAGTCTGGGTTGCCAGCCTCATAAAAGGCAGCCGTCATCGCTTCACAGAGGCGGATGTGATCGGGATGGCCGTAACCGCCAAAGGGATCGTGGGTGATGATCACCTGGGGGTGCATCCGCCGGATATAATCGACGAGTTCCGCCACCAGCGATGGGATGGGCTGTTGGAGCAGAGAGCGGGGATGGTTGTTGTCCGGGCTGCCACGCATACCGCTGTCACGATAGGGAAGATTCCAGATCGTGGTGACGCCCAAAAGCAGGGCTGCGTTGGTCAATTCCTCCTGGCGTTCTTGGGCCAGGGTGCGTCCTTCGCCCCGCTGATACGTCGTCTCCACCGAGCCAGCGTCGCCGTCGGTCCCCACAATCACATGGACATTGACGCCCATCGCCGCGTACTTGGCAAGCGTACCGCCAGGCCCAAACGTCTCATCATCCGGGTGGGCAAAGACGCCCAGTAGCGTGCGTGGTTCGAGCGTAGACACGGGAAACTCCTTTGTTGGGGATTGGGGACTGGGCGCTAACTTAAAGGATATACGGGCAAGTGCCGGGGACTTTTCGCCGCTGCGAGACGGTATCATCACTCCTGGCACCACAACTTTGGTGAAATCCCCGGCACTTTCGTCTGTGATTAAATTAGCGCCTATGGGGATCGGGGACTGGGGATTGTTCCCAATCTCCAATCTCTCGTTAACGGTGATTGGGCGATTAGGCGATTTCAGAAACTTTACCCAATCCCCAGTCCCCAGTCCCCGATCCCTAAATCAACGTATAAATGAACGGCCCCACCACTGACGCCTGCGCCAGGATGAGGATACCGGCGAACATGAGCAGGATGATCACCAACGGCAGCAGGACATATTGGCGGCGATAGGCCATGTAGCCGATCAACTCGCCAGCGGTGCCGACGCCTGCGCCCGCTTTGCGCAACCAGCGCAGCGGACCCGTTTTGATCATATCCCAAATCAGCGAGCCGACCAGCAGCAGCAAGATCGCCAGCACGAACCATTCCCACCACGAGCGTCCTTCGACCGGGATAGTCAGCGCCAGGCGCGCATCCCCCAGCGCGGGGACGATCCCCTGTTCGGCCAAAAAGTTAAAGGTAGCCCGCGCCGCCAGATCATGGCCTGCAACTGTCCAATGGCCGTCATCCTCCAAATGCAGGCGCGGGCTGCGCTGGGCTAGATTGCGGAAGATCGGCAGGAGATCGAGTACAGGTACATCGGCTCTATTCAGCGCCTCAACGGCGAGCCTGTGCGCGCCATCCATATCCAGATCCCAGGCGCGCATGGCTGAAAATTGATCGAGGATATGCGACCAGTCGTCGGCGTAGACCTGCTCGGGCGCGGTGATCAAGATTGCGCCCGTGTCTGCGCCCATCCCCACGGCGGTGCGCTGAAATTCGGCAAAGATAGCCGTGGTGACATCCACAGCAGCCTGCCAATCGGCATCCAATTGGCGGTGGTAGAGATTGTAGGCCAGCGGTACATAATCGCGCGGCTGGGCCGCGACTTTGCTCTCTTGCCCCGGTTCGATCAGCCCGATCCGCCCTAACCAGGCGGCAAAGCGTGGAGAGGCAATGCGGATGCGCGGGTCCACATACCGATAAAAAGCGGAATGGTTGTGCAGCCACTCGCCGACGCCAACCAATGGCGCATCCTCAATGGTATCGGGGATGATGACAGCTTCGGGCTGTGTCACCTCGGGCACTTCGTCGGGGTTGAAGGGGAAGTAGTTAAGCCGCAATTCGCCGTTCTCAAGATGGTAGAAGGGCTTTAAGATTCGCCCCTGGTTGGTTGATTCCAGCAGCTCGGAGTTGTTCATAAAGTCGTTGCGCGGGTAGACCGCCAACACAATGAGATCGGGGCTATATTTGTAACCTTCCTCTTTGAGCCAGAGCAGTTGTTGATCGTTGCCCCAGCCGCCGACGCCGGCATTCAAGACTTCCACCCGTTGGCCGGTTGCGGCGGCGATCTGGCTGCCCAATTGCTGGGGAAAGCTATCTTGCAACTCAACCTGCATCGCTTCCACAAAAGAATCGCCGAGGACGATCACCCGATAAACATCATCAGGTTTGGCGTAATCGATGAATTCATAGGCGCGCAACCCACGGCTGTTGATGGCGACCGAGACATCGTACTCGTAGAGCGGATTGTAGGAGCGTCCACTCGTGTTAGGCTGCAAAGCCCAGCCTGTGGTCGCATCGGGGACCTTCCAAAACCAGCCGGATGCCTCCACCGGCGGCGCAGCGCGCGTCACCCGCGTGCCGATCTCGGCGATCCCCAGCACCAGGGCAAGATAGAAGAGCATCAATAGTGCAGCACTTAGAATTTTACGCATAGTTTCCTCGGATGACTGACCGCGGACCGCCGACGGCAGACGAAGGATAAACTCTCAGTCCCCGATCCCCAATCCCTAATCACTCCCCAACCGCGCCCTTCACTTCCGGATCCCAGCGCGTCCCCATATCCTCTTTGCGTACGATGAAGTTGCCCAGCACCAATACGTCGATGTCGCTGCCCACAAAGGTATTGAAGGCGTTCTGCGGCGTGTTGACGATGGGTTCGCCGCGCAGGTTGAAAGATGTGTTGAGCAGCACAGGGACGCCGGTGGCCTGACCGAACCGTTCGATCAGATCATGATAGCGGGGATTCCAATCGCGGCGCACGGTTTGCAAGCGCCCTGTGCCGCCAATGTGAGTCGTGGCCGGCACCACGGCTTGTTTGTCCTCGGCGACGGGGCTAACGAGGAGCATATAGCGGGCGATCAGGTTTTCATCAAGCGCGGGTGTGCAGTAGAACTCGTTGGCGCGCGATTCGATGATCGCCGGCGCAAAGGGACGGAACGGCTCGCGGAATTTGATCTTCTCGTTGACGATCTCCTTCATCTCCTCACGCCGCG
Organism: Caldilineaceae bacterium; assembly: GCA_019637695.1. Taxonomy (GTDB): domain Bacteria; phylum Chloroflexota; class Anaerolineae; order Caldilineales; family Caldilineaceae; genus RI-153. The sequence continues at coordinate 95,439 of JAHBVG010000014.1, read as the reverse complement.
GATCGGCCAGGATCGAGCGATTGCCCAGCGCGCGCGGTCCCCACTCGAAGCGCCCCTGAAACCAACCGAGGACGCGCCCGGTGGTCAGATCGTCCACCAATTCATCAAGGAGGCGGTCATCTTCGATTTCTCGATAGGGCAATCCCTTCTCACGCAAAAAAGATTCAACCTCGGCGGGTGAATAGTCCGCGCCCCAGTAAGCATGTTCCTGTACAAATTTGCGCGGGTTGCCCAATAGCACATGATGGGCGTAGAGCGCTGCGCCCAACGCGCCGCCGCTGTCCCCCGCCGCCGGTTGAATGAAGACCCGTTTGAACGGTCCCTCGCGCACAATACGCCCATTAGCCACGCTGTTGAGCGCCACACCTCCGGCCATACAGAGATTCTCGCCGCCGACGCTCTCGTAAAGATGGTTCACCATCGTGAGCATGGCGTCCTCGGTCACCGATTGGATCGAGGCGGCGACGTCGGCGTAATATTGGCTGCGTTCGAGTACAGATCGATCCACTTTGCCCGCGCCGTTGGGATGGGTCAGATCGGTCATGAAGACGTCGTTAGGTCCGCGCTGGGGGCCAAAGAGATCGGTGAAACGCTTGTTAAAGGTATCGGTGGTGGAATAGTGAAAGCTGAAATAGTCCATGTCCAGGGCGAAGGAGCCATCCCGCGCCATGCAGAAGACCTTTTCCACCCGATCCACGTAACGGGGTTGACCGTAGGGCGCCATGCCCATCACTTTATATTCACCGTTGTTGACCTGAAAGCCCAACCAGGCGGTGAAGGCCGAATAGAGCAACCCCAGCGAATGGGGAAAGCGGATCTCTCGATCCAGCACGATCTGATTGCGCCCACCGTCGCCCCAATCCGCCGTGGCGCGGCCCAGCGCGGTCGTCGTCCATTCGCCGACGCCATCCAATGTGAGGATGGCCGCCTCTTTGAACGGGGAAGCAAAAAAGGCGCTGGCGGCGTGGGAAAGGTGATGTTCCACAAAGAGGATTTTGCTGGCGGGTATATTGAGTTTGTCCACCAGATGGGATTTGACCCAAAGCTTCTCGCTGAACCAGGTCGCCATTGCCTCTTGAAAGAGTTTATTGGTGCGCGGCACGCCCGAGAGCGTGGTCAGCAGGATGCGCTCGAACTTGGGCAACGGCTTCTCATAGAAGACGACGTAATCCAGATCGTGGGCGCTGATGCCGGCCTCTTTCAGGCAGAAGGCAATCGCATGGTGAGGAAAGCCGGAATCGTTTTTAATGCGCGAGAAGCGTTCTTCCTCCGCTGCGGCGATCAATTCACCGTCGCGCAGGAGAGCCGCCGCAGAATCATGATAAAAACAGGAAATACCGAGAATGTGCATACGTTGAGCGGGTAGCAGATTACAGGTTTGCAGGTGACAAGTTGCAGGTTTGCAGGTGGCAGATAAGAATCATTCACCCTTCACCCTCATCCTTGCCGGCGTGCGGGCCGCAGCAGTGGATTGTCAGCAGGGCGCGCCTTCCAATAGGATGTTGTCTTGTCGGGCGGACGGATCTCCAGCAGATCACCCCCGATCTTCACAATGAAGCCCGTGGGCAACACAAGTAATCCATAGAGGATAGCGAGGAGCAGGCGCGCCTGGAAGTCGCCGATCACCTGAGCGCCATGTTTGATTTTGTGCCAGAACGCTTTCATCACTTCCGTCCCCTACACAGAACAGTCGCCCGATGATAGGCGACATTAAAAGTGAACAAACGTAGATTTGCTCGCGGGCAAGTGTAACATAAAGGAAAGGTCACCCAAAATTTCTAGATCATTGCCGCCAACAGCAAGACAGCCAATTCCACCACTTCGCAGAGCGCGCCGTAGAGATCGCCGGTCAGCCCGCCCCCTAACCGGCTCGCTGACCAATAGGCCAGGGCGATCCCAACCAGTGGGGCGAGGACGATCCAAAGCAGGGCCGGGCCGAGCCAGATCACGATCCCCGCGTGGATCGACAGCGCAAATAGGGAGGCCAGCCCGATCTGGCGCGATCCCAGCCCTTGACGCATAAAACTGCCCAACGACGATTCGCGCCGGGCATAGGGGAAGCGCCCTGCCGCCCAGACCAACATCCACCGTCCCCACAGCGGGGCCAGCAGCAAGACCGGCGCAAGTGGGTCGGCGGCGAGCAGATAGGTGAGCAGAGTCCACTTCATGCCCAGCAGCCAGACCACGCCGATGACGCCGAACGCGCCGGTATGCACATCCTTGAGGATCGCCAGCCGCCGCGCCACATCCACCGGCGCGAAGAGGGCGTCACAGCTATCCATCAGACCGTCCAAATGCAGACCGCCTGTGATCGCAATCCATGCACCAAGGATGATCCCGGCGCGGGCAGCAGCGGGGAGCGGCGACAGCCACAAGATCGCGGCCAGCGCCGCCAGGATCAGGCCGATCAACAGACCGACGGCGGGGTACCAACTAAAGGCGCGCCCGCCAAGACCAGGATCATCTTCAAATTGGGCGGCTGTAGGCGGCGGCACAGGCAGCGTGGTGAGGAAGGAGAGCGCGGCGCGCAGGGTAATCAACATTCATCCACAACAGTCATGAGTGGAAGATCCTCATTGCCCTTGCTGATAACGGCGCACGTTGATCAGGTGTTCGTCCCAGGTTTCGGCGAAGACGTGCGCGCCGCTGCCATCGGGTAGAGCAACAAAAAATATGTAATTGTGTTCGTCCGGGTAGAGTACAGCGCGGATCGATTCGAGGCCTGGGCTGGCAATCGGGCCGGGCGGGATGCCAGGATAGAGATAGGTGTTATACGGGCTATTGACATTGCTGTACTCGGCCAAACTTACCGGCGTCTTCCACCATTGGTTGGTGGCAGGTTGATAACCCATGGCGTATTGAACAGTGGGATCAGCATCGAGCTTCATGCCGATAGCCAGCCGGTTGAGATAGACGGCAGCGATGGCAGGCCGTTCGGAGGGCACAACCGCCTCGCGCTCGACAATGCTCGCCACAATCAAGACGGCGTAGAGATCCAAATTGGTGGCGCCCTCGGCTCTGGCTGCTTCGTAGAGCGGTATAACTTGCGTCCCAAAACTCTGTAATTGACGTTCGATCAGATCGTTCGCCGTAGGGTTATCCACCGGGATTTGATAGGTGCTGGGGAAGAGATACCCCTCAAGGCTCGTCCCCGCTGGCCTTGTGGTGAGGAAAGGGTAACGGTCCAGATCGAAGTCACCCACCTCGGCCAATTGGCGATAGGCTGCGCCATCCACCACGCCGGATTCGGTCAAATAATCGGCGGTCTGCTCCAATCGCCAGCCTTCGGGGATGGTGACGCGGGTTCCCTGGGCCTGGGCATTTTGCAGCGCGCCGACGATCTCCACCATCGTCATGCTGGGGCTGAGTGAAAATGTACCCGCCTCCAGACGCTGGGCCAGACCGTTGATGCGCACATACGCTTCAAAAAGTTGTACATCGCCGATCAAGCCTTCCTGAAGCAGCTTTTGGGCAATCGCCCGCGCCGTCATCCCCGGCTCAATCACAAATTGTCGCGATTCCCCCGCTGGATCGAAGGGTTGATCGAGCGCCGCCCGGTTGTTTTCCAAATAGACGCTCAACATTGGATCCTGAGTGCAGCCGGCCACGAGCGGCAAAAGGAAGAGCAATACCCACAGAACTGTTTTTGGTACCCTCATGAGTTAACCACCATTGCGTCCTAACGAAAACCCCAGCAACGGTGACGCTGCCGGTCCATCATTCTTGTGGAAGATCGGATCTTGCTGGTAGAGATTCTGCAATCCCTTTTTCAACGAGACTTTCGGGCGAAAATCGAGTAGCGCTTCCGCCTTTTGTAGATCGGCAAAGAGACGATCCACGCCACCGCTGTTTTCTCCATTATGGAGCAGATTCGTCTTTTTGCCGACGACCCCGCCGATTAGAAAAACAAGTTCGTTGATCGAAGTCTCTTTGCCGCTGCCCACATTGATCGTCTCTCGATCAACGTGAGGAGCAACCGCCGCCGCCACCAGCGCATCCACCACATCTTCAATGTAGACAAAGTCGCGGGTCTGTCTGCCATTCCCATAGACGACCACCGACGCGTTCTGCGCCACTTGCTGCATGATGTAGGGGATCACCGGGGCGTGGGAGGGCGGTAACGGTTGGCCTGGGCCATAGGCGTTGAAGATGCGCAGGCTGACGGTCTCGAAGCCAACCAGTTGGCCCATGGTGAAGAGGTAATTTTCGGCGGCCACCTTGCTCACGGCATAGGGGACGGCGGGGCGGCTCGGCGCATCTTCGGTAACGGGTTGATTGGCCTGCTGACCGTAGACAGTGGCGCTGCTGGCAAGGATCACCCGCCCAACGCCGACATCACGGCAGGCTTCGAGCAAAGCGACCGTCCCACCCACATTCACATCGTTGTATTCGCGCGGGTAAAGGATCGAGGCCGGTACGCTGACGCGGGCCGCCAGATGATAGACAACGTCCACGCCTTGAAGCAAGGACCAGATATTGGGGACATCGCGCACATCCCCGCGCTTGACGAAGATATCCGGGTGCAAATTTGACGGGTCTCCGCTGCTCATGTCATCGAGTACACGGACGTAGTGTCCTTCGCGGTGCAGATGGTTAGCCAGGTGGCCGCCGATGAAACCAGCGCCCCCTGTGATTAGAAATCGCATATGCGTTTGTTTTCTCCGAAAGTGGCGAGGTCTTCTCAGGGGATCGCCACATGAATCCGCGCGCAGTATACCATTTTCGCCAATCCTTAATCAAGTTAATTGAGATTTGCCAGGCGGCGTCAGTGTTTTGGGGAAAAGCAACCCCGATTTGGGTGTGTTCAAAATGAGTTGGCCGTCTGGGTAGGGGTTTGGGTGGACGGCTCACGAATATCGTTTGTGTAAGCCATTGCTCGTCTGCCGTCTACCCAAACCCTTACGGTTCATCATCCCATTCTGGATACACCCCCGATTTGTGTCTTCTCTGTCCCCTTCTGCTATATTTAGAGAATAGGTAACTACTAAGCCCGACGCTCCAGGCGGGTCACGGACCTGGCTAGAGCAGAGGTAAGGAGTCACGAGAATAAGGAGTAAGTGGAGAAAGTATTTCCCAATCCCCAGTCACCAATCCCTAATCACCAAGAGGATATCGTTGTGCGCGTCCTTGTCACCGGCATTGCCGGATTTGCTGGCGCCTGGCTGGCTCAATATTTGTTAACCATCCCCGATGTCGCCGTGCATGGGATCATCCACCGACACAACCGACGGATTCGCCATCTCCAGGACCGGCTTACACTGCATCGTGGGGATCTGCGCAACGCCGTTTGGGTGGATGAAGTGATCCATCAGGCCCGGCCAGACTACCTGCTCCATTTGGCTGCGTGGAGCGATGTGGGCGGAAGCTGGCAGCAGCCGTGGGTCGCCTACGAATTGAACATCCAGTGCCAGTTGAATTTGTTAGAGGCGCTACGCCGCGCCGTGCCTCAGTGCCGGACATTGATCGTCGCTTCTAACGAGGTCTACGGATTGGTCCAACCCGCGGATATCCCCATTAACGAGGAGACGCCTTTCCGGCCCAACTCGCCCTACGGTGTGAGCAAAATCGCTCAGGACATGATGGGGCTGCAATATTGGCACAATTACCATCTGCCGATTGTGCGTGTGCGCAGTTTCAACCATCTTGGGCCCGGTCAATCTGAGGATTTTGTCGCCAGCGCCTTCGCCCGTCAGATCGCTGAGATCGAAGCGGGGAAGCGCTCCCCCCGGCTGAGTGTTGGCAACTTAGAAGCGATCCGCGATTTTACCGATGTGCGCGATGTGGTGCGCGCCTACTGGCTTGCCCTCTGCCAGGGCGAAGCGGGCGAGGTCTACAACGTCGGCAGCGGAGAAGGCCGCAGTGTGCGCTGGCTCCTTGACACGCTGCTTTCGCTATCATCCATGTCCATTGAAATCGAAACCGACCCGAACCGATTGCGTCCTAGCGACGTTCCGAAGAGTATCTGCGACAACCGCCGCCTCGTCGCCGCCACCGGCTGGCAGCCCGAAATCGATCTGCACCAGACATTGCGCGAGATCCTTGAAGGCTGGCGGAAGGAAGTTTAGGTATTGGGTATTAGATATTGGGACTGAAATCACCCAATCCCCAATATCTAATACCTAATACCTAATATCCAATATCCCGTTTCAACAAAGGAGAGAATACCATGCCAACAGCATTAATCACCGGCGTCACCGGCCAGGATGGGAGCTATCTGGCCGATTTTTTGCTCGAACAGGGTTACCGGGTGATTGGGATGGTGCGGCGCACCAGCACGATCAACTTTGATCGGATCAAGCACATTCAAGACAGGATCGAGATTGTACAGGGCGATCTACTCGATCAGATGAGTTTGATCAGCATCTTGCAGCAGCATCGCCCACAGGAGGTCTACAACCTGGCGGCGCAGAGCTTTGTCCCCACTAGCTTTGAGCAGCCAGTGCTGACGGGCGAATTCACCGCACTGGGCGTCACCCGCATCCTCGACGCCATCCGCATTGTGGACCCAACGATCCGCTTTTACCAGGCATCCAGCAGCGAGATGTTCGGCAAAGTACACGAGGTTCCGCAGCGCGAGACAACGCCTTTCCACCCGCGCAGCCCGTATGGCGTGGCCAAGGTTTACGGCCACTGGATCACGATCAACTATCGCGAGAGTTACAACATCTACGCCTGTTCGGGCATCCTTTTCAACCATGAAAGCCCCCGCCGCGGCCTCGAATTTGTGACCCACAAGATCACCAATGCCGTGGCGCGCATTAAGCTGGGGCTGGAAAGTGAACTGCGACTGGGCAACTTGGAAGCGCGTCGCGACTGGGGCTACGCCCCTGACTATGTCCATGCCATGTGGCTGATGCTCCAACAGGATCAGCCCGACGATTATGTGGTAGCCACAGGCGAGACCCACAGTGTGCGCGAGTTTGTGGAAGAAGCCTTCAGCTATGTCGATCTCGACTGGCAGGAATTTGTCATTCAAGATCCCCGGTTCTACCGGCCCGCCGAAGTGGATCTGCTCGTGGGAGATCCAGCCCAAGCCGGCGCAAAGCTCGGCTGGGAACCCTCAGTCAGCTTCAAGGAACTCGTGCGGATCATGGTCGAAGCCGATCTCAAGGATTGGGAACGACGGATCAAACAAGATGCAGTTTTGAACGCGTAAAGGTGATCTAATGGCGGAAACACTCCGTATCTTTGTCAGTGCGACGCGCGATCTGGAAAGCGCGCGTGCGGTGATCGGGCAGACATTGGCCGAATTGCCCGTTCAGATTGGGGCGGAAATTCGGCGCACGCCCGCCGATGGCCTCAGCTACGACTCCCTTTTTGAGGCAATCAGCAACGTGGATCGTCTCTATTTTCTGCTGGGTCGCGACATCACCGCGCCATCGGGCGTAGAGTGGATGCTGGGCCTGCGCCTGGAGCGCAGCATTTATCCTCTGCGGTTGGCATGGACACGCACCCTGGCCGCCGAGGAATTTTTACGCATCGCGCCTGTGGAATGGACGAACTTCCACAACCAGCGCCATTTGGCCCAGTTGATCGGGCTGGATCTCATTGATCTGCTGCTCCACCCCAAGAATCGATATGGCCTCAACCTGACCGAAATAGAGGCGCTTCGCGTCCGCCGCGCCCAGATCCGTGATGGGATGGTTGTCACTGTCGTTAATCCTGGCGGCGCTGAGGGCGGCGGCGTCCTCCTCAACCGCGCCCAAATTGAATCGGAAGAAGGTGTGTTGCTCGAAGAATGATGGATAAATTTCCCTCCCCGCGTACGCCCCTGCTATAATCGCCCCATGACTACAGAGGGAAGTGGATTCAATCGCGCCATCGGGCTATGGATGGTGTTACTCCTGACCATCTTTGCCTGGGCGCCTGCCACCTATCCTGGTTATTGGCAGAGCAGTGAAGGCTTTGCGCCGATCTTCAACGCCCGCTTCGCCGCCCCTATCGCCGAGATCGCCACTATCCCCGATCTCTGGCGCGGATCGGGCAGCGCCACCTTTATCCTGACTTATCCGCTCATCCAATTGGGGATCTCCGCCACCGTTGCCGTACGCGTGATCTTTATCCTGGCGGTGATCCTGGGCAGCCTGGGAATCTACCTCTGGCTGGCTCCTCGCTTTGGGGATCGCTCGGCCGGGCTGGCCGGGCTGAGCTATGGGTTGATGCCGCCGCTGCTCACGACCCTCTACCTGCGCGGCAATTTGAGCGATGCCTTGATCCTGGGGTTGCTGCCCTCTGTTCTGGCCGGGTTGACACTCTATCGGCTCTCGCGCAGCCCGGCGACGATGGGTCTCAGCGTCATCGCCCTGCTCTGGATCTGGCGCACTCAGGCCGGGCTGGCCGTCCCCATTACCCTCTTGCTTGTGTTTTACATCCTCTTTGTGGAACGGGATCAGTTGGCCGCCTTGGCCGTCTCGATTGCCGGGATCGCCGGGCTGCTCAGTTTGATCCCCGTTTGGGGGATACGTGGGCAGCAGCCGGTTATGTTTGAACACCATTTTCTCGATCTCTATCAACTTCTCGTGGGCGACGATCCATCTACCCTCTTTGTGGTAGGGTTTGTGCCGATTGGCTTTAGTCTCATCGCCACCTGGCTGCTGTGGATGCGCCGCCGAGAGTATGATAGGCGTCTATCCCCTTTGATATTGGAACAAGATCGACTGCTGATCTTCGGCCTCACTGCTGGGGGGATCGCTATCCTCCTGAGTTTGGGGATCAGCGCGCCGCTCTGGTCCGTCTCCGGCGCAGCACGCTTGTTCACCTACCCTGGGCAGATCCTCTTGCCGGTCTTGCCCTTCCTGGCGGCGACGGCGGGCAGCCTGCCGCTGCTCTCGCCGGCGCTAGGCGAGCGATCCTATTGGGCAACATTGCTGGCCGTGGTGATCTTGGCAAGTTTCCCCTATTTGCTGCCCACCTTTACCCGCTATCAGCCGCCGACGCTCCCGGTCGCCGTCTATGGGGAAAGAGCCGATCTTGTGCTGCTCGAAGCGACGATTGCCGAGCGTTCTTCGCCCACTGGCGACGGCAACGCGGAACTCTCTGTGGTCTGGCAATTGCAGCGTCCTTTGCCCTTTGCTTACAATCTCTTCTTTCAGGCCCTGCGCGGCGACGCCACCGGCGAAGGTTACGAAGTCATCGCCCAATTGGATCAACAACCACTGGCCGACCGCCCCGCCACCGATTGGCAGCCGGGCGAAATCTTCACGGCCACCTATGGGCTTGATCTGCCGGTAGACCCCAACGCTGCCAACCTCCGCTACTATTTCGGCTATTACGACTGGCGCGATGGCGTCCGCCTCCCCCTCATGGACGGCGACGATAAGGTGATCTTGTATGGAGAGTAAAGAAGGCAAAAGGCAAAAACCAAAAGGCAAAAGTGGCGGAGTGAGTATTGTAGACAGCAGACAGCAGACGGCAGACGGCACTACGCACTACGCACTACGCACTACGCACTACGCTCTCTGGCGCGACTCTTTCTTTTGGCTCTCCCTCGCCTTGACCCTCTTCGCCGTGGCACCCTTTCTGTTGCCCGGTTATTTTTGGGGCGCCAACGACGCCCGCCATCATGTCTATTTTCTCTTTGAGTTCGACCGTCTGGTGCAGGATGGCGTCTGGTGGCCGCGCTGGAGTCCAGATTTTGCCTTCGGCTACGGCTATCCTTTTTTCAACATCTACGGTCCGTTGAGCCACTTTCTGGCCCAACTGATGCTCCACTTTGGCGGGTTGAGCCACACCGCCGCTGTGGAAAGCATCTTTGTGCTGGGCATCGTCCTCAGCGCGGGGACAATGTACGGGTTTGTGCGTTCGTTGGCCGGGCGACGCGCCGGGCTGCTGGCCGCTGTCGTCTACACCTACATCCCCTATCATCTGCTCGTCCTCTACGTGCGCGGAAATCTGGCCGAAAGCACCGCCTTCCTCTGGCTGCCCCTCTGCCTGTGGAGCTTCCGCGAGATGGTCCGGCAGCCATCCTTCGGGTGGATCGCGGGTGGGGCGATCAGCTACGCCGGGCTGCTGCTCACGAGCAACCTGATCTTCGTCCTCTTTACGCCGGTGCTGGTACTCTATATTCTAGCTTTGCTCCTCTTTCGGGCCAGCGGCGTTCGTCAGCGCACGACGCAGATGATCAATTTCGTCCGCGCTGCCATCGCGCCGGCGCTGGGCGGCATCCTGGGGATAGGGCTGGGCGCCATCTTTTTGATCCCCATGGTGCTGGAGCGCAACTATGTGCGCACGGATCAATGGTTCGATGGACGTTACAACTTCCGCGATGATTTTCTCTACTTCTTCCAACTCTTTAGTCCGCATTGGGGATTCGGCAGCAGCCAGCCTGGGCCAGATGATCCCATCGGCTTTCAACTGGGCTCAGCAGCGCTGCTCTTTGCCATCCTGGGCCTCTTCATAAGCTGGCGCATTCCGCGGTTGCGCGCCGAGGTAGTGATCTTCCCCATTGTTGCCGTTGGCGCAATTGCAGTAGGCTTGGAACCATTCGCATTTCTGTGGGATTGGCCGGTGGTTGGTGGGATTCTCCAATCTGCGCAGTTTCCGTGGCGATGGTTGCCTGTAGCTGCACTTGCACTCTCGATCCTGGCTGGCTTGCTGTTGGCTGAGAATGAAGATAGAATCGCGACAGACCCGACTTTATCTTCATTCTCGCTCTCTCTGCTGGCGCCGATAGCGGTGGCAATCCTGGCGAGCTATCCGCTGTTGCAAGTCGAAATCAGCGAACCCGCCGAAGGTCCGATTGGATTGGCGGCGCTCATGCGCTTTCAACGCGACGCCGACGAGATGACTGGCAGCACGGCCTGGGTAAGGGAGATCCCGAATTGGAGTCCAATAGCAGAATATTACGTGGTAGAATTGGATGAAGCAGGGCTACCGGTAAAGCCGATCACATCGAAAGTCGATTATGAATCGGTGGATTACGAGCAGATCGCAGTTGGTTCTGTGGCGCACAATACGGTGATGGAAGAGATCTACTTCTGCACCGAGCCGGGCAACCGGCCGGGGGATTGTACGCCGCGGTCCGATCAGCGCATTGTCTTCAACCACTTCTACTATCCGGGATGGCGAGCTTATCTGCTCGATGGCGTACACGGCGAAATCATCGAGGAACTGCCCATTGTGCCAGAGGGGTGTCTGCCGCCGGGAACGACGCCAGAACCGGGACGAATGCCCTGCCCAGCCTTTCCGAGCTACGCCGAAACCGCCGCAAGGATCGCCATCGAGACAAGCGAGAGTACGCTTGGGCGCATGGTTGTGCCAGCGCCGCCCGTGGGCGAAGGGTATATCCTCTTGCGTTACGAAGATACACCGCCCCGACGCATTGGTGGATGGATCTCGCTGGCGACGGTAGGCATCCTGTTAGTGGCCGCGGTGGTCAGTGAGCTGCGGCGAGTGAAGCGGGGCCAGAGTTCGGGCGTAGGCGATTGAGGGATTCAAAGATCATCCCATCATCGCATCATCGATCACCCTCCAACTTTCTTCTCAGAAAAGCGACATCCATGAGCATCATCCTGATTCAAATCCCATCCCCCGAGGAGGAGAAATTTGGAAACACATACGCTTTTTGGCGTCCAGACGCATTACACAGCCATTGACCCGGCGGAAGTAGTCACCTTATCGGCCAGGTATGGCAATCCTGTCTACAGGCGCTACGACATCACGGCCGACGAACATTTAGCCCGACAACGTTGGCGTCCTGTCTCAGATCGGCGCGGCGAAGTGGTCTTTGCGATTCGCCAACCGAGCGGGGAAATTCTGCTCCACACCAAAGCCCAATATAACAACTTGATCTATCGGCTGCCCACCGGCGGCATCAACCCCAACGAAGCTGTAGAGGATGCGCTCTTCCGCGAGATTGAAGAGGAGACGGGCCAGGCGGTGGCGGTGCGTCGTTTCTTGGGCATCTTCGACTGCCGCTTTCATCTCAACGGCGACACGACTTCCTTCACCAGCTATATCTTCTACCTCGAAAGTCTGAGTAAAGAGCTAAACGGCAGCGATACCCAGGAAATTTCTGGCTACCAATTGATTGCCCCCGAACAACTAGGCTACGTTGCCCTGGCCCTGCGCGGTCTACGTGGTAAACGTCGCCGCTGGGGATACTGGCGTTCGCTCGCCCACGATCTGGTTTATCGCTATCTTACATGCCCCGAGGCGGTGATTGGGGATTGAGGAGAGTGCTGCTCAATCCCTCCAATCAACCCTCACTGTAACTCCCAACCAAGTGTCGCGACTTCATCTACGAGCTTTGCTGCTTCTTCTCGTTGATTCAACCCTTGTCCACGGCTGAGAGCCGCCGCGACGACGTCATGGGGAAGCTGTTCCATCGCCGCGTTGACGTGAGTGCCGATGCTGTCTTCGAGCCAACGGCAGGCCGCGCCCAGGGAATCGTGTCTGAGCATGCTGTATAGCTCCACGGCGCGCACAGGATTTTCACCGCCGGCCAGAATCGCCAGCGATGTCCCTATGGCGGTCAGCAGGCTCCAGGCGTCGGCAACCTGGGCGCTGAGACGCAGGCTTTGATAGCAATGGGCGCGGGCCTGTTTCTCCTGCCCGTTCTGCCACTGCGCCATCCCAAGCAGGGCATAGGCGCGGGTGAGATCCATCGTTGCACCGGCCCCTTTCGTGATGATCACGGACTCGCGCAGGGTATGCAATGCGCCGTGGAGATTGCCGACGGTCAGCTGCGCCCAGCCCAGAAAACCAACGGCAACGCCCAATACAAATTGATCGTCCGATTGGGTCGCAATCGCCACGCAACGTTGTGCATTGGCGTGCGCCTGCCAATAATCGCCTGCCATCAACTCCACGGCGCAGAGAAAGGCAAAGGCGATGGCCTGGTCGCGCCGTGAGCCTACTTCGCTGAAAATGGCGGCGCTTTCGTTGACGACCTGCCGCGCGCTGGTTACGTCGCCCAGATTCATATAGGTCATGCCCAGGCGCGAGAGAGACGTAGCAACCCCAAGAGGGTCGCCCAGCGAGCGGAAGGCGGCCAGGCTCTCGAAGCCCAATTCCAGCCCGCTCAACGGGCGTCCGCGATAGCTGTCAATATCGGCCAACATCGACAGCGCCGAGGCGGTGCCGCGCACGTTGCCGAGGGCGCGGTACGTATCCAGCGCCTTCTGCACACAGGTGCGTTGCCCGTCGAAATCACCCTGAGTGAGGCAAACATGCCCGAGGCCAAGCAGCACTTCTGCGGCGTACCACGCTTCCCCCAGTGCCTCAAAGAGCGCCAGGCTCTGCCGGTAGTGGATCTCGGCTGTCTCTGTATCGCGGGCGGCGGCAATCGCGCCCATCTGCATAAGAACAAAGGCTTGTTCGGAATGGGCGTCGTCAATGCACAACGACAGGCTATCGAGGTTCTGGCGGCTTCGGGCCAGCAGTTGTGCCGCCTGCTCACTCTGCCCCACCATGCGCGTAAAAAGCGCCTGCCAGGCCAGCGCACGCGCAAGGTGACGCGTCTCCCCGACGCGTTCCAGCGCGGCGGCGGCCAATCCAAAGGCGGCTTCGCCCTCGCCAGAACGACCGCGCCATTGCAGATAGATCCCCATCCCATCCAGCGTCTCGGCGATACCCTCCACCTGATCATGTTCAGCCGCCCAATGCCAGGCGCGGCTCAGATTCTCCGTTTCTACATCTAGCACCTGCAAATCTGTGGGCAGCCCCCGGCTCTTGAGTGGATTTTGACGCCGACGCAGCAGGTCGAGGTAGAAGGCGCTGTGCGCCTTTTGGGTATCCGCCTCCAGATCCGGCCATTCGGCCAGGCGCAGCGCGCCGTACTGGCGCAGCAACTCGTGGATGCTGTAGCGGTTGCGCTCGTGTGTGTAGACGATCAAGGAACTGCCCGCCAGTGTGCGCAGTTGACCCATTTCGGCGTCGGTCACGTCCCGGACGGCATCCTGGGTAAAGCCGCCCCGGAAGACCGAGAGCCGGGCAAAGATCTGTTGTTCTTCCTCGCTCAGGCGCTGCCAGGTGACGTCAAAGACGGCCTTCATGCTGCGGTGGCGCGCCGGCAACCCGCGTAGATCTGTTTCCAGAAAGTGCAGGCTGCGGCGGATGGCGGCGAGGATATCCGCTGCCGAAAGCAGCGTCACCCAGGAGGCGGCCAGCTCAATTGCCAGCGGCATCCCTTCGACCAGGCGGCAGATCTCGGCGATGTGACGCTGTTCGGCTACATCCGCGTGGTAATTGGGGCGAACCCGCCGCGCCGCCTGTAAAAAGAGTACGGTGGCGGGCGCGTCGGTGGGGCTGGCTTCGGAGCGTCCATCGGCGTAGTCGAGACCTTGCAGCGGGTAGAGTTGTTCCCCAGGCAGGCGCAGCGGCGCGCGTGAGGTGACCAGGATCTGCACAGCGGGCGCAGCCTCGATGATGTTCGCCACCAGATCAACGCCATTGAGCAGATGTTCTGCATTGTCGAGCACCAGGAGCAGGCGGCGTGGTTGTAGAAAGTCAATGATCTGCTGCTCCGGTGACCGCCGCTGTTCGCCGATCTCCAACGGCAGCCCGATGGCGCTGGCAATGGCCACCGGCATCTGATCGGCGTGGCTCAGTGGGGTGAGATCGACGAAGACCACGCCGTGTTCGAATTGTCCCAATGCCTGTTGTTCCTGGGCTACGGCCAACGACAGCCGGGTCTTGCCGGTGCCGCCTGGCCCCACGATGGTGATCAACCGTTGCGTCGATTCCGCTATCCAGGCTGAGATCTGACCTCTTTCAGCGGCCCGACCCACCAGAGGCGTAGCTGGCGCAGGCAACCGGGACGGCCGTACATGGACGGTGGGCGCAGCCGAACCAGCGGCCATCGCCGCCTCAGCAGTGGATTCGACGGGCGTGGCAGGGATGTATCCGTAGCCTGCGGCTACCAGAAGCGCCTGCTGGTTGGCGGCAACGCTCAGGATATCAGCGATCTGCACGACCATCTCCGCCGTGCCGGGGCGCATGCCGTGATTCAGCCAGCGTGCGACCGTGCTTGGGCTTACACCCAGGCGCTGCGCCAACCACGACGCCGAGCGCTCACGGCACTGGAGTTCCTGATTGAGAAGGCGGGAAAATTCGGGGTAGTAGGCCATGTGCAATCATTTTTAGCGGCAAGTGGCACAGATTTGTGCACCAACCGGCAAATAGAGTCTCTATCGTACAGATGTCTATTTGTGATTATCCACCAAAAAGGCATGGGGCACAATCGAAAAATTTGAGATATTCTCAACGACTGGCGTTTTCCCCAAGCCACCACCACCACCAGGAGGAAACCATGTTCACTGCCGTTTCGAGATCTATCGTAGCGTTCTGTTTTGCCGCGGTCTTGTTGGCCGGATGTATACCGATCCCGCTGGTGTTGCCGGTCGAACCGCAGCCCAGTGCGCCCGCAGTCCCCCCTCAACAGACCGATCGAGAAGCCAAAATCCAGAATGCAATGTCAGCAGCACCGCCGGCGATTGCTGAGAATGCAACCGTCATCGATTGGCCGTCTGAAGCGCACAGCGAGCCGGCCCTGCTCCACCAGGGCAGCAACCAGTGGACCTGTATGCCGGATTGGCCGGCGACGCCAGGTAACGACCCCATGTGCTTCGATCCAATCTGGGCAGCCTGGATGAACGCCTTCATGATGGGGGCGGAACCGGAGGTAACAGCCCTGGGCGTCATGTATATGTTGGTTGGCGGCAGCGATGCCAGCAACACCGATCCCTTCGCCACACAACCACCCGAAGGTGAGGAGTGGCTGACCTGGCCGCCGCACATTATGCTGCTAAGGCCCGACGGATTTGACACAGACGAATTCACTACAGATTATACCTCCGGTAAGCCCTGGATCATGTGGGAGGGCACCCCGTACGAGCATCTGATGATCCCTGTGGTAGCGGGCGGAGAGGCGACTGACCCTGTCGCTCCCACGGATAGCGTAGAGGCAAAACTTCGCAACATTCTGGGCGCAGCTCCACAGTCCATTGCCGAGGGCGCTATGATCATGGACTGGCCGGCGTCTCAGGGTAGTGAGATGGCGATGTTACGCGAAGGCAGCAATGATTGGCTCTGCGTGCCCGACTGGCCGGCCACACCAGATAATGATCCTATGTGCTTTGATCCCACCTGGACGGCGTGGATGGGCGCGTTTATGAGCGGGGCCGCGCCGGAGGTCTCTACCCTCGGCGTTTCCTACATGCTCTCCGGCGGTGAATATGCAGACGCATCCGATCCCTTCGCCGCTGAACCACCCGCTGGGAAGGAGTGGGTCCGTCCCCCGGCGCATGTCATGCTGATTGCACCCGGTGGGTTCGACACTGCCCAATTCACCACCGATCCTACAACGGGCAACCCCTGGATCGTATGGGAAGGGACGCCGTATGAATTCCTGATCGTTCCAGTGGAGTAATGCGCAATACAAAACGGCGTAAATCAGCAGGCAATTGGGTCAAATGGAATGAGTAAGGAGTAATGAGTAATCAGAGTAGACGATCAATCATTTACTCCTTACTCCTTACTCCTTACTCATTATGTACCATTCATTGCACCCGTGCCCCTACTTCACGCACCATAAGGAAATTCGAATGCCAGCCCAAACACAAACCCACGTCAAACACAATATGCCTGTGCCCATGCGCGACGGCACGATGTTGCGGGCCGATGTCTATCGTCCAGATGTTGACGGCAGATGGCCGGTGATCCTCATGCGTTTCGTCATGGAACCTGCCGGCGACGAGTTTGTTGAAATGGGACGCTTCTTCAGCCAGCGTGGCTATGCCTTTGTCTTCAATGACGTGCGCGGGACCGCTCGCTCCGGCGGCGATTTCTTTCCGCTAGTGGACGAAGCCTGGGGAGAAAACCAGGACGGCTACGACACGGTTGAGTGGGCTGGTCATCAGCCCTGGTCCAACGGCAAGGTAGGGCTGATGGGCACATCCTATGGGGCTTTCAACCAGTACACCACTGCGCCCACACGACCGCCCAGCCTGAGAGCCTGTATGCCCTTCTACGGCAGCAACATCAAAGAGACTGTCTTCCCAGGCGGGATCTATAGATTGGAAGAACACCGATCCTGGGCGCTGTGGATGGCGCTGAACTGCCTGGAGGGCCAGGTTGCACCTGCGCAGAGGGCGCGGGTGCGCGCCGGGGTGGAAGCCGCACGCGCCGATCACGAGTCGTGGATCTGGCATCTGCCTGTCACAGAATGCCCCCAACTTGTTGGCCTCGCCCCCTGGCATTTCGAGCAGCTAACCCGCGCTGCGGATTTGCAGTGGTGGGCGCAGACGGATGCAAAAGGCCGTCTGCATGAGATCGATGCGCCCATGCTCCACGTGGCCGGCTGGTACGATCTCTACCTCAACGGCACGCTTGAACACTTCACGGGGCTGGTGGAGAAAGGACGCACGGCGCGTTGCCGCGATGGACAGCGACTGCTCATCGGGCCGTGGACTCACGGCTGGTGCGGTGAGCCAATGGCGCCGCCGCCGCTGGATTTCGGCCCTGAGTCCCTTCCCGATTTCAAAGAGATCGCGCTGCGCTGGTTCGACCACTGGCTGAAGAGGCCAGGCGAGGGCAGTCCCGATCAACCGCGGGTGCGCCTTTTCCTCATGGGCGAAAACCGCTGGCTGGATCTGGACCAATGGCCGCCTGCCAATGTCACCTACACCCCGGTCTATCTGCGCCAGGGAACAGGCGCGACAGCCGCCTCGCTGAACAACGGGCACCTGACCTTTGAAGCTCCCAGCACCGGCGAGCAACCGGATACTTTTGTCTTCGACCCGGACGATCCCATCATCGGGCATCATGGCTCCTCGCCTACGGTGGAGATCGATCAGCGGGAACGCGAGGGACAGATCCTCACCTACACCTCAGAGGTTCTGCAAGAGCCGTTGGTTGTGATTGGACCCGTCAAGGCTGTGATCTACGCATCCTCTTCGTCGCCTGATACCGACTGGGTGGTGCGGCTCTGCAACGTCTGGCCGGATGGCCGCTCGATCCGGGTCTGTGATGGCATTGTGCGGGCGCGATTCCGCCATTCACCCGGCGAAGCGACCCTATTGGAGCCGGGCGAAGTCTACCGCTATGAGATCGACATGACGGCAACAGCACAGACATTTTTACCGGGTCACCGCCTGCGCATCCACGTGACCAGCAGCGACTTTCCCCGCTATGATCGCAACCTCAACACAGGCGGCCCCTTCGGCGCAGAGATCGAAGGTCAGGTAGCTGTTAATGCCGTCTTCCATGATCTGGAACGGCCTTCCCATCTGGTGTTGCCGTTCATCTGAGGTATCCACTCTCCAGCTACCCCCAGGCGTTGACCTACTATCGCTACGCCTGGGCCGTACAGGTGGTGTTTTTTGTGCGCACAATGTATTGACACCTTCTATAAGATCCGCTAATATGCAAAAAAACCTTTAGCAAGAAGAGCATCCTATGCAATCACAGAGGGATACAACGAAGAGTACCAATATCAACCTGCGGGTAGCGCCAGCCCAGCGCGATTTGATCGACCGGGCCGCCCAGACTGTCGGCAAGACACGCACTGAATTTATTCTCGATGTAGCAACGCGAGAAGCTGAACAGACACTGTTGGATCAACGCCTCTTTTTTCTGGAAGGTGAAGAATGGGATGCGTTTATTGCCGCGTTGGATGCACCCGTGCGCCCGAATGTGCAACTCCGTAAGTTGTTAACCACCGATGCCCCTTGGGGCTGAACAGTGACAACAGAGTTCCTTTCGGCGCCCGTCTTGCTGGCTGCCCACCATGATCTATCCGCTTTTTCCTCAGGCGAACCGGAGCTTGACGAGTGGCTGGTCCGCCGTGCGCTGGCCAATCAGACCTCTGGCGCATCGCGGACCTATGTTGTAGCCATGCGCAATCAGGTTATTGCTTATTACGCGCTGGGCAACGGTTCAATTCTGGCAGCCAGCGCGCCGGGAAGAGTAAGAAGAAACATGCCCGACCCGATTCCAGTGATGGTCCTGGGCAGATTGGCAGTCGATCAGGCATGGCAGGGAAAGGGGATAGGCATGGCTCTACTTCGAGATGCGGTTCTGCGCACGTTACAGGCCGCGGAGATTGCGGGCATCCGCGCCATTCTGGTCCATGCACTGCACGAAAATGTAGCTTCTTTCTATCGACATGCCGGGTTTCTCCCTTCTCCACTCAGTGAACACATCTTGATGATTACGTTGAAAGACGCCAGATCTGCGCTGGACAGTTGAGGAAATGATCCCGATCCCCAATCTTCGATCTCTAATCTATGTCCGCCTTTCATCCTGTGGTAAACTGCGACTTCATCAGTTTGCCACTTTTTTATTGGGCAAGAGTAACCGTCATAGAGGAATTAGCCATGCTTGTACCGATTTCGTGGTTGAAAGAGCTTGTAGATCTCAACCTCCCTGTGGATGATCTCGCCGAACGGCTGACGCTGGCCGGGTTAGAGGTAGCATCGTTACAGAAGGTTGGCGATTGGTGGGACGCGCAGACCATCCTCGTGGGGCAGGTGATCGCCGTGCATCCCCACCCCAATGCCGATCGATTGGTCCTTGTGGATGTAGACTTCGGCGGCGATGCGCCGCAGCAAGTGGTGACCGGCGCGCCCAATCTCTTCCAATTTAAGGGCCAGAGCGTGGATGCGGGCGATCTGCCCATCCTCAAGGTGGCCTTTGCCCGCAGCGGCGCCGTCCTCGTGGATGCGTACAGCGAGGAGACGCCCCGCCCCAAGAAAGAACTCAAACCGGCCAAAATCCGCGGCGTCCGCTCGGAGGGGATGGTCTGCTCGGAGCGCGAGTTGGGGTTGAGCGAGGAACACGAAGGGATCATGCTGCTGCCCGAAAACGCGCCTATCGGAACGCCGCTGCGCGACTATTTGGGGGACACCATGGTGGAAATCGAGTTGACCCCCGACATGGCCCGCTGTCTGAGCATGGCCGGTGTGGCGCGCGAAGTGGCAGCGCTGACCGGCGGCGCGCTCCATCTACCCGCCGACGCGTGGCAGCCGGAAGGTGACGACAGCGCCGCCGATTATGTAGAGGTCGCCATTGAGAACCCTGAAGTTTGCGCCCGCTACACCGCCATCCTCATCCGCGATGTGACGGTCGGCCCGTCCCCAGCCTGGTTGCAGGATCGATTGCGTAAAGCAGGTATGCGCCCCATCAGCAATATTGTGGACATCACCAACTATGTCATGCTCGAACTCGGCCAGCCACTCCACGCGTTTGACTATGATCTGCTGCTGGCGCGCGCCAAAACGAGCGGACACGCGATCCCCAAGATCATCGTGCGCACGGCGACCCCTGGCGAGGAGATGATCACCATCGACCACGTCAAGCGCACGCTCGACGATTCCATGCTGCTGATCACCGACACCGCCGGGCCGATTGCCATTGCCGGGGTGATGGGCGGCGCCGACACGGAAGTCTACGAAGGAACGCGCAATGTTCTGCTCGAATCGGCCACCTTCGAGGGGATCAACAACCGGCGCACCAGCCAGAAGCTCAAACTGCACAGCGAGGCCAGCCATCGCTTCACCCGTGGCGTGCCGGCCACGCTCAACGATATTGCCGCACGCCGCGCCGCCGATTTCATGCGCCAGCTTGCCGGGGGACGCATTGTCCCCGGCATTGTGGACGCCTATCCGCTGCCCCAGCCGGAGGTGACAGTCTATACCACCGAAAGCGAAGTTCGCCGTCAACTGGGTATGGAGATCAACCGCACGCAGATCGCGCATTCGTTGCAGCGGCTCGATTTCGGCGTGACCGAGCGGAGCGATCTGCCCACCGATGTTTCCGCGACCGCCGTCTTTGGCCTGCACCGCGCCGGGGATGAGCCAGTCCTGGCGGCGACAGCGCCCTGGCATCGCCTGGACATTGCCGTGCCCGCCGATCTCACCGAGGAAGTGGCGCGCATGGTTGGCTATGATAAGGTCGGCGTCACCCTGCTCGATACAGCCTTACCTCCGCAACGGCGCAACTTTGTCCTCGAAACCGAGGAGCAGATCCGTGACATTCTCATCGGCTGTGGGCTGATGGATACGCTCAATTACACGTTGACCAGCCCTGAGAACCACGACAAGCTGCGCGCCGCCGCTCTAGGCAATGCGCCCAAACTGCCATTCGTCGAATTAGAGAATCCACCCTCGGTGGAACGACGGGTGATGCGTCGATCCTTGCTGGTCAGCGCGCTAGAGAATCTTGTCTACAACAGCCGTTTCAGCAACCGGCTGGCCTTCTTCGAGATCGGGCGGGTCTACCGTCCTGAGGAGGGCCAGGGCTTGCTGCCCAAAGAGGATCGGCGCATTAGCATCGCTGTCAGCGGTCCGCGCCGGCCCACCAACATCCACGAAGACACAGCCGGCGTTGAACCCTTTGACTTCTTTGATATCAAGGGCATCATAGAAACCCTTGTCCGGCGCATGGGCTACGCCGAAGCAAATCTGCGCTTTGTGGCCCAGCCCGATACCGAGACGTTTGGTCCTCGCTGCGCCGAAGTCTGGCTCGGAGAAGAGCGGCTGGGCATCCTCGGCGAATTGCATCCGCGTGTACGCGACGCCTTTGGCCTGGGGGATCGGCGGGTGGCGCTGGCCGAATTACACGTTACCCCATTCATCCGCCGTGGCTGGCAGGTAGAGCCCCTGCCGCCTATCAGCGTCTACCAGCCCGTGGTCGAGGATCTGGCCTTCGCCGTGGCCGAGGATGTCACTGTGCGCCGGGTGCAAGATTCGATCAAAACCCACGGCGGCGATCTGCTGGCGGATGTGGAACTCTTCGACATTTACCGGGGCAGCGCCATCCCTGTGGGCCACAAATCGCTGGCCTTCCGCGTCACCTATCAGAGCCTGACCCACGGCCTGGGCGAAAAAGAGATCAACCATCTGCGCGAGACGATCATCGCCGGGGTGGAAGCTGATACGGGCGGCGCGCTGAGGGGATGAGAGATGAATTATGAGTGAAGAATCAAGAATGGGTAGAGCGACAATCGTCTCTACCCATTCTTGATTCTTCACTCATAATTTTTCCACCGGGCTGTTCTTGCGCACCCGGAAGTGATCCAAATCATTGGCGACGGTGGTATTGGGGAAGATGGTCTGCGCCTCGGCGAGGACATCCTGAGTGTGGTAGCGACGGCTGAGATGGTGAAGCACCAGGTGCTTGACGTTGGCATTGTAGGCTAACCGGGCCGCAGCTTTGGCGGTGATGTGACCGTGCGCCTTCGCCATTTCCTGATCCGCGTCGAGATAGGTAGCTTCGATAGCCAGTAGATCAGCATCCGCCACCACTGAGTGCAGCGGACCCGTGCGCGCCACATCCCCGATGAAGCATAGTTTGGCCCCGCGCATTGGCTCACCCAATACCTCATCTGGCTGGATCACACGGCCATCAGGCAGAGCCACCGCCAGCCCGGCAAGAAGATCCCGGCGCACCGGTCCATGAGGAACGCCTAAAGCCTCAGCTTTTTCGGCCAGGAAGGGACGGCGCGTTTCTTCCTCAAAGGTAAAGCCAAAACAGCCGCCGCCGCGGTGGATCACGGGGAAGGCTGTCACCGTAAACTGTTTGCCCTCAAAAACGAGACCTTCTTCCAACACATTGAGGCTCACCCCCACATTGGGGATCTGCCCCGGTCCAAAGACAACTTCCATCAACGCATGGACCCGTGCAATCGCTGGCACGCCGCCGTAGATGTTCAACTCTTCGAGCGTCTCCCAGCGGCCCAACGTACTTGCCAACCCACCCAACCCCAAGATATGGTCCAAATGGCCGTGGGTGAGCAGGATCTTGTCCAGGCGGCGAAAGCCCAGCCCTCCACGCAAGATCTGTCGCTGCGTCCCTTCGCCGCAGTCGATCATAAAGCGGTACTCTTGCGCCATCACTATCGCAGAGGAGAGTCCCCGCTGTGCAGAAGGTGCTGACGCCGATGTTCCCAAAAAGACCAATTCAAACACGCGTACCTCATTCCATGCATCATCTTGTCTGCCTCGTTCTCTCCATTCTACCTAATAACCCTCGATCTGCCCATTCCAATAGGATCGACGGCAGCAAACAGATTTGCACAATCTTCACCGATAGCATCCAAACTGGCAAAAAAACCCTATTGACAACCATCTGGGAACGTGGTACTATATTCCTACCTTTGTAAGTAATACGAAAGTTTACTTCTAAGGTAGTGGGAGACCCGAGAAATTGGAAGGCTTTTATCGAAGCAGACGTATAAGTTACAACGGAAACACGTTGAGTTGAGATACTTAGCGCAGCCAATGTAACAAAGACGGAGTACTTTCGCAGAGTAAGAGACCTGAAGAGTCAAGCTGAGGAAACTCAACTCGCTCATGCAGAATCGAACGTCTGCAAAAGGAATCAAGTAAGTCATAGTCGTTAGTGAGGATAACTCCACAAGTTATACCTCGACATTAACGAAACAGGACTGAAAGAATCGATGAAAGACCGGAAGGTTACTTGGGTCCCCATTTATTTTTACAAAAATCTCACCTGGCTGGGTGAGATTTTTTGATCCAATTCCAAGTCACCTTTCACCAATCCCCAATCGCTATTCCCCATTCTTCTGAAAGACTTCCGCCTTGAGCAGCCCAACATAGGGCAAATGTCGATACTGCTCGCGATAATCGAGACCGTAACCGACGACGAAATAATCGGGCAGATCGAAACCTTTGTATTTGATTGGAATGTTGATGAGACGACGGCGGCTCTTGTCGAAGAGGGTACAGATTTCGAGGGTGGCGGGGTTACGGGCGCGCAGGTTCTTGAGGAGATAGCTCAAGGTGAGGCCCGTATCGATCATATCTTCAACAAAGAGGACATGACGCCCAGCGATGTTCGTCTCCAGATCTTTGATCAATTGGACCATGCCATGGGCGCGGGCGTCGGGGTTGTAGCTCGCCACGGCCATAAAATCCACCTCGGCGGGGATGGTGAGGGCGCGGAAGAGATCGCTCATAAAGATAAAAACCCCTTTGAGTACGCCCACCAGCAGGGGATTGCGGTCCGCATAGTCGATAGAAATGGCAGATCCCAATTCGCGGACTTTCGCCCGGATCTGCTCCTCACTGTAAAGGACCCGGCTCACCGCCTGGCTCAACTCCGTGACATCCTCCATATTTTTGATCCTTCGCCATGTTTACAGATTTTGCTGATGGGGTGAATACAAACGGCTACCTGCTCACTCCTGTGCATCCGTACCCATGATCGGCTCCGCGTGGTGATCAACGCCATATTTCACCATCATATCGCGCAGATCTTTGCGGTTGAAGAGTTTTACGTTGATGTTGGGGTAGAGTTCGGCCATGCGCCGCAATTTACGATTCTTGTGGCGGATCAACTTGGGGCGGAGCGTGGTCAGCTCAATATAGAGATCCTGATCTGGGAGGTAGAAATCCGGCGAAAAGGCCACAGCGACTTGACCCAACTCGTTCCATTCCAAGGGGAATGTGTGCGGCTCATACTCCCAGCGGATGCCATAGTAGTCGAGAATCCGGGCGAACTCTTCCTCTAGCGGGTGAGAGAAGACCGGGGTTTGGGTTTGAGATTGCTCACTCAAAACAGAACTCCAACGAATATACGGATTGTACGATCTCTTCCTTTCTCAGTATAGCACGGATTTTGGAGATGTGAATCTGTACAGATGAGATTAGGCGATTAAGGGATTGAGAGATTGGGAGTGTATTGCAACCATCCCCAATCTCTTAATCGCTCAATCTCTCTGCTCAGGCTGCGATCTTGTACCCCTCGGCCTTGAAGCTGAGGGGCAGGCTCTTCACCCCATTGAGGATCACAGCGTCGGTGGGCGGGAGAGCGCCGCTGCCAAGACGTCGCCAATCCTGCAACCGATCCAACATGACGTTGAGCGCCACTTTGGCTTCGAGCCGGGCCAGCGGCGCGCCCAGGCAGTAGTGGACGCCATGCCCAAAGGCAATGTGTGGATTAGGAGAGCGCCGGATGTCGAAGCGATTGGCATTGGGGAACTTGCTCTCATCCCGATTGGCGGACCCAATCAGCGCGATGACGCGCTGGTTGGGCGGCAACTTGCGCCCGCCCAGTTCGATCTCCGCGGTGGAGATGCGGAACATGAACTGCACCGGTGAACGGAACCGTAGCACCTCCTCAATGGCGCCGCCGAGTAGTGACCGGTCGGCGCGGACAGCGGCCAGATCCGCCGGGTGTTGTAGAAACGTGAGGACGGCGTTGCCGATCAGGTTGGTGGTGGTGACGTTACCGGCGATGAGGAGCAGGCTGCAAAAGTCGAGCAGATCCCACTCGCTGAGTCGCTCGCCGTCGATCTCCGCTTTCACCAGCCCGCTGATCAGATCATCCTGTGGATCGGCGCGGCGCTGCTCTATGATCTGGCGGAAATATGGTCCCATCCCTCGCGCCAGCGTTGGCGGCATATCTCGCGCCTCTGGTCCCTGGCCCATCTGATCTGGCTCGACAAAGAGCTGATCTGCCGAACGCGTGACTTCATCCGACCAAATCTTGAACTGCGCCTGATCCTCACTGGGGATACCCAGCATCTCAGCAATCACCCGCACCGGCAGCGGATAGGCAAGATCAGAGATCAGATCCATCTGTCCAGTTTGGCTGACTTTGTTGAGCAGTTCATGCGTCAAGGCTTCAATGCGCGGCTCCAGATTCATTACAGCACGAGGCGTAAAAGCGCGGCTGACAAGCGCACGCAGTTTGGTATGGATCGGTGGATCTGAGGCAATCAGGCTCACCTTCTCGCTCGGATCGAGTTCCTCTTCGGGGTTGAAGGCGCGGCGGAAATCAGATGAGAAGTGATCTGAATCGGAGAGTACCTGCTTAACGTCGTCATAGCGCGTGGCAAACCAGAGATCGTAGCGACCAATGTTGACGATAGGTTTTACGCGACGCAGCATCCAATAAAGTGGATATGGATTGCGCCGCTGAAAATTGACAAAGTGTTGTAACATCAAAAACTCCTTCGTGGGTCGATATAGAAAGCTGACTTGAGAATAACATGGCGCGCCGTATGGGTATGGAATCTACCCCCCAACGACTTCTACACGCTTCGTCTGCGCCATCTCTAACAGGACCTCGCGCATGATCTGAAAGCCCAGTTCGGCCTCGGCGCGGCTGAGAATCAACGGCGGGCAGAGACGAATCGCCTTCGCGCCGGCGGTCAGGATAAGCAAACCTTGATAGAAGCAGCGTTCCATCCAATCGAGAGCGGTGGATTTGTCGGCTACTTCCAGGCCGATCATCAGCCCCAGGCCGCGCACATCCACAAGCAGATCGCACTCATCTTGCAGTTCACGGAAGCGTTCCATTAGATACTCGCCCTGTTCCACGGTGTTCGCCATTAGATCTTCCGATTCGATGATCTGAATATTAGCCAGCGCGGCAGCGCAGCCCAACGGATTCCCACCCCAGGTGCTGCCGTGGGCCGCGGGCGGCCACTGCATGAGATGGGAGCGCGCCATGAAGCCGCCAACCGGCACACCGCTAGAGATCCCCTTGGCCATGCAGATTACGTCGGGCTGCACATGCCAATGCTCGACGGCGAACATTTTACCCGTGCGCCCGAAGCCGGTCTGCACCTCATCCGCAATCAAGAGGATGCCGTGGCGGTCGCAGATCTCGCGGATCTCTTGGAAGAAACCATCCGGCGGGACAACATAGCCTCCCTCCCCCTGGATCGGCTCGACGAGGATCGCTGCAACCTCTTCGGGCGGAGTGGTGGTGTCGAAGATCTCGGCAAATTGGCGCGCGGCCATCTGTCGTCCCCAGGTGGTTTCGTCCATATCCTTGGGGCGGTGGCTTTTGTTGGGGAAGGTGAGATGGACCACGCCGCTGAGCAGTGGACCAAATCCTCGGCGCTGGATGGCTTTGCTGGCGGTGACGCTGAGCGCGCCCATGGTGCGTCCATGGAAGCCACCGCGGAAGCCGATGATTCGCTGGCGACCGGTGTGATAACGGGCCAGTTTCAGCGCGCCTTCCACCGCTTCGGTGCCGCTGTTGGTTAAGAAGACCTGCCAGCCGTCGCCGTAGCTGCCTTTGGGGGCTAGGGCAACGAGCTTTTCGCAGAGTTCTGCATAGCCCGGACTATAGACATCGCTGCCGCCAGCGTGGATCAGTCGGGCGACTTGCTCTTGTACAGCTTTCACCACTGCCGGGTGGCTGTGACCTGTGGCGCAGACAGCGATCCCGGCGAAGAAATCGAGGAAGCGGTTGCCGTCCACGTCGATCAAAAAGCAGCCTTCGCCCCGCTCTGGCACCAGCGGGTAGACGCGGCCCAGGCAGTTGCTCGTTACCTTTTCATCTCGCTCAATGTGGGCGGCTGCTTTGGGTCCTGGCAGGGGACCATGGATCTCAATGCCATTTTCCAGGGCGGGGCTGTCGATGATGTGCGTCGTCGTTGACACAGGGAAACTCCTTCTAATTCGTGTTGCCTAATCTGTAGTACGTAGTGCGTAGTGCGAATTGCGAATTACGAATTGCGAAAAGGATTGTCTTCTGCCACTTGCAAACCTGCAACCTGCCATCTGCCTCTCCGCCATTCCACATTCCGCATTCATCATTCCGCGTTTATGTCGGCGGTCTGCAGTCCGTCGTCCTCGTCATACACACTCCCCCATCTCATCCGGCACACCGCGGTCGGGGATGTCGCTCTCGGCAGGCGGATGGGCGGTGCGGTTCTGCAAATGAAAGGTATAGTTGGCGCCCAAGGCGTGGACGCGTGCGCCCAACAGGCTGAGCGGCGTGCTGCGCCGAAACTCGTGGATGTCGGTGTGGCTCATTTCGGTTCCGTCCACAACGAGGGCGCTGTTCTGGCCGAAGATCTCCAGCGTGTTATCGGCGTAGATGACAGCGCCCGTGTCCACCTCCAGCCCGACGCCGATCAGGAAGGGGTTATAGGCGACGGCGTGAAGCAGACGCGCCAGACGGTTCATCGCCGCGGAGGACTCAGCGGGCGTGACGTCGATCACGGCGCGGTTGGTGATCCCCAACCCTGGCGAAAAATGGATCAGATGGCGACGCAAGAAGGGCTTGCGTTCCTCGTCTGTGTCTGTTTCATAGGCGATCATGTGTTCGCAAAGCAGCGTCGCCGCCCCTCCATACCCGCCCACCACTTTGCCGCGAGCATTGGCCCGGCGGATCGCTTGCGCCAGCGGCGTCCCGCCCAGAATCGACGCCAGCCAAACCGGATTTTCGCCCAACAATAATATCGCAGTGGCGCTTTCAATCCGTTCTAGGTTTGTGGCGCGCAGGGCAGCCTCACGATTGTCGATCAAAAGTTGCTCCACCGAATCCGATTCCCAACCCTTGAAGAGATCGGCGTAGCGCCCGGCCAGAGCCGCTGATTCCGCATCCGCGGGCAAAAGGACGATGCGTGCGCCATAAGCGCCAGCTTCTTCCCAAAAATATTGGAGCAGTTGATCCTCGCTCTGCTTGCTTTGGCACGAACCGAGGAAGAGTATCGATCCGCGGGTGAAACCGGCGGGCACAGGTGCGGGCATAGGACAGTCGAATCCTTTTTGGGTGGTTAGTCCCTCATGTCAAACGAGAGACAGGCAACGATCTGTTCAAAGATGGGCTGCAATTCCTCAAAGCGCTTTTCGGTGGTCAAAAAGGCTACGACCACCGCTTTCTCTCTCTGTGCGTCGCTGAAGGCGTAGCGGATCTCCTCTAAATTAACATCGAGCAGCGTGGGCGCGTAGGCCGCTCCACCCATTTCATAATGACGGATCTGCACAGAAGCGTCGCCGCGCAGATGATCCAGCGCGGTGATGCGGGCAAGTTCAACGCCCTCGCTGACAATCCCGAACAGTTCAGCGTAAGAGATCGGCGGCAATTTCGCCTCGGCAATAAAGAAGATCACCATCTGCGTGGCAAAATCGGGGAGGTCAGCATCATCACGCAGTTCCCCGTGGAGGATGGCTACCTGCGCGCCGTTGCGTACATCCTCGATCATCTTGGCGTCGGCGCCCCCTGCCACCAACGAGCTAATCGTGGACGAGAGTACAGCCGGATTGGTCATATCAGCCAGGGACCAATCCGGGGGGACATGGACGGTGAGATCGACGCCGGTGAGCGGTAATGTCCACCAGCGTTTGGGCACACATTGGTCGGTCAGCGACGCTGCGATTGGCATCATCAGCGGTAGATCGCCGCTGATCCCCCAACTGTTGCCGACGCGGGCCGAGCCAATCATGCGGGTGAAGATCGGCTCCAGATCTGTAAATTGATCCTCGGTGGCGGTGAAGGTAAAGAGGAAAATGTGCGTCCCCGCCTCGTTGTAGAAGGCGACTTGCCAGCCTTCAAGCACAAGATCAGACTGGGATAGCGCGCCTTTCATCGTGTACCGCAATGAGGGGATCGCCATGCCGCCGGGTCGCAGATTCCCCACGAAGGCGCTTTCCTCAACGGTGATCCCGTCCATGGCGGCGAGTTGCTTTGTGGTCAAATTTAGATAGAGATCGAGCGGCAGCGGATTGGCGTTGACGACGCTCACCGTAAAGTTAGGGATGTAGTCTGCTTCGGCATTCTCAACCAAAAAGCCAACAGCGGACCATTTCTCCGGCTGGGCGAGGATCTCGTGGAGACCGATCAAAGTCGACGAAACCGGTTCGCCCAGACTGCTCTCAGCCCCGGCGAGCAGATCGTCAAGATCCACAGCCGCGGGCGCCAGGACCGTCCACGACGGCGGGTATTGGAAGCTGAGCGTGCGGCTTTCATCGTCAAAGGTGAGCCATTCCTCTTCAAAGGTGACTTCCGCGGCGTCGGGCGTTGGCTCCTCCAAGACCGTGGGCGTACTCACTGGCTGCATGGTGGAGGGCAACGCCATCCCACACGCGGCCAGCCACCCAGCCAGGATCAACAGCCCCCAGATTCGGATGGTCCGTACATCATAGATCATACGCATCGGATTCCTAAATAGAACGCAGATAAAACGGATGAAAACAGAGATTAGGAGATTAAGCGATTAGGAGATTTTAGAAGGTCAACCCGATCCCCAGTCCCCAGTCCCCGATCCCCAATCCCCAATCCCTGATCCCCAATCTCCGTTATTCTACCAGAGAATTGGAGTGAACGGTAGACTCTCGGCGCGTGGTTTGGCAGAAATTGGGGCTTGCTGCTATAGTCCCCAGGACTGTCCAAATTTCTATCAGCGAGGTGGATATGAGCGCTATCGACACGATTTATCTGATTCATCACAGCCACACCGACATTGGCTATACCCACGATCAGCCCGTGGTTTGGGATCTGCATGTCCGTTTTATCGACGAAGCGCTGCTGCTGGCGGAAAAGTACGCGGCGCACAACAGTGGTGCGCCGCACAACAGCGATGGCGCCTTCCGTTGGACGGTGGAGACGACCATGCCGCTCATGCGCTGGCTCGATCAGGCGACCCCCGCCGAAATTGACCGCTTTATCGCAATGGAACGGGCCGGGCGCATTGAAGTGACGGGGATGCTCGTCAACATTACGCCGCTCTACGATACAGATCAGGCCGTGGAGAGCCTGCAAAACATTGGGCGGCTGCGCCGAGACTATGGCTTCGATATCCGCTACGCCATGAACTGCGATGTCAACGGTCAAAACTGGCCGCTGGTAGATGCGCTGCTCGATGCGGGGATCGAAGGCTTCAGCATGGCGATCAACAATCACTTTGGCGGACCGCCCCGCCCGCGCCCCTTCCCCTTCCGCTGGCAGGGGCCGAGCGGCCGCACGATCCCCACCTTCAACGGGTGGACCTACGACAAGGGCTGGAATGTGGGCATCGGCCGAGACGAGTTGACTCAATTGGAAGAATGGTGGCCGCTGCTGCAAACCTATCTCAGCGAGATTGGTTATCCACTACCCGCGTTGATGCTACAAAGCTTCCATCCCTTTGGGGACAACGGCAGCGCCTTCGATTTCACCCCTTTCATCGACGCCTGGAATGGAGCAGGCAAGTCGCCGCGCATTGTGATGGCGACGCCGCGGATTTGGTGGCAGTTTGTTGGGGATCACCTCGATCAACTCCCCATCTGGCGCGGGGATTGGACCGATTATTGGAACTTTGGCGCCATCAGCAGCGCCCGCGAACAGGCGATCAACCGCCAGAGCCGCGTCCGCCTGCGCGGCGCCGATGCGCTTCACGCCGCCGTCCACACGTTGGGGCAGACGACGCCCGCCGAGGCGGCCAGCCGTCCGCAGTGGGCAGAGGAAGCCTACGCCAAATATCGCGAAGCCGCCTGGGATGCGCTCAACCTCTGGGATGAACACACCTGGGGCGCGGACACGTCGATCCGCCGCGCCGAAGGCGAGGACACGCAGAGCCAGTGGAACCACAAAGCCCAGTACGCGTACACCGCCCGCAGCCTCAGCCTGCTGCTGCATCGGGACGGCATCGCCGAGCTGGCCCGCTATGTGGAACGGGAAAGCGACGACGATCTGCTGATCTTCAACCCGCTGCCGTGGCCGCAGATCCTCAGCGGCGCGCTGCCGCCCACCGCCGTCAACGTGCGCGGGCGCGTGGAAGATGGCACCGCCGGTCGCCATCATCTGGACCGCCATCATGGCCTGCGCCGCTATGTCGAGGATCTGGAGACGATCCCCAGCCAGTGGAATCGCTTTTTGTTGCGCCCGACCGAGGTTCCCGGTCTGGGCTACACCGTTGTCAAACGCAAGGATCTGCAAGCCACCGCCGAGTCGATTGCCAAAGCCAACAAAGGACGCACCGGCTTCCAGGCTGCTTACGATACCGAGAACAGCAGCTTGATCCAGCGCAGCGAAGGGGCTACGGTGGAAAATCACCGCTTCCGGCTGACCTTCGACCGCGAATGGGGCGGCGTGATCTCGCTCTTTGACAAGGATCTGAACTGGGAATGGATCGACGCCGGGGCTGATTCGCCGCTACATGGTTTCGTCCATGAGGAAGTGGCGGATCGGGCGGCGGAGTGGCCGCGCTACAATCTCTTCCAACGTTCGTGGACAGCGAAGCAGGCCGAATTGGGCGAAGGATGGAAGCCGGATTGGCGCGCTCATCGCCGATCCGCCGCTGACGTGGTGAGCCATACGGTGATGCAGACGCCGTTGGGCGCAGTGGTGCGGCAGACGCTCAACGCGCCGGGGATCGAAGGGGTCCTCACCCAGCGCGTCTTTTTGCCCAACTACGCCGATTGGATCGAGTGCGAATCGTGGTGGGACATGGGACTCTCCACCCACCCGGATGCGACTTATCTGCTCTTCCCCTTCAACCTGCCCGGCGCGACGGCCCGCTACGATGTGGGCGGACAGCCGGTCATCCCCCACGAAGAGCAGTTGCCCGGATCGTGCCGCGACTATTTCACCGTGCAAGGGTGGGTGGATTTCTCAAGCGAGGATCGGGGCGTCACCGTAGCGATCCCCGAAAATCCATTGGTGCAACTGGGCGATTTCCACTTCGGTCATTTCCAGAGCGAATGTCACCCCGAACGGCCGCTGCTGCTGGGTTGGGTGACGAACAATTATTGGGAAACCAACTTCCGCGCCCATCAGCCAGGACGGGTCTACGCGCGCTATCGGATCTATCCCCATGCCGGGGGATTTGACGAGGCCCAGGCGCACCGGTGGGGCTGGGAAGCGCTGAACGATGAGCCGGTGGTGCAGCCGCTGTGCGAACCGACCATTGACGTGCAGCCGCTGCCCGCCACCGGATCGCTGCTGCGCCTGCCCGCCCCGCCCATCCTTGCTGTTCACGTCAAGCCCGCTGAGGATGACGACGGGATCATCGTCCGTTTGCACAACGCCAGCGACGAGGAGCGCACCGCGGCTATCGGCTCGGCCATCCTTCAGATCGAGGCCGCGCAACTCTGCGATCTCTTCGAGAACCCCGTTGAGGATCTCACCGTCGGTCGAGGCGACGTCGCCTTCCCCATCCCTGCGCGGCGGGTGGCTGTGGTGCGGCTGAGTGTGAAGAGATGACAAGGTGACAAGGTGAGCCGTGTTGCGTGATCCGTGATCCGTGTTGCGTAGTGCGAATTGCCACCTGCGACTTGCAACCTGCAACCCTGCAACCCTGCTCAACCACCGAGAGGAAATCGTGATCAACAAACCAAATTGGCGCAAGACAACTCAGGATCTGATGCCGGCGCATTCTACGCCGACGGAGCCGGGCCAGTATGATCTCTATCCTGGCTTTCCCATTGGCGCGGGGAAGATTCACCTCGGCTTTGCTTCGCTGGCGGCGCGCATTGCCCAGGAACGGCGGGTGGTGATCGATGGCTACGGCGGTGTCTTTTGGGAAGATCTGCACGCCCGGCTCAGCGCTTCGCTGCGCGCACGCGATCTGGATGTGGCATGGGTCAATGTGAATGAGGCGATGAGGCCCGAAGCGCAGATCAACGCCATGATCGAACCCTTCCTCGGCGGCGATGATCCGATTTTCGGCGCCCGCTTCACAGGAACGCTGCTCGACTTCTTTGATGCGGAACGGTTAGCCTTGCTCCAGCCCGATCTTGAAGCTGATATCTCGATCCTCTATGGCTGCGGCGCGGCGCTGGCGGGCTGGGCCGGGCTGATCATTTATGTAGATCTGCCCAAGAATGAGATCCAATTCCGCAGCCGCGCCGAGATGGTCGCCAACCTGGGTGCGCGCTATCCCATCCCGCCCAAGCAGCAGTACAAACGTTTCTACTTTGTCGATTGGCCGGCGCTCAACGCGCACAAGGCTCACCTGCTCTCTTATATCGATCTGATGGTGGATGCACAGCGCCCCGACGAACCAGCATGGATAACAGGGCGCGATCTGCGCGCCGGGCTGGATGCCATGGCGCACAACGTCTTTCGCGTGCGTCCCTGGTTCGAGCCGGGGGTGTGGGGCGGCCATTGGATCCAACGCCACATCCCCCAACTACCGCAGGATGTGCCCAACTACGCCTGGTCCTTCGAGTTGATCGTGCCGGAAAATGGGCTGCTCTTCGAGAGCGACGGCGTGCTGTTGGAGGTCTCGTTCGATTTTCTCATGTTCCACAACCATCGCGCCGTGCTGGGCGACAGCGCCGACGCCTTTAGTTACGAGTTCCCCATCCGCTTCGACTTTTTGGACACGGTGGAAGGGGGTAATCTTTCGGTGCAGTGCCATCCGCGGCCCGATTTCATCCGCCAGCACTTTGGCGAAACCTTCACCCAAGATGAGACCTATTACATACTCGATTGTGAGCCGGGATCGCGCGTCTACCTCGGCTTTCAAGAGGAGATCGACCCCGCCGAGTTCCGCGCCGAGTTGGAACGCAGTTTCCGCGACGCCGTCCCCATCGACGTGGATCGCTTTGTCAACAGCGAACTGGCGCAGAAGCACGATCTCTTCCTCATCCCCAACGGCACCATCCACTGTTCGGGGACGGGTATTCTCGTGCTGGAGATCAGCGCTACACCCTACATCTTCACCTTCAAAATGTACGATTGGATGCGGCTCGATCTCGACGGCAGGCCGCGCCCGCTCAATTTGGAGCGCGCCTTCGCCAATCTCTACTTCGACCGCAAAGGGGAACGCATCCGCCGCGAGTTTGTCAGCCATCCGCAGGTGATCGCCGAGGATGAAAGTTGGCGGATCGTCCACCTGCCCACCCATCCCGTCCACTTTTACGACGTGCAGCGCTTCGAGTTCGACCGCGAATTCCACACCGAGACCGCTGGATCCCCCCACGTCCTTAGCCTTGTGGAAGGGAGATCTCTGATGTTAGAGACCGCGAATGGGTTGCTTCAGCGCTTCAACTACGCCGAGACATTTGTGATCCCTGCTGCAGCCAGATCGTACCGGCTGATCAACGAAAGCGGCGACCGCGCCAAAGTGATCTGCGCCTTCCTCAAACCGGGAGCCAAACCAGCATGACGACTGTTTCTAAAGTTCATCTCATCTTCAAGACCCATCTTGACCTTGGTTTCACCGATTACGCGGCCAACGTGTTGCGTCAATATTTCGAGGAATTCATCCCCCAGGCGCTGACCACGGCGGAGACGCTACGCCAACGGGAGGATGGGATGCGCTTTGTGTGGACGACCGGATCGTGGCTGATCTACGAATTTTTGGAACAGTCCGCGCCGGCGGAGCGCCGCCGCATGGAAGCGGCCATCGCCGCTGGGGATATTGTCTGGCATGGGCTGCCCTTCACCTTCCACAGTGAGTTGGTCGATCCCGATCTCTTCCGCTTTGGGCTGGGGCTGTCGCAACGGCTCGATCAACGCTTTGGCCGCAAAACCATCGCCGCCAAGATGACCGATGTCCCCGGCCACACGCGGGGGATCGTGCCGATGCTGGCCGAAGCGGGCATCCGTTTTCTGCACATCGGC
Organism: Caldilineaceae bacterium; assembly: GCA_019637695.1. Taxonomy (GTDB): domain Bacteria; phylum Chloroflexota; class Anaerolineae; order Caldilineales; family Caldilineaceae; genus RI-153. The sequence continues at coordinate 60,186 of JAHBVG010000014.1, read as the reverse complement.
GTCAACGAAGCCTCGACGCCGCCCGACGTGCCGCCCACCTTCCGCTGGCGCGACGAGGCGAGTGGCGCTGATATCACCGTGATGTATCAGCACACTTACGGCGCAAGCGCTACCGTCCCCAATTTGGATGAAGCGCTGACCTTCGCCCACACCAACGACAACCACGGCCCGCAGACGCCGGCGCAGGTGGAAGCCGTCTACGCCCATCTGCGCCAGGAGTTCCCCAGCGCCGAGATCCGCGCTGCGACGTTGGACGACTTCGCCCACGCGCTGGATAGGGTGCGTGCCGATCTACCCGTGATCACCGGCGAGATCGGCGACAGTTGGATCCACGGCGCGGGGAGTGATCCGCTCAAAATGGGCCGCTATCGGGCGCTCTGCCGTCTGCGCCGAGATTGGATTGCGCAGGCAGAGACGGAAGCCGAACAGATCGCGCTCGACAAATTTTCGCGCATCTTGCTCTGCGTGCCCGAACACACCTGGGGCATGGACGAAAAGACCCACCTTGACGATTACAGCCACTACAGCCGTCCTCAATTTGAGGAATTCAAAGGCAGTGAACGCGCCCAACGCTTTGCCGCATCTTGGGCCGAGCAACGGGCCTATGTGGATACAGCCATTGACGCGCTGGGGGATACAGTCTTCACCAGGGAAGCTCGTCAAGCTCTCGCTCAACTTGTTCCGGCCGAACCAGATCTCACGGGCTACGCCGACGTCACTACCCACAGCCACCCCTTTGAGACGACGCACTTCCGCCTCGATTTTGATGAAGACAGCGGCGCGATTACCTCGCTGGTTGCCAAAGCCGATGGATCCACCTGGGCGACGCCATCCCAACCGGTGGGGTGGTTGCGCTATCAGAGCTTCAACGCCGCTGACTATGCGCGCTTCCTCGATCAATATCTGGCGCGACGGCCCGATTGGTCGATCCCTGATTTTTCAAAACCGGGGCTGGAAACGGCAAAAGGGGAAAGTCGTTTCTGGCAGCCGGTCTGCGTTGCCATCCTGCACAGCGCGGACAATATAGGCGATTACTTTGCGCTGAAATTCACCTCTCCGCCCGAAGCGGTGCAGCGCTATGGCTGCCCGGCCCGCTTTACCCTCAGCCTTACCCTTCCTCATACAGCGCCGGAGATCGCTTTCGATCTGCGCTGGTTCGACAAGGCGGCCAATCGTCAGCCAGAAGCGATCTGGTTTTCTTTTGCGCCGCCGATTGCCAATCCCTACGGCTGGAAATTACACAAACTCGGCGCATGGATCGATCCGCTGGATGTGGTGAGTCGGGGCAATCGTACCCTCCACGCCATCGATAGCAGCGTTACCTATGTCGGCGATAACCGCTCTTTTATCATTGAATCGCTCGATGCGCCGCTGGTTGCGCCTGGCGCGCCTACGCTGTTGAACTTCCACAATGCGCATCCTTCGCCGGGAGGCGGCATGCATTTCAATCTCTACAACAACGTCTGGGGGACAAATTTCCCCATGTGGTACGCCGACGATGCCCTCTTCCGCTTCCAGTGGCGAAGAGAGATTCCCCGCGAGTGACTTTGTAAGTAGCGGATCCGTTTGCGCGGCATAGGGGGCTGTGCTATGATCCCTTTCGTTGACGATGGTCACCACAGTTCCTCTGGGGCGGAAAGAAAATGAACATGGGTTTACCAATACGTTGGATCTTGAAGCTAAGCATGGTCATCCTCGTGGTGGGGATTCTGGCTGGGTGTACACGGGAACGGGCTGCTGAAACCCTCCCTGCGGGGACTGCGCCAGAAGCGACTACAAACCCTGGCACAACGCCTGATGAGCCGCAGGTGATAGTCGTGCCCTTACCATCGCCCGCGCCTGTAGATACGCCCACGCCCGAACCCACAGCTACGCCGGCATTTGCAACGGCGCCCTACACAGTTCAACCGGGCGATACAGTGTCAACCATTGCCGAGAGATTTGGCGTCACCTCTCAGACGATCCGAGAAATGAACCTGCTGACGAGCGACGCGCTGCAAGTCGGCCAGGTATTGCGTGTGCCGAACACAACTGGCGCAGGGACAACGGCAAGCGGAGATCCTGCACCCCCGGCAGGACCGTTTGAATATGTAGTGAAAGCAGGGGATACACTGCTCTCGATTGCTATTGAATTTGGCGTTTCTGCCAACGATATTGTGGCGGAGAATACGTTGAGCAACCCCAATAATCTCTTTGTCGGGCAGACCATCATCATCCCCAACTATCAGCCACAGACTTCGCCCACCCCGATCTCGGCGACGCCTTATGAATATGTGATCCAGGCTGGGGATACGCTGCTTTCGATTGCACAACGATTTGGCGTCTCAGCAGACACTATTATGCAGGCCAATACCTTGCGCGACGCCAATAACCTGATCCAGGGACAGGTTCTCTTCATTCCGGGTTATCAAGGATCAACCACAGGGACAACCGCTGGCCGCGCCAGTAGCAGTACACCGGCAGTTCATATTGTCAGAGCAGGGGAAACGCTCTTCGCCATTGCCCAAACCTATGGGGTGACCGCTGCTGAACTCGTAACCGCCAACCAAATTACTAACCCGAATCAGTTACAGACAGGACAAAGGTTGATCATCCCCGGCGTTACTGCGGCAGAGATTGAAGCGGCCAATCGCGTTATCCACGTTGTAGCGGCTGGGGAAGGTCTCAACGCCATCGCACGCCGCTATAATGTCTCTGTGAATGCGATTATCGAAGCCAATAATATCAGCAACCCCAATTTCCTCACTGTTGGTCAGCAACTGATTATTCCTAGGTCGGAGTAGTACTCGCCAATTAAAAAAGCCTGGCGAGAAATCGCCAGGCTTTTTTGCATCTGAAATAATTTAGTAGCGGTCGCGTCGATCACCGCGATCTCGATCACGGTCGCGGGATCCACCACCGCGAGATCCACCACCGCCGCCGCGAGAGCCGCCGCCGTAGCCGCCGCCACCACCGCCGTAGCCGCCGCCACCACCGCGAGATCCACCACCGCCGCCGCCAAAGCCACGAGATCCACCGCCGCCGCCAAAATCGCGTTCGCGAGGCGGGCGAGCTTCATTCACGGTCAGAGCGCGGCCATCGACTTCGCTGTTGTTCAGCTTTTCAATAGCGGCCTGGGCATCGGCAGAATTCTGCATCTCAACAAAGGCAAAGCCCTTGGAGTTGCCCGTCTGACGATCTGTGATCAACGATACCGACGCAACAGGGCCAACTTCGCTGAAAAGCTTGTGTAGCTGATCTTCGCTGGTTGCGTAGTTCAAATTCCCTACATATAGTTTGTTTGCCATGGTAAATAGGTTTCTCCTCGACCTTTATTCTCTACAGAGTAGTAACGTTACGGGCTTGTAAACCCTTGGGGCCTTGTTCGATTTCAAATTCGACACGTTGGCCATCGTTCAACGTAGCGAAACCCTGCGTTTGAATGGCCGAATGATGGACAAACACATCTTTGCCCTGCTCCTGTTCGATAAACCCATAGCCTTTCGTAGCGTTGAACCACTTGACCGTTCCCTGAATTCGTTCTGACATTCAAAATCTCCTGTTACAAAAAAGATGTTAAGTGAATAGGTCAAAGAGGTTCTCGACTGGACAAAAAAAACGGCCCCAGTAATTGAAGAACTGGTAGCCACATTCATACGAACAGGTAACTTTCTTCGCCCTACTTGCGAGTTATCATAACCGTAAAGATGGTTTTTGTCAAGCCAAAAAAATTTGCAATATTTTCGTATTGGCTTTCAGATCGAAGGCCATTTACGGAGATATTGGTACACAGCAATGCAGTCTCCCTGAAAGCTTTTGCCTAACGTGCAAAGTGGCACATACGCTTGAACGTCCACTAAGAATAGGGGATCCCAGCAAGCTGGGATCCCCTATTCTTGTTGCATATCATTCTCCTTACATCTATGTAAGGAGCTTGAATCAACTACCCAACAACATACCTAACAGGCCGCCTGGGCCTAGTTGAGCGATCAAGCCAGCGAAGACAATCGAGACCATGGTCATCAGTTTAATCAAAATATTGAGAGAAGGCCCGGTAGTGTCCTTGAAGGGGTCGCCAACTGTGTCGCCAACGACGGTCGCCTTGTGTGGATCCGATCCTTTACCGCCATGTGCACCTTTCTCGATATACTTCTTGGCGTTGTCCCAGGCGCCGCCAGCGTTTGCCATCATCACAGCGACGGCAAAACCGGTAGTCAACCCACCGAGAAGCAGGCCCATTACCCCCGGCACGCCGAAGAGGATGCCAATTACCAGCGGCACACCGATCCCTAAGACGGAAGGCGCAATCATCTCTTTTTGTGCGCCTGCGGTGCTGATGGCAACGCAGCGTGCATAGTCAGGTCTTTCTGTACCCTTCAGGATGCCAGGTCTTTCGCGGAATTGGCGGCGGACTTCCTGTACCATAGCGCCGGCGGCACGGCCAACTGCGCTCATCGTCATCGCGGAGAAGAAGAAGACTGTCATCGCGCCGGCAAAGACACCCAGCAAGACGGCAGGGTTGAGAAGACTGAAGTCATAATAGATGGCAAAGTCGTGGAGAGTCATATTTGCTATTGACACCACTCTACCATCCAGGGTTACCTCAGTGACACCCCCCAAATGAGATAGTGCATAGCGGATCTCTTCCAGATAGGCGGCGAACAGGGCCAGGGCTGTTAGCGCAGCAGAACCAATCGCAAAGCCTTTACCTGTAGCAGCCGTGGTGTTGCCGACAGCATCGAGTTGATCCGTGCGACGGCGCACCTCTGCCGGTAGGTTTGCCATTTCTGCATTGCCACCCGCATTGTCGGCAATCGGGCCATAGGCGTCTGTGGCCAGTGTCAACCCTAATGTGGAGAGCATACCCACCGCAGCAAGACCTACGCCATAGAGACCCAGCAAGGCATTTTGTGGACCTCCTGGCAGATAGAAGCTGATCACAATTCCTGTCATCACCGCGATCACGGGGATGCCAGTGGAGCGCATACCGACGGCCAGGCCGTCAATGATCACAGTGGCTGGGCCAGTCAGGCTCTGATCGGCGATCCCTTGGGTGGGTTTATATGCGTCAGAAGTGTAATAGGCAGTCGATAAACCGATCACGATGCCGACGCCCAACCCGGCGACAATCGCCAACCACAACATAAAAGGTCTATCCAGACCAAGCATGTAGACAATCCCCAGCGCCACGATCGCAATTCCTATAGAGCTATAGGTGATGCTATTGTTGATGGCGCTCATGAGATCGCTCATGCTCGCATTTTCTTTTGCACGGACAAGGAAGACGCCCACGAGCGAAAGGACAACGCCAATTGCGGCCAGCGCCAAAGGCGCAGCCAAATACCGTAGTTGCATACCCATCTCTGAGACACCCGCAGGCAGGAAAGCGCCATTGGTACGGGCAACCTCCGTGGTCACAGCAGCCACACCCAGGGCAGCAGTCGCTAGGATGGCGCCTGCGTAAGATTCATAGAGATCCGCACCCATGCCGGCGACATCGCCTACATTGTCGCCTACGTTATCGGCGATGGTAGCCGGGTTGCGTGGATCATCCTCAGGGATGCCAGCTTCGACTTTCCCTACTAGATCAGCGCCCACATCGGCAGCTTTGGTATAGATACCGCCGCCGACGCGAGCAAAGAGAGCCTGGGTCGAAGCGCCCATGCCAAAGCTGAGCATGATCACGGTGATCTGCGGCAGGGGATTGGCCTCAAAGAAAGTCGCAGGGAAGAGGTAGTACAAAATGAGGAACCAGGCGCTAATATCCAACAAGGCAAAACCAACCACCACCATGCCCATGACGGCCCCAGCGCGGAAGGCAACCTGGAGACCATCGTTCAAACTCTTGCGAGCAGCATTGGTGGTGCGCGCCGAGGCGCTGGTCGCGGTTTTCATGCCAAAATAGCCACATAAACCAGAGAAGAAACCGCCAGTGACAAAGGCAAAGGGAACGACACGATTTTGCACGCCAAATCCATAGGCCAAAACTGCAAAGATCACGAAGAGAACGGCAAAGGCGATGATCACCACTTTATATTGACGGGCCAGATACGCCATGGCGCCCTCTCGCACGGCCTGCGCAATTTCGGACATGCGATCTGTGCCTTCGCTCTCTTTCATAACCCACTGATAGAAATAGAGAGCAGAACCTAGTGCAATTAAGGATCCAATTGGGGCTAACCACCAGAGAATGGGTAATGCTTCACGTCCGTGCTGTGCATTGGGCGCAGCCAGGGCAACCACAACGATCAACAGCACAACAGCGATCGCCGACCACATGAGAACATTTGATTTCCCTGGTTGAGTCGGCTTTACTTTGGGTGGAACAGTAAATTTGGGGCCACTACTAGGGGCAAGTTTCATAAAACCTTCTCCTCATACAGATGACTGAAATAACATACAAGGATCTGACTCAAATGAAGCAGCCAGGAAAAAGCGAGGTCGCATCCTTTCAGGCAGATCCACAATTTCATGGCAAACAAAACGGAGGACGAACTAACGTTGGCGTCGTTCATCCTCCGTATCTCAATACTTCATACGATGGAAGTAAACTCAACTCCGGAGAAGCTGACGTCTCTCTTGAGCTAACCTCTATAACATCTGCACATTTATCGGCAGAATATGAATCCTAGAAGGTGAAGGTACTCCCCACCCACAGGACAATCCCAAAAATGGCGCCAACTCCCGCTCCCTTCAAGAAGAGGCGCAGTTCATTCTCCCATTCCTTAAAAAAAGAAAAATGATCAATCGGCGTAATCGGTGAATATGGAGTCATATTGCGGCTAATCATGTGGCTCATCCTTCCGTAGATGGGAATATATCAAAGTACTCGTATGCAGAGGTTCGTTGAAAATCTTCTCTACTTTTCCGAGACTCAAGCTTCTAAGGTTCCCATATACTGTACTTTCTAGAGTATTAAGATAACACGGTCACATTGCTGAGATTACAACTAGCCAGGTGGATAGGTGGCAGAAAGTCATAGAGATCGACAATGGAACCACATTGAGAATTCTATCGTTTGCAGAGGTAGAGTCCCCCCCTTTATCCAATCTCTTGGCAGGAGCAACGCCATGTATATTGAGGATAGTCGCCACGCTTCTACTGTACGACCATGCTTGATTTGGCGATGGTTCAACGTTATTTTATTGCTCTTTATGGGGATGGGTCTGAGCGCGTGCGCGGGCATGTCAACGCTTTCGACGCCAAGCCGCCCCACAAGGATCAGCAGTAATGTCGCGTCACCGGTGATCGAAATATCCCCAGCGAGTGGATACGCCGGGGTCTCCGTGCAGGTCAGTGGGCAGAACTGGCCGGGCAACACGCTTGTCCTCCTGGCCCTAGAGGACTCATTAGGACGGAGTGACATTTTGGCGGCGACGAATGCCACCAGCGCAGGCGCTATTGAGACTGAATTCCGCTACCCAACCAGCCAACGTTGGCTCACGCCGGGGGAGTACATTATTCTGGCGTATACGGGTAATGGCAGCCGGCAGGCAAAAACATCTTTCACCGTGGCCGCCAGTGAAGCGATCCCAACCATCTTGCCCACGGCCACGATTCCACTAGAGGACGAAATAACAGAAGACGAGGTAATAGAGGGCGAGATAATTGATCCGCCGATCACAACGCCCACCCCCATTCCACCAACGGTTGTGGCGTTCGAGGATTGGCGCGCTGAGTATTGGGATAATGCCTATCTCGAAGGGCCACCGGCGCTGATACGCAGTGACCCGGCCATCGTTTTCAATTGGGGAGTGGGCAGCCCGGCAGATGTGATTCCAGCAGATTATTTTAGCGCTCGCTGGCGCCGCCCGATCTATTTTAGCGGGGGTGTTTATCGCTTCTTTCTGGAGGTTGACGACGGCGCGCGCCTCTCGATTGACAACGTCACTATTTTGGATGAGTGGAGAGATGGATCCCCTCGTGTCGTTTTCGTCGATTTCGCCCTCAATGAAGGCATCCATCTCGTGCAGGTGGAATACTTTGAGCTGACCCAACGCGCGGTGATCCGTTTTTGGTGGGAACGGTCATAGCAGATGCCCACTCGCAGGGCATACAAAAAAGGACAGCCCGTATGGGCTGTCCTTTTGCATTCAACCTGATTCGCCGGCGGCGCTATCAACTTCGCAATCGTGCTTCTTCATGGCAAATCGGGCAAAGACCACTGTACGGATGCAGAATATCGGCATCGACCAGGGCATCGCAGGCTGGGCAGGTAGCCAGTTTCTTCTGGCGCTGCTGCCCAAATAGGATCTGCTGATCAGGGCGTAACACCTTCTCGCGTACAGGAGTCTGCTGTTTTTCTGGCTGCACTTCCTTATTTCTATGGCGTAGCGCCACCAATTCCATAAACTCTCGACAAGAGACGGGACTCATTTTACGTTCTACCTTTGCTAGTAACACTATGAAAACCGAGGTCCACACTATCGCCTCAGCAAAAACCAGGCTCGGTCTTTCTATCTGGTTTGGCTTCAGTATACAACAAGATCGGCAAAGGCTCTGTCTCCCCAGATACATTCAGCCGGTACAGGATGGGTTATGAGTTCTGACTTTGTTCGTTATCCCATGCGCTGCCCGTGATACACTATTGTCTGAAAATCACCATATTCTTTTCGGATCAGCATCTCTATAGTATATAGCTCCTACAGAAATAAAAGTGAGGAATTCTTATGGAAGCAACGATCAAACTCGATCAATTCTTGAAGCGGGAAGGGCTCGTCTTTTCGGGCGGAGAGGCCAAACACTTGATCCAATCAGGGATGGTATGGGTCAATGGCGAAGTAGAGACCCGGCGTGGACGCAAACTCCACCCTGGGGATCGGGTGACGTTGGATGACACTGAACTGGTTGTTGGGCCGTTGCCAGAGGTGTAGAGGCGTTGCAATGCAACGCCTCTACGCTGTGATATTTACGGCAGAGCCGGGGCGGGTTCGGGCGTCTGATCCTGTGGAGTGGCGGGTCTGACAACCACATTCGTGATCCCATCCGCAGCCAGGACAGGCTCAAGGCCAGCAATGGCGCATTCCACCATGCCGTCATCTGGTTCGCGCGTGGTCAGCTTTTGCAGCCAGAGGCCAGGGGTAATCAAGGCGCGCATGATTGGGTTTTTGTCATGGGCTGCGCTGAACCGAATGATCTCATAGGCGATCCCGGCAACAATTGGGATCAAGAGCAGGCGCGTCACAAAGCGCAGAAGCAGAGCCAGCCAGGCCTGTTCAACGCCAGCAAAGGTAAGCGGCGCAAAGAGGATAATGCTGATCACAAGTACATACAGCAAAAAGCTAGTGCCGCAACGTGTATGCTGAACACTGTACTTTTGGACATTCTCGACGGTGAGCAGTTCGCCAGCTTCGTAGGCGTTGATCGTCTTGTGTTCGGCGCCGTGATAGCCAAAGACACGGCGAATATCCGGCATCAACCCAATCGCCCAGATGTAGACAACGAAGAGAAGCAGCCGAATGGCTCCTTCAAAAACCGCATCCACCACGGCGTGATCGCCGAAAAATCCAGCCATCCATTTGGCCACAAAGGTTGGCAACAAGAAGAAAAGCCCAATGGCGAACGAAAGACTGGCGGCAATCGTCGTCCATGCCACAGGGCCGGTGAATTCAGTTGGCTTTTCCTGATTTTCTTCCTGGACGGCGACATCGGCGCTCCACAAGAGTGCGCGCATCCCCAACCCCAGCGCATCCCAGAGCATGGCCAACCCGCGCACAAAGGGCCACTGTCCCCATTTGCTGGTGTAGATTTTGGCGGTCAACGGTTCTTCATGCAGCACAATCTCACCCTGAGGATTGCGCACTGCCACAGCCATCGCTTTGCGGCCACGCATCATCACGCCTTCGATGACGGCCTGGCCGCCGTAATATTGTTTACCCAAGAGTTTGCTCCAGATCTATCCAATAAAAAGGACAACCGCTTGAGGCTGTCCTGTTTGCGCACAGTAACCGTTCACGGTCAGGTTGACCGATTGTAGCATAATTACCCCAGCAAGCGTCAACCGTCTTGCCGCTTAAACGCTCAAGGACGGCAGGCTGCCAACGCCACGCGCAGATGGGCTATCGACTGCTCGGCAAAGGTGAGTACCTCTAAAGGCCAATCAGGTGAACGCCCCACCGGCAGCATGGGATCAGCGCCGACAGCCTGGCATTCGATGATAATGTCATCGTCGTAGCCAATCGCATCTAGCGACAGGCAGAGTTCCAACCAATCAATACGACCATCACCCAACGCGCGCCGGTTACTTTCTGACGCATAGAAAAGCCCTAATCGGCTGCCCACATTCTCAAACGTCGAGCGGAAGCCGGATTCCTCCAGGTTCATATAGTAGCTGTTAAGCGCCACATTCGCGTCCATAGGATCGAGTCGATCAAGCAGGCGCAGGGCGTCCTGTGCGGTGTTGACGAGGAAGCCTTCATAGCGGTTTACCGGCAAAAAGAGAACCTGCACCCCGACATGGCTGGCGCTGTACATCACTGCCCGCAGCGACTGTTGCAATAGGTTCCACTCTTTGAGACGCCCTACAATTGGGCGCATCCGCCCAGGCTTTTCGCGCAATACCAGCTTTCGACAATTGATCTCATTGCAGTAATCGAGTAATTCTCGCGCCATCTCGATGCTTTCTTGACGCATGGATGGCAGCGGATGGGCCAGATCGATCTCATTGATGGCAACCACAGACATAACGGAGAGACCATATTCATCGACAACCGCAAGGACATTGGCGACAGGGATACGGGCCGAATCGCCGATCAATTCGATTCCGGTGTAACCCATCTCCTCCAGGCGGGGCAGATAATCCATAAAGGGTATATCGCCCATTGTCCAGGTTGCAAACCCGATGTTGTTCGTCAAAACAGCACCCTTCCTTTCGCTCCTGAGTTGCCCTATAGAAGCAGTATACCAGAGCTAAATTTTGGAATCCAATCCCTTGCTCTTTGGGGTTTATTCAGAATCGTCGGAAGCACCTTAAGGATGATATGATGGGGGTCACGTCGTGATCCGCTGCCCCTATGCTTCAGGGAAACCTCATGGTTCCTGGTTCACTGCCCTCGATTGAGTTGATCATCCTGATTTTGATTGTGGCCTTTCTCTATGCCAGCGTAGGTTTTGGTGGGGCGTCCGGCTACCTGGCGGCTATGAGCCTCTATGCGCTTTCCACCAAGTTAATGGCAAGCACTTCACTGGTGTTGAATATCGTCGTCGCCGCTATTGCCTTCGTCGCCTATTGGAAAGAAGGCTATTATCGTCCGCGTCTGCTTCTGCCCTTTCTGCTGGCGTCGGTGCCGGCGGCCTTTCTCGGCGGCTACATCGAGGTGACGGAGACGCTCTATCGAACGCTGCTCTACATCGCGCTCTCCTATGTGGGCATCCGTCTGCTCTTCTTTGACAGGTTCCACGAGCAGCGCGCAGAGCAACCTGTCCATGCCCCCTGGCTGTGGATGCTGTTGAGCGGCGCGTTGATTGGGTTGATCTCTGGGATTTTGGGGCTGGGCGGCGGCATCTTCCTGGCGCCGGTGATCATTTTTAGCGGCTGGGGAACGCCCAAAGAGGCGGCGACTTCCTCGGCAGGGTTTATCGTCGTCAACTCGATCAGCAGCATCCTGGGGCGGCTGATCGGCGGCAACTTCGTCTTCGGAGTCTACGGCGCGTTGCTGTTGCCTGCTGCCTTAATCGGCGGACTCCTCGGCGCACGACTGGGTTCCCATTACTTATCCGGCCCAGCCATGCGCCGCCTGTTAGGGATCATCCTCTTGTTGGGCGTCGTTCAGTACTTTCTGGCGCAGTGAAACGTGATCCGTGTTGCGTGGATGATATAGACATTAAGGGATTGCCAATGATTGCCCTACATAGATCGTGTTGCTCGTCAGGCCATTACGTCTTTTGATGGCGTCAACGCTGGCCCCATACCGGGCAGCGATCCCATACAGCGTGTCATTCGGGCGCACTATGTGATAACGCGTTGCTGACGCCGGAGGAGTCGCCGTCGGCGTAGGATAACCAACCGGCGCAATTATCTGCCGTGGCGAGACCGTCGGTAATGGATTGGATGGCGGCGGTGGAGGCGCGGGTGTGTTTTGTGATCGAGGGGTCACCGGCGCGGGCAGATTGACTGACACTGCCTGGCTGGTCATAGGAATACGCAATACTTGCCCAGGACGCAGCAGATTCGGGTTGGAAATACCATTGTAGCTGGCCAGGGTACTCACGTTGACTCCATATCGACTGGCAATACTGGACAATGTTTCGCCAGATCTCACCGTGTGGGAAGTGGTTTCCTGTGCATAAACATTAGAAATCTGAGCGGTAACAATATTTACACATGTGACCAGCAGCATTGCCACAGTAAACCGAACCATCCATTGAGCTAAAAGATTTACAGTGTCAGATGGTCGGCACGAAATAAAACATAGACTCATTGTATTCATGACTATCTCCTTCAATATCGGTCAGCATCTTGGTTTACAGACGCTATCAAAGATCAATTCACTACCGACTCAACATCGGAAGATACAAACGCTCTTGGGATTGAGGCATTTCAAGAGGCGCCGCTCCAAAGTTAAGATCGAAGATCGATTGGCTTTCTGCCAGGGTTACAACGTACTGAGAAGGCGTTGTTAAGATTGCCTGATCTTGGGCTTCTGCCTTCACTTGATAGACACCGGCATACAAATTGCCAACGCGCCACTCGCCATCGCCGTCCACGGTGACGGCGGCTACAAGTTGATCGTCTTGGCTAAAGACGCTGATGAGGATAGAGAAGCTGCAAGCCACCTCATCTTCTTCCCAGGCGCCATTGATATTCTCATCTTGCCAGATGACGCCGCCCACCATCGCGTTCGCCTTGGGCTGAGGAACCTCAAGCAACAGAGCCTTATTAGCATTGATACGCCCTGCGCCAAAGTAGATATCTCGGCCAGGCTCGCCCAAATCGGTTGCGCTCTCTAGAATCAAGCGGCGCAGATCCGCTGAAGTGCGAGCTGGCTGCTGGCTGAGAAGCAGCCCAGCCAGCCCAACCACATGGGGCGCGGCCATGCTTGTTCCGCTCATGAACGTATATCCGTTGTAGAAATTGTCCAGAGCGTGATAGGTGCTGAAAATGGCATATCCGGGCGCAGTAACATCGATCCAATCGCCAAAGTTGCTCAAGCTCCAGCGTGTATCGTCCTGTCGGGTCGCGCTGACAGCGAGTACATCTTCCAAAGCGGCGGGGTAGAAGTAGTCATCGCTGCGACTGTTCCCGGCGGCAGCCACGACGAGTACGCCATGCGCAGCGGCGTAGCTGATGGCATCTTGTATAACCTGGGTGTTAGAACTGCCGCCCAAACTAAGATTGATGACATGAGCGCCATTGTCCACTGCGTAGACGATGCCAGCCGCTACATTTGCCCAGGTGCCGGTGTTGCTTGCATCCAGCACCTTAACGGGTAGGATCGAACAGAGAGGACAGATCCCCGCAGATCCGATCCCATTGTTGGCGACTGCGGCGATAATGCCGGCGATATGGGTGCCGTGCCCATGATCATCCTGTGGATCATCATCTTTGTTGACAAAGTCATAACCGGCCAGCACACGCCCGTTGAGATCAGGGTGCAATGCATTCACGCCGCTATCCACAACAGCGAGAACGATCGCAGGGTTGCCCATGCTAAATCGCCATGCCCAGGTCAGGTCGATCAAAGCAGGCGCATACACGCGCATTGAGTTGTTAAAATCAGGATCGTTGACCTGAATAGGGCTGGCCGGGATCGTGCCCTGCGCCGCTGTGCCTACCCGCCCCGTTGGACCTTCTACAAGGATCGGGACGCCTGTCACCAAACCATTATTTTCCACAGAAATCACCAGATCGCTGGCGTCGGCAATCGAGCGAGTAACGTCTACAGATCGATGAGACGTGGCGCTGAGTCGAACTTGGGCTGTGTGTAAAGGAGCAAGCCAATATACAAGTTCACCGCCGATTTGAGCAATGAAGGCATCTCGTTCAACCTCAGAGACACCCGCGCCAAACTTAACCAAAATGGACGGATTCTCATCTTGCGCTAACTCACCAGCATAAATTGGTGATACCCATTTCAAGCTCAACCATAAGAGAAAGGCCAGCAGTAATATATAGACCCATCTTTTTAGGGATGACGTAGTTGTAATCATTCGAGCGCCTCTAGGGTTCCATGTAGCTAAAAGAGCAATGGATACAAACCAAGTTGCTGCTGGATGTTGCTCCACCGCTCCTGGACCAACGCGTTGTTTACAATTTCGTTACACTTACCCTACGAGAAGTTAAACTCTGCCTCAATAGGTATCTGGGGGGGGAATTGCGAAGATAGTGTGCTTTATTGCTGCTTGCCCACTCTACCGGCCGGTGTTATACTCGAAAAAAGTTACTGAGAAGAAAGGACTATCTATGAATCAAGTAAATCGCATTTGCCCCCAATGTGGTGGAAGTGTTTCGTTAGAATCTCGTTACTGCGGCAGTTGTGGACATGACACCAGCCACGGACTCCCCGTTCAACGGCTCAACTTGCCGGTCCAGGTAGGGAAGGCCGCCTTGCCCGTCGTCGCCGGGTTGGCCGGGTTAGCGATCCGCAGTGGGTGGAAATTACTTCAGTCGTATCTGGCGCAGGCGGCAACCCAGACAGCGTCAGCTCCGCAGTCGCCACCGGTTCGCCGTGCAGCAAGTGAGATACCCCCCACACAACGGGCCGGGCGCACGATTCGCATTCGCTCTTCGTGGGTAATTGGGGACGGTCAGGGGAGATGGAAACAGGGCAACGAGGAACATATCATCGAGATCGACGACTAACAGGTTAGGGCGCGGATGGGGGCGTCCGCGTTTGCTTCCGCCCCACCCGCGCCCTGACGATAAGTGACGAACAAACCAAAAAGGGAGGATGTTGCGGTTTGCAACATCCTCCCTTTTTGGTCCAACTGTTTCATGCGTCGAGATACTACTGTACTCGCTCTGGTCTAGCGGTCAACGTCACCGCGATCTCTCGCTCCTGGCCGTCTCGTATCACCGTCAGGATCACCCTATCCCCAGGGCTGGTGTAGCGCTCAAGGTAGATCAAAATATCATCAAAGCGCGTCACAGGCTGGTCGTCAATGGCGAGGATCAGATCGCCTCCCCGTTGCTCAGGGCAGATGCCAGAAAGATTTGTATTTGTCCGCTCGGAGCCGCCGCGTAACCCTGCGCGTGCAGCCGGCGTTCCTGGCAACACCTGCGACACATAAGCGCCCCGTGTCCCCGCGGGGAGATCAAGCACATCGGCGCAGATGGGGCTGAAGGTATTCCCGCTGATGCCTATGTAAGAATGTTCATAGCTGCCATCGGCAATCAACGCTGGCACAACGCGTTCGACAATACTAATGGGGATGGCAAATCCAATCCCCGTATTGCTCATTTGCGAAACCCGGATCTGAGCGTTGACGCCGATTACTTCCCCGCGTTCGTTGAGCAGAGGACCACCCGAATTGCCCGGATTGATCACTGCGTCGGTTTGAATGGCTGCGGGGATACTGAATGACGTGAGCGCAGGGATACTCCGGCCAATCGCGCTGACAATGCCGCTGGTCAGCGTCCCCTCGAAGCCGAAGGGATTGCCGATAGCGGCTACACGCATCCCCACTTGCACATCGTCAATATTGCCCCGCGCCACGGGCGCGATGGTGTACCCGGTGGGGTCGATCTTCAACACGGCCAGATCACTGTGATTGTCCGCGCCGACAACTTCGGCAACTGTCACTGTGCCATCGGCAAAGCGGATCTGAACCTGATCCGCGCCTTCAACAACATGGGCATTGGTGACAATATGACCCTCGCCATCCCAGATGAAGCCCGATCCTTGACCGCGGGGAAAGAGTGTTTCCGGGTCAGCCTGAAGATCAGGGATCACCGGCGTCCCCTGCGGGAAGAGGAAGGGCTGTGTGGGTTGAAGATTGCTGCCAAAACTCAGTACGTCTACATTGACAACCGACGGGCTGACCCGTTGATAGAGCGTCGTCAGCACGGCTGTTTCGTAGTCTTCCATGCCCGCAGGGATCTGGATCGGCTGCACAGGGATGACCGTTGCCACAGGCGCAGGTCGTGCAATCTCGGCCCGTTCAGCACGTTCAATAACAGTGGATTGTGTGGGTGTCCCCGTTGTATTGAAGAAGAGGAAACTACCCACAAAAAGCACGCCACAAATGCTAAAGAATAAGATCAGTATTGCACCGCCCAGAATAATCCATAGCGTTCGATTGCGGCGTCTGTTCTCTTCATTCATCATTCGATCCTTCGTAATTCTTCTGCGTAGACACAAAGAGATCGACCCAGGACATCGCCCAGATCGATCTCGATCCTAACTCATTCTATTTGCTTCGAGTTCCTGAGCGACAATGCGCTAGAAGCGCTCATAGGGTGTTCCAGAGTTGTCATAATAACGCTGCTCCTGGTAGATGGTGTTCTGCATCCGCCGCTTCATCTCTTTTTGGATCACCGTCAGACGCCATCCCCAGACGGCCAGGGTGGCACCGGCCACCATCATGAGGCCGGCCACCATATAGGCCAGGAGCTCCGGCCAGATCAGGATCGATAATCCTAAAATCAGCAGCGAAATCCCCGGCATAACCAGGAACCACCCACCAATGTTGCCGGCAAAACGGTTCACACGGCTACCATAGCGACCAAATCGCACAAAAACGGAATCGCGGTTGTACATGGTTATACCACTCTCTTTACTCAACATCCATCACAAAGGGGCAACGTGTTGCGATTTAGAATTGCAACCTGCAACGTGCTAGTATCTCGCCAAGCATAAATTGAGGGGTACGGGCGCGCTGCTTGCTGCGCCCGTACCCTCTTTCAATCAATTCATGGCTGACACGACCTAGTCTCGACGGCCCATGAGCAGGAAGGCATAGTAAAGCAACGTCGAAATTGCCTGCAACGCTGCCGCCACATAAGTAAGCGCCGCTGCATCCAGGACGGAGTTAACGCCGCCCAATTCCTGGGGTGTCAGCACTCCCTGCGAAACGAGGATCTCCCTGGCGCGCTTGCTGGCGTCGAATTCCACGGGCAGCGTCACCAGGGCAAAGACGGCAGTAGCGCCGAACAAGATCAACCCGGCCCAGGCCAGCGGCGTCAAGTTCATGAAGAGACCCGCCAGAAAGATCAGCGGTCCCGCCCAGCTACCGATCTGCACACTGGGGACCATGGCGCTGCGCAAGGCGAGCGGTCCATAGTTCTGCTGATCCTGAAGGGCGTGGCCGGCCTCGTGAGCAGCAACGCCGAGCGCCGCCAGGCTGTTGCTCTGGTAGACCTGAGGGCTGAGCCGTAACGTCTTGCTGCGCGGATCATAATGGTCGGACAAAAAGCCCTGCACTTGCTCTACGTTGACATGGCTCAACCCGTGCGAATCAAGGATCATGCGCGCCGCTTGCGCACCGGCGATCCCGCGCCCCGAACGCACTTTCGAATATTTGTTGAACGAAGAGCGAACTTTTGCCTGCGCCCACAACCCCAACAAAAGCGCGGGCAAGCTGAATAAAATGTAGAGCCCATAACCTGCGAACATACTTCTTCTCCTGAAAAGTTAAATACGAAAGCCCCACAACGCTTTACAGAACTTTCAACTGGTTGTTGTCCTCTCTGCTCCCATCATACCATACGCACAAAGTATACATTCGGTTGCTTATCGTACTATTTGAGATGCATTAGCGATTTATTAGTCTTCGCCGCAGTGGATCGATCACAGCGCGCAATTCTTCGGCGCCCAGGGCAAAACTGACCCCGGCGTAAGTGATCAAGGCGATGGCAAAGCCGCCCAATGCAGACAGCCAACCGGTTGGCAAGGCGAAGACCGGTTGAGGATGGGAAGCCAGCCAATTCAGCCATGCCCATACAGCTATCCCCATGGCGCCAGCCGCCAATCCTGAACGGAGGGCGCAAATCAATAAGGAACGTAGGGGCAGAGCGCCCAATCGCCTTCCCAGCAGCGCCAGCAGCACGAACATCTCTACCCCCGTCGCAACGCTGTTAGCCAGCGCCAGGCCGCCATAGCTCAACCAACTGATCCACCACAGACTCAAGAGGATATTGAGCAGCATGGCGCCGACGCCGATGATCACTGGCGTCAGCGTATTGTGCAGGGCGTAGAAGACACGCACGATGATCTCCACAAGGGCATGGGCGATCAACCCCAGGGCGAAGAATTGGAGGGCATAGGCCACTGCCGTTGTACTCTCCGCTGTAAAATTGCCCCGCTCCAACAGGATCTGAATCAGCGGGACACGCAAGACGTAGAGACCGACGGCGGCGGGCAGGGTCAAAAAGAGGACAGTGCGCAGGGTGTTATCCAATGTACGTAAGAGTGCGCCTTGATCCCTGGCGGCGATCTGCGCGGCAAAGGTAGGGAAGGCCACCGTAGCAATGGCCTGGGCGAAGATCCCCTGTGGCAGCAACATCAACATCCACGCGTAATTAAGCGCGGCCAGGCTGCCTTCTGCCAACTGGCTGGCTAAAATCGTGTTGACGAGAAAATTGAGTTGTACAAAAAAGAGCCCTAACACACGCGGACCCATTAACCGCGCCACCTCGCGCACCGCTGGATCGCGCCATGTGAAATCCACGCGGTAGCGCGCCTTCTGCGCCACCAATCCTGGGATCTGTATCCCAAAATGGCACAACGCCCCGCCGACCACCCCAATCACCAATCCGTAGATGCCGTAGACAGGCGCAAGCAGCCATGCCCCCAAGATGATCGCCATGTTGTAGAGGATCGGCGCCGCTGCGGGCAGGGCAAAGTGTTGGACCGCATTCAGCGCGCCCATAAAGAGCCCGCTGGCGCCAAAAACGACAGTGCTAATCAACATCCAACGCATGAGTTGAGCCGTCAACGCCTGCTGCGCCGGCTCGAAACCGGGCGCAATGATCCCCTCAACCAGGGGATGCGCAAAGATCGCCGCCAATCCTGCCAACACCACCAGCAGCACCGTCACCAGATTGAGTACACGGCTGAAGAGCTGCCAGGCGCGCGCCTCGCCTTTTTCTGTCCACATTTGGGAGAAGGTAGGGATAAACGCGCTGCCGAGCGCGCCGCCCGCCACCAGTTGAAAGAGCAGATCAGGGATGCGGAAAGCCGCCAGGTAGGCGTCCAACTCGGCGCTGGTGCCGAACTGTGCGCCAATAATCATCTCGCGCAGCAGCCCTGTAACCCGACTCAGGACAAAAAAGAACATCACAACGAGGGTAGCGCTGGCAATGCGCCGTCCGCCTAACGAACGCGCCTGCCTGGTGTGGGTCACCGCCTCCACAGATCCGCTGGGCAGCGCAGCAGAGGCGATTTCGGTTTGAGATTCTTCGGCAGGTCTATCGAGCGGATCAGAGGAGCGGTTCATAAGGGGATATTATAGTATGCTTCGATCATCTCTGCACGTTGCCCACCGTAGCGGTTTCATTGATTTGGGTGTATTCAGAATGGGTTGATAATTCGTAGGGGTTTGGGTGGACAACTCACAAAATCGTCTGCGTAAGCCAATGCTCGTCTGCCGTCCACCCAAACCCCTAACTCATTTTGAACACACCCCATTGATTTTATCGTCAGGAACAGATGTGCTAGAATAACGCAACTTACCCATATCCATACTCCCGACGGAGAAATTGTATGTCGTCTGGTTACCTGAATATTAATGGATGGCGCGAGATTCTGGCGCGGACCTTTGATGGCTGCAAAGTTGAACTCAACGTTAGCCCGCCCTGGCTGATCAACCCGGCCACACGGCGGCGTCTGAAATTGGATTATCTCTACCCAGAGATCAGTGTCGCTGTACGCATCACCGGTCTTACCGCCAAAGGACAGGGCCGGCGCAGTGATTGGGAGGAGATGGAAGATACACAACGCGATCAGACGCGTGAGGAACTCTGCCGCATCAATGGGGTGCAACTTGCCGTCATCGATCCGTTCGACGATCCGGTTAAGCAGATGGATGCGCTGCTTCGGATCCTGAGCCGCGCCAGCCGCCTGTTGGCCAAAAGCAACGAGACCCAAAAACGCAAGCAGAGCGGAATGGACGCCCTGGGCAAGGCCCATCAACAGGCGACGGCTCTCCGTAGCCGCGTTTCCAAACAACCGGATCAGGTCCTGGCTTCGTTGGCCGAAGGCTGGCGAGATCGGGAAGCGGGCCTGGCTGTGGAACTTCAACAGGCCAGTCAGGTTGAACAGAAAAAGCCATCGGCGGTTGTACTCAAGAAGATTGCTGCTCTACAGTCGGGGCAGCGCGTTGTCCACACCCACTATGGGGATGGTGTGGTGACGGCAGTCAACGGGGATGGAGATGAGAAGAAGATCACGATTTTATTCGACGCCGACAAAGAGCGCACATTTTTGCTGGATCGAGTGGCCGACAAACTGCGCCCTGTGAAGTAAGCTCATTCATCGACTACTTCGCCATAATAGGTGTAGGGTGGATCTGCCTCGACGGGGCGACTCTCTTCGTCCATGCGTAGCAGCAAGGCGGCTGTCAGCCGGGTATTTTCTTCAATGGCAAGTTGAACCTGAATACTTTCGGCGGCGGCAAAGAGCGAAAGAAAGGTGACAACGCCAAAAATCAGCAACGTGATCCCAGCAACGATGCCCGCGGCGCTATCAAAAGCGAGTAAAGCCACAAGTGCAGGATCTAACAACGCCTCGCCCAACATAGGACCAAACAGGCCAACCATGAATGCGCCCAGGATTGAAAGCACCAGGATGATCCATGCCATTGTTTTCAAAAGGGTGGAGATCAAGCGTAGTATGCCAAACCGTGTTGGAACTGTCATGCCTTCTCCTATCGGTATCCCCAATCTTGAATCACACTAAAAATAAAATACCCTTGCCGAATTTGCAAGGGTATAGCATTCTCTCTGAAGAAAGTCCTCTGTTGCGTTCTCTTTGGCCCCGGCGATAACCACTCAGCCATCCGATTTCACAGTAGCTTTTGTAGAACTCTCACTCTTGACAGGTTCACTCTTGGCGCTATCGCCCTTGGCAGCCTCGTTTTTGACGCCGTCAACTTTGCTCTCGGCGGCGACACCGTCTTCATCTGTGCTTTTTATGCTCTCGCCATCTTTACTTTTTTCACTGCTGGCGCCATTGCCGTTGCTCTTTTTGTGATCGGCCTTGCTGTCAGTAATATACCAACCGCTCCCCTTGAAGTGGATGGCTGGTTTGCTCATCCGCCGCTTGACTTCATCGCCTGCGCAGACAGGGCAGGTAGGCGCTACTGTCGCTGAAAATGAGACGATTTTTTCAAATTCGTAAGTACAACTTTCGCAAACAAATTCATAAATCGGCATGAATACCCTCCCAAAGAGAGACAAGGACTATCGAATAAAAAGTTCGATCAGAATTGACAAAGGTAAAGTCTACAGCGTTTCTGTTTGAATTATGTATAATTTCTGTACGAATCGCTCTAACACGGATCACGCTGCGATTTTTGGCCTGTAAGAAACTCGGTTTGATCTGCGCACAAACGCCAAGTATACCGGCTCGACATGACCTTGTCGAATCTACCAGCGGGTTATTCCCGCGTAAGGAACGTTCAGATGCCGCTCGAATTTGATGAACCAACCCTTGCCCAAGACTTCTACGAACAGGAGGGCATCTACCTGGCGGCGCCGTTTGAGGCGCGGCGTCCGCTGCTCCAGGGTTGGGGAGAGAACCCGCAGCACTACGCCCGGTACTGGGTAGGGAACGTTCCTCTGCTTGGGCACAATGGGCTAGATTTTGATCTTCCTCGCGGAACTCAGGTCCTGGTTGTAGACAACGGCCAGGTGATCGAGATCGGCAATGACCGCACTGGATATGGCCGGTTCTTGGTAATTCAGCACTGGTGGGGTGAATCTCTCTATGCGCATCTACAAGGGTTCAACGTGGAGGCAGGCCAACGATGCCTGCGCGGTCAGGTCATTGGCTTTGCTGGCAACAGTGGGATCTGTTCTCGTCCGCATCTCCATTTCGGGATTCGAATTGCCCCTTATGATCGATTTGATGGTTGGGGAGGATATACGAATCCTCTGCCATTTATGGCCCCAAACTCGATCATGACTTCCTCACGCCGAATCTATTAAGGTTATCCCTATTCTGTTTATTATAATTTTAGAAATACTAGTAGGGGTTGGGGATAAGGGGAAAACTCCAAAATTGCTATCGACGATATACTAGATCTGGCAAGCGGTCTGGCAAGATGGCTATATCTTGTGGTTCTCCATTCGTGTAATCAAATTTGGGTTGTTTACAACATTGTGCAGATTTCGGGTAAAGATAGGATAGATCTCGGTCGAATATTTGTGCTACGCAAGATGTAGTAGATCAGCGAGTGACCATTTTTCAACTGGGGATAAGTGACATAAGAGGGGATAACTCTATCCTCAGGTATTTAAGCCCTTTATTTATCCACTTTTCCATGTACTTATCCCCAGTTCTATCCCCAGCCAGGGTAGTTATCCACAACTGTGGATAAGCTATGGATAACTTCGCGTTTTCCTCTCCATGTTGGCAACGGCTTCGCCAGTAGTATGAGACATCCTCTTGTTTAGAATTTTAAGCATGGTTCATTTCGGAGCGCGCTCATCTTTACAAATTGCGGCGGAGGGAGCACGCCTACGTGCAGCTTGGACTCGACTCGAACCGGCACGCCGCGTGCCTGTTCCACATTCTCAATTGTAAAGGTCATACCCAGCCCATCTGAACCATGCCAAATTTTGTACTGATTGCTCAGCATCAGTTTTCATGGTAAGATCGGCTAACTTCTCAACAGACGACCTTTCCTCAATAACCGATAAAAGAATCAATAGGCTGGGGCGATGCAACCATCCCCGGCGAAAGGAGATTGGCGGCAAACATGCGCAACCATCTCAAGATTCAACGACGCGTTCAGTTGCTTGCCATTGGGTACAGCATCCTCCTCATCTGCGCCTATGGATTCCTTTTGTCCCCCATGCCTGCGCGGGCAGCGGGTGTGTCCACTGTTCGCCGGCAGACAATCATCCCCGGCGGCTCTATTACAGCCAACACTACCTGGACCGCGGCAGGCAGCCCCTACATCGTTACCGGCAACCTGGCTATCGAACCTGGCGTCACCCTCACCATAGATCCCGGCGTAGAGGTACGTTTTGGCGAAGTCTGGCTGTGGGTGCGCGGCCATCTTCAGGCCGAGGGCACGGCAGGCCAGCTCATCACCTTCACCTCTAACGCGGCTACGCCAGCCACCGGGGACTGGCTCTATATCCAGGTGGACGGCATCGCCAGCCTGCGTCACTGCACCGTGGCCTACGGCGGGCGCAGTGGAACCCACATGCTCTATCTCAAGACCTCCAACGCCCAGGTGCGCGATTGCACCCTTCGTCACAGCCAGAACGCTGGTGTGGAGATCGCAGGGAACGACGTGCGTCCGCTGTTGCAGAACACAGTAGTGCGCAACAACGGCGCTGCGGCTATCCGCCAGATGGTGAACACCTCGCCCAGCTACAACGGCGTCTCGTTCAGCAACAACGGTGTCAACGGTGTGGTCATTCCCAGCGGCAGCTACACGGTGGATTCCGTCCTCAACGGCGCTGGTCTCAGCGGAGGGGGCTACGTGGCAGGCGGCAATCTGGGCATTGAGGCTGGTGCCACCCTTACCGTCACCGCCAACACCACGCTGGCCTTCAACGAAGCCTGGCTGTGGGTACTCGGCCATCTCCAGGCTGAAGGCACATCTACCCAGCCCATCACCTTCACCTCCAGCGCGGCTACGCCAGCCGCCGGGGATTGGTACTACATCCAGGTGGACGGTAGCGCGCGCCTGCGTCATTGCACCGTGGCCTACGGCGGGCGCGGCGGCTCCAACATGCTGCGTCTCTACGCCTCCAACGTCCATGTGCGCGATTGCACCCTTCGTCACAGCCAGAACGCCGGCGTGGAGGTGATCAACGGCGTCCTGCCCCTGATCATCCACAACCGCATCCATGACAACGGGTTGGGCCTGCGCAACGCTACCGCCAACACGGTGGTGGACGCCCGCCGCAACTGGTGGGGACATGCCAGCGGACCCAATCACGCCAGCAATCCCAACGGCGCGGGGAACGGCGTCAGCGATGGCATACTCTTTACGCCCTGGTTGGCCGCCCCAGATCCAGATGCAGGGGCGGTGGGGCGGCTGCTGGTGCAGGTCGGCGGCCCCACTCGCGTCAGCCCCGGCCAGACTACCCGCTACGCCATCAGCTACGCCAACCTGACCGATGAGACGGTGCAGAATGCCGTGCTGATGGCCGCCCTGCCTGGCGCAGCGGAATACGTGAGCAGCACCGGCGGCGTCTACTGGCCGCAGCGCGATCAGGTTTTCTGGCGGCTGGGCGATCTGCCGCCCGATGCCAGCGGCAATTTTGTGATCGAGGTGCGCTATCTGTGGGGCATCCCCGATGACGTGGTGGAGTCGATGATGGGACTGATAGCCGGCATCAATCAGGGCGACAGCGCCTTCGACATCCAACCCTACCTGGACTATGCGCCGGTGACGCTGGTCAATTTCACGCCGTTGAACGCAGGGGAGGTGCAGGCAGAACGTCAGACATACCTGGCCCTGGACCAGCTTTATGCTCAGGCCGTGGCCGATGGCTTCAGGCTGGGCAGCGCCAACCGCCTGACCCTGAACAGCGGCGATCCGGTCACCTCTTTGACTTTCGTGGCGGTGAATCGGGGCGAGGCCCATTTCCTGCGTCGGCAGGGTAGCGTCGTTTTGGCCGTCACCTATGGCCGCGGCTACTACACTATCCAGAACAGCAGCGGCGGCCTGCGCACCAATCTGGATACCTTCGACATCGAGTTTCTAGGTGATTGGTCGCCAGAAACCACCGCTGCCGACCTGGGCGTAGAGTCTATCACGGCGGAGGTCTGTTTACGCAATTGCTTGCTCACCAAGTTGGCGGACCTCTCCGCTGGCAAGATCATGAAGGTTATCGATCTGATTATGAAGGTGGATGATTGCGCCAAGTGCGCAGCGGGGGATCAGGCCTCCTGTGTGAAGTGCGGCAACAACATCGCCGACGCCGCCGGAAAAGGCGTGCCGGGCCTGGGCGAAATCGTGGATCTCAAGGTCTGCACCACAGACTGCGCCGACCCCACGAAGCGCGGGGAGTACGTCTGCCAGGCCGGGAAGACCATCACCGCCTGCGCGCCCACGCCCCAAGGCTGGTGGGATATTCCGGCGCAAACCAACTTCCGCAATGCCCTGGCCCGCCGCTACATCAAGTGGGAATGTGCGCCGGATCTGGGCATGTGGCGCAAGCTCCCTGAATTTTCATACTGTGACTATGCCACCGGTGAGCGCTGTGTACAGGGCGTGAAAAACGCAGCAGGAACGCCGTGCAAGTCGTGCAGCACCCTCGACCTGGCGACCTACATGAGAGCGGTGCCGTTGGAGACAGACCAGACTCTGGGCAGCGCTGGCATCTGCCGATTTGTCAACGCCGCCGGCGGGGGATGCGCCATCAACGAGACCACGGTGCGGGTGGCGCGCGATCCCAATGAGAAGTTCGGCCCGACGGGCGATCTGCTGCCTGGTCAAACTGTGAACTACACCATCACCTATGAGAATGAAGGGGCAGGTCAGGCATTCGGCGTCTACATCCTGGACGAACTCAGCGAACACTTCAACGACAATACGCTGGTCATCCACGGGCCGGGCCAGTACATCACCAATACCCGCACTATCTTTTGGAACATCGGTGAGCTGGCGGCCAAAGGCCAACCCGGCTCCACCGGCGTGGTCTCGTTCACGGCAGCGCTGCGCTCCAATCTGGCCGGCGGCGCAGTGATCGCCAACCAGGCTGTGGTCCACTTCCCCAGTGTGCCCGAAGTGACGCCCACCAATGCCGTGGTCAACCTGATCCAACCGGTGGCGGCTGTACCCCAGCACGTGGAGACCCAGACCGGCCAATCGGTTCAGATCAAACTGGCTGGCCGAGAGGTGAGCAACGCTGCCCTGAGCTTTGCCGTGCTGGAGTCGCCGTTGGGGGGTGTTCTCAGCGGCGCAGCCCCGAATCTGAGCTATACAGCAGCGACCGGTTTCAGCGGCCAGGATCGCTTCACCTTCCAGGTCAGCAACGGTATGACGGTGAGCCGCCCTGCCGAGGTGATGATCCGGGTGCATCCATCGCCCACGGACAGCACGCCGCCCACGGTCCTGTGGACTGAACCACTGGCCGGCTATCAAAACCAACTTGTGAACAGCCAACCGCTCTTCGTGGGCGACAACGGGCCCATCTATGGGCCGGCGATCCTGGCCCAGGTTTCCGAGCCGCTGGACCCGTCCACTGTGAACGGCCAGACCGTGAGCGTCCTCGCAGGCGGTCAGGTGCTGCCCCTTTCCGTCCACTTTGGCGAGGGGATCAACCGTATCGAGATCCGGCTGCGCCAGCCGCTCCAGCCCGGCACGCTCTATACTGTGCGTCTGTCCACGGGGCTGCGCGACCTGAAAGGCAACAGCCTGCCCGGCGACTACACGTGGACTTTCCGCACGGCTGGCGAGTCAGCGCAACGCTCTCTCTACCTGCCCCATCTGAGCCGGTAGAGAGTGGATGATTTAGACAAAATCAGGATTCGACATGATTCCAGAGGGCTGGGGCCGTTGACAGGATCAGCAGTGCAAAAGTACAATGCCAGCGATTCAGAACCTGATCAACCACTGTCATAGGATCTCTCATGCTGGCACGTTTGTTAACCTACAATATCCGTGGTTGGCGCACCCTTGCCAACGAATTTAATCTCGAAGCGGTGGCCCAGGTGATCGCCGACACTGGCGCAGATATAGTCGCACTCAACGAGGTTTTCCATCCTCAGCGTAAGGCCGATAATCGGTTGCCAGAGAATACAACCGCGCTGGCCTATCTGGCCCAACGTCTGGATATGCACTATGTCTTTGGCCCCTGTCTGCGCTGGCCGGCCACACAGGATCTGCCAGAACATAGCTATGGCAATGCCCTCCTCAGCCGCTGGCCGATTATCGCCAGCGCCGCCCATCATCTCACCCCCGTGGAGGGCAAAGAGCAGCGCGGCCTCTTGGAAGGGCGGATTCTCCTGCCCGATAACCGCACGTTCACGGTCTATGTCACTCATTTGGACCATACCGACGAGGCCGCGCGCATGACCCAACTGCGCGCCCTTCGCTCGTGGACCATACGCGACCGCAACCGTCCCCATGTGGTCATGGGCGATTTCAACGCCATCCACTCCTGGGATTACGAAGGGAGATCCGCAGCACTGGAGACGCTGGCCGATCATCCCAACGGTGGCCCTATGATGAACAATAACCCAGGACCACAGGTGATCCCCCAGATGGAAAAGGCAGGGTATACCGATGCCTTGCGCCAATGTGGAGAATCGGGCCAGGGGACTTTTATCCCTGCTGCGGATCCTTTGCGCATTGACTACATCTGGTTGAGTGAACCACTGGCATCAGCAGCACGTCGCGCCCAGATTTGGACCGAAGCCGCCGGCGCGGAAGCCTCTGATCATCGACCGGTTTTGGTCGAACTCGATCTATGAACCTCTTTGAGCAAGCCCGCGAAGATCGCTTGGAAAAAGAAGCGCCCCTGGCCGCGCGGATGCGTCCGCGCCTGTTGGATGAATTCATCGGCCAGGAGGCGATTATCGGACCGGGGCGGCTGTTGCGCCGCGCCATCCAGGCGGATCGGCTGAGCAGCCTGATCTTCTATGGTCCGCCGGGGACAGGCAAGACCACCCTGGCGCGCGTCATCGCCAACACTACCGCTGCCCATTTTACCGCGCTCAACGCCGTCCTCGCTGGGGTGAAGGATATCCGCGAGGCTGTGCAAGAGGCGCAGGAACGGTTGGCACTCCACGATCAGCGCACTATCCTCTTTATCGACGAAGTGCATCGCTTCAACAAAGCCCAGCAGGACGCTCTGCTGCCCTGGGTTGAAAATGGCACGGTGATCTTCATCGGCGCTACCACCGAAAATCCTTATTTTGAGGTCAACAAAGCGCTGGTCAGCCGCAGCCGCATCTTTCAACTCAAGCCGCTCACCGAGGATCATCTGCGCCAGGTGGCGCGCCAGGCCCTCGCTGATCCCGAACGGGGCTACGGAACGCTCAACGTTCAGATCGACGATGACGCCCTCGATCATCTTGTCAATGTGGCGAATGGCGACGCGCGCGCCCTGCTCAACGCGCTGGAATTGGCCGTGGAGACGACCAAACCCAGGACCATACGCGCGGGATCGTCTATCCTGCGCGAGGATGGACCCGCTCCGGGCATCCACATTACGTTGCCCATCGCCGAGGAATCGATCCAGCGGCGCGCTGTCCTCTATGACAAAGAGGGCGACGCCCATTTCGACACCATCAGCGCCTTCATCAAAAGTCTGCGCGGCAGCGACCCCGACGCCGCGCTCTATTGGCTGGCGAAGATGGTCTATGCTGGCGAGGAACCGCGCTTTATCTTCCGGCGCATGTTGATCTTCGCCAGCGAGGATGTGGGCATGGCCGATCCGCAGGCGGTGCAGGTAGTGGCTGCCTGCGCCGAGTCGTTTGATCGTGTGGGACTGCCCGAAGGACAGTTTCCGCTGGCGCAGGCTGCGATCTATCTGGCTACTGCCCAAAAATCCAACAGTGTCTTCGCCTTTTTCGATGCGTTGGAGACTGTGCAAAACGAGCCGGAGCAGGAGGTCCCCAGCCATCTGCGCGACGCCAATCGGGATAAAAAAGGCTTCGGTCACGGTGAAGGATATCTTTATCCTCATGCGTACCGGGAACATTGGGTGGCGCAGCAATATCTGCCCGATCTGCTCCAGGGCAAGCTTTTTTACCAACCGACGGCGCAGGGCTACGAATCCGAGATCCGCGCCCAGGTGAGCCGCCGCCGCGAGGCGCAGTTGGCGGCTATGGTCGAAGAGAGCGGCGCGCCAGCGGAGATCCTCACCTTTTCGCCCGACGATCCAGCGCGGGATCGCTGGCTGCAACGCACGATTTCGGGCGTGGGCGAGGAGATGGCCCAATTGCGAGATCAGTTGCTGGCCGTGGGCCCTCTGCCGCGCCATGCTGTTTTACTCGATCTCAACGCGGGGAGCGGGTTGATCACATGGGAAGCTGTACGTCGCCTGCCTGAGGGCGGTGTCTATGCCCTTGTGCGCAGCGAGACAGATTTCAGCGCCTTACAAGAAAGATCGCTGGCGTTGCCGGAGATTGAGCGGCCCCTCTTGATCCACGGTGAGATCCCGGATCTGCTCCAGTTGCTGGCAGCGCAAGAGGATCTCAGGTTCGATGCCATTGTGGGGCGCAATGCGTTGCTAACTCAGGTGGATAAAGAGGCGGCATTGGCGATTCTGCGCGATCGGTTACAACCGGATGGCTGGCTGGCCCTGGCCGAGCGGATCTCGCGGCGCACACAGCGACTCTACGATCTCGTGGATCTTTCCAATTTGCCGGTTGAGTTGATCGAACGCGTTATCGCCGCGGAAGAGGCGATCTACACCGATCCAGTGGATGCGCTGGTGAATTGGGATGAAACTTCGCTACAAAAGGCAGCGGAAGTAGTGTTTCAGGTGGAGCGCGAACGGGGCCAAGTTGAGATCACTCTGGAAGTTGAAAAGAGTACGGCTGAAATTCATGTGACCCAGGGCCTGTTGATGCGCTGGTTTGGCGACAGCGGCGGGGATCGCCCATCCTATGCGGCGCGGCTGCGCAAGATTCTGGCGGCTGCCGAGATCGAAACGCTTCGACAACTTTTTATAAGGCAACTGCTCAACCGAAATGTGAACTGGCAGAGCCAAACCGCAATTGTTCAGATCCGGCGGGTGAGGAATGACGCGTGAAGGTCTTACTCTGTTGAACTTTCGACGGGGCCTGGTTGGGCCAGGGGAAGCTCGAAGGTGAAAATGGTTCCGTGGTTATTGCTTTGTACCCAAATGCGCCCGTCGTGGGCTTCGACGATGCGCCGTACGTTGGCCAATCCTAAACCGGTGCCGCTCTGATACAACGCTCTTTGTGTCCGGTAGTAGCGATTCCAAACCCGATCTATTTCTTCCTCTGGAATGCCAATGCCGGTATCGGCAATCGAGATCACGACCTTTGGCCATTTTTGTTCGATTTGGACATGAACCTGCCCGCCCTGCCGATTGTATTTGATGGCATTGCTCAACAGGTTGTCGAAGACCTGGCCTAAACGATCCGCATCCCCGTATACAATCGCCTCTTTTGCACGACTTTCAAAGAAGATCTCTACCTCAGCCAGGCGCGCTGTCATTAACGAACTGCGCACGGATGTGCTTGCAATCGAGACTACTTCGACCGGTTCCTCGCGCAGCGGCTGCGATTCGATCTGCTTGCTCTTGAGGATGTCGTTGACCAGGCGGCTGACAGCGTCTGTCCGCTCTTGAATGATTTCAAGCGCTTCGTATTGTTCCTGATTGATCCCGCCCATCGCCCCTTCGATCATCAGATCCGTGTAGCCGCGAATAAAGGTGAGCGGAGCGCGCAGATCGTGGGTAATGTTCTGGATGAACTCATCGCGTAGACGATCCATCTCGTTGAGCGCATCGTGGGCTTCCATGAGTTCCACGGCGCGCTTGCGCGCCTGCGCCAACAGTTGAGTCTTATGGATGGCTGAACCTGCTAACTGGGCAACTGCTCTGAGCAGACGTCGTGTGGGCAGATCAGGGGGGATGCGGTTAGCAGTGATCACGCCAATTGTCTCAGCGCCAACCTTCAGGGGGATGTTGAGTAATTCATCGAGAATGAGACCGGGCAGAATCTCGGCCACCAACTCTTGGATTTGAATTGGATCGCTCAACTCAACCCATTCATCTTTCAAGATACTCTGCTTAAAGGAACCGTCTTTAATTGAGAAAGGTCGATTATTAAAGAAGTCTTGATACCCTTCGCCCAGGTTATGACCTAACGCCAGCCGCAGTGTATCGTGGAGGGGCTGGCGCAAGATAATTGCACCTTGCAGGTTTTGCGCATTGGTATTTTGCACCAGGATCGACATCACCCGATCCATAACGATTTCGAGTACTTTGTCGAGATCGAGTGTACGGTTTAGTACCTCGCTCATTTCTGTAAGGATCGAAACTTCGTTCAGGCGACGATGGCTCTCTTCCATCAAGCGAATGTTATGAATGGCGCTGGCTGTTTGATTGCAGAGCAGTGTGATATTGCTGCGTTCTTCTGCGGAAAATGCATTCGGGCGGTAACTTTTGAGCGTCAAACAGCCGAGCATCTTCGATTGTTGATCGTATAGCAGCGGAACCAACAAAACCGAGCGCACTTCTTGAGCGTCGGGTTGATCGCCCGGCTGCCATCGCTCATTTCCACGTATCTCAGGAAAATAGATCTCTTTGCCCTCGTTCCGGATCTGGTTAAGGTGAGGGAATGCCTGCAAATTCACCGTCCGATGCAACGCTTCGTCTGGGTGGGTATAGCCGCTGACAGCGGCGATATACCCTACGTGGGGATTATCCACTGCGAGCAGCATCACCGAACCCGCGTCATAATCGACCAATTGGACAATGGTTGCCAGCAGCGCGTCAATCGCCTGGTGTGGCGACGATGTTTCCATCAATTGAAAGGAGAAGGCCAGTTGAACTTCTGCCGCCTGTCGTTGCCGGCGTTCCATCTCTATCAAGCGGGCCTTGGCAATCGCGACTGAGATCTGGGCAGCGGCATGTTTGCAGATATTGATTTCCTCTTGAGAGAAAAGATGCTCCTCTTGAAAGCCAATCAGAGCAATTCCTGTCGTTTCGGTATCCACCTGGAGCGGCATACAGAGCAGCGAGCGAATCGATACCTGTCCAACAAGCGATTCCGAAAAGAAAGGCGAGCGCTCTACATTATCGACGACAAGGATCTCGCCCGTTTTGTAGAGACCTGTTTTGAGAAGGCTTTCTACAGAGTCCAACGCTGGATCGATCTGATCATGCATCCTATAGGTAGCAGATGCGACAATTTGCTCTCGTGTCTCGTTCCAGAGTAGCAGAAAACAGCTATCGGCACGGATCAACGTCCCCAGGCGATTGGCGAGCGTATCGAGCGTCTCCTGGTAATCCACCGTTTGCAGCGTCGCCGTGGTGATCTCACTCAGCAGCAGCAATTGATGACTGCGGCGTTGTTCGGTCTGGAAAAGACGACGATTTTCAATGGCCGTGGCAATCTGATTGGCCAAGAGGCTAAGTAGCTCTTTCTCTTCGGCGTTAAAAGGATGCACTTCGTGACGCGCCAGCCCCATCACGCCAATCGGGATTCCTTTGTTTAGAAGAGGGAGAGCAGCCGTAGATCCTAGAGGGAAGAGCGGATAAGGCCATGTCGGATCACGATCTGGCGAGTTTGAATAGTCCTCCGTGTAGATGGCTACGCCCCGACTAAAGGCAGAGCCGACAAGACCGATCTCTTTGGGTTGTGTTTGCCCCTGGGCTAGAGCAGCATTGGTGGGGTGGATCGCACGGGTGACCAACAGATCGCTCTCTGAATCGTAGAGGAAAATCGCGGCAATCGCTGTATCTACCAATGTCAATACCCGTTCGAGAAAATTATCGAACAGATCCCGTTCATCCATATCCGAGACGATGTCTAGCGTGCTGGCATGTAACCCAGAGACGGTTGCCAGACGACGGCGCACCTCTTCGTACAACTCCAAATTTTGAAAAGCGACCCCCAGCCGATTGGCAACAATCATCAGCAGCCGCAGATCCCGTTCGTCGAGCTTATCCCTTTCTCTTGATTCAATATTGATGACGGCATAGACTTTGTCATCGACGAAGATGGGGACACAGAGTTCGCTATGAATGTTGGGAGCGGCTGCAATAAACTCAGGCGTCTTGCTTACATCCTGAATGAGGACGGGTTTTCGCTGCTCTATACAGCGTGACATAACGCCAACACCCAATGGAATCCGATGTTGAACGGTAGCAAGTGGGTAATTGTGTTGCGTAATCAGGTAGAGCGCATCCAGACCAATTCTATACATGCTAACAAGGTCATAACCAAACTCTGCCTGGATCGTCAACAATGTCTGCTCCGCAATTGTCTTGACATCCATATTCGAAACACTGACGATCCCCACCGTCTGTAGAATTTCTAGATCCTTAATGTAACGGCGGCTGTCGGCTAGAAGTTGGGCGTTGTGGATAGCAATGGCTGCATAATTGCCGAAGAGACGAACCAATTCTACCTGTTTGGCCTGGTATTGATCTGGCTCATTATGATCGACCGTCAGCAAGCCGATCAACTCGCCGTTGATCTTTAGGGGCACAGCCAAAAAGGAACGAATATACTCAAAGCCTGAGATCGGCGTCCACTCTTCTTCGAGGATATCGTTACAGAAGTAAGGGGCTTTCTCCTGCTCTAAATACTGCCAGACAAAATCAGTCTCTCGGTGATAATTATATTGACCTACTGTCCTGGCAGAATGCCCAACCCCCGCCCGCGTCTCCAGGAAATCGTCTTGCACCATGTGGATCGCAGCAGAGGTATAGGCTACGAAGCGACCGAGAAATTTAAGGATCTGCTCTAAAAGGATCTCGACATCGTGGGTGGTGAGAATTTGGGTTGAGACCTCAAGAAGCGTCTGAATAGCCTCGATTGAAAAATCAGCCTCTTGAAAATCGCCGCGCAAATAGTTATCAAGCGCGGTAGGGTCCGATCCGGGCTGCTCATCTAGCAAAGGGAGGGAGTTACCTAGTGGTTTCATTCTAGATCTCATCGGCAGGGCATGAAGTCCTCACCAAATTGCATCCTAAAATGTAGCTGTTTAGCCAGAAAGATCGTGGTCACTTCTCGATAGTTTACTATCATCTGTTGGTAACTGTACCAAACAAATTCTTTACAGTATAGAACCAATCGACGAATTTGAATATCGGCGGTGTTGCGCAAAAGCATAGGAGTGCGAAACGAAAGTTACACAAAAACAGAGGCGACTCTTACGAGCGCCTCTGTTTTTGTGTAACTTCTGCTTATGTCGAAGATTGTTATGCGCTTTTCTCTGGTTGGCGAACAGGGACGCCATCCTGGCGTTGATCTGCCTTCATGTGACAATGTTTGTACTTTTTACCGCTACCGCACCAGCATTGATCGTTACGGCCAGGGCGCTCAACGGTATGGCGCACCGTCTGCTGTTTGCCGTTGGCGTCATCCCCGCGGTTGATGCGGATGTTGCGCGCCAGTGGCTGGGCGATCATGGGTTCTCGCTGTACCGAGAGGCTCATGAGCATTTTGATAATATCGCTGCGGATATCGCCCATCAGTTCCTGGTACATGGCGTAAGCCTGCCGTTTGTACGCAACCAGCGGATCGACCTGCGCAATCGCCTGTAGGCCGATGCCCTCGCGCAGTCGATCCAGATCGGTGAGGTGGCGCACCCAACGATGATCCACTGAACGCAGCATGATCTGCTTTTCGGCTCGGCGCATGGTTTCGGCGCCGATTTCGGCTTCCTTCTGATCGTAGACGACATGCGCCATTTCTACGGCAGCGGCGCGGATCTCGGGTATTTCCAGATCTTCCCAGGTAGCTACGTCAAAGTCGTCGGGGAAGGGGAAGACAGCACGCAGCGCCTGTGTTAACTCTTCCAGATTTAGTTCATCGCGGTGGATACCGTTGGTAAATTGGTTGATAACCCCTTCCACCTCTTGCGAAAGCATATCGACAATCGTGGGTTTGAGCGATGGTTCGCTCAGAATGCGCCGCCGCTCCGCATAGATGGTTTCGCGCTGCTCGTTGACAACTTCATCATACTTAAGCACATGCTTGCGCGTGTCAAAGTTGTACCCTTCCACGCGGGTTTGCGCGTTCTCGATGGCTTTGCTGATCATGCCTGCTTCGATGGGTTGATCGTCCTCAATGCCCAACCGGTCCATGATGCCAGTGACACGGTCGCCGCCAAAGCGGCGGATCAACTCGTCTTCGAGGCTGAGGAAGAAGCGACTGCGTCCTGGGTCGCCCAAACGACCGGAGCGACCGCGCAACTGGTTATCGATGCGGCGCGCCTCATGCCGTTCTGTGCCAACCACGTAGAGACCGCCCGCCGCCTTGACTTGATCCTGGTATTTTTTGGTCTCAAGATAGACATCGCGCAAGACCTCGGCCCAGCGTTCAGCGTACTTGGTTGTCGGGTCCTGACCGTGCCTAAGCAGATCGAGGACATCGTTCCACTCGATCTGTGGGATCGTTGTCAGATCCACATCTTCTTTGCGCAATTGTTCGCGCGCCAACCCCTCGGCGTTGCCGCCCAACAGAATATCCACACCACGGCCAGCCATATTGGTGGCGATGGTCACCGCGCCTGGGCGACCCGCCTGGGCGATGATGGTCGCCTCGCGTTCGTGCTGCTTGGCGTTGAGGACTTCGTGGCTGATGCCGCGGCGTTGAAGCATCTTGCTGATCAACTCGCTGGTCTCAATCGCAACCGTACCCACCAGGACAGGTTGGCCCCGTTTGTGGGCAGCTTCGATCTCATCAATCACGGCTTTGAACTTGGATTGCTGATTTTTGTAGACGACATCGGCCAGATCCTCGCGTACGACGGGTCGATAGGTTGGCACGGCAACCACGTCAAGGTTGTAGATGCTTTGGAATTCTTCTTCCTCGGTTTTGGCGGTACCGGTCATGCCCGCCAGTTTGTCGTACATGCGGAAGAAGTTCTGGAAGGTAATCGTAGCCAGGGTCATCGATTCTTTCTTGACTTTGACGCCTTCCTTGGCTTCAATGGCCTGGTGTAGACCCTCGCCATAGCGGCGTCCTTCCATCAAGCGCCCGGTGAACTCGTCCACGATGATAACTTCGTCGTTGCGCACGATGTAATCTTTGTCGCGTGCATAGAGCGCGCGGGCGCGCAGGGCGTTATCCAAATAGGGGATCATCTCGAAATTTTCAGAGCTGTATAGATTTTCGAGACCTAACTTGTCTTCGAGTTTGACAATGCCGTTCTCGGTGAGGGTAGCCACTCGCTCCTTTTCGTTGACCTCGTAGTCTTTCCCTTCCTGCAAGGATCGCACAAGCTCGGCAAAGCGGCGGTAGTAATCGGAGCTTTCCTGCGTCTCGCCAGAGATGATCAACGGTGTACGCGCTTCGTCCACAAGGATATTGTCCACCTCGTCGACGATGGCATAGTGCAGATCGCGCTGTGTGCGCTGGCTCAACTCCATCACCATGTTGTCGCGCAGATAGTCGAAGCCGAATTCGTTATTGGTGCCGTAAAGGACATCCGCCTGGTAGGCTTCCCGGCGTGGGATGGGGCGCAACCCCTTGAATCGATCATCCTGGGCGGGGAAGTCTGGATCGTAGAGAAAGCTGCCCATGTCGGGGTTGCCGGCGCTGCTCTGGATCACCGCGGCGCTGACGCCTAACAAATGATAGATCGGCCCCATCAATTGCAGACCGACTTTGGAAAGATAATCGTTGGGGGTGACAAGGTGAACGCCGCGCCCTGTGAGTGAATTCAAATAGAGGGGCAGGGTAGCGACCAAAGTTTTGCCCTCACCGGTTTTCATCTCGGCGATCTTGCCGGAGTGGAGGACCATGCCCCCCAGCAACTGCACATCGTAATGGCGCAAGCCAGTGGTGCGTTTGCTGGCCTCGCGCACGGCTGCGAAGGCTTCGGGCAAGACTTGATTGAGCAGTTCTTCTTCGAGTTTGAGCAGTTCCTTTTGCAACCGTTCCACTTCGATCCGGGCATAACGCTGTTCGTCGGTGCCGGCGACGGCCTGATATTCTTCTTGGGCTTCGGCCAGATCCTCGCGCAACTCAGCCGTCTGCTCGGTGATGCGCCGGCGCAACTCAGCCGTCATCGCTCTTAACTCGCCATCGCTCTTGGCCTCGAAGGTCGCTTCGAGTGCGTTGATCTTTTCGACAACCGGCTGGGATCGCTTTAATTCACGTTCGCTCGGATCACCAATAATGGCTGATATCAATTTCCTAAACATAGATACCTTCTACTTTCGCTCATCGTTTCTATCGATGAGAATAGACCTCTGTCCATCTTCACAAAGTGCGTTTGAACACGCGTTGATGACGCATAACGACCAACGCCCAAATTCTCAATCCTTTGTCTCGACGTATTCTACCATGAGATGGGGTCTGGTCAATTCACCGGCAGGGATAGTTACATTCATGATCCCTGCCGGTGTTCAACTTTCCTGTGGATAACGATCTGTCGGAGACTCCCCTCAGCGGACGCATCGGGTTAAACGTTGAGGTTGCTGGTTACAGCGCGTCGAATACGCAAATGTTCGGCAACCGGCCTGGATCCGGCGGCGCGCACGGCGATATGGGTCGCCAATTCCTGAAGACCTTCGTCCAATACCCAACCTTCAAGCGTGACAACGTCGCGACACGCATGAATCTGGATCTGGACAATAGCGCCGCCCAATAGTGGATGGCGAGCCAACGCATCGCGAACTCGCCAGGCTGTCGCTTGATCAACTGTAGATGGAGAGACGCGGATCATCTGCTCACCTTTCTCAACACGATACACGAGATGCCCCAAGAATAGCAGGCTTTTGTGAGTCCGGTGTTAATACTCCATTAGTGAAACGTTAGTCTATTTGGCTGGTGTTCACCGGCGTAGTGATCTACGTCCACTCTGAGTCGGCTGAGGATGGCAAGGAGAGAACGGTTGGCTCTTCCTGGTTTGGCTGCTGTCGCCCCTTGGAGGATCGCTCTAACACGGCGATGAGATCGTTGGTCTTGAAAGGTTTGCTCAGGTAGTCGTCCATGCCGGCAGCGAGACATTCCTCGCGATCCCCTTGCATGACATTGGCGGTCATGGCGACGATATAGGGCTGTTGTCCTGTGGAGAGGGTCTGGCGAATGTTAATTGTCGCTTCCAGGCCATCCATTTCGGGCATCTGCACATCCATGAGGATTACATCGTAATTTTGGCGTTCCACCGACTCCAGCACTTCGAGTCCGTTGGCAGCCAGATCCACTCGATAGCCCAGCCGGTGCAGGATGTGCATGGCTACCTTCTGGTTGACGACATTATCCTCGGCAAGGAGGATATGCAACGGATGGGGCGACGTCAGACGGTTGTGGGCTTGAAAAACCGATTGGGGAACGATTGCGCGGCGTTCGCTACGGTTCAGATTCGAGAAGTGATCTTCCAGTGTGCGCAACAATTGGGATCGGCGCACGGGTTTGGTCATGTAGTCGATGAAGCCCAATTCTTGTACCCGTTTCTTTACATCTACACTGCCCAGAGAAGTCAACATGATTAAAGGCAACCGGCCGGTTTGAGGTAATTTGCGTAATTCTTCGGTCAGGGTTAGGCCATCCATTTCGGGCATTTGCATATCCAGAATAGCCAGATCGAAGCGCGCATCGTGTTTGACATGCGCTAACACCTCGGCGCCAGAGCCGAGCGCAACCGATTCCATCCCCCACGAGCGGGACTGGCGCACTAAGATCTCGCGATTGGTGGCGTTGTCATCGACAATTAAAATGCGTTTGCCCGTCAACAAATCCCCTGTATTGATCGTATCCAACCGGCGTTGAGTGGCGACAGCCTTGCCCAAAATCGTGAAATGGAAGGTGGAACCGACGCCGGGCTCGCTTTCTACCCACATATCGCCGCCCATGAGTTCTGCCAATCGATAACTGATGGCTAACCCCAACCCTGTGCCGCCAAAGCGGCGGGTTGTCGAGGCATCCACCTGGGAAAAGGATTGGAAGAGCCGGTGCATACGGTCGGCAGGGATGCCGATCCCCGTATCACGGACGGCAACCTGTAGCCGGTATTGGCTATCGCCCAAATGCTCGGCGTCGAGAGAGACGACAACCTCGCCTTTCTCTGTGAACTTAATGGCATTGCCCACCAAATTAACCAAGATCTGGCGCAGGCGGGCAGCGTCGCCGATGAGACTATGGGGTACGCCGCTCTCCATCGTGTAGGCGAGTTCCAAACCTTTTTCGGCGGCGCGGGTCGCCAGCAGATCGAGTACATCCTCAATGCAATCCTGCAGGTTGAAGGGGTGGGCGTCCAATTCCATTTTGCCCGATTCGATCTTCGAAAAGTCGAGAATGTCGTTGATCAACATGAGCAAGGCATCGCTGCTATTACGTATGGTCTCGACAAAGTCGCGTTGTTCGTTGTCAAGAGGGGTATCGAGCAGCAGGCTGGTCATGCCGATCACGGCGTTCATGGGCGTGCGGATCTCGTGGCTCATATTCGCCAGGAATTGGGATTTGGCCCGGTTTGCCATTTCTGCGCTCTGTTTGGCCTCGCGCAGTTCTATCTCCTGGTTCAGGCGTTCGATGCTCATGCCGATCTCAATGCCGAGGACTTCAAAGAGGGCCAGCCGTCGTAGATCCCAGTCTTCGAGCGAATCGACAAAGAGGAAGAGGACGCCGAAGACCTGGTTGCCCGATTTGAGCGGAACCACGACGTGGCCGTGCGCCTCTACACTTTCATCCCATCCACCCAACCAGAGATCGTCTAAACAGGTCGCTTCGGTGACAATGCGGCCTGTTGCAAAGGATCGATGGCAGAGACCGTTGTCAGGTGGCAGTTGCGCCCGTTGCCGCCGGATCGCCTCCATATTTTCCCCGCGGCTGGCGGCAAGTTCTAGACCCTCAAAGGTCGTCGATTTGAGGTAAATGGCCGCACGATGCTGAATGCGCATGTTCTTCAATTCGATAATGGTCTCTAAAACGCTTTGTAGCAGCTCATCTACATTTTTGGCGCGCTGGAGAATACGGCCGATCTCCATTTGAATACGGAACTCCTCGGCCAGGAGGGCCAAACGGTCGGCGTCTCGCTTGCGCTGGGTCACATCTTGTTTAATGGCGATGCAGTGTGAGAACTCTTCATCCACATTGCGGACTGGGGTGAGGGTCATTTCCTCAATGTAGAGTTCGCCATTTTGGCGGCGGTTGATGAGTTCGCCGTGCCAGACATGGCCCGAGGAGACTGTCTGCCAGATCTCGTCGTAGAGGCCGGGCAGTTGCATTCCCGAATCGAGCATTTGCAGCCGCTGTCCCACTGCATCGGCGTATGAATAACCGGTGAGTTCGCAAAAGGCCTGGTTGATCCATTGGATCGTACCCTCTTTGTCTATGATCGACATGGCGTTGGCGGCAGAATTAAGCGCCGCCGCCTGCAGACGCAGCCGCTCTTCGCTCTGTTTCTGTGCGGTGATCTCGGCGGCCACGGTGAGGATCTGGTACTCGCGATCAGGCGAGAGGATGCGGCGCTTGTCATAGCGGAACCAGCGCAACCCCAAGACCGGATCGAAAAACTTGTCACCCTCAACGCTGATCTCTTCGCCGGTCTCTAGCACCGACCGATCCTGTTCCTGGTAGAATTCTTCCTTTTCGGGGTCAATGGTAGCAAAGCGATGATCGGTTTCACCTACCAGATCCTCTGCGCTGAGGTTGAATCGATCGGCATAGGCCTGGTTGACGAAGGTATATTCCCCGCTGCTGTTCTTCACGGCGACAGGGTTGGGCAGATGGTCGACGATGGTGCGCAGATAGGCGCGCTGATGTTGCAATTGGCGTTCGGCCAGGGCGCGCTCGGTGACATTACGCACGGTGGTGACAACGGACTGATCGGTATAGGCCACAAAGCGCGCTTCGTAGTAGAAGGTCGAGCCATCGCGTTCGATTTGATACGCAAGGAATTGAACGTCGCTGCTTTCCAGCGATTGGTGAATGTGCGCCAGCCAGAGATCGGCTAATTCTTGATTGTAGATATTGTGGACAGAAAGCCCGCAGAGCCGATCCGGTGGCGCCGGTAGATCCTCGTTCCATGCTGCTTTGAAATCAAGGAAGACGCCATTTTGATCAAGGACAAAAATCTGATCCGGGATCGCCTCAAGCAATGCATGATGTTTCGCTTCACTTTGGCGCAGTGTCTCTTGGGCGCGATATTGTTCGGTGACGTTGCGTAAGATCACGACGCGGCCAATAAATCGCTTAATGTCATCAAAGAGCGATGAAATGTGCAATTCGTAATAATACTTCTCTTTTTCGATCCAAAGGGTAGCGACGCCGGCGAATGGGTGATGAATATCCACATCGGCCAATAGGGGCCATCCACTGCCCAGCGTGCGATAGGGAGCGAAGAGATCATCGGTCGAGCGGTTGAGCAAACTGCTGATCGGTTCATCGAAAAGTGCAGCCGCCTTGGGGTTGAGATCGATCACCCGCCCGCTGTTATCCAGAATTAGCAGACCATCGGCCAGATTTTCCAACACAGCGCCGCGCGCAGTCGGGCTGGCGTCCACAAATTGCAGACGGAAAAAGGCGGCAATCATTGCAAAGGAACTTAACAGAAAGCCGATAGGCGTCAGATCAATATAGACCGCAGGCAGCAATTTTGAGACATAAATCATGTTCCCCAACCAGGGGATGAAAGCAGACGCAATGAGCAGAATTGCTTGATAGCGATAAAGATTATTGGCGCGGCGCACACACTTGAGTAAAACAATCGTGCCGATCACCAACAGAACGTAGGAATAGACGATATGCATCCAAAAGATAGGGCCATGATGAATGGAAAGCAATGTCAATGAGTCTTGGATTACTAGATCGATTCTTGCCCAGTGCAGATAATGGAGTTCATTCGTCCACACAAAGCCCAGGATCACGACGGGTTCGAGCAGCAACCACTTCCAATAGCGCGCAGCCCACGTTCCATAACCGGCATACTGAAGCGCAAAGAGGGTCCACGCCACTGGCGCTGTAACAATGCCTAAATATTGCACTTTGGCCCAGAAGATCTTTGTAGGCAGATCCGGCCAGACGATCTCAAATAAATTACCAACGATCCAAAAAGCGCTTGCGCTTAACAACAGCGCAACAATACGAGCCAATGGCCGTGCACTCTGCCGCGCAATCGAATAGAGGACCGGCAGGCTGATCAGCGCGGATAGGATCAGGATCAGGGTTAGAATGATGAATTGGTGCATCAAATTTCTCGCAGTTGACTTATGAATCTGCCCTAATTACGATAAGGTGACGGCGAATCACTGAGTAACCGTAAGGGACAGATGGGGATGCGACGGCGCTTACCCATAAGAACCCACAATGGGGGATTTCCCTTATTGTCTCAAATCATATCTACAGTTTACGTCAAGAAAATTACGCAAATCTAGATGAAGATCCAAAGACACAATTGTGATGCGATTTTGTAACTACCTTACCTCTGCTCTAGCCAGGTCCGTGACCTGGCGGCGGATCACGGATCCATATGGAGCAAGGGGCTTTATACCGATTTGTTCAAAGAAGAAAGGTATTGATCATGTCAGTCAGTGGGAGCTCAATGACGAGCCAAAGAGAAGATCCCCAGGCAATGACCTTAGAAACTCGTTTTGCACCGTTCGCGGCTGCAATGCGTCAGGCCCATCTGCCAGAGATCGCCATCCACACGTTCCGCTATTACTATGCCAAGTTGCTGCACGGCGATACGGGATACATCTCTAACGAAGCAGCGCGGCCAGTTTCCAATTTGACCAAAGAAGCAGAGTTAGCCGACTACCGAGCCGCCGGGCAAGGGGCGCTACAGCGGCTGATCGTCTTGAAATTGAATGGCGGCTTAGGCACCAGTATGGGGATGACTGGGCCAAAATCGCTGATCGAGGTGAAAGAAGGGCAGACCTTCCTTGATGTCGTTGTGCAACAGGTTCTACAATTGCGCCACGAGAGCAACGCCCGCGTCCCGCTGGTGTTGATGAATAGCTTCAACACGCACGACGCTTCATTGCAAGCGCTGGCCCAACATCCTGCAATCCAAAGCGATGTCCCGCTCGACTTTGTCCAACACAAGGAACCCAAAATTTGGGTGGAGAATCTCGCCCCTGCCCAGTGGCCCGACGATCCCGAAAAGGAGTGGTGCCCACCCGGACATGGCGATATTTATCCGGCCTTGCTTTCCAGCGGCATGTTGCAAAAGATGCTCGATGCCGGTTACGAATTTGCTTTCGTCAGCAATATCGACAACCTGGGCGCAACGGTGGATGTGGAAATATTGGGCTACTTCGCGGCTGAGGAATTGCCCTTTCTCATGGAAGTCACAGCGCGCACCCCCGCGGATCGTAAAGGAGGTCATCTGGCGCGCCGTCCCGATGGAGGGCTGCTGCTACGTGAGCTAGCCCAATGCCCACCGCAAGATCTGGACGAATTTCAGGACATCAACCGTTACCGCTATTTTAACACCAATAACCTTTGGGTTCACCTTCCCACACTCAAGGCTGTACTCGATCAGCAGGATGGGCTGCTCGGCCTGCCCATGATCCGCAACGAGAAGCCTGTGGATCCCACCCAACCGAATAGTCCGCGCGTCTACCAATTAGAGACGGCCATGGGGCTGGCGATCTCCTCTTTTGAGGGAGCGCAAGCGTTGGAAGTCTCGCGTGACCGCTTCCGCCCGGTGAAAAAGAGCAACGATATCCTCGTCCTCTGGTCCGATGTCTATCAACTCACCGAGGACTACCGCATTGAGTTGATCCCCGAACGCAACGATGAACCGCTGGTAGAGTTGGATGATCGCTTCTACGCCCTCTTCGACGATCTGAAGGAGCGCTTCCCCTACGGCGCTCCATCCCTGCGCGCGTGTCAGCGGCTGGACGTTCAGGGCAACGTCTACTTCGGCAAAAATGTTGTGATCAAAGGCAATGTCAAGATTGCCCACAATGGCGACGATCCCCATTGGATCGAGGACGACGCAGTGTTGGAGGGGTAGGTATTGGATATTGGATATTGGGTATTGGATATTGGATATTGGATATTGGATATTGGGGATCGTGTACCCAATATCCAATATCCAATACCCAATCACCCATGCCGCCTGCGCATCCAATCCAACACCAGCGGCATGGCACGGTGATAGACTGACCAGAGCAGCGGTTGTGGGGACCAATCCCAGGCGCCGATGTGAGATCGGAAATCGGCGGCAAATCCCTCTTTGAAGGCCCAGACCCCCTGCATCGAATCATCGGGATCGTCGAGATGGGTGGGCGCGCCCCACCAATCGTAGAGCGTACACCCCTGCGCTTTGGCCCATT
This sequence comes from Caldilineaceae bacterium, assembly GCA_019637695.1. Classification (GTDB taxonomy): domain Bacteria; phylum Chloroflexota; class Anaerolineae; order Caldilineales; family Caldilineaceae; genus RI-153. Next base: position 16,199 of record JAHBVG010000014.1, on the reverse strand, counting down.
GCATGGCCCGCCATTGCAGCAGGTGATTGGGCATGTCGCGGCGACGGCGCTCGCTGCTCGCCCCGTAGAAATACCAGGCCCGCTCCCCGTAGCGAAAGAGAAAGAGACCGGCCACGGGTTTTGCGTCCTCCCTGTGTTCGGCTAGTAATAAAGCGCCCCCCGCCGGATTCTGTGGATTGGCCCCGGCAGCCAGCATCGTTTCCCACGTGATTTTGTAATAGTCGAACGGGCGCACAAGGAAGCCATCACGCTCACTCGTCTCTTTGTAGAGTTCGTAAAACGCGCGCAGGTCTTCCCCATCCCCTTCACGGATCTCGATCCCGCGGCGCTCGGCCAACCGCACGTTGTAGCGCCACTTGCTCTTGAAGGCCATCATCAGCGATTCTTCGTCCACAGTTAGATCGGTGTAGGCTGTATTCTTGAATTGGATCTGCTCTGGGCTGAAACGCCAGCCACGTTTGTGGAGCAAGGCTCGCAGCCGTCGTCCCGTCCGTTCACCTTCCGCCACATCAGGATCGATCTTGACGAAGAGGCAACCCTGCGCCCGGCAGAGATCTTCAATCCGCGCCAGGACGGCATCAACCGCTTCGTCGTCCTCCCAATCAAGCACCGGCCCTTTGGGGATGTATCCCACACGCAGCGGCAATTGGGCGATGGGCTGCCGCCACAAGAATTGAAACGCTGCCCGCGGTGTGCCATCGCTCCCTGTCACAGCGTACCGTTCCGCCTGCCAGCCCGTCTGCATTTTGATCTCTCCCCATTCCCAACTTTGCAAAACGTGTGGCGCGGGGAGAGCGGAGAGTGTGACGCGCCAGAGGTGGGGACTGGTGATTGGTGATTGGTGACAGGGGATTGGGGATTGGGGATTGGAAATCGTCCGCATGATCCGCTTGCCCAGTCCCCTGTCACCAGTCACCAATCCCCCATCTTTAACCGCTAACCCCAATTGATATACACCATACCCCACCGCACTGATGGGGAGATCCCAGGCGCCGACGAAACGTTCGACGCTTCCGCCGAAGCCCTCTTTGAAGCGGAAGACACCCCAGAGATCGCCGTCGGGGAAGCGGTTCACATCGACGGGCAGATCTTCGGCGCGCACAGGATCGTCCGTATCGCCGCGTATCCCCAGTGCCACCTGGCCCACCTCATCGGGGATGCCCCACAGATCATAGCGCGTTGCGCCGCGATCCCTGGCCCAATCTATGGCCGCCCATTGCAGGGCATGGTTGGGCATCCGGTTGCGCTGACGGTTGCTGCTCGCCCCCCACAGATACCAGGCCGTCTCCCCAATATGGAGGACGACAATCGCGGCCAGCGGTTCGCCCTCGAATTCAGCGAAGAGGAAGACGCCCTGCTCCGGCACAAAAATCTCGAACGCCTTGCGGTAATAGTCGATGCTGTGGACATCAAAGGCGTCGCGCTCGCCGGTCTCGGCCATTAACGCCTGAAAATGGCGCAGATCGTCCCAGCCGCCGGCGCGCACGGTGACACCCTTGCGTTCGGCCAGGCGGACATTGTAACGCCATTTGCTCTTCATCCGCCCCAGGATCGTCTCTTCGTCGCCGCGCAGGTCGATCCATACTGTGCTGCGCGGCTGTACGGTCTGCGGGCTGGGCCGAAAGCCATAGCTTGCCAGCAGCGCACGGTTTGATCCGCTGTCAGGCAGATCGGGTTCTATCTTGAGCAAAATCGCCCCCTGCCGCTGTGCTTCAGCGCGCAGATCGGCCAGCAAACGGGCGGTCAATTCGCGGTCATGCCAATCGGTGAGCGGCCCTTTGGGGATGTAAGCCAGGGTCAGCCCGGCCACCTTGCGGAAGAGCATCAGCGCCCCAGCCTGGATCGATCCATTGGTACCGGATATGGTTACGATTCGGCTCCACCATCCGAATGCGCTCTTCAAAGATCCCCAGCCAGAGGTCTGTAAAATATGCGCCTGGGGATGCGCATCCACAAAGGCATCCCAGATGATTTCGTACGTGGTTTGTAAAGGGTTATTTTTCAAGTCGATGATCCCAATGGGTGTGATGTACTGTGAGCGATGGACTGTTCGATGGCGATCTCCACCACCTGGCTGCTCTCGAAATTGGGCAGTTGCAGGTAGTGGGCGGCGGCGGCGAAGAGTGCATCCTGGGGGATGAGGCCGATCAACTCGCTGCGCTCCACCTCCACGCCAGAGCGGGCCGCCTCGGCGCGGATGGCTTCCACGGCGACATGGACAGGCGTGCGCCGAAAGTCGATCAGGTTCATACTGACCTGCGCCTGACCGCCCACAAGCAGCCCCAGCGCGCGCACGCCTGGCAGCCCACCATTGCGTTCGCGAATCGCCCGTGCAATGCGTTTGGCAATAGTCACGTCGCCGCTTTTGAGAAAGACGTTATACGCGATCAAAGAGGGGCGCGCCCCTACGATCACCGCGCCGGCGGACCCTATCTTTGCGGGGCCAAAATCGGGCTGGCGTTCGGGCAGATGAATGTCGCGCAGCAGACCCTCAAATTCGCCGCTGCGCACGTCGGCCAGGCTCTGGCGTTCCGGGCGGAGGGCCGCGGCTTCGTAGAGATAGACCGGCAAGCCTAATTCTTCGCCAATGCGCTGGCCCAATCCACGCGCCAGCGCCACACAGTCGGCCAGAGTCGTATTGTAAATGGGTACAAGCGGAACCACATCGGTTGCGCCCAGGCGCGGATGCGCCCCCCGATGACGAAAGAGATCGATCTGTGTCGCCGCCTCGCGCACGCCTCGAAAGAGCGCTTCCACCACCGCATCCGGTGGACCGGCAATCGTCACCACGCTGCGGTTATGATCGGGATCGCTGCTGCGGTCCAGCAATAGAACCCCGCATAGATCCATTGCCGCCACAATCGCATCGATCACCTCGTTTCGTCGCCCCTCGGAAAAATTCGGAATCGCTTCGATCATCACTTCTTGGGCCATAGAAACTCCCCATCTCTGTGTGAATGTGTCTACGCTATCATTCGTAACCCAGAATTGTGATTCTTGCAAAGATTGGGGATGGGGGACTGGGGACTGAAGATTGGGGATTAGGGACAGGGGATAGAGGGCGCTCCTGAAACCCGTGGCATCCGTGTCCTATCGTCTGGAATCTCTATGTTTGTGATATACTCCACGATCAATCGCGTTGAATTCTTTTATTGAAAGTGTGTATTGGTCAACGACATGGTGGAATCTGTAGATTCTCTCTTTTAAGTCAAGAGGCGCGGTTTATAACCGCACCTACGTTTCATCATCTTCCTGATCAATACACTTTTATTGAAAGTGGATCTATTTGTGAACCTGACCGAACTCATCGAAATTGCGGTCCCTGTGGATGGCGAGGCGGCGGAGGCCGTGAGCGAACTCTTCAACCGCTACAACGGCGGTACCTGGGAAGAGGACAGCGAAACCGGCGAGGCGTCGGGCGGCGGCGCAGTGATCGAGGCCACCGGCTTTGATGATTTCCATCGCCCGATTGAAGGGGAATATCGCGTGGTGGTGAAGACCTATGTCAAGCCGGGCCGCCGCGGCGAAGAGATCCGCCGCCAGATCGAAGAAGGATTGTGGCGGCTGAGCCTGCTCTACCCTATCCCCGAACCGACGATCCGTGTGGTGCGCGAGGAAGATTGGGCGCACGCCTGGAAAAAATTCTACAAGCCCATGCGCATCGGCCAGCGCGTGCTGCTCGTCCCCGCCTGGGAAGAGATTGAGACGGCGCCCGATGACATTGTGGTGAAGCTAGAGCCGGGCATGGCCTTTGGCACAGGGATGCACCCCACCACCCGCCTCTGCATCGCCGCTTTAGAGGAACTCGTGCGGCCGGGGCAGTCCCTCCTCGATGTGGGGACCGGCAGCGGCGTCCTTGCCGTTGTGGGCGCGAAGTTGGGCGCATCCCCCATCGTTGCCACCGACATCGACACACTCGCCATCGACGCCACGCTTGACAACGCCGAGCGCAACGGTATTCCCACCGGCGAAGATGGCATCCTCACCGTGATTCACGGCAGCATCCCCGCCGACCGGACGGGAATCTTTTCCATCGTCGTCGCCAATATCCTTGCCGAAATTCTGGTCGGCCTCTTTGATGGCCGCTATGGCAACGTCCCCCTGGCCGAACCAGTCGCGCCGGGCGGAACCATGATCCTTTCCGGCATTTTGGACGAAAAGGCAGGCATGGTCCTCGAAGCCGCCGCCCGCCACGGCTTCACACTGATCGACCGCAAACAGGAAAGCGATTGGCTGGCGTTGGTGGTGAAAAAGAATGAATAATGAATAGGGCAAATGAGCGATTAAGCGATTCAGGGATTGGGCGATTGAATCAGAAGGTCAATCGCCCAATCCCTGAATCGCTTAATCGCCGCTTTATCTGCTACGCCAGCACTGCCTTGGCCCGTTTGACCTCGCGGTCGCGCACATTTTTATCCAAAATGCGCTTGCGGATGCGCAGGCTCTTGGGTGTCACTTCGAGCAGTTCGTCATCGGCCAGATATTCGATGCACTCGTCAAGGCTCATCTCGCGCGGCGGCGAAAGCTGATCGTCCACGCCGTAATAGACCGTGTGGACCGCGGTCAGTGTCTTGGTTTTGCTGACGTTGACCTCCAAATCGCCGCTGCGCTGATGCTCGCCCACCACCATCCCCGCGTAGACCTCCACGCCCGGCCCGATAAAAAGGACGCCGCGCGGCTCCGCATTGCGCAGGCCATAAGTGCTGGAGACGCCGGTCTCCCAGGCGATGAGCGACCCGCGCGAACGGGTGGCAATCGGCCCGGCCAGCGGTCCATAGCCGTGGAAGAGTGTACTCATGATCCCCCGGCCTTTGGTCGCCGTGAGGAATTGGTAGCGGAAGCCCAACAGCCCGCGCGTCGGCACAATGTAGTGTAGCTCCACGGTGTCGTTGTTGGCCTCGCCCATGTGGATCATCTCGCCGCGGCGCGTGCCCAACATCTCGATCACCGTGCCCACCGCGTCCGGCGGCACCTCGATGTGGACCTCCTCATACGGCTCAGTCTGAGTACCGTCCTCCTCGGTGTGCAGGATCACCTCTGGGCGGGAGACGTGGAATTCGTAGCCTTCACGGCGCATGGTCTCGATCAAAATCGCCAGGTGCAGCTCTCCGCGGCCCGAAACGAGGAAGGTGTCAGCGCTGTCGGTGTCGCGCACACGCAGGGCGACGTTGTGCTTCAACTCCTCAAAAAGACGCTCGCGCAGCCGCTGAGATGTGCGCCAACGTCCTTCGCGACCGGCAAAGGGGGAGGTGTTGACGCCAAAGGTCATGCGCACCGTCGGCTCTTCCACTTTGATCACAGGCAGCGCGGTCGGATTGTCGGGATCGGCAACCGTCTCGCCGATGGAGATCGATTCCATGCCGGCCACAGCCACGATTTCCCCGGCCTCGGCGGCGTCCACTTCGATGCGCTCCAGCCCTTCGTGGACAAAAAGATAGCGCACGCTTTCAGGGATCTCCGCCCCGTCCAATGTGACACGGGCCACGCTCTGGCGCGAGGAAATGCGCCCGGCGAAGACGCGCCCCAACGCCGTCAGCCCGCGATAGGGGTCGTAATCCAGGCTGGTGACGAGCATCTGCAACGGCGCATCGGGATCGACCTTCGGGCAGGGGATCTCGCGCAGCATCACGTTGAAGAGCGGTTGCAGATCCGGGCTGAGATCGGGCGTCATCCCAGCCTGGCCCGTCGTCGCCACGGTGTAGACCACGGGGAAGGCGGCCTGCTCATCCGTCGCCCCCAGTTCGATGAAAAGATCGAAGGTCTCGTTGAGGACGCGGTCGGTGTCGGCGTCCTTGCGGTCCACTTTGTTGATGACAACCACGGCGCGATGGCCGAGCGCCAGCGCCTTGCGCAGCACAAAGCGGGTCTGCGGCATCGGCCCCTCGGCGGCGTCCACCAGCAGCAGCACGCCGTCCACCATGTTGAGGACGCGCTCCACCTCGCCGCCGAAATCGGCGTGGCCGGGGGTATCCACAATGTTGATCTTCACTTCCTGCCCCGTCAGCGGGTCGGGGATGCGGATGGCCGTATTCTTGGCCAAGATCGTGATCCCGCGCTCCCGTTCTAGATCGTTTGAATCCATCACCCGTTCCGCCACCTGCTGGTTGGTGCGGAAAACATGGCCCTGGCGCAGCAGACCATCCACGAGCGTGGTCTTGCCATGATCGACATGGGCGATAATGGCGATGTTGCGTAAATCGGTTCGTTCTTTGAGCATATAGTTTTCCATAAAATAAGCGGCCCAAGGCCGCTCGCAGTGCGTTCAGTTCCTCTCTATGATACCAGGGAAGGGAGGGGGATGGCGAATTTTGATATGAGGGGATTGGTGACTGGGGATTGGGGGCCGAATCTCCTAATCTCTCAATCGCTTCCTTGACGGCGATTGAGAGATTAGGAGATTTCAGAAACTTGACACGATCCCCAGTCCCCAGTCCCTAGTCACCTATTCTTCCCCAAACGGGAATGACTCCACCTCATCCGCAATGGCGTCGATGAGGATAGAGAGTTCGCGCTTGTCCTGGGCGTCGAGGGTGTCGGCGCCGGCGGGGGCGCGCTCGATGGTGTTGCTGAAGACGCCGCGACGTTTGAGAATGTAGCGCATAAAGGGGTGCGTCTCGCGGATGATGAGGGGCAGCAGGCGGGTGTGCAGGGCGCGGGCTTTCTCCTCTTCGCCAGCCCACCAGAGTTCCTGCACCTTCGCCAGCAGATCGGCGATTTCGCAGGCAGGCATACAGCCGTCCGCGCCTCGGGTCAACTCGTCAGGCAGGAACTTGCCCGCCGCGCCGCCGAAGATGCACTTGATCTTGTGTCCCACCGCTTTGTGGACCTCGGCAATGTGCTTGGGGCCGGGCGGGCGCTCCTCTTTGATGTACTCGATCTGCGGCACATCCTCAACGAGTTTGGCGATCTGCTCGCCGGTGAGCGGCGCGTACATCCCCGCGTTCTGCACCATGATGGGACCGTCGTAGACGTCGGCCATGCGTTTGTACATTTCGATGGCGACGGCCTGGTTGGTGCGCGCCGGAGCCATGGCGATGATACAATCCGCGCCGGCCTTCTGCGCCGCCCGCGCGTAGAGGACGACCTGCGGAACCGAGATCCCCGAACAGCCGAAGACCACCGGCAGCCGCCCGTTGACCTCTTCCATCACGGCGTCGAGGGCGCGAATGCGTTCCTCCTCGCCCAAAAAGTAGAACTCGCCCACCATCACCGGCCAGACGATGCCGTGTTGTCCGCTGAGGCAGCAGAAATTGGCCACCCGCCGCAGGTCCTCAGTGTGGATTTCGTAATCTTCACGATACGGGGTGGGCAGCAGCCCAAAGACCCCGCGCATATGATCGAAACGTGGCATTGAAATCTCCTATGTCGGTTGTAGATTGGTAGAGGGGGACTGGGGACTGGGGATCGGGGACTGGGATCGTATTGAGCTTCTGAAATCTCCAATTGACCTATCTCCGTCAATCAGAGATTGGGAGATTAAGGGATTGGGCGATTGGGAATCGTGTCGAGTCTCTGAATTGCCCAATCACCCAATCGCCTAATCTCAGCTCAACCGCGAATCGAGCCAGAGAAGATCTCACGTTCTCTACCCAATCCCCAGTCCCCAGTCCCCAATCCCTTATTTATCCCATCTTCGATCCGGCTGCCAGAACCCCAGCTTCGGATTGTTCCATTCGTCGGTGGGTTCAAAGAGGCCGGGGAAGCGCAGATTGGCCTCGATGTTCTCCAAATTGAGATCGACGCCGAGACCCGGTTTGTCGGGCACAGCGACGTAGCCATCCTCGATGTAGTTGGCGGGCAGACCGGTGACGAGTCCTTCCCAGAAGGGGAGGTCGAGACCGTGATGCTCCAACGAGACGAAACTGGCGATGGCCGCGGCGCAGTGGACGTTGGCCATGAAGGCAATCGGCGACCCGGCAAAGTGCAGCGCCGTGGGGATGTTGAAGCGTTCGGCGTAATCGGCGATGCGCTTCGTCTCCAACATGCCGCCCGATGTGAGCAGATCCGGGTGGATGATGTCTACGGCGCGCTTCTCGATCATCTCGCGGAAGCCCTCCCAGAGGTAGAGTTCCTCGCCAGCGGCGGTAGGCACGTTGATGGCGTCGGTCACCGCCTTGTGGCCGTCAATGTCCCACCAGGCCATTGGATCTTCAAACCAGGCCAGGCCGAAGGGTTCCATGGCCTTGCCCAGGCGGATCACATCCTTGAGGGTCATGTAGCCGTGACCAAAGTGATCGGTGCAGAGATCCACATCCCAGCCGGCGATCTCCCGGATGGCGGTGACGACTTCCACGGCGCGGTCAATGCCGCGATCTGTCACGCGGATGCTGGCCCCTGTCCCCGGCGCGCGCCAGCGTTTGCCCAGCGCGTACTCATGTTCGACACGTCTGCCGATGAGTCCACCCTCACAATCTGCGAAAAGCTGCGGGCGGATGTCGAACTTGATGAAGGTCAATCCCAGATCCTTGCGGCCTTTGACGCGGCGGGCGTAGCCTTCGGGGGTGGCTTCCTCAGGCGCGGGCGTATCGGCGTAGAGGCGTACTTTGTCGCGATATTTGCCGCCGAGAAATTGATAACAGGGGACGCCGTAGACCTTGCCGATGAGATCCCAGAGCGCGATTTCGATCCCGGAAACACCGCCGCCCTCGCGCCCCCAGTTGCCGAAGCGTTTGATGGCGCGGAAGATCATGTCGATGTTACAGGGGTTCTGGCCCAGCAACATGCTCTTGAATTGGAGGGCGTTCTCTTTGTGACCCGCGTCGCGCACTTCGCCGATGCCGTAGACGCCCTGGTTGGTGTCGATGCGGATGATGGGATAGTCATAGTTGCTGCACACGACGGCGATGCGCATATCGGTGATCTTCAGATCCGATGGGCGCGAATAGGTGTTGACTGCGTTCTCGACCTGACCCATACGGTCGCGGTCGTCTCTTGGGATGGACATAGAGGGACTCCTGTCTACAGATGGGGTAAGGATAGATGACTTCAACAATGCTGAGGCTGCACGAGGTTATGAAATGGTACTCCCTTCATTATCCGTAAAGTAGACCAGAGAGCAAGTTTCACGCAGATTCAAGGTGTAGTTCATCTTTGGGGCGAAAGCGCCGGGGACTTCAAAGTCCCCGACACTTCACATGCCCAACTTGAACTACACCTGAAGTTTTCACGACAGGAGAGAACAGTGTTCTATTTTGGAATTGCTGACGGAGAATTGCCCCGCCTGGCGATCTGCGGCACAATGGGCGAAGATCGTCTATTCACGCTATCGCCAGAGCGGAGTTCTATTCTATGCGCAAACATGTTATCTTCATCACCGGCGCCAGCGGGGAAGTGGGCCACGCGCTGATCCGCCGGTTGGCCGAGGATGGCGGCAACCGGCTGCTCAGCCTCGATCTCCATTCCCTGCCCGATGACATCCGCCCACTGACGACGCACATGGTCGGCGATATTTTGGATACGTCGCTGCTGGGCCGGTTGGTGAGCGAGTACGAGATCGACACCATCTATCACCTGGCGGCGCTGCTCTCAACACGCAGCGAGTTCACGCCTGAGATGGCGCATCAGGTCAATGTGGAAGGGACGCTCGATCTGCTCAAACTGGCGGCGGAACAATCGCAATGGCGCAGCCGCCCCATCCAATTCCTCTTCCCCAGTTCCATCGCTATCTACGGCATGCCCGATTTGGAGAGCAAAAATCTCTACAACCGCGTGCGCGAATGGGAATGGAACCAGCCGCGCACCATGTACGGCTGCAACAAAGTCTACGGCGAGATGCTGGGGACTTATTTTTGCAACCATTATCGCCAACTGGCGACGGAACAGCCGGTCCACATTGACTTTCGCTGTGTGCGCTTCCCTGGGCTGATCAGCGCCTTTACCCTGCCCAGCGGCGGCACCAGCGACTATGGACCGGAGATGATCCACGCCGCGGCCAAAGGGGAAGCCTACAACTGTTTCGTGCGCGAGGACGCCCGCATCCCCTTTATGACCATGCCCGACGCCGTCAGCGCATTGCTTACCCTGGCCGCCGCGCCGCGCGAAAAACTGACCCGGTTGATCTACAATGTCACCAGCTTCAGCCTCAGCGCCGGAGAAATTCGGGATCGGGTGATCGCTGCCTTCCCCGCGGCCGAGATCCGCTTCGAGCCGGACGCCAAACGTCAGGCTATTATCGACAGTTGGCCCGCCGATCTCGATGATTCCGCCGCTCGCCGCGACTGGGGATGGCATCCACAGTATGATGTCGCCACTGCATTTGAAGAGTATTTGATTCCGAATATTCGGGAGCGGTATCGGGAACGTAGTGCGTGAACAATAACGAGGGACATTCCGCTTCTGCGCTATCTGCTATTTTTGCGGACGGTCCGTATGACATTGACAGAGCCGCACGTGGGCGTGCTAACTCCGCAGGGTTTCGAACATTGCATTCCTTAACTCAATGACATTGACTACGCATTACAAGGAGTGGACATGAGTTCTCCTCGGACAACCCAGGTGGATCGCGCCAGCGACCGCATTGATTTTGGGATTGGACAGCCCGGCTTCGATCTGCTGCCCCAGGCGATGCTGGCGCGGGCGGCGGCGGATCGCTTCGCTGAAGGGGACACGGACCTACTCAACTACGGCTATGAGCAGGGGGATGGTCGCTTCCGCCGGGCGCTGGCCGATTTTTTATCGACGCACTATGGAGCGCCGGTCTCTGCCGAGGGGTTGATGATCACCGCGGGGGCGTCGCAGGCGTTGGATCTGATCTGCACCCAGTTCGCCCAGCCGGGGGATACCGTCTTTGTCGAGGAACCGAGCTATTTCCTCGCCCTGCGTATCCTGCGCGAGGATCACCAGCTCAACGTGATCAGCCTGCCCGTGGACGAAAACGGCCTGATCATCGACGCCGTCAAGGATGCGCTCGCACGCCACCGTCCGGCCTTCCTCTACACTATCCCTGCCTTTCAGAACCCGACGGGCTACACCCTCTCCGCCGAGCGGCGCCAGCGGCTGATCGCCCTCAGCCAAGAACACGACTTCATGATCGTGGCCGATGAGGTCTACCATCTGCTGGGCTACGGAGAGCCTCCGCCTCCGCCGTTGGCGAGTTTTGTCGATCAAGCCAATGTCCTCTCGGTGGGGTCGTTCTCGAAGATCCTGGCGCCGGGGCTGCGGCTGGGCTGGATCGGGGCCGCGCCCGAACTCGTGCAGCGCTTTGTCCTCTGCGGGTTGGTGGACAGCGGCGGCGGGCTGAACCATTTCACGTCCAACATTGTGCGCGTAGCGCTGGAGCAGGGATGGCAGGGGACCTATCTGCGCGAACTGCGCCAGATCTACGGACAGCGTATCGCCGCCATGCACGATGCGCTCACCGTCCACTTTGGCGATCAGGTGCGTTATCGGGTTCCACAGGGGGGCTACTTCTTCTGGCTCGAACTGCTCACCGGCGTGGACACGTCGGATCTGCTGCCGCACGCCCACGCCGCCGGCGTGGGATTTGTGCCAGGGATGCGCTTCTCCAGCCAGGGCGGGTTGCGTCGCCACTTCCGCCTGAGCTTTGCGCATTATGGTGAAGAGGTGATCCAGGCAGGGATCGCGCGGTTGGGTAGGGTAATTCGTACTTGATTAAGAAGCAGAGTGGCTGATAGCCGCGAATATAGAATTGATGATTGGCTGACGGTAGTTGTGGATGCTACAATACGGGCAGGTAAATTGAGCGTAGCGCTCGTTTGGAGTTCAACTTAGGAGAAACACTTACCCTTTGTGGATCTTCGTGCGGCTCCGTAGATTCTCACTTTCTTGAAATGCCCTGAGAGGCGATCATGACGCTAAACGAAATTCTGCAAGACATTCACGCAATGCGAGAAGATCTTCTCGTATTCGAACGAAAGTATGGTATCCCAAGCGAACTCTTCTACGAGGCATATCAGCAGGGTGAGGAACCGGTGGATCAGGTGTGGGTTTTGGACTGGAGCGAATGGGCCGCTACCTATCAGATTCTTCAGGATCGCTTGGATCTATACAGAGAAAAGACCCGCCAATTGCTGGCGGACGCCAGTGTCGCCAGTGTCGCCGAGTTGATTGAACGTACAGCTCGCCATGAATCCATTCCGTTCCCTGGCTGAGTATGAAGCGTTTATATATACGCTCTCTCAACGATATTCTACGATCATCCGTTCAACTCTGGTGGTCGTTCGCTGAGGAGCTACCGTGGCAGTCATCCACGGTGAGATCGAATTTCCGCAAGGGGTGCGTCTGATCGTCCGTGAGAAGATGTCATTCATACGAACAGTCGGAGAAGTTGAGGGCTATGGCTACGAAGTCTGGCGTGAAACCGATCTACTCTACTGGTATGATGCCCAGCCCCATCCGCATATCTCCGAGCTACAAAGCACCCATCCCCACCACAAACATATTCCCCCGGACATCAAACACAACCGCGTTCCTGTTCCTGGACTGAGCTTTACCCAGCCCAATCTGCCTTTTCTGATCGAAGAAATTGAACGCGAGTTATTGAGTAGTGGCGGATGTGCCTGAAATGAAAGTTGCAAGAGACTCGCCAGGTTTTCTGAAAACCTGGCGAGTCTTTGATCTCAAATAAACTGCGCTGTGATGCTACGCTGACAACCCCTCAACGCGTGGGGCGGACCCTCGAACAGCACTTCCCCGCCGGCGCTGCCCCCTTCCGGCCCCAGATCGATGATCCAATCGGCCTGGCGGATCACATCGAGATGGTGCTCGATCAGGATGACAGTGTTTTTGGCGTCCACCAGCCGGTCGATGATGCCCATCAACAGGCCAATGTCCGAGAGGTGCAGCCCGGTGGTGGGTTCGTCCATCACATAGACGCTGCCCTTTTTGTGGAGTTCGGTGGCGAGCTTCAGGCGCTGCCCTTCCCCACCCGACACTGTGCTGAGCGGCTGCCCCAATTTAAGATAGCCCACCCCCACATCGTTCATGGCTTGCAGCACGGCCTTGATCTTCTTCTCGGTGAAGAAGGCCAGGGCTTCCTCGGCCGTCATATCCAGCACATCGCTGATCGTCTGGCCGCGCAGATGGTACTCCAGCACTTCGGGCTTGAAGCGTTTGCCCTCGCAGATCTCACAGGTTGACGCGATCCCTTCCATAAAAGCCAGATCGGTGTAGACCACGCCCAATCCGTTGCAGTTCGGGCAACTCCCCTCTGAGTTGAAACTGAAGAGCGAGGCGCTGACATCGTTGGCCCTGGCAAACGCCTTGCGGATGTCATCCATGATGCCAGTGTAGGTGGTGGGCGCCGAGCGGCTGTTGACGGTGACACGCGATTGGTCGATCACCAGCGCGTCGGGGTGCTGCGCCAGGAAGACATCGTTGATCAGCGTACTCTTGCCCGAACCGGCCACGCCCGTCACAATCGTGAGGACGCCGGTAGGGATGTCCACGGTGACGTTTTTGAGGTTGTGCAGCGAGGCGTTTTTGATGGTCATCTGCCCGGTGGGCTGCCGCACCTTCTGCTTGATCGGCAGATGCTGCTTGAGGAATTGGCCGGTCAGGGTATTGGCCTCTTTGAGGGTTTCATAGCAGCCTTCAAAGACGACTTCCCCGCCGTGCGTCCCGGCTTTCGGCCCCATGTCCACAATGTGATCGGCGATGGCGATCACATCCGGGTCATGCTCAACGACGAGGACTGTGTTTCCTTTGTCGCGCAATTTTTTCAGCAGGCTGTTCATGCGCGCCACATCGCGCGCGTGTAACCCGACAGTGGGTTCATCGAGAATATAGAGCATGTCGGTCAGGCTGTTGCCCAGATGACGGATCATCTTGACGCGTTGCGACTCCCCGCCAGAGAGGGTGGCGGTCTCGCGGCTGAGGCTCAAATAGCCAAGCCCAATGTCCACAAGATGCTGCACCCGCTCGGCCAGCCTGGATGCCACCCGCACGGCCACAGGATCGGTGAAACCGTCCAGAAATTTGATCAGCTCTGTCGCTTCCAGATCAGAGAGTTCTGCAATATTGCGGCCATGGATGCGGCAATCAAGGGCGGCCTGATTGAGCCTGGCCCCATGACAGAGTGGACAGATCTGTGAAGTGGTGAACTGTTCAAAGATCCCCCGGTTGCGCTCAGACATGGCGGCGGCGTCCTTTTTGAGATACATGCGGGTGAAGCGTTCCACCAATCCCTCATATTGCATGGAAAACTCACCAAACGAGACTCGCAGATCCGCGCCGTGGAGCAGGGCTTGCAGCTCATCAGCGGTGTATTGATCAATCGGTTTGTCGTTGTCAAAGAGCCCCGAAAAGGTGTAGGTCTTCCACAGCCATTTGCCCACTTTGAATTCTGGGTGCAGGACCGCCCCGCCGTTGAGAGATTTACTGCGATCCAGAAACTTCTCTAAATCGAGTTGAACGGTCTTGCCGATGCCTTCGCACTCTGGGCACATCCCCTGCGGGGTGTTGAACGAGAAAGCGTAGGCTGGCCCGGCGTAGGGTTGCCCGATCCGCGAGAAGAGCAGCCGCAGCAAGACGGCAATGTCTGTGTAGGTTCCCACCGTTGAACGCGAGCCGCCGCCCACCCGCTTCTGGTCGATGATAATCGGCGCGTTGAGGTGTTCAATGCGATCCACATCGGGCTGACCATAGTGGGGCAGAAAACCCTGCACAAACGCGGTGAAGGTCTCATTCAACTGGCGCTGCGCCTCGGCGGCGATGGTATCGAAGACCAGCGAAGATTTGCCAGAGCCAGAGACGCCGGTAAAGACGGTGATCTTCTGTTTGGGGATGGTCAGCGAGATCTCCTTGAGGTTGTTTTCGCGCGCGCCGTGAATCTCGATATACTGACGATCTGTCATGCCTCTCTCCTTATCGATTTGGATGATTTTTGCCAGACACTTTATTATAGAACATATATGCAATAGTTGAGAGTTAACCTGCGATTTTAGTTTTCTGTCTCTAGAAATCTTTTGGAAAGTCTCCACGAAGACATGCGAGTTTGATATGATAGTTGACCCTTATCTACGCACTAGAGATCTGGCTCAGGCTGTCCAGGTCAGTGTGCAGCTCGTGCGCAATTATGAGGAAAGCGGCTTTATCCCTGTCCCCGAGCGCAGCCCCACAGGCTATCGTCTCTACACGCAGCAGCATCTTGTTGCGCTCAAAACGGCCAGGGAGTTGATCAGCGGATATGGCTGGCAGCGGGCGCAGCGAATCATGCAGGCTGTGCATGACCATAGACTTTCGGAGGCGCTGGCCCTGATCGACGAACGCCACGCCGAACTGGATCGGACACGCCATCAGCTCGATCAAACGCTGGCCGCGCTCAATGAATTGGCCGCACAGTTGTCGGCAGAAACACATCCTCGCCTGTCCCAGCGGTTGCGCGTAGGGGAAGCGGCGGATAGTGTAGGCGTGCGGATATCGGCGCTGCGTTTCTGGGAAGAGCAGGGGCTATTGCATCCTGTGCGCGAGCGGGGCAGCAACTATCGCCTTTACGATGAAAAACAGATGCGCCGTCTACGCGTTGTGGCCCTGCTCCGCCAGGCCAACCACGACTTCACTACCATCCGCGCCACGCTGGCTGAACTGGAAGCCGGGCAGCCGCAGCGCGCCCTGGCCGCCGTCGAAGGGCGGCGCAGCGAACTAGCCCGTCAAAGCTGGCACTGTCTGCGGGCCATGGCAGCGTTTTATGCGTATGTCAGCGAGTTTTGGGGTGGATTTAAGGGGTAAAAGTAAGGGTAAATCTTGTTAGTCACAGTCCTGGTAACCACCCAATGCGCCACACTTTATGCAACGAAAAACGTAGGCAGTCGGTGAACCATCTTTGTCGAGTTCAGCAAAAAAACGATCCCATTCTGGACCATCAGATAGACCAGCATCTTTCTTTATTGCCGCAATCGCCTGTAGACCAAACTTCTCAAGTTCGCTACGCCCTGCACGACCAAGAAATTGTGCAGCATCACGGCAGTGTGTCCACCATTGCTCCTGCTGACATCCGCAAAATCCTGGTGTGCGATACGCAACTTCCTCAATCACCTCTGCAGAGACTTCATCCCATACTCCGCCGCCGATGCTACATTCATCTGTAAAACTAGCACCCAGCTTCTTGTGAGCTGATCCATCGGCGATACACCATGGGCAAATACGACGGTCACTATCAGCCACCGCATAAACCGGACCCACATAGCAATACCTTCGCCAATTCCGAGATACCTGTCTAGAGAGCGAAACGCTGTGGACAT
>JAHBVG010000139.1 GCA_019637695.1 Caldilineaceae bacterium | reverse complement strand
AGATTGGAGATTAAGCGATTGGGCGATTAGGGACGGAATAAGCACATCGGATTCTACGAACTGAATAGCTCGTCCAACAGCCGCCGTAAAAGTGTGCGGTTGATCCAGATATCGTTCCGGCGTTCAATCTCGGCAAAGTAGAAGCGTAAATCGGCTTCTTTAATGAGTTGACTGCGGTACGCTTCAATCAATATACCCAGAGAACCGCGTACCGGGATTCCGTGATTGCGGGCTACGATGCGTCCGAATGTCTCATCCATTAACACCAGGGCACGCTCCAAAGTCAGTGCAAGAGCAAGCGTATCCTTTTCACCCTGATCTAGATTTACCGATCTGAGCGAAGGCGCGGCAACTTCTGGGTTAATGGCGAGAGGTTGCCACTCCATCTGTGACCAGAACATCTTGATGTGTGCTGCGTCCTCGTAACCACGCTGTTGACCAACGGTTACCACTTCCGCATACACAGATTCGGTGACAAGAATCCTTCCATAGAGTTCGTGCAGCAGTCGAAGTAAGTTGAGCTTGGCAAAAACTGTCAAAGGTCCCGAATCACTGATAACTATAGGTTTACTCAAATACCCAGTTCCTCTTGGATGGCTTGATCGTCGAACGGTGGCTCCAGTCCGCGCAAATGGGCCTCGCGGATCAGGTCGACTTTATCGAGGTCAAGTTGTTCGGCGATATAACCCAACGAACCCGTACCGGCTTCGTACAAAGCCAGCGCTCGACGCACTTTGAGTTGATAGATACCAAGCTCAACAATCTCTTCGGCGACATCTTCCGCCGAGAGGTTGAGTTGTTGCATTAATTGATCAGGCACTTCCACTGTGATGATTTGAGACACCAGGCACTCCTTATTGATCATGTGAACCAGTGCCAGCGCCTCAGTTCTCAAATAGCGCGTTCAACACTTCCACTGGTACACGCACTACGCACCACGAATTTGCAGACACTTGTCCTGATTCTATCACGAATAGGTAGCATCTTCTACAGTTGCTTAATCTCTTCAATCATGCCGGGGAGCCATTCGGACTTGTACTGGTAGACCTGTTCATTTTCGCTTTCAAAGACCCACTCAAAATAGAGCAGGCTCGCCAGGATGCCAAACAGTCGGATATCTTCACCATGCGGCACAGCACCGGTGAAGATACGATACCCTTCTCGAAAACGCTCGATCAGGGCGTCCGCATCGTCGTAGTCCTGAAATTCCGCTTCGATGACAGCCACGTCCAGCAGATAGTGCCCCATGCCACAATCGCCAAAGTCGATGATCGCGAAGCCATCCGGCGTTCGCAGCACGTTGCCGAAATGAATGTCGCTGTGGATCATGCCAAAGTACTGTGCAGAGGTCCCCACCCTCTGGAGCAGCGCCTTGATCTTTTCGATGGCAGGCTCCATGCGCGCATAATCGTCCGCCAGGCGCGCCGGGGCCTGGGTGGACCACCACGAATCAGGACCAAAGAAGCAGTCGTAGTCGTACCACGTCCCAGCAAAGCCCGCTGGCTGGTAGTGGGCGGCCTGCCGGTGCAATTTGGCCATCATCACCCCGATCTCGTGCGCCACCGAGGGCGACATCTCTTTGCTGACTGGTTGCCCGTCCAGCCATTCAAACAGCACACACAGCCGGTCTTGGACCGGGCTGATCAACGTCCCCTCTCGGTTGAGGATCGGCTTGGGCGTCAACAGATTGGTTTGCGCCCGAATTGCGGTCAGCCAGTTAACTTCCGCCTGAAGATGGCCTGGATCAACGGTTGCGGCGCAGATCCGCAGCGCGTAGTGGCGATCCGCATCGACCCTGTACGTCAAGTTTTCATAGGCGCGCAGCAGCTCAACCTGGGCGTTGCCCAAATCATAGAGTTCCAGAGCGGCGTGAACTATCTCTGTGGTTGTCACGAGCCACCCCCGCTGACAATCTTGCCCGGCTTGGCCCCGGTGTGTTCCCCATCCTTGAGGACGCGCCCACCGTTGATCCAGACGTCGCGCACGCCTACGGAAAGCTGGTGCGGATCCTCGAAGGTGGCGCGGTCACCCACAGTTTCAGGATCGAAGATGACGACGTCGGCGTAGAAGCCAGCGCGGATCTGTCCGCGATTGCGCAATCCCAGGCGGTCGCAGAGCGCCGAGGACATCTTGCGCACGGCCTCTTCGAGGGTGAGGATCTTCTCCTCGCGCACATACTTGCCGAGGACACGGCTATAGGTCCCATAGGCGCGGGGATGGTAGGGACCAGTGGCTTTGGCCCAGGCCGGATCAAGGCCGCCGGCGTCGGTGGAGATCATGGTCCACGGCGCGCGCAGCTTGCGCTGCATGTTCTGCTCGGACATGGAATAGTAGATGGTGCCAATGCGCTGCTCCTCGCTGGCGAAGAGATCCATCACGGCGTTGGGCCAATCTTTGCCCATCATCTCGGCAATTTCACTAAGGCGCTTGCCCACGTATTGCTGGTTCTCCTCCTTCATAAAGCCAATGGGCATGACGCCGTCCACGCCGCACATGTCGACCATGGCTTCCCAATCGCCCGATGGATTGAGCGCTTCGGCTTTGATCCTGGCGCGCATGTGGGGATCTTTCACATTCTCGTAAAATTTGTCGTCGGCCTGCGCCCACGGCGGCAGCACCGAGGATAGCCCCGTGCCCATCGCCGTGTACGTATAGATATCGGCGGTGACATCCACGCCCTCGGCGCGGGCCTGGTTGATGCGCTCAATCGCCGCCGCCATCTTCCACCAGTTCTTCTTGCCCGCCGCTTTGAGATGATAGATCTCCACCGGCACGTCGGCGCGGCGACCAATCTCGATGGCTTCCTCCAACCCTTCGAGGAAGGTATCGGCCTCAGAGCGCAGGTGGGTGATGTAGATGCCGTTGTAGCGGCGGATCACCTTGCAGATCTCGATGATCTCATCGGTGTCGGCGTAGCTGCTGGGCGGGTAGATCAGCGCAAAAGAGACGCCGAACGCGCCCCCCTCCATCGATTCGGCGGTGACGCGCTTCATCGTTTCCATCTCGTCGGCGGTCGGTTTACCCATCGCCATGCCCCTGGCGTAGGTGCGCAGCGAGCCGCCGCCGAGGAACGATCCAATGTTGGGCGAGACGCCGTGGTCGATCATGGCGTCGAGCCAATCGCGGAACTTCGTCCACGTGGGGATGCGCGCTTCCCACGATGGATCGAGCAATCCACTAAATTGGTGCTTGGGCAGGATGCGCGTGATCTTGCCGCCGTGGGGCGCTGGCGTCCACCCTTCGCCCATTACCTCAGTCGTCACGCCCTGCGTGATTTTGGAGAGGCTGCGCCCGTCCACCATCAACGACAGGATGGAGTGGCTGAGGATGTCCACAAAGCCGGGGCAGACGACCATGCCCGCAGCGTCCACCACCTCGCCGCAGTTCTCCGCGAGGATCGATCCGGGCGGGGCGACGGCGGCGATGGTTTCCCCGCTGAGGGCGACGTCGCCGTAGATCCACGGGTTGCCGGTGCCGTCCACAATGCGAGCGCCGCGGATGAGGGTGTCGAAATGGGGCATGGGTGTGTCTCCTTCACAGGGTGAGTGATGAACAAAGAATGCGTTGAGTAAGATATCGACAGTTCAGTTAACTGGAGGATGCCAACCCGCTTCTACCCAGAAGCTACGTACAAACAGAGCGTCTGGATCGTCATCCAAATGAAGTGCGACAACGGTGGCACGCCCGGTCGGCGTCAGGCCGATGATACGGAGACCATCATTACTCCACGCGAAGTGATTAAACCAGTTTTGCGTGCGAGGGTTGAACAGGGGAACGCTGTTTCCTGTTTCAGAGTCAATCGCTGTCGTGCGGTTCCCTTTGTGTCGGTTACAGAGCGGACATGCCAGCCACAGATTCGATTCTTCGTCGCTGCCGCCTTTGGAGATCGGCACAATATGCTCGATCTCCAATCTTGCCATGACAAGACGTTGTGGACTTAAACAGTAGCCGCAGCGATTCTGTGCTGCCTGACGTACTTGCTGTTCGACCGAAGTAGGGATGCGTGAGCGGGTCATTCTTCATCAAGGGATGGGATGAGTTTTCGGTCCACGGCTACTTTCATCGCTTCTGCTTTGCGCCGTAGGCCCTGACGATAGAGTTGCATTAGTTCATCCAAATGACCCTGTTCCACCAACGACAGTGTTTCCTCACGATTCTTTGCCAGCAAATCGCTCAGCCGAGACTGTTGCTGCGCGTTTAATTCCATCTGGGTGAGCCGCAACACCTGCTCATCGGAAAGTTGCTCGACTGGAATCTGCATGGCGCTACGATCCAGCCACTCTCGTAGCACATCTTCCAACGTTCGATGTGTGCGTTTGGCCACGTCGCGAGCGCTTCGCATAACTTCTTCGGGCACTTCGAGTGTAATAGTTGTGTTCATGGTCGTTTCCGTATTTCAATGCAGCCCACATGTGGTCTATGATACCACGAGCATAGAGACGAAAAAACCTGCAAACTTACGCTCCAGGACCCTTGACAAACCGCCCCGGCGTGGACCCTGTATGCTCGCCGTTTTTCAACACGCGCGCCCCGTTGACCCACACGTCGCGCACGCCCACGGAGAGTTGGTGCGGATCTTCAAAGGTGGCGCGGTCGCCGATGGTTTCGGGATCGAAGAGGATGACGTCGGCGTAGAAGCCGGCGCGGATCTGTCCACGGTCGCGCAGACTCAGACGGTCGGCCACGGCGGAGGTCATCTTGCGGATGGCGTCTTCGAGGGTGATCAGCCGTTCCTCGCGCACATATTTGCGCAGTACACGCGGATAGGTCCCATAGGCGCGGGGATGGTAGGGTCCGTGCGCTCTGGCCCACGCCGGATCAAAGCCGCCAGCGTCGGTGGAGAATTTGATCCACGGCTGCCCCACCTGGATGCGTAAATTGGTTTCGTCCATCGAGAAATAAATCGTGCTGATGCGCTGCCCTTCGGAGATGAGCAGGTCGATGGTGGCGTCGATCCAATCCTGGCCGCGCATGGCGGCGATTTCGTCCAGCCGTTTGCCCACATACTGTTTGTTCTCAGGCTTCTCGAAGCCGATGGGCATAATGCCGTGGGGACCGCCGCGCGTCTCCAACCCCATGCCGTCGTCTTCGGGCGAGGTTCCTTCCAGCGCAGCGCGGATGCGGGCGCGGTTCTTGGGATCGGCGATGGTCTCGAAGAACTTGCCATCCGCCGCCGTCCACGTGGGCAGGATGGCGGTGAGGCCCGTCCCTGAGGCAGGGTAGGGGTACATGTCGGCGGTGACGTCGATCCCGTCGGCGCGCGCCCGGTGAATGCGGTCGATCACCGAGGGCATCTTCCACCAACTGTTGGGGCTGGACGCCTTGAGATGGTAGATCTCCACGGGCAGGTTGGCTTTGCGCCCGATGGTCAGCGTCTCGTCCAGCGCTTCGAAGATGCGCTCGGCCTCAGATCGCATGTGGGTGATGTAGATCCCCCCGTAACGGCTGACGACTTTGCAGACTTCGATCAACTCCGCGGTGTCAGTATAGGAATCGGGCGGATAGATCAGCGCGTAGGACGCGCCGAACGCCCCGTCCTCCATTGCTTCAGCGGTGACGCGGCGCATGACGTCGAGTTCATCTGCGCTGGGGCGGCCCATCTCCATCCCCTTGGCGAAGGCGCGGATCGTACCGCCACCCAGGAACGATCCCACGTTGGGCGAGACGCCGTGATCTTCCATCGCCTCCAGCCAGTCAGCGAAGCGCCGCCAGGTCAGGATGCGATCCTGCCATTCCTGCGAAATGTGGAGGACAAAGAGCGTGTTCGCCAGCGGATCGGTGTTGCGCCCGCCCACCGGCGCCGGCGTCCACGCCTCGCCCATGATCTCCGTCGTGATCCCCTGGGTGATTTTGGAGAGGCAGCGCCCGTCTACCATCAGCGGCAGGATGGCGTGGCTTTGAATGTCGATGAAACCGGGGCTGAGGACGTGTCCACTGGCGTCCACGGTCTCGGCGCAGTTCTCCGCGGGGATGCTGTCCGGCAGCGCAATCGCGGCAATGCGGTCGCCGGATAGGGCAACGTCGGCGTAGATCCACGGGTTGCCTGTGCCGTCAACAACGCGGGCGTGGCGGATGAGGGTATCGTAGGTGGGCATGGGGTGACTTCCTAAGGGTGGAATCGATAAGAAACCGTGCGTCTAGAGTTGATCTGCAAGGAAGCGTTCAACTTCTAGACGCACAAGCGCTAAATCATGTTCTGGATTGCCGTTCAACTTAGATGGTTCGGCAAGTCCATCAACTCTGTGAACATGATGTGGAAAGTTCTCAAGGAGTGGGTAGTGGCACGCATTGGTCCCAGCCAAGCAGCCGCTTTTCTGCTTTGACTAAGGTATAACTGTACTTCGCCAACGTTTCGATGTAGTACAAGTCCATGATGTAGTCGGCCTCCATCTCAAGACGCACTTTTGTCACGAGATCCTGGACCATCACAACATAAGGACATTCCGTTACGAAACGCTCGACGGCTTCTTCAAAGTCAGTAGCCATTCCAGTAGACTTTGCATTTGTTGTGTGCGCGTCAGGCTTTCAACAGCCGTGCGCCATTCGATGGAATCTTCCCAATCCGGGTGTTCACTGCCTTCGCCGCGATCAAGACGCTCCTCTAATAATTCCAGCGAGGTCTGATAACGATCCTTGTATTGTCGGATTTTCGTCGTTAACAACACCTGACGCGACTGAGTATCCGTCAGCAGGTGGCGCAATGTTTCCATCGACAGATCCGGGGGCGCAGACATTCCATTGATCGACATTATCACTCCTTTCCTACGAACAGACGGCATTCCTGACATTATCTCTCAAGAGGCAGGTAGACGATTTGATCCTGAAATTCGTTGGGTAGACTTGCTGCCCAGATCAGCAAAAGCTCCTCAATAGTGTCGCTCCAACTCATCCGCTGGTTGATCACAATAATGCCGGGAATGTGGCGCTGTAGCTCGACATGATTCCGCAAATGACCGGGCATGGTTTTGCGATTGTTGGTGATCAACAAGCATCCATGCTCTTCAACCCAAATTAAAATGTCCTGATCAGGTGTACCGGTTGCTGGGGCATTGGGACCCCCAATTGTGAACACCTGAATCTCAGCTTCTCGGCTGTGTAATCCTTCTGCAATCGCATGTGCAATGTGTTCGTCAAGTAGAAAACAAAGGGAATTCATGGGTTATGCGTGCTCGATGACACGGCTTTGTTTTTGTTGACGGCGTAGTTGCCGCATACGAACAATCGAGGGCGATGGATTCAGGTCCTGTTCACGGCGAAGTTGATCTTCCAGTTCTTTGGCTTCTTGCAAGTAGATCGCTATCTTGCTTTGGTTTCGCCAATAATAGGTTATGGTCGCATAGATTTGCTCAAGCGAAAGCGTTGGATGTTGGGCGGCAATCTCTTCAGGCACCATTCCGTCCAGGTACTCGACAAGAATCGTTTCGATGTTGATACGATGCCCAGCCAGACGGATCTCGTTGGGATAAGAAAAGTCAAAGTATTCTTCGATTACCATTACCCTCTCCTTAAGCCTGCAATCCCCTGTTACACTCCTTGCATTGTATGCTGCCTCAATCGCTGGGTCAAACGGGTTGAGGAGACCGACCGACGACGGACGGAGACACATTATCCAATCCCCGATCCCCAGTCCCCAGTCCCCGATCACCCATCAATCCCCCGCAAGGAGCGATCCGCCACGCGATAGGGCAACTGCTTAAAGTAGGGGATCATCGTCCCCGGCGCGGCGACGTAGAGAATGGCTTTGGCGATGGGCGCGTAGCCAGCGTGGAAGTGCTGCATGGACTTGACGACGATGAAGCGCTTGTTGGCCGCGTCGATGCCGATCTGGGTGAGGGCGTCGGGATTGGTGGATTGGGTGCGCAGCGAGTTGACGCCGATCTCGACGCCGTTCTCCAATTGCAGGCTGACGGCGTCGCCCATGCGCCCTTTGGAGGTGCGCGGCGGCGCGCCGAAAGTCTGGCGGGCGTCGCGCACGATCTTCTTCACCCTCACGCGCAGATCGATGGGATCGCCCGACATTGGCCCCATCTTGCCGCCCAGCCGCAGATCGAAGGTCGCCCCTTCCCCGGCGGAGATGGCAAGCTGCACGGCGATGGGATCCCAGAAGTTGGCGAAGGCAATGTCCCCGATGCCCCGTTCCAAAACACGGCGCAGCACAAAGGTGGAATCGTTGGGCGCGCCGCCGCCGGCGTTGTCCGCCACGTCGGCCAGGACCACCGGCCCCTGCCCAGGACCAGCGGCCAGGATCAACGCTTGATCGAACCCTTCGTCGAGGGTGAGGTAGGGCGGCTGCGCCTCGTCGTAGATTTCGTTGATGCGCCGACAGAGATCGGCGGCGATGGCGTCGCCTTTGTCTTTGCGATTGTCCGTCACCACCAGACTGCGCACACCCAATTCCGGCACATCGGCCCAGGGGAAACTGTGGCCGAGCGACACCGAAAGGACGTCCTCCTTGCCTTCGAGCGCTATCATGTGATCCACAAATGAGCGCATGGGCTGGCGCGTGGTGTGGAAGACGCCCACACAACCGCAATCGTGCAAACTCTGCACAGGACGTACCTTGCCCGCCACGGTATCGGCGATGAGATCGAAGAGATCGTCGGCGCGGTCGGGGAAATCGGTGTGCGGATACTCTTTGTAGAGGATCAGGGCGTCGGTGTTGCGCACCTTCTTCTCGGTGAGGTGACAGTGCAGATCCAACTCGGCGCCGAAGGGAACATCCGGCCCGATCACCCTGCGCACAGCCTCAAAGAGATCGCCCTCGGCGTCGGCGCAGTCGATGCCGTCGGTCTCGGCCATGGGGCGATCATAGCCTTCCACCACCATGGCGCCGTGGATGCAGAGCAGCACCGCGTCCACGGGCAGGGCGGCGCGCAGATCGGCGAGGATCTCCTCTTTGTATTGGCGGTAGAGCGCGCGCAGCGTCACCCCGCTGGGCATGGCAAAGGCGCAGAGACTTTCGGTCACCTCCCAGCCCAGCGCTTCGGCGCGCCCTCGCCAGATCGCCAGCGGCACGGCAAAGGTGTTGGGCTGATCCCCGTGTCCGCCGCCGCGGGTGAGGTAGGTCTCCTCAAAGGTCTGCGCGCTGGTGACAAAGGGCGCAAAGGTATTGGTCTCGGTGCCGAGGGTTGCGATGAAGAGTTTCATGGTTGGTTCTCCTGTGTGAACCGGTTTTGGGAGTGGAGGGATTGGTGATTAGTGACTGGTGATTGGGAGCGGAGAGCATCTCTGACCCAATCACCAATCACCAATCCCTTATTCATCCTTCGTCTATTGGAAATAGTCGTATAGCAGCAGCCCGATCCGCCCGAAGGCAGCGTCGACGGCGGTGGTGTGTTCGCGTTTGGCGATGAGATCGTCTTCGGGGATGTCGGCTGTCGAACGCGAGAAGATGGTGACGGCGACATGTGAGGCGTCGTTGACATAGATGATGCCGCTGTCGTTGCGGACGGGGCCGAGGGTGCCGGTCTTGTGGAGGCAGGGTGTCCCCGGCGGCAGGTAGCGGGGCAGCCGGTCGTTCAACTGCTGTTTGCGCAGGATGGCGAGCATGGCGTCACACGCCGCCCGATCCAGGACCTCGGCTTTGTAGATCATGGTGAAGAGACGGGTGAGGGCGCGGGGCGTCCCCGTATTGTTGTCGGGGCCGAGGCTGAAGGCGAGGCCGTCCAATTTGCGCGGCTGTTTGTCCAATTCGAGCAGATCTTGCGTGGGATCGGCGGAGAGGAGCATATCGTCGAAGATCTGGCGGATGGTGATCGGCACATGGATCTCGGTCAACCCCAGACTGCGCATCGTGCGGTTGATCGACCCCACGCCCAGACGGTGCATCACCATGTCGGTGGCGGTGTTGTCGCTGATGATGATCATCAACGTCAGCAGATCGCGCAGCGTTGGTTGCAGGCCGTCGTCGAAGAAGGTGAGGACGCCGCTGGGCAGATTCTTCTCGGCGACGGTCAACGCGAAGCGGTCGTCGAGCGCAAAGCGTCCCTCGCCGATCTGGCGGAACGCTTCCACGAGGACGGGGACCTTGAGTACACTCGCCAGCGGATAGACCCGATCCCCGGCGATGTCGATCTCCGCGCCCGATTCAATGTGGTGGGCGAAGAGGCTGATCTCCGCGTCGACAGCGGCGATGACCGACTGGATATCAGATTCTATAGATGTCTGATCATGGACCTCGTGCAACTCAGGGTTCCCTCTGATATAATAAAACGGCAAGTGATTGACACAAACGAGGAAAGTCAAAAAAGATGACCGTACACCATTATCATGACTTAATCAACGAGGGGATCAAAGAACTGCCCGAAAGCGCCCTGGCCGAAATTGCCGATTTCGTCTACTTTGTGCGATTGCGGACACTCAGCGCATCTTCTCCTAACAGTAATTTGTATACCCTGCTGCTTGATCTTGACTTACAACAAGCGAGAAAAGATTCTTTACACCACCTTGAAGAGGAGTTTGCGGACTATGATCAGCACTACCCCAAAGAATGAATACGTTACCGATACGATGGGGTTAGTGCTACGCCTCGAACGGCGCAAGATGGGTTCAAAAGCCAAAGCGTTATTTCAGTCCGCAGATGATGGGAAGGCAGTGATTCATATCCCAGGCTTCGTCTTTGCAGAAATCCTCTATCTATCTGAGCGCAACCGCATCCAGGCTACCTTGCAGGATGTATCTTCGCTCCTCGCCAAGACTCCCACTTATCGGCAGGTCCCTCTGACATTCGAGATCGTTCAAGTTGCGGCCAATCTGCGCAGCATTCCAGAATTACATGATCGGCTGATCGCGGCTACATCTGTGACGCTGAATTTATCCCTTATTTCAAATGATCCATTGATCGCACAGTCATCCAATGTAGAGTGTATCTGGTAGTTTGAAGGTGACAATCTCCATCATCCCATCATCTCGATTTAGCTCCGCTGCCGCGGATCGAGCGCATCGCGCAGACCGTCGCCCACAAAATTGAAGGCCAGCACGGTCAAGGTGATCATCAGCCCTGGGAAGAAGGCGATGTGGGGGTAGCGCAGCAGATGAGGGCGTCCGTCGGCGAGGATGCCACCCCATGATGGCGTCGGTGGGCGAATCCCCAGCCCCAAAAAGGAGAGCGACGCTTCGAGGATGATAATGCCGCCGATACCCAGCGAGGCCAGCACGATCACCGGGCCGAGGACATTGGGTAGAATATGCTGAAAAATAATGCGAACATGGGAAACGCCCGTTGCCCGCGCCGCCATGACATAATCCTCGGCCTTGATGCTGAGGACGTCGGCGCGCACCACCCGCGCAAAGCGCGCCCAGCCGGTGACGCCGATCACCAACACCGTGGTCGTTAAACTGGGGCCAAGCACCGCCGCCAGCACGATCAGCAGCGCGATGATGGGGAAGGCCATCAGCGTATCCACCAAGCGAGAGAGCAGCGAATCGACCCACCCGCCAAAATAGCCTGCGATTGCTCCGATCACAATTCCCAATGAGACGGCAATCCCCGTAGAAACCAACCCCACGATCAGCGCTACCCGCGACCCGTAGAGGACGCGGCTGAAGAGATCGCGACCAATGTGATCAAAGCCAAAAAAGTGTTCGGCGCTGGGCGCAACACCGCGGGCGCCAGGATAGCTGTAATAGGGATCGTCCGGCGCAATCCACGGCGCAAAAACCGCAACCAGAATCAGCAATACAATAAAGATCAAGCCAACGATGGCGATTCGATTCGAGCGAAAACGACGCCACGCCTGGGCAACCTCCGAGCGACGCGCAGAGTTCCGAACGGCAACAGCAGCGGCTTGTTCAGCGGAAATCACAGCCATGACGGGTTCCTCAAGGATTAGTGACTGGGGATTAGTGATAAGTGACTGGGCGTCTGCATCCCAGTCACTTATCACTAATCCCCAGTCACCATTTCAATCATACCGAATACGCGGATCGATCAACGCGTACGAGAGATCGGTGATCAAATTGACGATGACGACGAGTATGGCAAGCAGTACCACCAGCGATTGGACTACCTGATAGTCGAGGCGGAAGACCGAATCGGTGAAGAGACGGCCCACCCCCGGCACGGCAAAGACCGTCTCGATGATGATAGTGCCGCTGAGTAGAAAGGCAATGCGGAAGCCAATCACGGTGATCACCGGCAGCAGAGCGTTGCGCACGGCATGACGGATCAAGACAAGGTGGCGCGGCAACCCTTTGGCTTTGGCTGTGCGCACATAATCCCGCTCCATCACCTCTAGCATCGAACTGCGCATGACGCGCGAGAAGACCGCCATCTCGCCCACCGCCAGCACAAAGACCGGCAGAATGTATCCTTGCCATGTGCGCAGGCCAAACGGTGGGATTCGCCCGATCAGGGGAAGATCCCCAAACCATTGGGGAATGTAGAGCGCGAAGAGGACGATCAACATCAGCCCCAGCCAGAAATTCGGCATTGAGATCCCCAGGGTAGCGCCCACCGCGTTGAGATAATCCACCGGGGAATTGCGACGAACAGCAGCCCAAATGCCGCCGGGGATGGCGAGTAACAGCGCCACGATCATGGCGTAGACATTGAGCCGGGCCGTCACCGGGATCGCCTCGAAGATCATCGTGCGCACGGGCACACCCGTGCGCACCAGTGATTCACCGAAATCCCCGCGCACAAAATTGAGTACCCAGAGAAAATATTGCTCGTGCAGAGGTCGATCCAACCCCCAACGCGCGTAGATGGCGTTGATTTGCTCCTGGCTGATGCGCACCTGCCCTTCGCCCAGCAGCAGATCAACCGGATTCCCTGGCATCATCCGCATCATCACAAAGGTAGCGATGCTGATCAAGAGGATAACAATGATCCCTTGCAGAAGACGAACGGTGACGTAACGTAACATGGATAGCGCTTTCTGTTGCGTAGTGCGTGGCGCGTAGATGGGTACACGCACCACGCACTACGTTAGTAACCAGCAGATAACCTGCGCCGATCAACTATGAGTTGAGCCACAATTTGTGCGCCCCAAAGAAGATCTCGTCGCCGCTAAGTGGATTTTCAGGCAGACCGCCGACGCGGGCGCTGAACGGGTTGATCCACTCGTCGAACTGCAAGTAGAGGCAGGGCACATCCCGAGCGAAGATCTCCTGGATGCGGTAGTAGATGGGGCGGCGCGCTTCGGGATCGACGACATTCAACCCGGCTTCGACCAATTCATCCATCTCTGGATTGCGGTAATGGTTGAAGTTGTTGCCACCGGTCGAATGCAGGGTCGAGAAGGGATCGGGTTCGGGCGTCGAGCCAAAGGTCCAGTTGAAGATGGATGATTCCAACGTGCCGTTGCGCAACCCTTCGAGGATGGCGGAGACCGGCGCTTCGGCCAGTTGCATGTCTACGCCTACATCGGCCAGCATCTGCTGCGCCAGCTCGGCAATCGGGCGGCGGGCTGCGTCGCCGGTGATGGTGGTGCAGAGGAAAGAGAGGCGCACCCCGTCTTTGGCGCGGACGCCATCGCTGCCCACTTCCCATCCAGCCTCATCCAACATGGATGCCGCCAATGCAGGGTCAAAGTCGTATTGAGGCAGATTCGGGTTGTAGTAGATAGCGTTCTTAGGGGCCAGGTTGGAATGGGCGATCTGGGCCGCGCCGCTCCACAGTTCGTCGATAATGCGCTGGCGATCCAGGGCATGGAGCATGGCCTTGCGCACAGCCACTTCCGAAAGCTGTGGCACTTCGTTGTTGAGGGGGAAGAACTTGACCGAGTTCGCCAACGTGCGGAAGACCACATAGTTGGGATCATCGGCCAGCGTCAGACTATCCTCCACTAGCAGCGGCCAGACAGCAGCGTCGGCGTCGCCGGTCTGCATGGCGATCATACGCACCGAAGGTTCGGGCACAATGTCCAGACGCACAGCGTCCAGATAGGGCCGGCCGCGGAAGTGATCATCGAAGGCCTCCATCTCTGTGAATTCCGCGGGTCGCCACTCGCGCAGCTTGAATGCGCCTGTGCCAATTGGGGCCGTGCGGAAGACATCCTCGCCTACTTCGGCATGATAGGCCGCGTTGACAATCGGCACCGTCGCCCAACTGGAGAGCGAGCCGGCGTTGACCTGATCCATGTTGACCACAACCGTGTACGGATCGGGTGCGTCCACGCTGCCGATGCCATAGAAGAAACCGGAAATGGGATTGGGGAAGTCGGGATCGCCATAAAAGTCGTAGGTATACTTCACATCTTCAGAGGTCAACTCGCTGCCGTCGTGGAAGAGTACACCTTCATTCAGCGTGAAGGTATAGGTCAGGCCATCCTCGGAGACTTCATAAGAGGAAGCAAGGATGTTCTCCAATTCCACAAACTCGTTGTAATCGACCAGCGGGTTGAGGATATTGTAGATGATCACCGCCTGCACTGTGGGGCCTATGTCCTGCGGACTCATACCCGCCACCTCCTGGTGTCCCATCCAAACCATCGTGCCGCCCTGTTGCGGCGTCCCAGCGGCGGGGGCGCTGCCAGGATCGGCGGCAGCCGGTGGGGCGCCTGTGCCTGTTGTCGGCGCTGCGGCGGGCGCGCAGGCTGCCAAAAATGCAGCGCCACTGCCCAACGCCGTATAGCGCAGGAAGGCCCGGCGGCTCATACCCATCGGTTTCTGTTCGTTCTGTTCAGCCATAATCTCTCTGATCCTTTCGTGGTAGAAACTTTACGTAGACT
>JAHBVG010000138.1 GCA_019637695.1 Caldilineaceae bacterium | reverse complement strand
TTCCACACCGCTACTGTCGTTATTCCAGCCATCCTGGCCTGGTCTATTGTGGAATGCTTCGTTCGTTGTTACGGGTGTAACCTCTGGGAACTTTTGTGTATCAAGCCAGGCTTTGTAATCTGCATAGGTGTACGTTTCATCTTTTTGGTTGTTTTTGTTGATGTCCCAACCTCGTTCAACCAGAACATCTCTGTCATCTATGGCGAATTGAAAGTACTTCTTGCTCGGCAACAGTGAATGCACACCAGGATAGTTCTCAAGTAACTGACTTAATACGTTCTTGTTGAGTAACAGCAGATTCGCGACCAAATCGAAATTGCCAGTCAACATTGCATGCAACATCTTTGGAGCACCGAGCCATGGGGTGCCCATAGTCACCATTCGTCGTATGTAGCTTGGTTTCTTTGCATCCACTTGATCGAGAATATAACGGCGGGCGACAAGTCCACCCATACTATGTGCAACAATATCGATCTCCGTCTCCGGATAGAATTTATGAACACAATCGACATAGTGAGCCAATCGCTGGGCTGACTGTTCGATAGGCAGTCGCCAATCGTAGGGGAACACAAACAGTGTTGGATGGTTGTCTGCCTGACTTTCATCACACGCATATCCTGGAAGTGCTGTAAGTTGGTAAGGACGGTACCCCTCCTTATCTTCCAAGAAATCACTCAGGAAAGAGCCGTAGATGTCTTTTATCTTTACAGATCCACTGTTCACAACCCAACGAAGCACATCAGGCGCAACCAGATTGGTGGCAGGATCATTGGCCTTCAGTTGAAGATCGGTAGCATTGCCAGCCATTCGTGCCATGATTGCTTTGATCAAAGCTGTTATGGCGACACCACCCGTCAATGCAGTCACAACTATTCGTAGGTTTTCGTCTGGTTCCAGTAGATTCGGCCAGAGTGGCCATTCCCGATTAGGATCCTTCAGAACACTACCCCCAGCACCAGGGATAAAGATCAGAGGGGGTTTACTCTTCGTTGCCGTCACCGTCACGCCAGCAATCCCATTGCCGCTGCCATCCTTCACCTGTCCAGAGATGGAGTAGAGATTGGCCTGGCTGTCCGTGGACGTGAACCCTGGCGGCGCTTCCTCAGCAAGTGTATCCTGCGCGGCTGCCGGTACAATAAAACTCTGCAACAAGAGTACCAGGGTGAGCAGCAAGGTCACCAACTGACGAAGTTTCATGGGGATGACTCCTCTATAGATAGATGTGAAGAGCGCTTCAGGAAAACCAGCCGTCTGTCCCCAGGACGCGGCGACAGGATGAATGTGTGCGGGGTAGCCGGGCTGCGACGAAGAGGAGGGCGATGAAGGTACGGGGGGTACCCGCCCGGCTACCGATGAGTGTACCACAACCAGAGGCAAAGATGAATCCCAGCCTCCAGGTGAATTGCGCAATGCAACCGGTTGTATCGGGTTGACAGCAAGAATTTCTGAGTGTATAAGAATACTGCTCACAACTCCCCCAGTTGTGATTCTGACGAATCCCCCAGTCGTCAATGGCTCGTTTAGGGTGGGTGCCCTTTCACCCAGATTGTGCTTTTTTCTCTGCCTGCAATCGGTTGCATCGTTTTCAGACAAAGGAGTCCCTCTATGCATCCACGCCTACGGCGTCGCTATCAATCGCTTTCCATTGTACTGCTCGCTCTCTCTTCCTCACTTTTGCTTTTTGTTTCAAATCCCTTCTCTCTTTTCGCCGACCATACAACGAATCCAACGAGTGTCGCCATTGCCAGCGACTTTCAAAGCGAGTTGGGCTGCCCCGGCGATTGGCAGCCTGAGTGCGCCAACACGGAGCTGACCTACGACGCTGCCGACGATGTCTGGCAGGGGACGTTCACCATCCCCGCGGGGAATTGGCAGTACAAGGCCGCGCTCAACGATAGCTGGGGCGAGAGCTACGGCCCGCCCGGCGGCGGCAATGTGATGCTCAATCTGGCCGCGCAGACCACAGTCAAGTTCTACTACGATCACAAATCGCACTGGGTGACGGACAACCAGAACGCCGTCATCGCTGTGGCCCCTGGCGACTTTCAGAGCGAGTTGGGCTGCCCCGGTGATTGGCAGGCCGATTGTCTGCGCTCGTGGCTGCAAGACGCCGACGGCAACGACATCTATGAGTTCCGCACCACGGCGATCCCGGCGGGGAGCTACCTGGGCAAGGTCGCCATCAATGAATCGTGGGACGAGAACTACGGGGTGGGGGGAACGCCGGGCGGCGACAACATCCCCTTTACCGTGGCCGCGGACGGCGATGAGATGATCTTCCGCTATGACGCCGCCACCCATATTTTGACGATTGAACCGGTCACACCGCCGCCGCCCGTGGACCTGGAGTACGCCATCATCCGCTATCACCGGACCGATGGTGACTATGGCGACTGGTCGAGCAGCGATTTCAACGATTACTGGGGGTTGCACCTGTGGGGCGAGGCCATCGATCCGGGTGAGGCGACCGAATGGAGCGCGCCCAAGAAGTTCAGCGGCATTGACGACTACGGCGCGTACATCGCCATTCGTTTACAGGATGCCAACAAGCCCATCAATTTCATCATCCACAAGGGGAACGTCAAGGATACTGAGCCGGATCGCAGCTTCGTCCCCGCGCAGATTCCTGTCAACTGGCTGGTGCAGGGGAATGGGGCCAACCACGCCTCCCGCGCCGCAGCGTTGGGGCAGACGGTGATCCACTATCAGCGCGCGGACAACAACTACGACGGCTGGGGGCTGCATCTGTGGGGCGACGGGCTGGCCGACGGTGAGGCCACCGAGTGGAATACACCCAAACTCCCCGACGGCGAGGACAGCTACGGCAAATTCTTCACCATCCAACTGGCGGACCCGACCAAGCCGGTCAACTTCATCGTCCACAAGGGTGACGAAAAGGACACCGACCCAGACCGCAGCTACATCCCCGCCGACCAATACGCCATCTGGCTCAAGTCGGGCCAGGAGACGATCTACAGACAGCGCCTCGCCGCCGAGAACAAGGCGATCATCCACTATCGACGGCAGAAGGGCGACTATGAGGGCTGGGGCCTGCATGTGTGGACCGGTTCCGCCGAAGAGGGCGTCACCTGGGAGAATCCGCTGCCACCGGCCGGCACGGATAGTTTCGGTATCTATTGGGAAGTGGATCTGGTCGAGGGTGCTACCCTGCTCAACTATATCATCCACAAGGGGGACGAAAAAGATCCTGGCCCGGATCAGGCGCTGGTCTTCGCCGACAAGGGCTATGAGATCTGGCAACTGCAGGGATCGGGCGAGCAGTACAGCGACCCGGCGATTGCCTGGGCGGTTGCCAACCAGGGCGGCAGCAGCGGCAACATCAACGAGCAGCGGGCCTACTGGGTCAGCCAGGATCAGATCGTCTGGCCCGCCGCCGACGACAAGAACGCTGTCTATCGCCTCCACCACAGCACAGACGCCAGCCTCGAACTGGCTGAGGAAGGCATCACCGGCGGCTCTGTCCTCACGCTGACCCACACCGCCGACAGCATCACCAGCACCGTGGCGGCCAAGTTCCCCCATCTGGTCAACCAGCCCGTGCTGACCATCGCCGCCGCGGATCTGGGCAATGTGCCGCAGATCCTCAAGGGACAGTTCGCCGTCTCCATGCACAACGGCGAGGGCGCGCTGGTGGACGCCACGGGTTTGCAGATCCCCGGCGTGCTAGATGATCTCTACGAATGGGTCGTCTTAGGTCTACAATGGAGTACGGATGGTAGCCAATTTGGGCTGTTGCTCTGGGCGCCAACGGCTCGATCTGTCACCTTGCACGTGTTCGACGATGCCAATCCCGCCACCCAAAGTACAACCTACCCCATGACATTGTTACCGGGAGGATCAACGTGGCTATATGAGGGAACGAGCGCCTTAAAGGGTAAGTATTACCTCTACGAGGTGGAAGTCTTCGCCCCCAGCACTGGCGCAATTGAGCGCAACTTTGTCACCGATCCTTACAGCCTGAGCTTGGCGCAGAACAGCACGCGCAGCCAGATCGTGGACCTGCGCGACGCCGCCCTCAAACCGGCTGGCTGGGACGCTCACCTGCGCCCGCACACGGACCTCGCCCCCGAAGATATCACTGTCTACGAGTTGCATGTGCGCGATTTTAGCGCCTTCGATACGACGGTCCCCGCCAATCTGCGCGGCACCTACAAAGCCTTCACCCTGCCCAACTCGGCGGGCGTCAACCATCTCAAGGCGTTGCGAGAGGCGGGGCTGACCCATGTTCACCTGCTGCCCGTCTTCGACATTGCCACCATCGACGAGGACAAAAGCACGTGGCAGTTCCCCGACTACACGGCGCTGGCAGCGATGGAACCCTATTCCGAGACGCAGCAGGCCGCGGTGATGGCCGTCGCCGCCGAAGATCCCTTCAACTGGGGCTACGATCCCTTCCACTACACCACGCCGGAGGGCAGCTACAGCACCGATCCCAATGGAACGACGCGCATTGTCGAGTTCCGCGAGATGGTGAAGGCGCTGCAAGAGATGGGCTTCTACGTGGTGATGGATGTGGTCTACAACCACACCAACGCCAGCGGACAGGCTGCCAAATCGGTACTCGACAAGGTTGTGCCCGGCTACTATCACCGCCTCAACAACCGCGGCCAGGTGGAAACCAGCACCTGCTGCGCCAACACCGCCAGCGAACACGCCATGATGGAAAAGCTCATGGTTGATTCGCTGGTAATCTGGGCGCGTGACTACAAGATCGACGCCTTCCGCTTCGACTTGATGGGCCATCACATGGTGGAGAACATGCTGGCCGTGCGCGCCGCGCTGGATAACCTGACCGTAGAAAAGGATGGCATCGACGGCAAGTCGATCTACCTCTACGGCGAAGGCTGGAACTTCGGCGAGGTGGAGAACAACGCCCGCGGTATCAACGCCACCCAGCGCAACCTGGCCGGCACCGGGATCGGCACCTTCAGCGACCGCCTGCGCGACGCCGTGCGCGGCGGCAGTCCCTTCGACAGCGGCCAGGATCTGAAGAACCAGGGCTGGGCCAACGGTCTCTTCTACGATGCCAACGACAAGGATCAGGGCAGCGCCGACGAGCAAAGGGAGCGTCTGCTCCACCTCAGCGATCTGGTGCGGCTGGGGCTGGCGGGCAATCTACGCGATTTCATGCTGATCAACGCCGCCGGGCAGATGGTCGCCGGCAAGGATATCGATTACAACGGCCAGCCCGCCGGCTACACCCTCGACCCACAGGAGCATGTGGTCTACGCGTCCAAGCACGACAACCAGACGCTCTACGACAACAACGCCTACAAATTGCCTGTGGGCACGAGCATGGCGGATCGGGTGCGCACCCAGGTGGTGGGGCTGAGTACGGTCCTCTTGAGCCAGGGCGTACCCTTCCTCCATGCCGGCAGCGACATTCTGCGCTCTAAGAGTCTGGATCGGGATAGCTACGATTCGGGCGATTGGTTCAACATCCTCGATTGGAGCTACACCGAAACCGGCTGGGGACGCGGTCTGCCGCCAGCGGGCAAAAACGCCGAAAACTGGGATGTGATGCGTCCGCTGTTGGGTAACCCAGCGCTGAAACCGGCCAAAGCTGAGATCGAGCGCACCAACGCCCTTGTGCGCGAATTCTTGCAGATCCGCTACAGTTCGCCGCTCTTCCGGCTGCCAACCGCACAGTTGGTGCAGAGTCACCTTCACTTCCACAACACCGGCCCGAATCAGATCCCTGGGCTGATTGTCATGTCCTTGCATGATAAGGCATTGGTGGACCTTGATCCGAACCACGAGTTGATCGTGGTCGCCTTCAACGCCAACGACGAAGCGAAGACCCTCACCCTCAACGCGCTACAAGGGATCACGCTCACCCTGCATCCGGTGCAGCAAGGGTCGGTGGACGCCACGGTGAAGACGGCGACCTTCAACCCAGCCACAGGGACGATCACCGTGCCGGGGCGCACTACCGTCGTCTTTGTCGAGCCGCAGACCCTGCACTATGAGATCCTCTTGCCCTTCATCTACAAGGATTACTCGTTTACGCCCGAACCGGAAGATGTGGCCTTGTGGCGCGATCCGGTGCAGCATCCTGTGCAGGAGGATGTATTCTACTTTGTCCTGCCCGACCGCTTCTTCAACGGCGACACGGCCAACGATTACGGTGTGGGGCCAGGGGGCGATACCATTACCGATACCCTGCGCCACGGCTTCCTGCCCACCGACAAGGGATACTTCCACGGCGGCGATCTCAAGGGGCTGCTGCAGAAGATGGACTATCTGCAAGCGCTGGGCGTCACCGCCATCTGGATGACGCCGATCCTTGAAAATCGCGCCGTACAGGGGGATGGCACCATCGCCGGATCGTCGGCAGGCTACCACGGCTATTGGATCACCAAATTCGACCGCGTCGATCCGCATCTGGGCACCAACGCCGATCTCAAAGCGCTGGTGGATGAGGCGCACAGCCGGGGGATGAAGGTCTTCTTCGACATCATCACCAACCACACCGCCGACATCATCGACTACGCGGAAGGGCAGTACAGCTACCGCAACAAAGAGACCTTCCCCTACAAGACCGCCGCGGGGAGTGTCTTTGACGACCGCGATTATGTGGGGCAGGCCAACTTCCCGGCGCTGGACGCGGCCACGAGCTTCCCCTACACGCCGGTCTTCCGCAGCGAGGCGGACAAGACGGTGAAGATCCCGGCGTGGCTCAACAACCCGATCTACTATCACAACCGGGGCAACTCCACCTTTGCCGGCGAAAGCTCTAACTACGGCGACTTCATCGGCCTCGATGATCTCTTCACCGAGCATCCGGTGGTGGTGGATGGCATGATCGACATCTACAAATCGTGGATCACCGACTACAAGATCGACGGCTACCGCATCGACACGGTGAAGCACGTCAACATGGAATTCTGGCAGCGCTTCGGGCCGGAGATCATGGCGCATGCCAGGGCGCAGGGCGTGCCCGAATTCTACATGTTCGGCGAGGTCTTCGACAGCAATCCGGCCTTGATGAGCCAGTACAGCACCGAGGGCAAGCTGCCGTCCACGCTAGACTTTGGCATCCAGAGCCAGGCCGTGGGCTTTGTCGTCAACGGCAACGCCACCCATAGCCTGCGCGACTTCTTCGCCCAGGACGACTACTACACGGATCACGACAGCAACGCCTATGGATTGGCCAACTTTGTGGGCAACCACGACATGGGGCGCATCGGCTACTTCATCAAGAGTGCGCTGCCCAACGCCACCGAGACTGAGATGATGCGGCGTTCGCTGCTCGCCCACGCGCTGATCTTCTTCGCCCGCGGCTTCCCCGTGATCTACTACGGCGATGAGCAGGGCTTTGTGGGCGACGGCAACGACAAGGACGCCCGCCAGAACATGTTCCCCAGCCAGGTGGCTTCGTACAACGACGACAACCTGCTAGGCACCGACGCCACCACCGCTGATGCCAACTTCGACCAGAGCCATCCCATCTTCACCACACTGAAGCAGTTCGCCGCCATCCGCAAGGCGCACCCGGTGCTGAGTTACGGATCACAGATCCACCGCTACAGCGTCCCCACGGCGGGGATCTACGCCTTCTCGCGCTTCGACCGTGAGACGCGCATGGAATATGTGGTAGCGCTCAACAACGCCACCACGCCGCAGCGGGCCAGCTTCCCCGTCTACGCCGGCGGCATGGCCTTCACCGCGGTCTACCCGGCTAACGCGCCAGCGTTAACCAGCGCCGCCAACGGCATGTTGACCGTCGATGTGCCGCCGTTGAGCTTTGTCATCTACCGGGCCGGGCAGCCGGCGCGCGTCATCGCGGCGGAAGAAACCGAGACTGAGAACCGCGCCGCGACCCTATGGGATCTGCGCTTCACCTCGCCCCAGCCCGATGAAGAAATCGCCGGTCGCGCCGAGATCGCCGTCGACTTTGGCACGGACTACTACGCCGAAGTTACCTTCGCTGTGAAGGTGGGCGACGGCGAGTGGACGGTGATCGGCACCGACACCAACCCGCCCTATCGCGTCTTCTACGACGTGCGCAGCCTGCCCATCAGCACCACGCTTAGCTTCAAGGCCGTGGCCAACGACTTTGTGGATAAATTGCAATCGACGTCGGTAGACGCCATTGTGGTCGAGGAAGAGATCCCCGGCGGCGGGGCGGGCTACGCGGTGATCCACTATCACCGGCCCGACGGCGACTACGACGGCTGGGGGCTGCACCTGTGGGGCGAGGCCATCGCTGACGGCGAAGCCACCGAGTGGGCCACGCCCAAACTGCCCAACGGCGAGGATCGCTACGGCAAATTCTTCTGGATCAGGCTCAAGGACGCGGGCCAGCCGGTCAACTTCATCGTCCACAAGGGGGATGAGAAGGACACCGACCCGGACCGCAACTTCATCCCCGCCGAGGGTCGCCAGCGCTGGCTGAAGCAAGGCGATGAGACCGTCCACGCCAGCCCTGCCGCGGCGTTGAACGAGGTGGTGATCCACTACAAGCGGACTGCGGGCGACTACGAGGGTTGGGGCCTCCACCTCTGGGGCGACGGGCTGGCGCAGGGTGAAGCCACTGAATGGGCCACGCCCAAACTGCCCGACGGCGAGGATAGCTACGGCAAATACTTCGTCGTCAAGGTCGCGGACGCCAGCAAGCCGGTCAACTTCATCGTCCACAAGGGCGACGAGAAAGACACCGACCCGGATCGCGCCTTCACGCCCGCCGAGATGCGCGAGATCTGGCTGGCCCAGGGCGGTGAGACGATCCACGAGCATCCCGGCGCTGTGGAAGGCTACGCCATCATCCACTATCACCGGCCCGGCGGCGACTACACCGGCTGGGGTCTGCACATCTGGGGCGACGCCGACGATACCGGCGTCACCTGGCAGAACCCGCTGCAACCCACCGGCCAGGACGCCTTCGGGCTGCTCTTCCGCGTGCCGCTGAAGGCCAACGCCGCCCAGTTCGGCTACATCCTCCACAAGGGGGACGAGAAAGATCTCCCCGCCGATCAGCAGCTCGACCTCTCCGCAAATGGCTATGAGGTTTGGGTTGTGCAGAGTACCGAGGGGTATCTGTTGAGTAAGTGAATGTGAGTGGAGATTGGAGATTAGAGATCAGGTCGAGTCGTTGGTCGCTTTGATGCAACCAAGACCCTTTACCCAATCTCTAATCTCCAGTCCCCAAATCACGTTTCTCGAAGAGTTGCACCACAGAAAATTTCATACTATGCTTTAACGCAATTGGTGACATGTGACTGGTGACATGGGAATGGGGAACGCAACCTGCTGTTTCCTCTCATGTCGCCGACTCCCAATCACCAA
The DNA here is from genome assembly GCA_019637695.1 of Caldilineaceae bacterium. GTDB lineage: Bacteria > Chloroflexota > Anaerolineae > Caldilineales > Caldilineaceae > RI-153. Next base: position 6,358 of record JAHBVG010000138.1, on the reverse strand, counting down.
TCCCCAGTCACCAATCCCTAGTCCCCAACTCAGCGGAGGTATTTTCTGTGACCGTTGCTGTTGATCTGATCCATGTGACCAAACGATTTGGCGATTTTGTGGCCGTCGATGATCTGGTTTTGCAGATCAAAGATGGAGAGTTTTTTTCGTTGCTCGGTCCGAGCGGCTGCGGCAAGACGACGACGCTGCGCATGATCGCCGGCTTCGAGCAGCCGACGTCGGGGCAGATCAGCATCCACGGCCAGCAGGTGGCGGGCGTGCCGGCCCATCGTCGCCCAGTCAACACGGTTTTTCAGAGCTACGCGCTCTTCCCGCACATGACGGTCGCGCAGAATGTGGCCTTTGGGCTGGAGATGCAGAAGGTCTCCGGCGCGGAGATCAAGCGGCGCGTGGCCGAGGCGCTGGAACTGGTGCAACTGCCCCATCTGGGCGCGCGCAAACCAGCGCAGCTTTCGGGTGGACAGCAGCAGCGTGTGGCGCTGGCGCGGGCGCTGGTCAACCGTCCTGAGGTGCTGCTGCTGGATGAGCCGCTGGGCGCGCTGGACATGAAATTGCGCAAGGCCATGCAGTTGGAGTTGAAACAGATCCAATCTGAGGTGGGGATCACCTTCATCTACGTGACCCACGATCAGGAAGAGGCGCTGACCATGTCGGATCGCATCGCCGTCATGCACGATGGATTGGTGCAGCAGGTGGGCGAACCGTGGCGGATCTACGAACACCCAACCAACCGCTTCGTGGCCGACTTCATCGGCGAAACGAATTTCATCCCCGGTCGCATCGATTCGCTCAACCGGTTTGCTACTGTGGACGTGAACGGCGTTCGCGTGCTGGCAGATACCGACGGGCGCGAGGTGACCCCGCAGCAGACCGTGACCGTGGCCGTGCGCCCGGAGAAGATCAACATCTATCCGCGTGGCAAGGTCAACCTGCTCAAGACAGGCGTCGATCCTGAGGAAGCTGTGCAGATCCTCGGCGCCGGGCTGTCCGAAAAACTTGTCGATATGCGCGAATACCTGGAATTAGAGGCCGACAATGTGGTGATCGGCGGCAAGATTCTAGAGGAGATCTATATCGGCACCGATACGCGCTACCGCGTGGAGATCGCCGATGGCGTGGAGATCTTCTCCCGAATGCAGAACTACGGCGACCGCTATGATCGATTTTACGACGTGGGCGATCATGTCTATGTGCATTGGACGGCGGAAAACGCCACGATCTTGACGGAGTAATCTGATTAGCCAACATGACGACAGCCTCTTCTGCTTCGCCGACAACCCTGAGCCGCAACGGAAAAACCATGGATCGGGGTGTAGACCCGCTCTGGCGCACAGCCGCCCTTCTTCTTATTGGGCAATCGCTCTTTTGGGGCCTTCTCTTCTTCCGCTGGATCACCTTCAGCCAATTTGACTGGCAACCCTATCAATTGGAATTGACGCTGGCGGGCTTTCCCGAAGCCGTAGCCTATGCCGTCTATGGGGGCGCGCTGCTCGTGGATCTGATCCTGGGGGTGGCGCTCTGGCGAGAACGCAGTTGGGCGCGCCCGCTGGCGCTGGCGCGCACTGCGCTGATCGGCGTGGGCGCTCTCTTCTATTACTTCAACGGCGGCGAATTCTACGCGGCGGCCATCCTCGTGGGGATCTGCGGGCTGTTGGCGCTGCTGCTCACCCGCCAGATCGCGTGGACACTGGCCTACCCGGCGGCCTTCTGGCTCTTCCTCTTCTTTTTGCTGCCCATGTTCATTGTGCTGGCGGTGAGCTTTGGCGAGCGCACCCGCCTGGGTACTGTTACCTATCCGCCCTTTGACTTGGGGAATCTGGGCGTCTATTTCAACGATTATGTGCGCTTCTTCAGCCCCGTGGGCGGGGATTACATCTATCTGCGCATCTTCGCCCGCTCGATCTGGCTGGCGACGCTGAATACACTGCTCTGCCTTGTTGTCAGCTACCCCTTTGCCTATTGGATCGCTCGCCGTCCGTCCCAATACCGGGGCATGCTCATCTTTTTGGTGATGATCCCCTTTTGGACCAACTTTCTCGTGCGCACCTACGCCTGGATGTTGATCCTGCGCGACACCGGCATCATCAACAATTTCTGGACGATGACGCTGCACGACGCCGCCATCATCCTCTCGGCGCAGTGGGCGGGCTTCGCCTGGCTGGCGACGATCACCGCAAACCCACTGCCCTTGCTCTTCAACCAGGGAGCGGTGTTGGTCGGTCTCTTTTATGGTTACTTCCCCTTTATGGTGTTGCCCATCTACAGCAATTTGGAAAAGATGGATTGGTCCTTGCTCGAAGCGGCCTCGGATCTGGGCGCCAACACGTGGAACCGCACGACGCGCGTGCTGCTGCCCCTCTCCATGCCGGGGATCGTGGCGGGATCTATCGTCGTCTTCATCCCTTCGCTGGGCGCGTATGTCACCCCGGATCTGCTGGGCGGGGCCAGAGTAGCGCTGATCGGCAATCTGCTTCAGCAACAATTTATGACAGTGCGCGATTGGCCGTTCGGCTCGGCTATTGGCTTCATCCTCATGGCGATTATGCTGCTGGCGGTGATGATCTATTTTAGGACGTTGAACCGCAACAGCGTGATAGGGGATCGGTGATTGGGGACTGGGGATCGGGGATCGTGTACTGCCACATGCTACCACTTTTGCCATTCGTCATTTGCCATTTGCCTTCTCTGTCTTTTTTCTGCGCTAACTGCTAACTGCTCAATGTCATTAAGCTAAGTGCGGAGTTAGCACCCCCAGGTATGGGTCTACAGGAGAACAGCCGCCTGGCGTGCTAACTGCGCAGGGTTTCGAGTATTGCATTCCTTAACTTAATGACATTGGCTAACTGCTGACTGCTACTTGCTCGAAAGAATCTGCCCATGACCATAACCGCTTATACGTCCACCCTGTCCTTGCGGACGCGTCTGCGTGATTCGTTTAACCGCCATGTGTTGACCTGGCTGGCGGTCGGCGTATTCCTCTTTCTTTATGTGCCGATCTTCATTCTGATCCTCTACTCGTTCAACGCCAACCGCACCGTCGGCGTGTGGACAGGTTTCACCTTCGATTGGTATGTGAGATTATTCCAAGATCGGGCGGTGATCAACGCGTTTTGGACGAGTATGTGGGTAGCCTTCTGGTCCACGCTGATCAGCACCATCCTGGGGACGCTGGCGGCGCTGGTGCTGGAACGGTACAGATTCCGCGGCAAAACTACCTTTGATGGCGTCCTCTACCTGCCCATCATTATCCCCGATATTGTGATGGCGCTCTCGACGCTGCTCTTTTTCGTCACCGTGGGGATCGTCCTCAGCCGCTATACCATCCTGATTGCCCATGTGGCCTTCAACATCGCCTTTGTGACGCTGGTGGTGCGCGCCCGCCTCGCCGGTATGGATCGCCGCCTGGAAGAGGCCGCCGCCGACCTGGGCGCGGACTCGTGGCAGACCTTCCGCCGTGTGACCCTGCCGCAGTTGATGCCCGGTATCGTCTCTGCGGCGCTGCTGGCCTTCACTCTCTCGCTCGATGATTTTGTCATCACATTTTTTGTGGCTGGCCCCGGCTCCACCACACTGCCCGTACGCGTCTATTCCATGATCCGCTTTGGCGTCACCCCCGAAGTCAACGCCATCTCTACGCTCATGTTTGTCGGATCGACGCTTTTGGTGGTAATCTCGCTACTGTTACAGCGGAAATAGTCATTGGTGACTGGTGATAGGTGACTGGGCCAGAGCTTCCGCTCCCAGTCACCAGTCACTAGTCCCCACTCCCCTTTTTCACGGAGGAAACATTCGAATGAAGAAATTTGTACTCGCAGGCATGTTGATCTTCGCGCTGATCCTCAGCGCTTGTGGCGGCGGACCGGGTGGGCCCGCCGGGGGACCGGCGGCAGCGCAGCCGACGACCGCACCCGCTACGGACACGGAGACGGGTTCCCCATTGGCCGCACAGTTGAGCGTCTATAACTGGAGCGAATACATTGACGAGGATCTGTTGGTCCAATACGAGCAGGAGTATGGCGTCGAGATCATCTACGACACCTTCGCCTCCAACGAGGATCTGCTGGCAAAACTTCAGGCTGGCGCCACCGGCTACGATGTGATTTTCCCCTCGGATTACATGGTGGCGCAGATGATCGAGTTGGATCTACTGGCCGAGATCGACACCGGGCAACTTTCCAATTTCGGCAACCTCGATCCTGACTTCCTCGATGCTCCCTTTGATCCGGGCAACCGTTATTGTGTCCCCTATCAATGGGGAACCACGGGCATCGCTTACCAGCCCGGTCACCCGGCCTTTGCCGATGCGCCGCCCGATAGCTGGGCCTACCTCTTTGATCCCACCTATTTGGAGCAATATGCAGCCGCTGGCGTCAACGTCCTCAACGATCAGCGCGAGTTGATGGCGGCGGCCCTCTTCTATCTCAATTCTGATCCGAATACCACCGACCGCGCGGAATTAGAGTCTGCCCGTGATCTGATCTTGCAGGCCAAACCCTATTGGAAGACCTTCAACAGCGAGGGCTACGAAAGCACACTGCTGATCCCCGGCGAGGTCGTCTTATCCCACGCCTGGAGTGGCGGCGCAGCCATGGCGATTGACGCGACGATGGACGACGAGACTGGCGAAAGCGCATGGGCCTATGTCATTCCGCAGGAGGGCGCTGTCAAGTGGCTAGACAATATCTGCATCCCCGCTTCATCGACGCGACAGGAGACAGCGCTGCACTTTATCAACTTCCTGCTTGAGCCGGAAAACGCAGCGGCCATCACCAATGTCACCTTCTATGCCAGCCCCAACGCCGCGGCTCGATCCTTCATCGATGAAGAGATCCTCAACGATCCCGGTATCTTCCCCCCGGAAGAGGTAGAAGATCGCCTCCAATGGCTGCGCGAAGTCGGCGACGCCATCTTCATTTATGACGAAATCTGGACCGCGATTAAGGGACAGTGAGCAGAAAGATATTGGGTATTAGATATTGGCGCGTCTACTCACAATACCCACAATAGCCAATATCTAATACCCAATACCCAATACCCCAAAGAAGGCCCTATGCACCACAAAACCATCGTTATCGGCGCGGGGATGGCTGGGATCGCGGCGGCGCGCACGCTGCACGACGCCGGCCATTCCGTGAAGATTTTGGAAGCACGCGATCGCATCGGCGGGCGCACCCACACCGACTATTCGTTGGGTATCTCCAATGATCTGGGCGCGGCCTGGATCCATGGGCCGCTCGCCAACCCCATGACCGCGCTGGCGAAACGGTTTGGCGTTGCCACCCAGGACACTGATTTTGAGAATCGCAGCGGCACGGCGGTGATGGCCTTCGATGCCGACGGCTCTCCCATCGACATGGTCGAGTACACCGAGGGGCTGCGCTATTTTCGCGGCATCTACGACCGCTTCTTTACCTCGATCCTCTACGAGCGGCCCGGCGACGAGGTGCGCTCCCTGGCCGATCTGTTGCCCTTGCTGTTGGCCGGGGGCGAAGAGATGAGCGATGCCGCGGCCAAAGGCTACTATTATTCTTCGGTGATCCGCAGTCAGTACAGCGACGCCGCCGACCTGGACGAGATCGACTGGCGGCTGAGCAACCGCTACGTCAAACTTCCCGGCGGGGATCTGATCCTGCCCGGCGGCGGCTATGGACGCATTGCCGAATGTCTGGCCGAGGGGTTGTCCATCGAGACCGGCGTGGTGGTCGAGCGGATCGAGTATGGCGACGACGGCGTGCGCATCCTCACCGACCGCGGCCAAGAACTCTGCGACCGCGCCGTGATCACCGTCCCGTTGGGGGTGTTGAAAGCGGGGAATATCATCTTTTCGCCTGCCCTCCCCGCCGAGAAGAGCGCGGCCATCGAGCGCATCGGCTTCGGCAATTACGAGAAGTTGGCCCTCAAATTCCCCCGTTGCTTGTGGCCGGCAGAGCCGCACCGCTTCTGTTATCTGCCTGGCACTCAACCAGAACTCTTCACCTCCTGGCTTAACATGACCCACTATGGGGGGGAACCGATCCTTGTGGCGAGCCATGCCGGCAGTCGCGCCTGCCTCACCAATCGCTGGGACGACGAGAGAATCATCGGCGAGGCGCTGGTTGTTCTGCGCAAACTCTTCGACCCCCAGGTTCCCGAACCGGTGGCCTATGTGCGCACCGGCTGGGAAAGCGATCCCTTCAGCCAGGGCAGCTATTCATTTTCCAAAGTCGGCGGTATGTTGGGGGATCGGCGTACCCTGGCCGAACCAATCGGGGATCATCTTTTCTTTGCCGGCGAGGCCACCCATTCGCGCTACTTTGCCACCGTTCACGGCGCGTACGAAACGGGCATCCGCGCGGCGAGGGAAGTAATGAGTAATGAG
>JAHBVG010000137.1 GCA_019637695.1 Caldilineaceae bacterium | reverse complement strand
GGGAACAACTGTAGCGCAGGGACAGTCTCAGCCAACTACACCTATAGCTACGACAGCCAGGGACGGCTGTCTGCCATCAACCGCACCAGCGGCGGCAATTGGAGCAAGTCCTTTACGTACAACACGCTGGGCTTGCTGGGCTACGAAACGGTGACCATTGACGGCCTGACACGGGGCATCTCCCACTACTACGACGCCTGGCAGCGTCCTTACGCCGTGAGCTACCCAGACACCGATACCAATCCAGGTAACGATGAAGTGGTGAAGGTGAACTACAACGCCCTGGGTTTGCCCCAATTGCTATGCAAATCTTATCTGCACAGCAGCGGTCAATACTGGTGCGATGCTTCCCCCCGCTACGCCGACGCCGCCAGCTACGACGTGGCCGGACGGCTGACGGCGGTGCAGTATCCGGCAGGGGGCAACCTGTGGCGTACCCAGACCTACTATGGGTGGACGCTGGCGCAGAACGGCGGATTGCTGAACGAACTCAAAGTAGGCACGACCAATGGCAGCAACGACCGCTTCTATCGCCAATACACCTACAACCGTTTTGGGGATGTGGCGACGCTGAAAGAGGGCACAACCCTCTATAGCTTTGGCTACGACGACCTGGGACGGCTGACCAGCGCCTACAGTGGCCAGGAAGGATTCAGCTACTGGCCGACCGGACGCATCAACGTCTTCAACGGCCTCAGCTATGGTTATGCCAACACGCCCTACCATGCGGTGAACACTGTCAACGGTGTAGACCGCTACGACTACGACGCCAACGGCAACATGACTGTGCGCAACAAGGGATTGAGCACACGCCAGACACTGGAGTGGAACGCCGAAAACCGGCTGCAAACTGTCAAAAACAACAGCGGCGCAACCATAGAGAGCTACGTCTACGACGTGGACGGCAACCGTATCAAGAAGAGCGTGACCAACGGCCCTGTGACCCGTACCTTCTTCCCCGGCCACTACGAGGAGGAAGTGAGCGGTTCGACCACCACCACCATCAAGCACTACAGCTTCAACGGGCAGATCATTGCCACGCGCAAGGGCAGCGTCTTCCGCTACACGCACACAGACCATTTGGGCAGCAGTTCCGGGCAGACGGACACCAGCGGCAACGCGGTGACAGGCACTTACGTGCGCCACTTCGCCTATGGAACGGTGCGTGCGGGCGACCCGTCCACGCTCAACACCGACCGCACCTTCACCGGCCAAAAGCAGGACAGCACCGGCCTGCTCTATTTCAACGCAAGATATTACGACCCCTCGTTGGGCACGTTCCTTTCGCCAGATACGCTGGTCCCCGATGCGGGGAGGGTCTTCGATTACAATCGATTTGCCTATGCTCGGCTCAATCCGCTCAAGTACACCGACCCGACGGGGCATCAAGCCTCATGTACACTGAATCAAGATAACAGTTGGGATTGTAACGGCAATGCCACCATCGGCATCAAAACCCATCAGTCCAATCTGCCCTCATTAAACTCGCCAACTTCCCCTACTGTATCTCCATCTCCATCTCCATTTTCATCAAGCCAGATGGAACAACTAATAGAACTAGCCAAACAGGCTGGCGAAACTCAGCTTGTCTACGACGAAAACGGGAACGTAGATTGGCAGGCTACCATGGCCTCAGGAGCCGGAGAGCTACTCGGAGCTTGCGGCCAGATTGTAGGCGGTCTATGTGGCCTAAGTTTTGGTGGCTCCGGTGCCGTGTTTGCGGTAGGAATTACAGGAAGTGTTGATTTGGTAGCTGATTCGAATGGAGATATTGCAGGTTATATTAGCCTGGGAGGTGGAGGGTACGCTGTATTTACCGGTTGGAGTGCCAATGGGTATGGAGGAGCTTTAATGGCGATTCACAATGCATCGGTCGATGACCTTAAGGCTTGGTCAGTGCAGTTTGGAGGCTCTGCATACTATGGTACTGCAGGGATGACAGTGGAATGGATGACAGGAAGGAACAGCACAGGCGAACCCTGGCATGGCGCTATGTTCAGCGGCCCAATGAATGCACAAGCCGGATGGGGCGCAGAAGTACATAGTACTGCCACATACTCATGGCAGTGGTTTCGCAATCAGCTTAGGGCCGATTAACATGGACGAAACAGTAGAACATATCTTAGTAGGGTTAGCTGCAATAGCAGTGGGATGTTTGATCCTGTTCTCACCTTACTGGCTAGGCGATCTATTCGTTACATTTACAGAAGAATCTACAAAGCGTGATGATAAGATTCCGCAAGATATTCATGAGCGAAGACGATGGTTTGTCCGTATGCTTTGGCGCGGATGGTGGATGTATTTTGTCCTTGTATCATTATTTCTATTAACAAAGCTTTGGGATTTGTTTACGCGTTTCTAGCAAGCTGTCGGAGAATCTTCTTCCGAGTAGTACCATGGTAGGCGACTATGAGGAGGACGTGAACGGTAGTACCATGCCCATCAAGCACTACAGCTTCAACGGACAGATCATCGCCACACGGCGGGGCAGTAGTCCATCGGATGTACTCAGCTACCTGCACACGGACCATCTGAGCAGCAACAGCGTCTCCACCAATATCACCGGTACACAGACGGCCAGCCGCCGCTACTATGCCTACGGCACAGAACAACCCGGCGGTACAGGGACGCTGCCCACGGACCGCACCTTCACCGGGCAGAAACAGGACGGCACCGGCCTGATCTATCTGAACGCTCGCTATTACGACCCCTCGTTGGGGACCTTCCTCTCGCCGGATACGCTGGTCCCCGATGCGGGCGTGGTATTCGATTACAACCGGTTTATGTACGGATCAGGTAACCCTGTCAAATATTCAGATCCAAGTGGTCACTTTTCCGAAGACCAGTTGAGAGAATGGTATGGGGATGATTGGCGCAGCCTTTTCACTAATGAATGGATTCGGCTTCTACTCGATCAGCAGGGTAGTCAACTGCTCGCTGCGCAGTTGGGCGATCTTGTAATCACAGGAAATTCGGGCAGTGAGCTGACTCAGTCGATCCTGGTACTCGATGCATCTGGCCAACCCACCTTGTGGAATACAGCCACGAAGACAGGCACCTCGCTTGCTTCAGTTGGTGGGACATCCCCCGATATGTTGGCGCTCTACCGCATCGTTGGTGGGGAAAGTGGCGCTGCTGATACCCGGTACGGATATCTGATGGGTGGCACGAAGTTTCTGCCTGCCACAAACGGAGCAGGCGGGGGATCCTTCAGCATGGTGCAACTAGCGCAGTATAGCCCAAGAGCAGCAGGGTTAGATGTGTTCACTACCGTTGCTGGCGACTGGTTTATGGGCAGAGGAGGCTCGGGGCATTACATCCATAACTACAGTCAGTTTCAGGGCTTTAGTATGGATTTAGCGAGTTGGGTGAGTGCTATATTCACAGGAGCTGGTGCGTATGATACAGCCGTGAATGTAGTGGTCGCCGCTAGAACAGGTGCATCTATAGGGGCGCGTGGGCCTATTGTAGCTGCGGGCAGTCTAGTGGTAACGGTTTATCAGGCAAGTAAGTACCGCCAGGTCTACCAGATGTATAGTTGTTCTGCGTTTGGTCCCAACTACTGTCCGTGAGTGTAAATATGGCTGACATAAACAACGCCAATCCTTCCCAGAGAACGCGCTGGTTTTCTTCATCACGAGATGGTCGGTACTTTTTCGCCGTCTTGTGGGCGAATTTAGCTGTGTTTATTTTACTGAAAGATCCAGATCCCGTGACGCTGCTCTTATCTCTTCTCATCTCAGGTGGTTGGCTTTGGGCAGCATGGGAACAGCCACCCATCACCCATCACCGAGAACGGCGTCTGTTTTGGCTGACTGCTGGGCTGTTGTTACTGGTGGGTAACTACATAGCCTGGCACTGGACATAAAAGCTGCGACACTATTCTGGTCAACTAGAAAAGCGAGGGAGCGGGTTGAGCCGCATCCACTCGCCTTTCCGGTTGGGCAAGGTCAGGATAGACGACAGCAACGCAGATGGTCAGTGAGGATGGTTCCCGTCAGCCATCTTATAACTCTATCGGACGTCAGCGCGCAGGTGACTATCCACTCCTGTAGTGCTGGATAGAAGTGGTTGTGGTCTGTGATGAAGTTGTGCCGCCCGTGCCTGAGAGGTTACGTCATCAGGCAGGAGGGGGGCAGTTTGAAGGTCTTGCTGCCCCAGGGCAATTCTTCCAGTTCTGCGCCGATACCTAGCCGGTCGAGCTGTTGACGGGTAAAGCCGAGAGCGCTTTGGCCGTTGGGTAGGTGGCGCACGCCTGCTCGGTAGGCAAAGCGGAAGAAGGAACGGGCCACATCCACGGGCACGGCGTTGCGGTCAGCGCATTCTTTGGTGAGCACATGCCACACGGCCACCAACAGCTTGCGCGCAATGGCAACGATGGCTTTCTTGCGCCCAATGCGCTTCTCCATTTGGCGGTACTGAAGCTGCCAGTGGGGATGATGCCGCGTAGCATTGTGCGCCGCCTGCACGAGCGCCCAGCGCAGGTCTCGCCGTCCCTGCTTGGTGATGCGTCCACTCCATTGCATTTGGCCGCTGTTATGCACCTTCGCCCCCAGCCCGGCATAGCCCACCAACTGCTTGGCGCTGGCAAAACGGCGGATGTCGCCGATGGCCGCCAGCACCACCATAGCCGTGCGCACGCCAAAGCCGGGCAGTTGCACCAGCAGCGGCATGCGTTCATCCTCGGCGGCCAGTGCGCCCAGACAGTCGTCCAGGCTCTTGACTTGCTCGTTGGCAAAGACGAGGGTGTCCAGGTCGGAGCCGATGCGAAAGCGTTCCAGCGTGGAGACGGGCAAGGTCAGCCACCAATCGTGCGCTTCTCGGCTATACAGGTCGAGACCCTGCGGCGGCAGGGTGTGCGTACGATGCAGCACGTTTTGCAGACGGCATTTGGCAATGGCAGCCAGCCTGCTCATCTTGTGTCGCTGTGCGACCAGCGCGCGCAGGTCACGCACCGCCGGCGGCGGCACCCACACACCAGGTAGCAGACCGGCAGCGTGCAGTTGAGCCAGGGCCAGGGCTGCTTTCTTGTCGGTCATTACCTGTGCTTTGGTGATGAGCGCCACATGCGGTGGATGCACCACTGTCACCGAATGGACATGCGGTTCCAGCAGATCTACCATGAGCCAGGTGTTGGTGGTCATCTCCAACACCACGGCGTCGGTGGGCCGCAGGTCACGGGCAATCCACTGCTCTAGTTTGCCCACCTCTACCCGCTTGGGACCGTATACCTGAGTCTGGTCTCGGTCCATGGCGGTGGCCACCAGATAGTGCTTGTGGATGTCGAGGCCAACAAAACGGGTTGCTTCAGACATGGGTTGCGTCATGAGATAGACTCCTTTCGCTGACAGCACTGACTCTCCTGGTCAGGACAGGCCAGGTGCAGGATTTGAGGAGACGTGACATCACACACGGATACGAGTTCGCAGCGCCTGACATGGCCTGCCTCTCACAAAGTCGGATGCGAGCGGGACAACCAAACACGCCCTCGGATTCATAGGTTCCATACATATACTCGGTTGTCCCTCACGTCACGCACCTGGGGTGACGCCCCCGCTCTCGTTTCTCGGGTAGCTTACCCCACACTGCACCTGGCGGCAACGGCGCTCGGCGTCCCGCTCGCCGTTACCCTATGTCTAACACGTCCGCGGCAATCCGCTCAAGTATACCGACCCGACAGGACACGAAACAAGTAAACCTGACTGGTGGCCAGATTGGCTCCCCTACACGTGGGACTTACCCGACGGGTGGACAGAGAAAGACATTGTCCAGTGGATGAGTGAAAACAACATTCCTACTATGTTCGGTGGTCAGGGGGGTCTCAATATGGGGAGTGGATTCCTGATTGGTGCGGGGGCATCTGGCGAAATTCAGTGGATCTTCAACATAGTGACAGGGGAACTGCGCTATGCTGTCAACGCAGCAGGGGGAATGCGGGCAGGGACGCCGCAGAATACGGTTGCTGTCTACTTTGGAGCAACTTTTGTGACCGGAACAGAAAGATTTGAGAACCTACAAGGTGCATCCAAGTTTACAGCAATCGATGCAGGCACTGCATCTTTGAAAGGAGGGTTAACTGGGACTGCCAGCCGGGCTTATCAATACGATGATCTAAACGAAGATTTTCGGTTCAATTTGTCACCCTACTCTGAACCCCTGACCCAGCCTGTTCACGATGCTAAGTACAACAGGACGGTAGATACACTTTCTGTTGATATCGTAGCAGGCTTCAATATAACTCCTATCCCTGTCGATGGCGGGGTAACTCATGGGGTTTCCAGTACAAACTTGACAGATGGTGGAGTCAATCTCTATACACCCATACGCGCGTTCATGCGCATCTTTGGGAGGTAGAGATGGTGGACAGAAAATCATCGAACTATCGACCTCTCATTATCGGGCTGCTTGTTGTGTTTTCTATCTGGGTTGTTATAGGTCTCTACTGGTATCACACCGGACTATGGTTTTCTGATGCAACTGTCACAGAACTGCACATCTGCCTGGATGATACTAACTATGAGCCTGTGCAGGTTGTCCCTGCGTCTACACAGCAATTCTATCTGTGTGGGAGAGTTATCCGAACTGGTCAAGTGTCTGCGGGTTTTCAACTATTCAGGGGGCATCACTATATAGCAGGCAAAAGTATCCCATTAAGAGCAGGTATTTTTTTTATACCAGTTTCTGCAATTGTAACAAGACCTTTCACCGAGGTCTTTCAACCTGATGAATATCGAGCAAATGTGATTGTTGCCCAGCTTACCGTTGCAGAAACCTTATTCCAGATCGTTGAATAAATTCTGGTACTACGGTATCAATGATCTGAGTTTCAACGACGGCAAAGGCTTCTGGAGACAGGGGCAATAGGTCTGTGGTACTAATGGCTTCTGCGCACGCCAGAGCTATAACAAACTGGGCAACCTGACGCGGCAGACCGACGCCCGCAACGTCAGCACCTGCCTGAGCTATGACACCCTCAACCGGTTGAGCAGCAAGACAGTGCAGTCGGGGAACAACTGTAGCGCAGGGACAGTCTCAGCCAACTACACCTATAGCTACGACAGCCAGGGACGGCTGTCTGCCATCAACCGCACCAGCGGCGGCAATTGGAGCAAGTCCTTTACGTACAACACGCTGGGCTTGCTGGGCTACGAAACGGTGACCATTGACGGCCTGACACGGGGCATCTCCCACTACTACGACGCCTGGCAGCGTCCTTACGCCGTGAGCTACCCAGACACCGATACCAATCCAGGTAACGATGAAGTGGTGAAGGTGAACTACAACGCCCTGGGCTTGCCCAATCTGCTGTGCAAATCTTATCTGCACAGCAGCGGTCAATACTGGTGCGATGCTTCCCCCCGCTACGCCGACGCCGCCAGCTACGACGTGGCCGGACGGCTGACGGCGGTGCAGTATCCGGCAGGGGGCAACCTGTGGCGTACCCAGACCTACTATGGGTGGACGCTCGTCCAAAACGGTGGGCTGCTGTGGACAATCAAGGTGGGCAGCAGCCAGGGCAGCGACAACCGCTTTGGTCGCGCCTACCACTACAACCCTTTTGGCGAAGTCCTGAACGATGGAACGGCGGCTAACAACTTCACCTATGACGACTTGGGGCGGCTGACGAGCGCATATGGACAAAGTTTCAGCTATGACGCAGTTGGACGCATGGGCGGTGGAGGGAAAACGTACAGCAGCAGCTTTCCTTACCATGCGCCCAAGAGCAGCAACTATGGCAGCCATAGCTACGATGTGAACGGTAACTTGATCAGCGCTGGCACTGCCAGTTTCACCTGGAATGCGGAAAACCGTTTGCAAAGCGCCACCAAGAACGGCGTCACAGAAAGCTACGTCTACGATGTGGACGGCAACCGTATCAAGAAGACCAGCGACGGTGTGGTGACCCGCACCTTCTTCCCCGGCCATTACGAGGAGGAGGGGAGTACGCCCATCAAGCACTACAGCTTCAACGGGCAGATCATCGCCACGCGGCGGGGGACCACACTGAGCTACCTGCACACGGACCACCTGAGCAGCAACAGCGTCTCCACCAATATCACCGGTACACAGACAGCCAGCCGTACCTACCATGCCTATGGCACGACGCGCAGCAGCAGCGGTACGCTGCCCACCGACCGCACCTTCACCGGCCAGAAACAGGACGGCACCGGGCTCATGTATTTCAACGCCCGCTACTATGACAGCGCTTTAGGCCAGTTTCTCTCGCCGGATACGCTGGTCCCCGATGCGGGGGTGGTCTTCGATTACAATCGCTTCATGTATGCCAGGGGCAATCCACTCAAGTACACCGACCCAAGCGGGCACTATACCAATGATGAAATCATGCAGCATTTTGGCTGTGGCGATTGGGCATGTGTTGAAGGCTACTTCCAAGACGGGAAAGCCTATGCTGGGTTATGGGGATGGCTGTACATACTCCAGAATGCCAATCATGGAGACAGAATTGTTAGCACCTATGGTTGGAAGAGCGCAGCGATTCGTGGAACTTTCCAATCCAGCCGTAATTTCGTATTTGAGATTATAGCGGACGATGGGTATGTGTGGCATCCAGCACATTTCGCTCTGCATCCAGCACAAAAATTCGCAGGAAGTTACTCCCTCAATATTGGATTACCCTATGCTGTGTTCACCGCTGCTGAGACAAAGCATCAGTTCCGAATTCGTCCTGCTGAAATAGATAAGGTTGGGGTTGGGGTTGGTCTGGTCAAAGCTGGGACGGAGTTTGGTCCACAATTGGCAAAGAGTGGCAATCCATATGCGGCTGTTGCTGGTATGACATGGACTGTTGCTGGTGCAGGCGCTACTGTGTATACAGACTTAGTTCAACCGATTCAAAGCGTCTTACAGAATAATGATGGGCCAGCTTACGCCTTAATCGTTGATGCCATTGTAGAACTGACTGCTGAACGTGTAGCGCCAAAAGGCCAGCCGTATATTGGTCCAGCTACAGACATTACAAGATCGATCTGGCCATCGCTGTGTTGGGGAACAGAGTGTTTCAGCAAGTAAAGATGGAAAATCAAATGAAGGGCATGGGGGAAGCCGTAACATGTATCAGATGATGTTATCAGTACTCTGCTTTGGCATAGCAGTGCTTGTCACTATCTATGCACGGCGCAGTGTCCGTGATCCGAAGAGCGGGGCTGAACGCTTCATTTCAGATTTTGGAGCCCCAAGATCAATATTTGCAATTAAGTACACTGGTAATACAAAAGCAGCCAGGCAAGCCTTCCTGAGCAACAGAAACCTTCGTAGCAAGTATTTGATTGAACAATATGTGATCGCTGTAGCTGTAACGGTGGGTGGAGTTCTACTGTTAATCTTAAGATTCATTACGGGACAAGTTTAAACGAAAGAGAATCTGCCTATGGCACAACTCGGAGCAGCAACGGTACACTGCCCACCGACCGCACCTTCACCGACCAAAAAGCGGACAGCACCGGCCTGCTCTATCTGAACGCAAGATATTACGACCCCTCGTTGGGGACGTTCCTCTCGCCGGATACGCTGGTCCCCGACACGGGGAGGGTCTTCGATTACAATCGGTTTGCGTATGCAAGGCTGAATCCGCTCAAGTACACTGACCCGATGGAGTACTTAATCGAGGATCAAATTGGGATGGTTCATTTTGGGAACCATCCCAATCCTTCAATCTCTTTAGGAGTTACGCAGTTCAAGAGCGTAGATGCGCAATATATTGCACCCTTACAGGAGTGATATGCGTAAGTCCTACTCTTAATCGCTCACTCACTTCGCGTTGCTATAGTTCTCCGCCACCTTCTCCCAATCCACCACATCCCACCAGGCTTTGAGATAGTCGGGGCGGCGGTTCTGGTAGCGCAGATAGTAGGCGTGTTCCCAGACATCTACCCCCAGGATGGGGGTGTCGCCGCGCATATAAGGGCTATCCTGATTGGGGGTTCCGTAGACATCGATGCTGCCATCCCCCTTCACCACCAGCCATCCCCAGCCGCTGCCAAATTGACCGGCCGCAGTGGTTGCCAGTTTTTCCTTGAACTGATCGAAGCTGCCGAACTTCTGGTTGATGGCGTCCGCCAGTTCGCCGCTGGGCTGTCCGCCGCCATTCGGACCCATAATCTTCCAAAAGAGGTTGTGGTTGGCGTAGCCGCCGCCATTGTTGCGCACCGCCGTACGGATGTTCTCGGGCAGAGAATCGATGTTGCGCAGAATCTCCTCAATCGATTTGTTTTCCCAGTCGGTGCCCTTGATGGCGTTGTTCAAATTGGTCGTGTAGGTGGCATGGTGCTTGTCGTGGTGAATCTCCATCGTGCGGGCGTCAATGGACTTTTCCAATGCATCGTTGGCATAGGGCAGGGGTGGAAGTTCAAAAGCCATAATTGCGCTCTCCTTGGTTGGTTGAATAATTTGGATACGGATTGGGGGTGAAGGTGCTGCTACAAAAAGTATACCGAATGGATATGAGCAGCGTCAAAAAATTCGGCAGCACTCCCCATCTACTCCCCTATAATCTGATAAGTACTTGACAGGATGAAGGAATTTTGATTACATTGTTACTAACATCGAAACCCTCATCGACATAGTCCCCCCCGAACTAGTAATCTGCCAAACCAATTTTGTCGAGTAGGGGCGCTGCTTGCCGCGCCTGATTTGCTCCAGGCGCGGCAAGCAGCGCCCCTACTGAACATCCGACAAAATAATTTTGGTGGACCATTAGACTCTGCGTGTAGATTCATCATTGGTTTTAGTTGGGCAGAAATAGTCAAAGTTACTCAAGACGCGGAGAGGATCCTGCGGCTTTTTGCGTTGACCCAATCGGCGCTCACTAGAACCGCTCACCAGAACTCAGGAACTGATCATGGGCCGCATTCTTTCTGTGCTGGGTCTGTTGGCAATGCTCTCATTGGCATGGGTCATCGGCGTGGAAAGGTTAGGGGCTGCTTCTCCGCACGCCCTGCGCATCAGCCAGATCTATGGCGCTGGCGGCAATTCTGGCGCACTCTGGCAGGCCGATTTTATCGAGCTGTTCAACGCCGGGGATGTTGAGGTTCCATTAACAGGCTGGGCCGTGGAATACGCCCCTGCCGATAGCGCCAGTTGGAGGCGCACACCGCTCGATCCGTTGATCATCGCCCCTTTTGGCTACATCTTGATTGGTCAGGTCGCTGGCAACAGCGGCGACGGCCTACCGCTGCCCATGCCCGATAGCATGGGCGCTACCAATCTCAACGCCAGCGACGGCAAAGTGCGTCTGGTAGACAGCGCGGGGACGGTCATCGATCTGGTTGGGTATGGGACCGCCAACGAATATGAAGGAACGGGACCAACAGGCAAATTGTCGGCAACCAAAGGCGCGCTGCGCGGGGAAGAAGGCTGTCTCGACACCGATCAGAACGCTGCCGACTTCCTGATCGCCTCGCCCAATCCGCGCAACAGCGCATCCCCCGCCTATCCTTGCGCGTTGGAGCCAACACCAACCGAAAGCACCCCGACAACAACACCAGAGATCACCCCATCCGCCACTGTCACAATCACGGAGACCCTCACGCCTTCGCCCACGGCGGAACTCCCCACAGAAACGCCGACGCTCCCTGCCACGAGTACGCCTGCGGCTGGGATAGTGCTGATCAGTGAATTCCTGGCCAACCCCGCTGCCGTGGATGACAATTTGGGGGAGTGGATCGAAATTGGCAACCCCAGCGCCGAACGGATCAATCTGCGCGGTTGGACGTTGGCCGATCTGGGACAAGATCGACATACCATCGGCGCGGATCTATGGGTGGAAGCGGGTGGGTATGTCGTGCTGGCCCGCAACGGGGACTCAACTCAAAATGGCGGCGTGATCGCAAACTATGTCTACAGCAGTATTGCGCTTGCCAACAGCGACGATGAGTTGCTCCTCTTGAATCCAAACGGCGACACTGTGGATCAAGTTGCCTGGGGCGCGGGCACAGGGCTTTCGATCAAGGATGGCGC
This sequence comes from Caldilineaceae bacterium, assembly GCA_019637695.1. Lineage (GTDB taxonomy): Bacteria > Chloroflexota > Anaerolineae > Caldilineales > Caldilineaceae > RI-153. Next base: position 3,851 of record JAHBVG010000137.1, on the reverse strand, counting down.
CAGCCTCTACCGCGCCGAGTTGACGCCTACCGCCGCCTGGCTGACATCGACCCTGCCCTGGCCCGGCTCCGCTGGGGATCTGGGCAGCCCCGGCGCTTCTGACTCGTCCACCATACCCACCCCGACCAGCGTTATCCCCACGGGTGAACCGACGATGACGCCCACCGTCACCCCAACGCCTGGCCCGAGCCAGCCTGTCTATATCAGCGAGTTCATGGCCGACCCGGCGGCGGTGAATGACAGCAACGGTGAGTGGATCGAGATCCACAACCCCGGCCCGGCTGACGTTAACCTGCGCAGTTGGACATTGGCCGATGATGGCGGGGATCGGCACGTGATCGCCAGCGACCTCTGGCTCGCCGCCGGGGGATACGCGGCTCTGGCGCGCAATGGCGATCCCACCGTCAATGGCGGCGTCATTGCAGCGTATGTCTACCGCAGCACAACGCTTGCCAACACCGATGACGCGATCCGCCTACTAGACCCAAACGGCGTGGAAATGGATCGGGTTAACTGGGGCCAATCTACAGCGCTAAGGGTGATCGCCGGCGCCAGCCTGGAGCGCACTGTCTTCGGAGCCGTAGGACAGTGGCAAACAGCAGCCTATCCCTGGCCGGGATCTGCCGGCGACAGCGGATCGCCCGGCGCGGCTTACGGTACATCTGCGCCGGCCAGCCCAACGCCCACCGTTACCGGCACACTCATCCCCACAGCCCCACCCACACCCACGCCGGAGCCTTCGCGCCCGGCCATTGCCTGGCGCCCCGTGGAAACCCCATCCCCACTCCAGATCGAGGAGGTCCACTTTCGCGGCAGCGGCGTCGAGTTTGTCGCGCTGATCAACGTGGGCGAGCAACCTTTGGATCTCACTGGCTGGCGCGTGGGCGACGCCGAAATTCCCGGAGACGGCGAGGGGATCTACGCCTTGCCCGACGGAGTGCTGCTGGCCCCCAATGCGATCTTTGTGATTGGGCGCAATGGCGTCGAATTCCAGGCGCGCTGGGGAGTCTGGTCCGACGCTCAATTTGAAAAGACCGATGCACCCATCCCAGATCTGGCGCGGGTGCGCGAGCTGGCTACGGGGACCTTTGCCCTCAACGACAGCGGCGACGAAGTGGTGCTGCTCGATCCAGCGGATCGCCTGGCCGATGTGGTGGTCTTCGGCAACGGCGATAGCGTCTCGCTCGGTGTCTTTGGGCTGCTCAGGCCCAGCGGAGACGCCAGTTTGCAGCGCATCCCAGGCTTTGTCTTCCCCACGACGCGCGATCTACGCCTGCGCTTCCTGTTAGCCACGCCCGATCCGTTGGGTGTGCAATGGCTACCGTCAGCGGCAAGCGTTCCGCCGATCCCCCTGCCCGACGGCTATCTTGGCCTTGTCGGTTCGTTGGGCGCAGGCAGCAATCTCTCCCCCGGCGGAATTGCCCCTCCTCATTTGCTGGCGTGGGCGGCGGCGGCCAGCGGGCTGCACTTCATCGTCCTGGCAGATCCTACCGACCCGGCGCAGCGTGAACCCACGTCTGCGCCGATTCTTTCTCCCCCAGCCTGGCGTTGGCTCGCCGGAGAGGAGAGAGAGGCCATTGTCTACGGTCCATTTTTCGGGTCGGGACCGGATACAACAGCGCTGCTCGACGGGTTGACTGGCAACAACGCCATCGCCCAATGGATCGGGCGCGAGCCACCAGAACACCCGGCCATTGCCATCCTCCCTGGTGATAGTGTCAAGGGACCGGCGGATCTCTTTGCACTATGGCGACAACGCAAAGGGAATCCTCCACTCATCGCCGGAAACGCCCTGCCGCCGCTGCCCGGTTACTTTGATCCACAACCGCGCTATACAGGATTAGCCGTGCAAAGCGCCGATCTATATGGAATCGACATTGCGCTGCGGGCGCGGCGTGGCTGGCTGACCACCGATCCTGGCCTGGCCTTGACCCTGCGCAGTGAAGGCGGTGCGTGGATGGGCGGCGTCATCCCCATTGCGGCGGAACTCTCGTTGATCGTCAACTATCAAGATAGCGGCGGCGAGGTAGCAGGGCTGTCGATCTGGCAGGACAACCGCCCCATCCGCCAACTCGATCTGCTCCCGGTCGATGGCGAGTGGCGGGTGTCGATCCCTGCGCTGCCGGGCAGCCTGATCTATGCAGTGGCGACCCAGGCCGACGGCGATTTTGCCGTTACCATGCCCCTGCGCGTGCCAGAAAACGAGAGCGCCCGCATTTGGATCAACGAGGTGATGCCGATTCCGCTTTCGGATTTCAACGGCGATGGGGTTGCTGATACCGACGACGAATATATTGAGCTCTGGAACGCCGGTCCTGTGGCGATTTCTCTCGCCGGTTGGGTGCTGGAAGACCGTCCCGCCGACGAACCCACTGTCCGCCGCCGCTTTACGCTGGGGCCGCAGCACTTCCTTGATGTAGGCCGCTATCTGCTGATCTGGAGCCGAGAAAGCTTTATCGGCCTCAACAACCGCAACGAACGGCTTGATCTCTTTGACGCTGCCGGAAATCTGGTCGATACGCTCTCGTGGACCGACTCGCCCGGCGGGGATCGCACGTTGAGTCGCATCCCCGACGGGGGGCGCTGGGATATCTGGGGGCCTTCGCCAGGACGCAGCAACGGCGACTACGCGTTGATCATCCCGCCCACGGCAACGCCGCCAGCCTGGGCGGTGGCAGGCAGCGCTGCGCCGGGGACGCCGGGCGGCGAGGCCGTTGGTCCTTTTGGATCGGTGACAGCGTCCAAGTTGGCAGGGCTGGGGGAGCGGGTGCGCTTTGTGGGGGTGGTGACCGCGCCGCCAGGGCTCTTCAACTCGGCCATCTATGTCGCTGATCCTGCGGCGGATGGAGAGACAGCAGCGCTGGGCATCCAGATCTATCTGCGCCGTGGCAGCTTTCCAGCGCTGGCTGAGGGTGATCGGGTGGAGGTGCAAGGGGCGATGCACTCTAACCGCGGAGAACGCGAGATCCTCATCGACCGTCCTGAGGATCTCTGGCGCGTAGGACCTGGCGAAGCGCTCTCTCCGCTGTCGGTGAGTGTTGCCGACATCGCCGAGCCGCTGGAAGGACGGCTTGTCACCTTTGAGGGGATCGTCAGCGGCTATCGCGGCAACAGCATTTTCCTCGCCGATCCGGACAACGCCGAAGCCGAACCGGTAGAGGTTCACGTGCGCAGCAGCCTGAGTTGGCGACGTCCTTTTGTCAACGAAGGTGAGCGTTGGCGCGTCGTCGGCATTGTCGGTCAATTTGCCCAGCAAGCGCCGTGGAATGGAGGGTATTGGGTTCTTGTTCGCTATGAAGGGGATCTGGTGCGATTGAGTAGAGCGAACTGATTGGCATATCCTCAGCCGGCGGCAGGTATGGCGTTGTGGGAGCGGGAGCGGTTCAGTTTGGTTGATTACTTCTTGGGCGGGTCTCGCCGCAGCGCATTCAGGACTGCGTAATGCCACGAGTACATAGCGTCGGCGCCGATACGCAGCAACGCCTCGTCATCGAGGACAATTCGCGCGTCCTGAACCCGAATCAACGCGTGGAACGGATCGCTGTTGGGTACACTTTCGCCGAACTCCGTCTGCCACTCATCAACGGCAATCGCAGTCGCGTCTACGAGCCGTTTAAGTTTATCGTATGTTGATTTCTGCATCATGTGGACAGGCAGATTGGGGAAATATTGCGCCTTGATGTAATTGTCCACTTCTGTCCATAGTTGACGGATTACGCCTTGTCGAGTGCGCACACTGGAAATATCCATCGCCGCTGTGGACAGCGCTGCGCACAAGCGGTTTCCCCAATCGGTTGGTTGCCAGTCGAGGCTACGGCTCATATGCAAAAGCCACTTTTCGTGAGGAATGT
>JAHBVG010000136.1 GCA_019637695.1 Caldilineaceae bacterium | reverse complement strand
GCGCTTGCCTTCCCTATCTAGCAATTGGCCCGATTAGTGATTGGGAACTAGGAGCGGCATGCCCCAGTCACCAATCACTAATCACTAATCACTAATCACTAATCACCGATCACCAGTCCCTTCCTCTCAACAACAGGACGAGTAAACAGCATGAAAAAAGTCGGCATTATGGTAGGGCGGGAGCGTACATTTCCACGGGCGTTTATTGAGCGCGTGAATGGGCGGGGAGCCGGTGTTGAGGCGGAGTGGGTGAAACTGGGCGGCACGGCATTGGATCTACCCAATCCCTACGCCGTCATCGTGGATCGCATCAGCCACGAGGTCCCCTATTACCAGCTTTACCTCAAACACGCTCACTTGCAGGGCGTCACTGTGATCAACAATCCCTACGCCCGCCTCGTTGAGGACAAATTTACGGCCAATTATATCGCCCAACAGCAGGGCGTCGCTGTGCCTCGCTCCGTGATTCTGCCCAACAAAGAGTATATCGCCGACATCAACAGCGAAAGTCTGAGCAACCTGCTCCACCCGCTGGATTGGCAGGCTATCACCGATTACGTAGGATTGCCCGCGGTGATGAAACCGGCCGTGGGCGGCGGCTGGAAGTCGGTGAGCATTGTCCATTCGCTGCCGGAGATGATCGCCGCCTACGACCGGTCTGGGCAGCTTTCGCTGATCGTGCAAGAGTTCATCCAATGGGATCGCTATCTGCGCTGTATCTGTATCGGCCGCCAAAAGGTGTTGCCGATTGCCTGGGATCCCAACCGTCCTTTCCACGAACGCTATCGGACCGATCCCGGCTATCTTTCGGCGGAACTGGGCGCGCGTGTGGTGGACGAAGCACTCAGACTTTGCCGCGGTCTGGGCCACGACATGAACACCGTCGAGTTTGCCATCCGCGATGAGGTCCCCATTGCCATTGACTTCACCAACAGCGCGCCCGATTTCGACGTTGCCAGTCTGGGCGAATGGCATTTCAATTGGGTGGTTGAAGCCATGACCGATCTGGTGATCGAAAAGGCGCTGGCCCATCCACCCGTCCCAACACTGACCTGGAGTTAACCCGCGAAGGACGTTCATGCACCCCACCGATCTGGCCGTCGAAGATTACCACGATCTGCTGCGTCAAAGCGATGTCGCCGCGCTCTGGCAGGGCTTTCAGGACGCCATGCGCGCGAATCTGCTGGCCTTCGGCGACCGCCCGATCTGCAACGTGTTGCGTCCTCATTTTCTCCACCCTGCCGAGTATGAGCGGATCGCAGCGGCGACGGCGCTTGTCGTGAGCGCCATCCACAAGATCTACGCTGCCCTGCGCCAGGGCGAATTGGACATGGCTGGGCTGCTCCACCTTTCGCCCGCTGAAGCCGCACTCGTTCAACTGCCCGACAGCTACGGACGCCCCGACGTTTCGGCGCGCATGGACGCTTTCTGGCTGCGCGGGGATCGGATCGGCGCGGGCGATCTACACTTTTTGGAGTACAACGCCGACAGCCCCGGCGGCCTGGGCTACGGCGACGCCCTGAGCGCGCTCTTTTTAGAATTCGAGCCAATGCGCCGCTTCCAAGAAAGTTACCGGGTGCAGAGCTATCCTGTGCGCCGACGGGTCTATACCACGCTGGTGGAGACCTATCGAGATTGGTGCGCAGCGGCAGGGAAGATTCCAGTGCAACGGCCAAACATCGCCATTGTGGATTGGCGCACTGTGCGCACCCGCAACGAGTTCATCCTCTCGACACAGATCTTTGAGGAAATGGGCAGCGCCGTGCGCATCTGCGACCCCGATGAGTTGAGTCTGCGCGAAGGTCGTCTCTGGATCGGCGCCGATTTCCCCATCGACATTGTCTACAAGCGGGTGGTGGTCAATGAGCTAATCAACCGCTATCCTAACGCGGATGACCTGCTGGCCCATCCGCTGGTGCAAGCCGTGGCGCAGGGATCTGTCTGTATGGCGAATCACTTCAATTGCCAGATCCTGTATAATAAGGTGATCTTTGCACTGATCAGCGATGAGGAGAACGCTCACCGCTTTGATCGGGATGAAGAAGAGACGATCCGCCAATCTGTGCCGTGGACGCGCCTGGTTTCGGATCGACGCACCCGCTACGCAGATCGCGAGATCGATCTGATCGCCTTCATCCGCTCGCACAAGGATGCGTTGGTGTTGAAGCCGATCCGCGAATATGGGGGGACGGGTGTGGTGCTCGGCTGGGAAGTTGACGAGGACGCCTGGCAGGCCGCGACGACAACGGCGTTGGCGACCCCCCACATTGTGCAAAAACGGGCGCCCATCCCCTGTGAATCCTTCCCCATCTGGCAGGATGGCGCTCTACACTTTGCGCCGCGCTTGTTTGATGTCGATCCTTATGTCTGGCGCGGCGAGCAGATCGCCCATGCTGGCGTCCGCTTGGGGACGAGCAGCCTGCTCAACGTCAGCGCCGGCGGGGGATCTGCCGTTCCGCTTTTCATGGTGGAAAAGCGAAGTTGAAGTAGACCCGACAGGTCTGAATTGGAGTAAACCTGATGGCAGATGAGAAAAAATCTGAAGGCGGCAACAAGGAAAGAAGCGGCAAACGGCGCTATTTCCGCCGTCGTAACAAACCTAAGAAGACAGAGGGCGGCGCTGAACAGGCGCAGGGTACACCCGCCAAACCAGCGCCGCGCAGTGGGCAAGCGCCCGATCGCAAAGGACCGCCGCCCAACAAGAAACGCCGGTCCCGTCGCCGTCGATCCGCACGACGCGGCAACCAGCCCATCGACAGCAGCCCTGAACTGCTCCGCGAGACGGAATCGAACTACGAAGAGCCGATTTCGGTCTTTGTGTATACCCATATCATCCGCCCAGCCTATCGAGATATGATCTCTGACTATCGGCCCGAGAGTTCCTTTCTGGAAGACGGCGAACATGACTCGTTCCCATTCGACTCGGCATCGCTGTTAAGCGCAGAAATTCGCCAACAGATCGAAAATCAATTCAGGCTCGGCGATCAGCCGCTGCTTGAAAAACCAGTCGTGAAAATATCCGACGAAGGTTGGTCTGAAGAAGGTTGGGACGACGATTGGGATGACGACTGGGAAGATGAGCCAGAAGCATAAGCGAGGATAGCCTCCGCTTTATCAATCCGATCTATAATACACCCTATGAAGGAGCAAACGGTGGCCCCGATTGTTTCGATTCGTAAAATGACCGACCATGTCGGCGAAGAAGTGACGCTCGAAGGCTGGCTCTACGCCAAAACCGGCAAAGGACGTCTCCAATTCTTGCAGGTGCGCGACGGCAGCGGCGTATGTCAGGTGGTAGTCTTTAAGCAGAATGTGAGCGAAGCCGATTTTGAAGCTGCCAAAACACTCACCCAAGAGAGCAGCCTGCGCGTCACCGGCGTCGTCAAACAGGACGAGCGGTCGCCGGGCATCCCCGGCGGTTATGAATTGGACGCCAACAAAGTCGAGGTGGTGCAAATCGCGGACAATTATCCCATCTCGCCCAAGGAACACGGCGTCGAGTTTTTGATGAGCAACCGCCATCTGTGGATTCGATCCTCGCGGCAGTGGGCGATCTTGCGCATCCGCGCGACGATTGTGCAGGCGATCCGCGAGTGGCTGGATACCCACGGCTTCCTCAACGTGGATACGCCGATCCTCACGCCGTCGGCAGCGGAAGGCACAACCACCCTCTTTGAGATCGACTATCACGGCGAACCGGCCTATCTTGCCCAAACTGGTCAACTCTACAACGAGGCCAATATCTTCGCCTTTGGCAAAGTCTACTGTTTTGGCCCCACCTTCCGCGCCGAGAAGAGCAAAACCCGCCGTCATCTTCAGGAATTTTGGATGGTCGAGCCGGAGATCGCCTTCTGCAATCTGGAAGGCTTGATGGAGATCGAAGAAAAGTTCGTCAGCCACATTGTGCAAAGCTGCATCGCCAAAAACGCCGAGGAACTGGCTATCCTCGAACGGGATCTCACCCATTTGCAGCGGGTGTCGCCGCCTTTCCCGCGCATCCACTACGACGAAGCCGTGGCGATGATCAACAAAGCCGCCGCCGCCGGTGAACTCGTCCCTGGCTATGAGGACACAGTACCAGCCATCGAATGGGGCGACGATTTTGGCAGTCCGCACGAGACCTATCTGGCCGCCCAGTTTGAAAAGCCAGTCTTCGTCCACCATTACCCGACGCAGGTGAAGGCATTCTACATGGAGCCAGAACCCGACCGCGCCGAAGTCTGCCGCAGCGTCGATCTCCTCGCGCCCGAAGGATATGGCGAGATCACGGGTGGCAGCGAGCGCATGAGCGATCCGCAGAAGTTGATCACGGCCATCGAAAAGCATGGCCTGCCCATGGACGCCTACGAGTGGTACATCGATCTGCGCCAATATGGCTCGGTTGTCCACAGCGGCTTTGGGCTGGGGCTGGAGCGCACCGTCGCCTGGATCTGTGGCCTCGATCACGTGCGCGAGACAGCGGCCTTCCCGCGCACGCTGCAATACCTGCGGCCATAGCAGAATGGATGATAGGATGATGGGATGATGCGACAAGCAGTCTGGCAAGTTGCAGGTTGCAGGTGACAATCGTTTACGTATTACGCACTACGCACTATCCCATCCTCCCCCACCCATGTTCTATCTTCTGATTCTGCTGCTTGCGTTTAGTCTTTCACTCCTCTTCACCCCGTTGGCGATGCGGCTAGGCCATGACTGGGGATTGGTTGATCACCCTGGCGGGCGGCGCAGGCATCGCGGCGTGATCCCGCGCACGGGCGGATTGGCGATCTACGCTGCCTTTACCGTGACTGTGCTGGTGACGCTGATCTTGCCCTTGCTGCTCCCCGATGATTTGGAACTGGCCTGGTTGCCGCCGCGCAACGATCCCAACGAGATGCGCCGATTGATTGCACTGCTGGTAGGCGTCACTTTCTGTATGATCGGCGGTCTGCTGGATGATCGCTTCCACTTTTCGTCGCTGCCCCAATATGCCGTCCAATTCGGGGCGGCGCTAATCGCAATTGCCGGACTGATCTTCATCAAGCATGTAAACAACCCCCTGGCGGAAGGCTTCCTCTACCATGCCGTGGATGGCTTCCCCTGGTGGCTCGTTTGGCCGATCACCGTTTTTTGGTTCATGGGGATGATGAACACCGTCAATTTTTTGGATGGCGTCAGCGGCCTCGTTGCTGGCGTTACAGCCATCCTCTGCGCGATCCTGGCGCTGCACATGATCTTTGCCACCGATCCACCCCAATTGAGCGTCGCCATCCTGCCGGTGGTCTTGTTGGGGACGGCGTTGGGCTTTCTGCTCTTTAACTTTGCGCCGGCGCGGATCTTCATGGGCAGCAGCGGCAGCTACGTCCTGGGTTTTGCCCTGGCTGCCCTGGGGATCATCGGCGGCGCGCGGCTGGCGACGATGATGCTTGTGTTGGGGTTGCCTATTTTGGATGTCGCCTGGCTCATCCTCAGCCGCTGGCGGCGCGGCGTCTCGCCCGGCCAGGGAGGACGCGACCACCTGCACCTGCGCCTCCTTGATCTTGGCGTGCGTGAGCGCACCCTTGTCTTCGGCTATTGGCTCTTCTGCGCGCTCTTTGGCGGGCTGACCCTGCTACTCGAAGATCGGATCTACAAACTTGTCGCGCTGATCGGCCTGGGCGTCCTCGCCCTGGCGCTCCTCATTTGGGCCAGCCGCGCGCAATTGCCGGAAGAGACAAGGTGAAGTGGCGTAGTGCGTAAATAATTGTCAATCGCAACTTGCAAACCTGCAAACTTGCCACCTGCCGCCATTTTTGCCTTTTGCCTTGTCTTCTGCTCTCTGCGCTACCTGCTATCTGCTCCTATGCTATACTTCCCTCCATGACGCGAATTCTAGCCATTGAAACCAGTTGCGACGAGACTGCCGCCGCCGTTGTCGAGGATGGCCGCAAGTTGCTTGCCAATGTTGTCTCGACTCAGATCGAGTTGCATCGGCGCTTCGGTGGCGTCTTCCCAGAGGTAGCCAGCCGCCAGCATGTCCTCGCCATTCAAACGGTGATTGGGGAAGCGTTGTCCGCCGCTGGCGTGGATCGGGTGAGCGATCTCGACGCCATCGCCGTTACTCAAGGACCCGGGCTGGCGGGAAGTCTGCTCGTGGGCGTCAACACCGCCAAGGGATTGTCCTTTGCCAGCGGTGTGCCGCTGCTCCCCATCAACCACCTTGAAGGACACATCTACAGCAATTGGATCGATTTAGGCGACCGGCCCGGCGCGCAGGATGATTTCCCTATATTGGTATTGATCGTCTCTGGCGGTCACACCGAGTTGATCCTGATGCGGGGACATGGGACGTATGAACTGCTCGGCAGTACGTTGGATGATGCCGCCGGTGAAGCCTTCGACAAGGTGGCGCGATTGCTCAACCTGGGCTATCCGGGTGGACCATCGATTCAGGCGGCAGCGGAACGGGGTGAAGCAAACCGCTATCCCCTGCCGCGCCCGCTGATGGATGCAGCGAACCATCGCTTCAACTTCAGCTTTTCCGGGCTTAAGACGGCTGTCCTCAATTTGACCCGTCAACTTGAGCGCGTAGGGATCGAACCGACCGCCAAGCAGACGGCCGCTGACATTGCCGCCAGTTTTCAAGAAGCAGTGGTGGATGTACTCGTGGAAAAGAGCGCCGAGGCGGCAAGGATCTATGCGGTGCGTCAGGTCTGCATCTGCGGCGGGGTAAGCGCCAATGCCACGTTGCGGATTGCCGCCGAGAAACGGTTCGGCGCAATGGGGATTCCACTCCACATTCCGCCGCTCTTCCTCTGCACAGACAACGCCGCCATGATCGCCGCCGCCGCTTTCTATCGGCTCAAGACCGATCCGGAAGCGGCGGCGGGAGGGCTTTCTATGGATGTTTTCGCCAACTTGCCACTTACAAAGAAGAATGGGTAAGGAGTAAAGAGTAGGCAGTGAGACTCTCATTGCTTAATGTCATTAAGGTAACTGTACCGTGGCGATTAGAGAAGAAGTTCAATCGCTCAATCTCCTAATCGCTTAATCTCGAAGCCTAACATTGTCTACCTACTCATTACTCCTTACTCATTACGCAACGCAGCTCACCGCGCCGCAGTGGATCCGAATTTTCCACTTGCTTTGGTCACCGTATCGGAAGCGTCCTCTTCGCTGATTTCCTCTACTTCTTGATCGGGGATAACCACCCGCCGGTAAACGTAAGGACGACGTTCTGCCCTCGCCGCTCGCGTAACGAAGAAGGGCGGATAATCCAACAACTTGGCGTGGACATAGCTCCCCACCACACGCAAGGTTGCAACAATGGGCGCCGCCAAAAATGCGCCCAAGATGCCGGCCACACTCGCCCCCACAACCACTCCGCAGAGGACGACAATCGGGTGCAGGTTAACGCTGGTACCAATAATACGTGGTACAAGCAGTTGGTTCTCTAGTTGCTGAATGACAAAATAGACCCCAACCACGAGCAGCGCGAACTGAATGTTGCCAATATCAAGCACATTGCTGCCCTGGATCAACGCCACAATCACCGCGGGGATCATCGCCAGCACCGGGCCAATGTTGGGGATCACCTCCAGCGCGCCAGCGATAATGCCCAGAATCAACGCGCCCGGCATACCCAACAGCGCCAAAATCCCGCCCGTCACCACACCGATCACAATCGCCAGGATCAACTGGCCGCGGAAAAATGCCTGCCAGATCTGCCCCATCTCGCGCAGCAAAGCCGCCGCCTCTGAATGGTACGATTCTGGGAAGAGCCCCTGAATATAATTGCGGATCCTGGGCGCATCCTTGGTCATATAGAGGCTAAGGAAGAAAAGGAAGAGCAAAAAGAGGAAGATATTGAAAATTCCGCCCACCAACGTAATGCCCAAAAGGGCAGTGCCGCCGACAACGTTGGTCGCTGTGCTGATCAGCCGGTTGAAATATTCCAGCAGATCGCGCGCGCTGGGCAGGATCTGAAAGGCAACGTCGCCGCTGATGGTATCCTGAGCCTGTTGGACAATGCCCTCAATGTTAATGTCAAACCCCAGGATCTCAATCTCCATAGGCAGATTGTTGACCCACGTCTGCAACGAGAGTACAAGCCCCTGCGTTGTGCGCGGCACATCAACCACGATCAGATCGCTAAGCTGATTGACCAATATGGGCACAATCAGGATCGGCGCCAAAATCAGCACAACCAGCAGCAGCAGATACAACACAACCGTGCTTAGTCCACGCGGTACGCGGATCCGCTCAAGTAGATCCACAATCGGGCTGAGCAGATAGGAGATCATAAACGCCAGGATCAGCACCGTGAGTACAGGCCGGCTCATCCAAAAGATAAGACCGCCCACCACCAGCATCACAACAACGGCTGTGCGTTTGGTTGGCTGATCCCAAGCCGTGCTTTGCGTGTAAGCAACTACTGATTCGGAAAGCTCGGTATGCGCATCCTGCGTTTTCTGTGGTTTGGAATCTGATACAACGACCGGGACGTCGAGTTCAGGGTTCTTGGGGGATTCAACGGACTCATTCATACGTTCAGCCTAGATACTCTGGCACATAGTAGCGAGATTTCTGTCGCGCTTTTATTCGACTCACAAACAGCTATTACGATTCAACATTCATGCTGATAGTAACACTTGATATGGGGGGAAGTTGCGCTCCTAGCGGCGGGTTCGCTTGCTGCGCATCTTGCGCGCAAAAGAAAGTGTGATCCCCTCTTTTTCTAAAAATTGTTGAAAGAGCCGATAGAAACGTTCCCGATCTTGCTGGGAGATAACAGCCACGGCGTCGGCGGTTTCAACAGGATAAGGATAGCCGGCGCCCACCACACACTCGGCGCAAACCCTGTCGATGATGGCTTCAGCCTCGCCCAATTCTACCAGCCAGCGCGGCATCTCCAATCGCGCCGGTGGCCGATCTTGCGCCAGATGGATGTAGCTAAAGCAGACCTGTTTGTAAAAGTCGGCCCGGCCCTGTCCGCTTAGTTGATCCTCGCGAGCGCAGATGAAGATCGGGCTGCGATCTCCCCAGTTAGGCAAGTTCGGTTGCAAAAGCCGGGCGTCGCTCGTCCCCCGAAGAGGCGCGCCGGGGATCAATCTGTTGATCAATGTGATCAGATCCTGGCTATAGGTGCTATCCACAAAGCCGACCAGTGGAACTTCATAGCGCTCGGAGCAGGCGAGTAGTTCTTCCACCGCGCGTAGATAAGGACGCGCTCGATCTGGGCGCAATTGGCCGGCGAACGAGATCACAAACGATCCATCAAAAAAGCAGAGAGGGCGCTGTTCAAAAGGACGGTAGGCGTACTCAGCCATCAACTCGCAAAGCTTTTCGCACTCGCGCACAAAGCGCAGTTGGTTGACCCGCCAGTTGGGGAAGTCGCCGCCATCCGTATCTTCCTCGTCACCCAACTCATCCGGCGGTATCACCTCAAATTGAATATCTTTGACATAGGAGGCAGTTCCATTTTCCGCAGCCGAACGATGTTCGTTGACAAACCAGCCGATCTGCACCGCGCCCACCGGCACTGAAAAGTCTTTGGTGGGCATGATCTGGCTGCCATCCACCGCCAGCGAAGGACGCTCATAGAGGACGGCCAATGCCCAACTGCGCGCGTCGCGGTGGTTTCGCCACCTCTCCTCAAAAGGAATGCGCAACGCCACGGCCTTATCCCATTCGGCGGTGGGGAGCGCCCCCGGCCAGGCGCTGTCGATGGCGTTCAACGTTGCCCAAATCTGCTCGCTGGTCATCGATTGGAAGATCGCGAAGGCATCCTCGGCGCGGCGCTGCGAATCGCGCAGATCTGTAGAATAATCGGTGAATTTGGTGCGTTTGGCCTCTAGCGCAACCTGGACTTTGTTATGATCGAACATGGACATCCTCGCGTGTATGGATCGAAATTACTGTCATTATACCATAGGATCGAAACATACGTTCCCCTCGTTGCGAGGGCGCGCCTGCCATGCTATACTGGACACCGCACCTGTGACCCGCGATAGGTAGAACGCGCTTCCTGTCTTCGATAGATTGTTATGCAGACACCCAAACGCTTAACCCAACACCCCCCCCACCGTGGACCGCTATTGCTGGCGATTGGTCTGGTGCTGCTGCTCCTGACCGTGCTGTTGGCGCTTGTCTATGTATGGAATGGCTCCGCCTCCCCGCCTGTGGATCCATATGCACGCTACCGGGTTGCCCTCAAAGAAGATGCGCAGACCGCGTTCGAGAAGCTGGGTGTTGTCCCCCGCTATGAGATCGACGTAACGCTTGACGAGAGCCTCGAACTCCTCTACGGATCGGCGCAGATCGTTGTCCCCAATACCAGCCCCGACCCGTGGACCTATCTGATCTTCCGCCTTTACCCAGGGCTGGAACACTACGGCGGGTTGCTGAGCATCCAAAGCGCAACCGTCAACGGCAGGACGGTCCCTTTCTCGTATCTTGAGAGAAATACAGCGCTGCGCGTTGAACTGCCGACTGTGCTGCTCTCAGGGCAGCAGGCCAATCTTTATTTGAGTTGGAAGTTGGACATCCCCCAGTGGAAGACAGACAGCGCGCTGGCCTATCGTCTCTTCGGCCATAGCCAGGAAATGGTCAGCCTGCCCCTCTTTTATCCTTCGCTGGCGGTCTACGAACCAGGGCCCACCGTCGCCAGCGGTCGTTGGTGGCTGGAAAGAGGCACATCGCGCGGCGACGCCGCCTTCAACCTGACATCGCTCTTCGTCGTTACCACCACGCTGCCCGCCGATCAGATCCCCGTGACGAGCGGTACGTTGATCACCAATACAGTGTTGGAGACCGGCGAGAATCAATTCGTGTGGACGACAGGCCCGGCGCGCGAGTTCTTGCTGCACACCAGCAATCGCTTCCAACAGGCGACGGTAGAAGCTTATGGCACACGCATCACCAGCTACTGGCTGCCAGAGTATGAACCGGCTGGGCGGGCGGCGCTGCAACACACGGCGGCGGCGTTGCGCATCTACAGCGACCGGTTCGGCCCCTATCCCTATTCGGATCTGCGCGTGGCCATGGCGCCCATCAGCATCCGCGGCATGGAATATCCCCAGGTTTCTCTGCTCGGCGTCCAACTCTATGGTCAATACCGCAATGAATTAGAGATCCGCACGGCCCACGAGGTGGCGCATCAATGGTGGTATCAACTTGTCCACAACGATCCGGTCAACCTGCCGTGGATGGATGAAGGGTTGGCCGAATATTCGAGCAAGCTCTATTACGAAGCCATGCGCGGCCAATCCGTCGCCGATCTCCTGCAATTACAACGCTGGCAGGCGGTCATTGATGGATTGGTCAGCCGCGGCGAGGACGCGCCGATCAATCAGCCCGTCATGGCCTACGCCAATAGCCGGGTCTACGAGTCGGTCGTCTACGGCAAGGGCGCGCTCTTCTACGCGGCCATCCGCCAGAGTTTGGGGGATCGCCAATTTGACCAGTTCCTGCGCGACTATGTGGACGAGTACAGCCATCGGATCGCCACCCCTGAGGATCTATTGACCCTGCTGCGCCGTTACAATCCTCAGGTAGCGGATAGCCTCTACCGCACATGGATTGGAGAATTGCCCATTGAAATCACCGAAACGAATTGAGAGGCGCAACATTATCACTTTGGAATATATGATCTTAATCTCACTTGGGGCGGCGTTCGGCGCCAATGCCCGCTATTGGATCAGCATCTGGGCATTGCAGTACATGGGGACGCGCTTTCCCTATGGAACGCTCTTTGTCAATGTCACCGGTAGCCTCATCTTAGGCTTTCTCGTAGCTTTTGCCGCCCAACGCGCCCTGCCCGTGCCCTGGCGACTCTTTTTGGGGATAGGGTTTTGTGGCTCGTATACCACCTTCTCCAGCTATGCCATCGAAAGCGTGACCCTCTTCAACGGCTCCGTTCCCTGGCTGGCGTGGGCCAACATCCTGAGCAACAATCTCCTCTGCTTCCTGGCCGTACTGGTTGGGATCTGGTTGGCGCGGAGTCTGTCATGAGCGCCTTTGGCAGTTTGACGCCTGCCCAACAGTCCGTTGTCGCCCACAATCAAGGACCGGCGTTGGTCTTTGCCGCGGCTGGGTCGGGGAAGACGACGACGATGGTGGCGCGCATTGCCCGGCTGGTGCAAGATGACGTCTTCGCCGCCGAGCAGATTCTGGCGACCTCGTTCAACCGCGCCGCCGCGGACGCCATTGAGCGGGCGTTGCGCGGGCGCGGCGTCAAGAGCGTCCACGTCAAGACGCTGCATGCCTTCGGCTATCAACTGGTGGGGGAAGCCTGCCAGCGCGGGCTGCTCAAAGCGGATCTAGAGCGTTCGCGGCGCAGCTTTGAATCGTTGGATCGACAGCTCCTCAACCGCACGTTGGTGGAGGCCCGGCGCACACGGACCATCGACGCCGCCCAGCTCAACGCCCTCGATCTCGACGACTTCCTCGACTATTTGGCCCGCTGCAAAGGAAATCTGATCTACGCCGATCTGGTTGGGGCGCAACTCCCCGCCGCCGCCCAAAAGATCGCATCCCAGGCCCAGTCGCCCGCCGATAAACCGATCTACCTGCCCCTCTACCGCCTCTACGAAGAAACGCGCCGCCGCCTGGGCTGGATCACCTATGACGACATGCTCATGGTCGGCTGGGAGGTGTTGGTGCGTCATCGGGAGATTTTGCAGGCGGTGCAGAAACAGATCCGCTGTATACTCGTCGACGAATTTCAAGACGTGAACCTGGCCCAGGTCGAGATCATCGACCGCATCAGCCAGCCTCATCGCAATTTGATGGTCATCGGCGACGACGATCAGACGATCTACGAGTGGCGCGGCGCGGCCGCTCGTTTCATCCTCGAATTTCAGGATCGCTATCGCGCCCGCGTCTACGTTCTGCAAGAGAATTTCCGCTGCACGGCGTCGCAAGTGGCGCTGGCTAACGCCGTCATCGAGCAGAATGTGGAACGCAGCCCCAAACAACTCAAACTCACCCAGGGGTTTGACGGGGAGACCGCCCTGCGCACCCATGCCGACGAGCGGACAATGGGCGAGGCAATTGCTGCCGAACTCGCCAATCTAAACGCCCCCCCGCAGGATGTCGCCATCCTCTTGCGCCTTTTTGTGCAGAGCGCGCCGATGGAAGTTGCCCTGTTGCGCGCGGGCATCCCCTACACCGTCGAAGGGGATCTGCCCTTCTATCGTCGCCCAGAGGTGACAGCGCTCCTCGACTATCTGCGTCTGGGCCAGATGGAAGCGCAACTGCTGGCGGGCAAATCGTTGAGCATCGAGCAAGCCGAACGCTTCCGCCAACTCTGGCCGAATGTCGCCAATCGACCACTGCGCTACATCGCCCGCTCGTGGATCGACCAATGCGCTGACAGCGTCATCCAGCGCGGTGAGCCTTTGTCCACCGCGTTGCAGACGAGCGCCCAGGGAGCGCCATCTGGCGTCGCCGAACGAATGCACCATCTCGCCGCCGATCTACGCTGGCTGGCGCAACGGATGGCATCTCAGGGGACAGCCCACCGCCTGCTTTTGGAATTGGAGGGACGGCTGGGCTATAGGGAGGCGCTGGCAAAAGAGGGCGGCGGCGAGGAATTAGGCCGGGCGCGCACAGCAATGGTCCACGCCTTTATTGAGTTGGCCGAGGACAGAGGCGGCGTCAATGCTTTTCTCGCACACCTGGAGAAGATGGAGATAGCGAGTGGGAAAAGACGCTCGGCGGTGACGATCACCACGATCTTCCGCGCCAAGGGGCTGGAATGGCCGATTGTGATTGTGCCGGGCTGCAACGAAGGGATGTTGCCCTACGAGCGCGGATCGAATCCTTTCGAGGAGCGGCGGCTGCTCTATGTCGCCATCACCCGCGCTCGCCAGCGGCTCTTTTTGCACGCGCTGCAATCGCGCCCACTCTCATCCTTCCTTGTGGAAGCGCAGATCCGCGAGGTGCTGACGACAGTAGAAACGGTGCGGCGGACATTGGCAACACCCTCTAACCGCTGGAGCGATCAGGATGCGCTGCTGGTGGCCGTGGCCGGCAAACGACTGGGGTTGGATGAGTATCTGCTGCACTGGTGGCAGAATGCGCAACGCGATGCGGTGATCGCCCGCATCGGGGATATGTTGACGCAGCTATCCGCCCAGGGCAGGCTTGCCGCGCTGGGGCTGATTCCAGAGGATGTGCGATTCTGGCAAGGGAAGCCTGTCACCCCTCAAAAGCGAGTGACGCCGCGCCAGGTGGATGCATCCGCGCCGCAGCAGGCGCAGTGGTCACGCACCCGTCGCAACAGCCAGGCCATGCGCGATTCCGTAGGCCGCTTCTTTTTATCGCTGCGTGAGTTGCTCAAAGGCAAAACGGGGATACTCTAACCTACTTCCACAGGAGGAATTATGCCTGCACCTGTTTTAACCGAAGAACGTAGCCAAATGCTCCACCGCTTTCAGGACGATCTCCACCGCGCAAGCTATCATTTTCAGCCGCCCGCCCATTGGATGAACGACCCGAATGGGGTGATCCATTGGCAAGGCGCGTATCATCTCTTTTATCAATACAACCCCAAAGGCGCCTGGCACGAACGCGTCCACTGGGGACACGCCGTCAGCCAGGATCTTGTTCACTGGCGGGATCTACCCATCGCCTTGACCCCCACAGACGGCGGCATCGACGACGGCGGTTGTTGGTCGGGCTGCGCCGTGGATCTTGGCGACGAAGTACGCCTCTTCTACACAGGGGTGCGCCCTCAGGTGGTTTGCACCGCTGTGAGCAGCGACGCCGATCTGCGCACGTGGCAAAAAGATCCCACGCCGCTGATCGACGCTCCGCCCGCTGGCATTGACGCTGGCTCGCCCGCCGACTTCCGAGATCCCTACATCTGGCGCGAGGATGACGGATGGTACATGGTTATCGGCGCGCGCCAGGAGGGTGTGGGCGGGCTGGCGCTGCTCTACCGCTCCGCCGATCTGCAACATTGGGACTATCTACACCCACTCCTGGCTGGGGATGCGTCGGTCACCGAACCCTTCTGGCCCGGCACCATGTGGGAATGCCCCAACTTCTTCTATCTCGACGGCGCGCCGGTACTCATGGTCTCGGTGCAGGACAAAGGCAAAGGCGAACTGCGCTACCCTGCCTATTACACTGGCCCATTGCAAGATTGGCGACTCATCCCCACCGCGGCGGGGAAAATCGATCACGGCGGCGCTTTCTACGCGCCGCTGACTATGAAAGATCACCAGGGGCGGATGCTCATGTGGGGATGGCTGCAAGAAGATCGCAGCCGTGAGGCCCAACGCGCCGCCGCCTGGTCGGGGATCATGTCCTTGCCTCGCCAACTCTTTCTGCACGAGGATGGCAGCGTGGGGCAGCGTCCTGTGCCGGAGTTGACCACCCTGCGCCGGGATCATTGGGCGCGCGGCCCGCTCACCCTCACCGCCGATGGCCCCAATCCACTGGCAGAGGTACGTGGCCGCGCGCTTGAACTGGCGTTAATCTGCAAACCCGCAGCCGGGGATATTCTGCTCCTCGATCTCCTCGCCGCCCCGGATGGAAGCGAACGCACGCAGCTCCGCTATGAAGCTGAGACTGGTCTCCTCACCCTGGATCGTTCACAATCCAGCCTGAGCGCCGACGCCGGGAAAGATCCCATGACGGCGTTCGTTCCTCTTGTGGATGGACGGCTGACCTTACGCGTCTTCGTGGATGGATCCACCCTCGAAATCTTCGCCAACGAGCGGATCTGCATGGCAAGTCGCGTCTACCCAACCGATCCCCAATCCGAAGAGATCCGCCTCAGCGGCAGCGGCGTAATCGAGCAGATCAACGTGTGGAAGATGGCGCCGATCTGGTAATCGGATCTGTCAGCGAACGGCATCTACGCCGCTGGCCCTGGGTTCGTCCCTGCGGCGGCGCGGTAGCTCTTGTGTGATAAATGGGGAATGTGAACATTCTCGGGACATGGTACATTCCTAAAGGGTTATCTTACACCTGAATTGATACGATTTTGCGTCAAAAGCGCAATAGACTTACCAAGTGTCTGTAGGTCTTGTCCAATCACAGTATTATGAGGAGCTATCTCTCCAG
>JAHBVG010000135.1 GCA_019637695.1 Caldilineaceae bacterium | reverse complement strand
GACCCAGCCCATGACTCCTTACTCGTTACTCCTTAGGGTGAACAAGCGCGTCGGCATATTTACGCCGCGCTGTACTAGATGAATTATAGACCTATTTACGCCGTTGTGTGCCAGAGACAAACGAGGAGAGATCCCATGCCCGAACCTGATATAAACCGCATCCGCGCCTTTGAAGATTCTGCTGCCTTTTGGGAGTGGTTGGCGGCTCACCATGCGTCCGAGCCAGAGTTGTGGTTGAAGATTTTCAAGAAAGACTCAGGCGTAAAGACGATCAACTGGGAAGAAGCTGTCGTTGAAGCCCTGTGCTGGGGATGGATCGATGGCGTCAAGAAGACATTCGACGATCAAGCCTATCTTCAGCGCTTTACCCTGCGCCGCAAAGGGAGCAATTGGTCCAGGCGCAACCGTGAGCATGTAGAGCGACTCATGGCTGAAGATAGAATGCAGGAAGCGGGGCTGGTCCATGTTCGCGCTGCGCAGGCCGATGGTCGCTGGGAGGCCGCGTATGCTCCAGCCAGCGAGATGACCATTCCCGATGATTTTCTGGCTGCGCTTGAGACACGACCGAAAGCCAGAGCGGTTTTTGATACATTGAATCGGCAGAACCTTTATGCAATTGCCTATCGCCTTCAAACAGCGAAAAAGCCAGAAACACGGCAGAAACGGCTTGAAACGTTCTTGACGATGCTCGAAAATGGCGAGAAATTCTATTGAGTATTGCAGCTTAATCGTCACTTTACTACAGCCAAATCGCTGTTTTCATCCTGGCAGATCCAGATATACTGTAGATAGAAGGAACGCAATGTCATTAAGCTAAGGAATGCAATGCTCGAAACCCTGCGGAGTTAGCACGCCGCTGTCCTCAGCGCTATGTGCGGCTGTTCTCCTGTAGACCCGCACCTGGGGGTGCTAACTCCGCACTTAACTTAATGCCATTGAGAAGGAACGCTTTACCGAACCGTTTGACCAGAAGCCAACTCTCCGCTGCAAGCGAGGAAACGATGATGGATTCTCGTAGTGAACCCAGCCCATCCCCAACTGTGGACGCAGGACCCACACCGATGATCTTTCCCCTTGCAGAGTGGACAATGCCCGATGTAGACGATCAGGCGCTGGCGAATTTGTCCACCACCCAAATCCGGCAGATCGTAGAGGAACTCTATGCCTGCCGGGCCAGGCTGACCCGTCAGGATGAAGAGCTGCGCCATTCTCAGGGGTTGATGAATTACATCATTGCCCACAACCCAAGCGACATTGCTGTCTACGATCGCGAGATGCGCTATATCTACGTGGGTCAACGCTACGTTGAAGGCTACAGGGCAAAGGGGCGAGAGGTGATTGGTCGCTGCCATTACGACGTCTTCCCGGGTGTGCCGCAAAAATGGCGCGACGCGCATCAGCGGGCCCTGGCGGGCGAAGTACTCCGCGCCGAGGAGGATGCCTATATCCGCGAGGATGGCGTTGAGGAGTGGATCCGCTGGGAATGCCGCCCCTGGTACGAGGCTGGTGGGGCCATCGGCGGCATCGTCCTCTACACCGAGGATATTACGAAACGCAAGCAGGCAGAAGCGGCCCGCCGCGCCAGCGAGGATCGTTACCGGCTGCTGGTGCAGAACCTCCACGCCGGCATCGTCGTCCACGCACCCGATACCCAGATCCTGTTGGCAAACGAGCAGGCCCACCAATTGCTAGGGCTGAACGCAGATGAGGCGCTGGGCAAGACTGTTCACGATCCTGATTGGTACTTTCTGCGAAGGAATGGAAACCGGCTCCCGCTGGAAGAATACCCGGTGATGCAAGTGCTGGCCACCCAGACGCCCATGGAAAACATGGTGTACGGTATCAAGCACCCTGCCACCCAGGATGTGATCTGGGTGATGGTGAATGCGTTCCCTGAATTCGATACGGATGGCTCCCTGCGCCAGGTTGTCGTCACCTTTATTGATGTCAGCCAGCAGATTCAGGCCGAAGATCTGGCCCGCGATCTAAACAATCAACTCAACCATCAAGAGCGGCTGGCGGCGGTTGGTCAGCTTGCGGCAGGCATTGCCCACGATTTCAACAATATCCTGGCTGTCATCGCCCTGCAAGTACCCTTGTTGAGTCGTTCTGTCGAGATGAATGAACGGGATCGCAAACGGCTGATCGTGATCCAGGAGCAGATTGCCAACGCCACACGCTTGATCCAACAGATCCTCGATTTCAGCCGGCGGGCCGTGCTAGAGCGGAATCCTCTGGATCTGGCGACCTT
Source organism: Caldilineaceae bacterium (assembly GCA_019637695.1). Lineage (GTDB taxonomy): Bacteria > Chloroflexota > Anaerolineae > Caldilineales > Caldilineaceae > RI-153. The sequence goes on along the minus strand of JAHBVG010000135.1, from coordinate 14,770 downwards.
CTTGTGGGATCAGGTGAATCTGCTCACCCACACCCTGCCGGCCAACATTCAGGTGAGCCTGCACTGTGAACCCGACGAGTGTGTGGCCCTGGTCGATCTGACGCGCATGCAGCAGATGGTGATGAATCTGGCCGTCAATGCCCGCGACGCCATGCCCAAAGGGGGCAGATTGCACTTCACCCTGGCCCGCGAGTCTACAGGTCGTCAGCCAGATCTATCGGCTGGCCCGTGGATCCGCCTGACTGTGTCAGACAGCGGCAGTGGCATCCCCGCGGATATATTGCCCCATATCTTTAACCCATTCTTCACCACCAAATCCCCAGGCCAGGGATCTGGATTGGGGCTGTCTCAGGTCCACGGCATTGTGAAGCAGCATGGCGGCGAGATCAAGGTCCAATCGGTTGAGGGCAAGGGGACCATTTTCACCATCTATCTGCCCGCCATGTTCGTAGAAAGCAATGGGTCTCCATCTCGAGAAGCTGACTCCTGGCAAGGGGAAGGAGAGACGATCCTGATTGTGGAGGACAACGCAGTCCTGTTGGATGCTTTGCAGGAGATCATCGAGATATTGGGCTATCGCACGGTTGCGGCCAGGAATGGGATGGATGCCCTGAGTGTCCTTGACTGCGGGGAAGTCGTTGTCGATCTCATTTTGAGCGACCTCGTGATGCCGGGGATGGGCGGCGTGGATCTGCTGGCGGCGGTGCGCGCACGCAATTTGTCCGTACCCGTGGTGATGCTGAGTGGTCATCCGCTGGAGGGGGAATTGGACGATCTGACCGGCAAAGGGGTAGCGGGATGGCTGCTCAAGCCCGTGGATATCGATCTGTTAGGCCAGACGCTGGCTCAGGCGTTGATGAGCAAACAGGCTGCCTGATGGCTGTCTCCCACGGCGATGAAGGGCGGATCAATAACTCGGCACGCGTCCACGGCCAGCGGGCAGCGAGGATGGAAGCGACAGCCCGACGGTAAATTGACCGGATCAGGCGTTTCGCCTTGCAGGATGATGCGTTCTCGGCGCAGCCGCGGGTTGGGGACCGGGGCCACGGAGAGCAGCGCTTTGGTGTACGGATGCTGCGGATGGCTGAGGATCTGCCGCGCCGGGCCGATCTCAACAATGCGGCCCAGGTACATCACGGCGATGCGGTCGGCCAGGGCGGCGATGGTGTTGAGATCATGGGTGATGAAGAGGATCGAGATCCCCCGCTCCCGGCGCAGATCGGCCAACAGGTTGAGGACCTCGGCGCGGATGCTCACATCGAGCATGGAGACCGGTTCATCGGCCAGCAGCAGTGAGGGTTCCAGCACCAGCGCGCTGGCGATCACCACCCGTTGGCGCTGTCCACCGGAAAGCTCGTGGGGCAGCCGGTTGAGGAAATGCGCCGCCGGTTTCAACCCGGCATCCTCCAGCGCGGACAACACACGGCGGCGCTTCTCGTCACCATTCCCCCCCAATTTGTGGACGGTGAGCGGTTCGGCCACAATCTCGCCAATCGTCATCATCGGGTTGAGCGACTCGTAGGGATCTTGAAAGATCATTTGGATGTGGCGGCGCATCTCTTTCTGCGCGCCGTTGCGCAGGGACGACGTCTCCTTGCCCTCAAAGAGGATGCTGCCTGCGGTTGGCGTTTCCAGCCCCAGCAACGTCAACGCCAGCGTGGACTTGCCGCAGCCACTTTCCCCCACCACACCCAGCACTTCGCCACGGTGGAGATCGAAACTTACATCGTCTACGGCGCGCACGGCTCCCTCACGCGCCCACCACAGCCACCCCGACCGGATCGGAAACGACTTTTTCAACTCAGTCACTTCGAGAATAGGTGTTGAATCAGACATGATGGGTCCCAGTGGGAATTGACGATTTTCGATTGACGATTTTCGATTGCTTTGTCGACAACATGATGTCGTTTTGAGATGCCTACTTCGGCGACAATCAAACGTCCATCCGTATGCTCACCAACACAACGAGACAATCGTCAATCATCAATCGTCAATCATCAATCGTCAATCGTTAATCGTCAACCAGAAAACAACTCACCCGATGCCCCGTCCCCAACGCGTAGATCGGCGGCGGCTCCGCATAACAGCGGTCGAAGGCGGTGGGGCAGCGGGGAGCGAAACGGCAGCCCGGCGGCAGGGCGTCGAGACGAGGCGGGTAGCCGGGGATCGATGCCAGCCGTTCATGGGGGCGGGTCAGATCGGGGAAGGCTTTGAGCAGTTCCTGCGTGTACGGGTGGCGCGGCGCGTTGTAGATCGTGTCCACGCCCGCGTACTCCGCGGTGACGCCGCCATACATCACCAACACGCTGTCGCAGATCTCGGCCACGACGCCTAGATCGTGGGTGACAAAAAGGATCGCCAATCCCAGATCGCGGCGCAGTTGCAACAGCAATTCGAGAATCTGCGCCTGGATCATCACGTCGAGCGCAGTGGTCGGCTCGTCGGCGATGACGACCTGAGGCGAGCAAGCCAGGGCCATGGCGATCATGGCGCGCTGGCGCATGCCCCCCGAATATTGGTGGGGAAATTGATCCTTGCGCGCGGCGGCGATGCCCACCAGATCGAGCAGTTCGCCCACCCGCCGGTTGATCTGATTCCGATCTGAGATCGACGTATGCAAACGGATCGCCTCGCCGATCTGATCCCCTATCGGACGCACCGGGTTGAGCGCGTTCATCGCCCCCTGGAAGATCATCGAGATCTCCTTCCAGCGAACGGATCTCATTTCACGCTCGCTCAGCCCCAGCAGATCGCGGCCGCCGAAAATAATCTCGCCGCTCACAATCTGTCCGCTGGCAGGGAGCAGCCGCATCAAACTAAGCGCCAGCGTGGTCTTGCCGCAGCCGCTCTCGCCCACCAATCCCAGGATCTCGCCTTTGTTCAGCTCGAAACTGACCCCTTCCACGGCGTGCGCGGGTCGTTCCCCTTTGCTGATGTAGTCCACCGACAGATGGCGGACCGTCAACAGGGGTGCAGCCTTGTGTTGCACATCGTTGACGATGCCGTTCATCGATCCCCCGCCGGCTGGGCCGGTCGAGCCACCATCTCGTCGCCCACGGCCAGATGATGGGTGCGCAGCCGCGGGTTGAGCGTCTGTTCCAATCCCTGGCCCAGGAGTGTACAGCCGAGGACAACCCAGACGATGCCAAAGCCCGGAGCTACCAGCGCCCACCATGCGCCAGCGCTGGTGGCTCCCCGTGTGAAGGCAAAGTTGAGCATCTGTCCCCAACTCAGCGCGGTCGGGTCGCCCAGCCCCAAGAAACTCAACGTACTCTCGTTGAGGATCGCCAGCGAGATCACCAGCACGGTGTTCACCACCACCAGCGGCAGCACCAGCGGGAAGATGTGGCGGCGGATGATGTAGATGTTCCCCGCGCCGATGGCCCTGGCCCGCAGTACAAATTTGCGCTGTTTGACCGAGAGCGTCTGCGCGCGCACCAGCCGCGCCGTCCCCGTCCACCCCAAGATGCCGATGATGAAGATGATATTCCACAGATTGGGGCGGGTCAGCGCCACGATCACCACGGCCAGCGGCAGATCGGGGATGACGAGCATAATATCGGTGAAACGCATGAGCACAGTCTCGACCCGTCCACCGAGATAGCCGGCCACCAGCCCGATGACGCCACCGATGCCAATCGAGATAGCCGAGGCGAAGAAGCCGACAAAGAGCGAGACCCGCGCCCCGTAGATGAAATTCGACAGCACATCGCGCCCGGCGTCATCCGTCCCCAGGGGGTGGGCCGGGCTAGGGCGAGCGTAGATATCGTCGATGCTCACCCGCAGTGGCGTTGCCGGGTCAAACGGGGCCAACAGCGGCGCAAAGATCGCCACAAAGATCGCCAGCCCCAACATGATCAGCCCGATCATGCCCATGCGGTTGCGGCGAAATGAGTGCCAAAAGGAAGTAGGTGTCGTTTGCATGAGTATTCCTGATATGAGGGATCAGGGATCGGGGACTAGGGTCAAGTATCTAATCGCCCAATCGCTTTATCGCTTGTTAACGGCGATTGGGCGATTAGGAGATTCCAGATCCTGTACAAAAGCCCAGTCCCCGATCCCCAGTCCCCAGTCCCCTTTCATTCCGTCTTCACCCGCGGATCGAGGATCGAGTAGAGCAGATCCGCCGCCAGATTGGCGAGGACCACACTCACGGCGATGAGCAGAAACGCGCCTTGCAGCATGGGATAATCGCGTCGGCCTACGGCCTCGAAGATAGCGCCGCCCAGCCCCGGCCACGAGAAGACCGTCTCGATCTGGATGGCCCCGGCCACGGTGAAACCCAGGTTGAGCGCGATGATGGTCACCAGGGGCAGCATGGCGTTTTGGATGGCGTGATCCTTGAGGATCTGCATGTTGTTCAACCCTTTGGCCCTGGCCGTGAGAATGTAATCCTCAGAAAGCACATCGAGCAGCGTACTGCGCATGATCAGCATATACTCGCCCAGAAAGACAATCGTATAAGTGAGCGTGGGCAGCAGCAGATGGCGCAGCAGATCTGCCGTGCGCGCCCATGAATTCGGAAAGGTCGCGCCTGCCGTCATCATCCCGCCCAGAGGCAAATTCAGATATTGGCTGCCCCAAAAAAGCAGGATGATCCCCAGCCAGAAGGTGGGCACGCTCCACGCCATCAAGCTGAAGACGAGCGCGCCGTAGTCGAGGGGGGTGTTTGCCTTCCACGCCGCCAACAGCCCCAACCCCATCCCCAGGATTACGGCGAGGATCTGCCCGGCGCCAATCAGCAGCACCGTGTTCCACAGCCGTTCGGCCAGCACAGCGGTCACGGGCCGATTGTTGTGATAGCTGATCCCCAACTCGCCGCGCAGCAGATTCCCGGCATAGATGAAGAATTGGGTTTGCAGCGGATTCACCCTGCACTCACCCAGCCTCAGCGGGTTGATCGACTCGAAGCAGTTGATCACCGGCTTGTCCAGCCCAAAGCGCACGCGGATCGCCTGCTGCGCCTCTTGCGTCAGCCGCGGATCGCGTATCCCCGCCCGCGCCGGATCTCCGGGCAGGATGCGAAAGAGAAAAAAGTTCAGCACGACGACGAAAAGGATCGTCAGCGCCGCCCACATGACTTTGCGAAGGGTGTACGTTGTCATAGATAAAGAAGGGACTGGGGATTGGGGACTGGGAAAAGTATCTAATCCCCCAATCGCTTAATCGCTTGTTAAGGGCAACTGGGCGATTAGGAGATTTCAGATTCTGTACAAGATCCCGATCCCCGATCCCCGATCCCCAATCCCCTATTCCACTGGCTCGACCACCAACAGCGAACTTAGATCTTCCAGCGCGATTTTACCTTCGTCTACAATCCAGCCGCGGAAGCGATCCGTGCGATAGGCTTGTGTGGCCTGGCTGTAGAAGGGGATGATATAGGCCACGTCGGCGTGGACAATGCGCTGCATCTCCCAGACGATCTGCCGGCGCGCTTCCGCATCCAATGTGGTGGCCTGTTGGGCGTGCAGTTCATCGTAGACCGGGTTCGAGTAGCCGGTCTCGTTGTTGCCCGATTCGATCTCCGCGGTTGTCATCACGTTGAGCAGCGATCCCGGATCAGGGTCCGCCACCCAGCCCCACAGGATAATGTCGAAGTCGAAGGTCGGACAACAGAGCGCGGTGAGGGCATCGGGATCGAACGCCTGCGGCTCAATGCGAACCCCCACCTGTGCCCACATCTGGCCCATCAACTCCGCCCCGCGCTGCGCCCAGGTGGTATCGTTGGGCCAGTTGACGCGGAAGACCAGCGGGCGGCTGCCGTCGGGCAGTTCGCGCACGCCGTCATTGTTTGTGTCCAGGTAACCTGCCCCGTCCAGGATCTCGTTCGCCAGCGCTGGATCGAAGGCGTAATCCTCGATCTCATCGTTGAACCAGACGCCCAGCCCGTCGGGGATCAGAGTAATGCCGGGCGTCCCCAGCCCTAGCAGCGTCACATCGATGATCTGTTCTTTGTCGGTAGCGTGGGCCAGGGCCAGGCGCAGATTGCGGTCGCGCAGGGCCGGATGGCCGGTACACGCCGCGTCGGGGGGACAATTTTCCGGCGCAACCTGGTTGAAGATCACATCGGAAACCGACGGACTGACGGGTGGACCTATCACAACCTCTACGTTTGTGGCGTTGCGCAGGGCCGGCACCGCTGTGTTGGGCATCTCGGTGATCAGATCTACCTGTCCAATGCGGATGGCCTGTACCAGCGCGTCCTGGTTGGTGAAGGTCTGGAAGATCACCTCGTCGATGCGCGGGCTATAGAGGAAATGATCCTGGTTCGCGCCTAGCCGCACAAACTCATTCTGACGATAGTCGAGCATCTTGAAGGGACCGCTGCCGATCATCTCCACATTCTCGAACTCCACCGCTGCATCCCCCTCAAACTCTGACCAGATATGCTCCGGTAGAATGTAGAGGAAGACCAGTTGGCTCTCCATGTTGGGGATCGGCTCGCTGAGGGTGATCACCACGGTGGTAGCGTCCGGCGCTTCCACCGATTCAAAATACCCGGTGTAGTAGGGCAAATAGGGGAAGCTCTCTGTGCGCTGATAGAAATTGTACGAAAAGGCAATGTCCGCCGCTGTCAACGGTTGGCCGTCATGCCAGACCACATTATCGTGGATGGTAAAGGTCCACACGGTTCCATCTTCCGAGACGTCAACGCTTTCGGCCAATTCCAGCGAAAAGGTCCCATCCAATTCGAGTTGGTACATCGAGTCATAGATTAATTCAAAGATGGTATAGGCCGAGGCGAGGATGGCTGCGCCTGGGTTGAGTGTATCCGGGCTGCTGGCGCGCCCAATGCGCAGGACGGTGGTTTCGCCACTGCCAGGTGTAGTTACGGCTGAACTCTCACCTGTGGCTGGCGTTGGAGCGGCTGGCGCACAACCGGCAATCAACCACACGAACAGAATCAGAAGCCATCGTCTTGAAATTCGCATCATTTCCTATCTCCTTTGTGCAGAGACTCTCTGAAATGCAGAGAACATCGGGCTATAAGAAGCACAAAGACAAGCGCATCGGCCGTGTCGCCCGATGGGGCATATCAAATCGTCGATTTGAACATTGGTATTATTCGAGGTCTGATTTACAGCTATCGGCTGGCTTCGCGTGCGCAGCTATCGAAACCATCTTGTGGCTGTTCCAGAGGAGCGAGATCATTATACGCTTCCCTGTGGATATTTCAACTCTGGCTTGAAAGATTCGTTATCTTTTGAAATGGGACGCTTGGGGGTATGATGTGAGCAGTGATTGGGGACTGGGGATCAGGGATCAGGCGCTGACATGAGTGCGATCCCCGATCCCCGATCCCCGATCCCCGATCCCTTCATTCTGAGGACCCGCCATGAGCCAGCAACTTTTCGATCACGAAACTTACCTTTCCCCACTGACGTGGCGGTATGGCAGCGCCGAGATGCGCCGTGTGTGGAGCGAAGCGGAAAAGCGTCGGCTGTTGCGCCGTTTTTGGGTGGCGCTGGCCGAAGCCCAACACGCCGCCGGATTGGTGAGCGCGGAACAGGTGGCGGATCTGCGCTCCCATGTTGAAGATATTGATATTGTCCGCGCCGCCGAGATCGAGCGGGAGATCCGCCACGATCTCATGGCCGAGATCAAAACTTACGCCGAACAGTGCCCGGTGGGCGGGGCGATCATCCATTTGGGCGCGACTTCGATGGATATCCTCGACAATGTGGACGCGCTGCGGCTGCGCGCCGCCCTCGATCTCATCATCGCAAAAGTGGAAGGGGTGCTGCGATCCCTGGCGGCGCGCATTGAGGCCGAAGCGGATCGACCGGCCATCGCCTTCACCCACATCCAGCCCGCCGAACCCACCACCGTCGGCTATCGCCTCGCCCAATACGGGCAAGATCTGCTGGCCGATCTGGGCGACCTGCGCCGGGTGCGCCATGGTATCCGCGGCAAGGGATTGAAGGGAGCGGTCGGCACCAGCGCCAGCTATGCCCAACTCCTGGCGGGGACGGGGTGGACAGCGCGCCAGCTTGAAGATCGGGTGATGGAGAAGTTGGGGCTGCAAGCCTTCACCGCCGCCACCCAGACCTATCCGCGCAAACAGGATTGGTTCGTGGTCAACGCGCTGGCCGGGCTGGGCGCCAGCCTGCACAAATTCGCCTTCGATCTGCGCATCCTCCAATCTCCCCCTTTTGGAGAATGGAGTGAACCCTTCGGCAAAGATCAGGTCGGCTCCAGCGCCATGCCCTTCAAGCGCAATCCCATCGCCGCCGAAAATGTGGACAGCCTCAGCCGCGTCCTTGCCGCGCTGCCCCGCCCCGCCTGGGACAACGCCGCGCTCAGCCTGCTCGAACGCACCCTCGACGATTCGGCCAACCGGCGGCTCTTCCTCCCCGAAGCCTTTTTGGTGACGGATGAGATCCTGGGCCAGATGCAAAAGTTGGTGGATGGATTGACAATCTGGGACGGCCCTACGGCGCGCAACCTGCGCGATTACGGCATCTTCGCCGCCACCGAACGGCTGCTCATGGAAGCTGTCAAAGCCGGCGGCGACCGCCAGGAATTGCACGAAACCATCCGCGAACAGAGCCTCGTTGCCTGGGCCGCCTTGCAGCGGGGTGAATCCAATCCGCTGGTGGAGAACCTGCTTTCTGACGAACGGCTGATGTCGCTGGTTGATCCTGAGAGCGCCCGGCGTCTCCTCGACGCCTCCGATTATGTGGGCGACGCGCCAGAACGGGCGCGCGAGGTCGCGGGGATGATCGCTTCCTCGGTATAGGCTTGCAAAACATTCGTTCTGTTGTTAAGCTTAGGCACCGTTCGATTGCAGCAAATCAGGAGGTAGATCATGCCGCGGAATAAGATTGCCTTTGGCTGGTACGGGGGTAAATATAGTCATCTCAGTTGGCTTTTGGGTCTTTTGCCCGAAGCGCATCACTATTGCGAACCGTTTGGTGGATCCGCTGCTGTTCTGCTGAATCGAAAACCTGCGGCTGTTGAAACCTACAATGACATAGATGGCGAGGTGGTTAACTTTTTTCGTGTACTCCGCGAACAAAAGAATGACTTGCTCTACGCGATTGCAATGACACCTTTTTCGAGAGAAGAGTTCAAAACTGCAATCGATTCTATTGAAAATGCTGTGGATATTTCCGATCTTGAGCGGGCGCGTCGTTTTTTCGTTCGGGCACGGCAAGTGCGTACAGGGCTGGCACAAACTGCTTCGGTTGGACGATGGGCAAACTGTCTGAACACAAGCCGCGCAGGGATGTCCGGCGCTGTATCGAGATGGTTGGGGAGTATTGAAGGGCTGGATGAGATCGCACTGCGTCTACTTCAGGTGCAAATCGAGCATGACCATGCGCTTGAGGTGATCAAGCGCTATGACAGCGACGATACTCTTTTCTACTGTGATCCACCCTACCCACACGATTCGCGCGGTGATTCAAAAGCCTACCGATTCGAAATGACTGACGAAGAGCATATTGCTTTGTTTGAGTTACTCTCAACCGTAAAGGGGAAAGTCGCTGTTTCCGGCTACCACTGCAAACTGATGGATGATCTCTACCGAGGTTGGCATATATACGAAGCAATACCGAAGGTCGCACATTCGGTCAAAACGCTTCGTACTGAGGTCTTGTGGACAAACTATCCCATTTCTGAGCCAGTGCAACAAATTGAGCTTTTACAGCAATGACAACGATTTCAACTTCCGAGTTTGTCGGCGCGTGCAAAACGTATTTGGCGCAGGCATGGAATCAGATTGTGGAATCTCAATCCACAGATGGTCCGACTGTCGAACCATTGAGTGAACATCCGGATCTCGCTGCCAACATCCGTGCCTGCCTTACAAGCAAGATTAAGACCTATCATTACGTTTTGCCGACCCAACTCTTGGCGAAGGCGGTAGATCACTCCTTAAATGCCCAATCGCTTCAAGTGGCTCACGATACGGCAGGTTCTTTTGATGCGCGCACGATTGCGCACGAAGTCATTGTCCCTTTCGATCAGGCGAATTACCGGGTTCTCGGCGGATCACCGGAACCGTACGTCAATAACCCCGTGCGTGTTCCTGCGATCACCTCGAATTATCAAGCACAACAAAAGAATAAAAACGACTGGTCAAAACTCATCACGGTTCTGGACGCTGTCCAAAAGGCAGATGACCCTAACTTCACGCAGATCGTTTTCGAACAGGTGCTGCTTGAGGTGTATAAACTTCTCTCGAACGTTCATGTGATCTATCCAACACCCAATCGTATCAGCCTGTCCATTTCCCAGTCTTTGCTCGAAGAATTCCTGTCTACTGCCTCGGGTGGCGAACGGATGGAAGCTGTTTGCACTGCACTTTTCCAAACCATAGCACAGGAATTCGGAATATTCGATACAGTCAATCGGCATAAGGTAAATGCAGCAGACGCATCTACCGGTATGTTGGCTGATATCGAATGCTTGTTGGATGGAGAAGTTGTCCTGCTGATAGAGGTGAAAGATCGTTCACTGCGGCTTGTGCAATTGGATTCAAAATTGGATCAAGCGCGTTCACGTCAGATTACAGAACTGCTCTTTTTAACAAAAAAGGGCGCAGAGACGGACGAAGAGGAAAGTACAGAGATCGCACAGCGAGTGCAGTCAGAATTCGCGAGCGGGCAAAACATATACATTACAAGCTTTCCAGATTTTGCCGTGGGTGTGCTGATCCTGTTTGGTGAAAGAGGACGCAGAGCCTTTGTTCTCAAGATTGGCGCTGAACTGGATCGTGTAAATGCCGGTATTTCACATCGACGGGCATGGTCTCAACTTTTGAAAACAGTATGATCGGTACCAACGAATGCCCCAACTCATCCTCACCGCCGACCCTGATTTTATCGATCTCGCCCTGGACGAAGCGCGCCGCGCTGCCAGCGCGGTGGAGGTAGCGGCGCGGCTGGCGCCGGGCGTGCTGCTCCTCGACTGCATGGAAGGCTTTTGGGGATTGGCCGAAAGCTGGCGGATCGATCCGCCCATTTTTGTGCGCCATCTCAACCCGGTAGATGTGACCATTCCCCTGCGCGGGGCTGAGGACGACGTCTTTGCCATCGTGGATGCCGCCGAAGCCGAACTGGCTGGGATGCTCGAAGCGGATCTACCCTTTTCAGTGCAGACGCGCATCCTCGCCGATATGCCCTACAAACCTTTCGACATCAACCGCGCCCTCTCCGACCGGCTGCAAAAAGTGAGCGGCGCGCCGCTCAATGTGCGCAACCCGGCGCAGGTGGTGTCGGTGGTCTGCGCAGACAGCGGACGGCAGACCGCAGATGCCACTCCCAATCCCCATTATGCCTTCCTCGGCCTCTCCTTTGTCGATTACAACCTCTCCGGTTGGGCTGGGGGGGAACGTCGCTTTGCCCGCGAAGCGAATCAGGTGAGCCGGGCCGAGTTCAAATTGCTGGAGGCATTGGCAGCGTTTCACATCGATCTGCCGCCGCGAGGAAGCGCGCTCGATCTCGGCGCTGCCCCCGGCGGATGGACGCGGGTCCTCCGCCAGCGCGAGCAATTCGTCACCGCCGTAGACCCGGCCGCGCTCGATCCCCGGTTGGAAAAGGACAGGGGCATCCGCCACAAGCGCATGACCGCCGAAGCCTATTTAGCCGACGAACCCGATGAGTTCGATCTCATCGTCAACGATATGCGCATGGACGCCCGCGATTCGGCGCGGCTGATGGTGGACTATGCGCGCCAACTCTATCCCCACGGCATCGCCATCATGACCTTCAAGCTCCCCGAACAGGGACGCCGCGCCGTCCTCGACCACGCCTTCAACATCCTGCGCGAAGGCTACATCATCGCCGGCGCGCGGCAACTCTTCCACAACCGCAGCGAGATCACCGTCTATCTGCAAAAAAGTTAAGAATAAAGAATAAGGAAAGGGTTATGAAGGAATGCCACCATTGGCAACACTGTTCCACTACCCAATCTTCATGCTTCTTTCATTTCCCTACACTGAGGGCAACACATAAAGATACCAATACTCCTCGCGCGGATAGATCGCCCGCACCTGCTCATCCCATACAAAATCGGTGGGAACGGAGATCCCACGGATGCGCCGGTCGATAGCATCGATCTGGCCGCGCAATCCCTGAGGTGGATTTTCGCTCAGGAGCTTCCAGATCTCGGCGATGCGCTGCCGATTGCGGATTTCGAAGGGGTATTGGATGCGGCACTGTCGTCGATCTTCCTGGCATTCGTCTAAAAACCACTTCAAACTGTTCAGGCGCGCCTTTGTTTCCCGTTCCAGCAGGGAATGGAAACGGGAGTGAAAATCGCTCATCAAGTCGTCAAGTTGGCGACGCAGTTCGGCAAATTCCCGCTGTTGATCCGGCGTCAACTGATGGCGCTGCGCCTCTAATTTGTGCAGCCGGGCCAGCAGATCGCCGCCGCTGCTCTGGATCTGTTCGTCGCCGCGCCCCATACGGATCGTCAGCGTGCGGTAGACGCTATCGCCTAGAATATAGTTCTGAAATTCATGCGCCATCTCCCGAATCACAGCTAGATCGGTGGCGGGGTCGGCGGCAATCGTTGTGCTAAGTTTGTTCATGGGGTCCCTCTCTTTCATCTTGTGGATTGCGCATCCTTGCAGATTTATCCATTCTTCTCCGTTTCGATTAGCAGCGTGACGGGGCCATCGTTGATCAGTGCAACCTTCATTTCAGCCTGGAAGACGCCGCGCGCAATGGGAATTCCTTCGGCTGCCAGTTGATCGCAAAAATAGAGGTAGAGCGGCTGGGCCTGCTCTGGGCGAGCCGCCTCGACAAAGCTCGGTCGTCGTCCTTTGCGCGCGTCGCCGTAAAGGGTGAACTGGCTCACGGCCAGCACCGCGCCGCCGACATCGCCCAGGCTCAGATTCATCTTGCCAGCCTCATCTTCAAAGATACGAAGACTGGCGATCTTACGCGCCAACCAGGATGCTTCCGCTTCGCCATCGCTGTGGGAAATCCCCAAAAGTACCAGAAATCCCTTGCCAATCTGGCCGACGATCTCGCTATTGACGGTGACGCTGGCTTCAGAAACCCGTTGCACAACTGCGCGCATGGCAAACTCCCTTTCGGTCTACTGTGAAATTTGCTCTGGGTTCTACTACTGTAGCGTAGATCCCGCTGAGCAGGCAACCTGAGCCCAGTCTAAGGGTGTAGTTCAAATCAGGGGCGAGAATTCTCTGCGCCGGTCACAGACCGGCGGCGGTCGGGTCCGTGACCCAACCGGAGCGCGCCCAAACTGAAATGCACCCCTATTCTACGCGTGAGCGTATCTGCACTTGGCAAGGTTATTTACTTTTTGCTCGGCTGCCCGCTTCTGTTGAAGATCAAAACAGGACGATGCGTCTGCACCGTCCTGTTTTTGAGACGACTTGAGACGGGAATGCGTCAGTTGGCGGGCAGGATCGGGACCGTTACCTGTGGTTGCTCTCCCACGAGCGAGTTGAGGAAGGCGGAGATGGCTTCCACTTCTTCGGGGGTCAGCTCTCTGTTCAACTGCACATTGGCCATGGTGTTGATAGCCTCTTCGATAGTAGCAGCGCTGCCATCGTGGAAATAAGGCGACGTCAGCGGCAGGTTGCGCAACGTGGGCACGCGGAAGAGGAACTCGTCCGCCGGGTCGCCGGTGACCGTCATACGGCCTGGGTCCTCGCCGTGGCGGAAGCGCATCAACAGACCCGACGAGAGCATGGGTCCATTGTGGCAGGCGACACAGTTCACCGCTTCAAAGGTCTCCATCCCCTTTTTGGCTAATGGCGAAAGCGCGTCGTCATCGCCCAGAAGATAGCGATCCAGCGGATCGTTCGGGGTAATTAAGGTGCGCTCGAAGGCGGCGATGGCCTTGGCGATGTTGTCGAAGGTGATTGGATCTTCCTCGCCTGGGAAGGCCGCTTGGAAGTAGGGCAGATAGCCAGCAATACCCTTGATCCGCTCGACGGCCATATCGGCGGGCATCGCCATCTCGACGCCAGCCTGGATCGGACCTTGCGCTTGCTCTTCGAGCGAAGCAGCGCGGCCATCCCAGAATTGCTGATTGAAGAAAGCGGCGTTGAGTACAGTCGGCGCATTGCGTCCGCCCGTTTGGAAGTCATGGCCTAGCGAGGTGGGGATGCGGTCGGTGCCGCCCAGGCCCAGGTTGTGGCAGGTGCTACAGGCAATCACCGAACTCTGCGAAAGACGCGGTTCGAAGTAGAGCATCTTGCCCAATTCTTCCTTTTCGGGCGTTTGTGGGTTGTCCTCGGGGATCGGCGGCGTGCTGGGTAGCACAGCGAAGAAGAACGACGCTCTGCTCTCTGTTCCCTCGGCCTCCTCTTCCGCTGGTACAAGTTCTTCCTCTGGCGTCGCTTCCTCTGGGGCAACTTCTTCCTCGGCTGTAGCGGGTTCGTCAACCACTTCCACCGGGGATGCTTCCTCTTCAACCACCGCAGGCTCTGGCGTAGCCGTTGGCACGGTAAAGGGAGTTATCTCCCTCTGTGGGCGATCCTGTAGGCCCATTAAAATGACCAGGATTAATGCAATACCCAGAACGGCGAAGAAAATCCTACCCTGGGCAGATAAACGGCTCATGAGTCGCCTCCTTGAGGTGTACGGAGAATCAAGATGGAGAGAAGATTTTGTGTCGCATTCGTCTTCGACCAATACAGGGGGATAGTATCGATCTCAGGAGTAAAAGTAATCGTCATCCATTGTGAAATAATTATCATTTGATTCAAGGGAATGTCAAGCTGGGCAGCAAATCAACAAATAGTCACTGCTTATCTCTGCTTTAGCTAGTACCAGCCCAATCTTGAATT
>JAHBVG010000134.1 GCA_019637695.1 Caldilineaceae bacterium | reverse complement strand
ATCTAAGAGATCGGCGGCGATGGTACTCACCCCGGCTGCTTCCAGTTGATCCTGAACGGCGGGCTGGCTGAACCGCGCCACCCCGTAAACCTGATAGGGCAGGTTCAATTCTTGAATTGCGCGCGCCGCCATGCGCGCCAGTGTCGGCCCCATCTTACCGCTGACGCCCAGGATAACGAGGTCACTATCCAGGCTTTTCAATGCCTCTAAGGCCGGTCGGGTAGGGCGAGAGAGCAGATCTTCCAAATCGGTTACGGATGCAATAGCCTGAGGAAGCGAATCAACGCCTGCATGGGCGCTATCGGTTGGCGTCGGTGGTTGAACCCTCATAAACCTGCCTTTCAAGACTCACTAATTCACAATATTCCGCAATTCGCCCCAATCCCTAATCCCCAGTCCCTACTTTTCCCCAGCCACTTTCCCAGCGGAAGCGTGTGGGCGTACCGGCCCGATCCGTGCCATCTTCTTGGAACATGGCCTGGAGAGGTGCGCTATAAAGTGAGACTCCGGCATTGTCCAGGCGCGTGCCTTTGATGAAGCCGGCCCACGCTCGATCCCCCTGGCGGCGGGTGTAGACAAAGGCCGCATCACTGGTAATAGGACCATAAGCAGCCTTCCCTTGCTCGAAAGTATGGCGCGGGCGGATCTCCTCTTGCACCAGGCCCACGCTCAGATCGTTGAGTGTTGTCAACAACCGTTCCTCTCCTTGCCAGAGGAGGCGTACACCCAGGCCACGGCCTGTCGGATTGCTTTCCAACACTTCGACCTGCGGCCCGGCGTCTTCCCCAGATGATCCATAGGGTAACGGCCAAAGCACCGAGACGAAGTTTACAGTACGCCCGGCCAGATGATGTCCACGCCAGAAGGAGGCAAGCACGATCTCCTCTTGGAAAGAGCGACGCACTGTTTCGCTTTGTAAACCAAGTGTCTGCCCCGGCACTGACGGGGTGAGGATGCGCAGGGCCGCTGTGCGGGCGTTCTGCCATCCTCCGATCTGACCGATATGCGTGTCAGACCAGTTATCGCCCTGGGCAAGGATATCGGTCGTCCACCAGAGGTTGGCCAGTGTGCGCGGCGCTGTGCGTTGGGAAGCTGCCCCATCGATCACCACCCAGCAGGGAAGGTCGGACAAGAAGAAGATCGAGCGATCCCAACTGATCCCTTCGTGGGGATCGGTCACGCGCAGGCGCACGATTTGGGCATCACCCAGCCGTGTCTGATAGAGCCGTTCGCTGCGCACCGGTTTGTAGTGCCCATTGTCCTGCAGAGCGTGAGGTTTGGGATCCCCCAACAGCATACCCGGACGCCAGATCAGCCGATTGTGATAGAAATCGGCGCGATAGATACCATCTGGGGGCAGTTCCCGGTAGCCGCTTTCATGCAGCAAAATCGTGCTGTCGTGGACCAACATGGCAAAACTACCCTCATCGGCGTGACCATGGTGCATCTTTTCGGCAGAAACGGCCAGATCCGCGCGCAGGTAATCGCGCGCTACCCGTGCGTAATCGCCTTCATCTCGGTAGTTGAGACAGGCATAGCTGGCGTTGGCATCCCAACCCGTGCGGAAGACAACCTTTTTGATCACCAGATCGTCCAGCGCGTCAGGGACGGCACCAGGTTGCATTGCCGTCTGGTTGTCGTCACACCAGCGCCAGGCCAGGGTAAGCACGTTCGCCGCGTAGATATTGGGCACTTCCCTCTGCTGTGCCTCCCAAATGCGCTGCGCCGCCCACTTCATCGAAGGATCGCCGTAGACGTTGGCTCCCCACTCCAGGCAGGAAAGCCACTCCCAGGCGCTATGCATGAGCCAGTGGGAATCGCCAAAGTCAGGCAGGATGCCCAGTGGCGACATGAGTTGAACCATGGCGCGCAGGTGCATACGAGGCTGGATAAACTGCGCCAGTTCAGCCTCCCGATTGCGCGCCTCGGCATAGAGGATCATGGCGCGCAGCCAGTGCGATTGATAGAGCATGGCGTCTTCAATGCTCCACCGGCCCCAGCTTTCCTCGGCTAATTCATCGGCCATGTTTAGCCACTGGGGCGCATCCGGGTGATCGGCGAATGCGCGTGCCGATGCTGCCAGGCTGGCCGCCCGCAACAAGGCGCGGTTGTGGCCGCCCCACTCAGGGAAGCGCCAGATCGGACGCAGACTATCCGCCGCGATCTGGGCCAGTTCGCCGTAGGTTTCATCGCTCAGCGTAGAACGGATACGCTCGCAGGCAGCAGCGAAAAGTACAGGATCGAAGACAGCATCCAACGGTGGAATGCCGTCTTCGTATTCGGGACGTAGCGCGGCCGCTTCAGGAGGCATGAGCGATGTCCATTCCCGATACCGGAGCATAATCTGACCAGCCTCTTCGGCCAAAGAACGCTTGCCGGTCTGCTCATAGAGGAAAGCAGCGACGACGGCCAGGTGCAGTGGCCACTTGGGAGCGAAGTAGCCAAAGAGCGCGTTATTTGCGGCATTGGCGCGAAATTGCCTGCGCCACGTCTCCAGTTCAGCGTCCAGCCGCCCAGCATCCTCTGCATAGGCAGCCTGAATCCGGACAAGATAATGGGGCCGATTCGACATGGTTCCTCTTTCCAGGTTTGGAGATTGATGTGGGTGAGAGCTAAATATCTTCGCCAAAATGAAGGTATAGCTCATGATAGATATTGTACCACTTTTACAATCTCTGTGTCCGTTCGTATCATAGAAACTGAAATAAAAAGAGTTCACCCCATCTCGTAAAGGATCGAGCCAATGCGCATTATCGACGCCCACAACCACCCAGATTGGCACCGCCATGATCTGACAAGGTTCCTGGCCAACATGGCGCAGTACAACATCGAGAAGACATGGCTGCTCTCGTGGGAAGCGCCCATTACCGAGTATGATCCCACCTACAACACCGTCTCGCTGGTAGCAGACAACGGCTATCCCATCCCCTTTGCGCGCTGCCTGGCCTACAAAGAGGCTGCACCCGATAAGTTTGTACTCTGCTATGGACCTGATCCACGCCGGCCCGACGCCATCGATCAACTGGAAGCGGCGATGGAGGTCCACGGGGTGCAGGTCTACGGGGAACTCAAGCTGCGCATGATGTACGACGACCTGGACGCGCTGCGCCTCTTCCGTTTCTGCGGCGAAAAGAAGCTGCCGGTGACGGTCCACATCGACTATGAATTCGACACAGGACGCAAGTATCCGCGGCCCAACTGGTGGTATGGCGGCGGCATCGACCCCTTTGAGCGGGCAGTGCGCGCCTGCCCCGATACCATCTTCATCGGCCACGCCCCCGGTTTCTGGGCGCACATCTCCGGCGATGACCAGTACAACAAGGTCCTCTACCCCACAGGCAAGGTGCAGCCCGGCGGCAAGGTCTCGCAGATGTTCCGCGACTATCCCAATCTGATGGCCGATCTCTCCGCTGGCTCGGCGCTCACCGCCCTCACCCGCGATCCTGAGTTTGCCAAAGATTTCCTCATCGAATTCCAGGATCGCCTGCTCTACGGGCGCGACTACTTCGACAACCGCCTGCAAGAGTTCCTCAACTCGCTCGGACTGCCCGAGGACGTGCTGGCGAAGATCTATTGTGAAAATGCGTTGCGGTTGGCGCCGGAAAGGTAGGGATCGGGGACTGGGATCATGAAGAGGCGCTGAAATTTCCCAATCGCTAACTTGCGCTAGACAAGCGATTGGGGGATTACGAGATTGGGGGACTGTGTGCAGGATCTGAAATCGCCTAATCGCTTAATCGCATAATCTTGTAACTACTAAGCCCTGCTCCAGGCGGGTCCGTGACCCACCTGGAGCAGGGCTACCTGCAAAGTTAAAATTTCATTGCGTATTTGACAATCGGAGTGTATACTAACGCTGGCTTACGCTAATGAGATTGCCGTCACTACTCTCTTCTTCGATGCCCATCCGGCAGTTGGTCTCATTTTAGGCTGTGAAGTCAATACACTTTGTATTAATAGACAGAGTCGTTCCCCCAACTTCTGTTTTACATCTGCCCTGCACAGGGATTTCTACCGACTATAGGTATCTATAATTGAATTGTAATAGACTACTGTAGGAGGCACTCTACCTCATGCATCGCCATCTTTACACCCAATGCCGCATTCAATTGGAATTAGAAGCCCGCTCGCCCATCCTGGTCCAGGGTGAGCAGCGTAGCCAGACGGCCAGCTTCCACCGCGCCATCGATCCTAGCGATGGCAAGGAGAAGTACGTGATTCCGGCTACATCGCTCAAAGGGGTTTGGCGCAGCACAGCGGAGCGGATTCTGCGCAGCGCGGATGCACACCTGGCCTGCAATCCTTTTGAAGAGAGCGGTCCAGGGCGTTCCTGCTCAAAGCGATTGGAAGAGACCCGCTATGATGCTGTACGCAACACACCGGCGATTTACGCTACGATGTGTCCCGCTTGTCGTCTTTTCGGTTCGACAGCCCATGCTGGTCTTTTGCAGTTGCAAGATGCGTGGCCCACTACGCAAGCCCGCGAGGAGGTGCGTAAGAGTATCGCCATAGATCGGTTTTCAGGCGAGGTGAAACATGGTCCGTTTACCTATTTACCTTTGTCAGCGGGAAGTCTCTTTGGGCTGACAGTTTGCCTTCAGGGCGCTGAGATGTGGCATCTCGGACTGCTGGCGCTCGTCTGCCGAGAGATGAGCGAAGGCGCTGCACGCATCGGCAGCGGCGCACGCAAAGGGCTGGGGCATATACATCCGACGTGGCGCAGCCTGACCGTGCGCTTGCCTATCCAACATAGTCATAGTCAGCACCGTGAAGCATCCGACCTGTACGATTGGATCACGCAGCACCTGGAGGAATCCGATGGCGTGCGCCTCTTGCCATCCAACGGCTGGCAGGATTGCCTCTGGCGCACCTACGAGGTGACCGGATCTGCGCTGGATGCGCTGAAATCGGAAAGCGTAGCCAACGCCTTCGGCCCACGCTTGCGGGATGGCGGTACCGCCTTTGATTACTCACCCAACGCGCAAGGAGGTTGATCCCATGCCTAATCCCAATCCCTATGACTTTGTCCCACTCGAAGCCACTGAACCGGTACGCCAGGCATGGGACAGCGACGGCGAAGCCCTCGACCGTTATCACCCGGATCGTTACAACGGGCGCATGGTCTGCCAGTTGATTCCCGAAACGCCGCTCTTTGTACACGGGGAAGGGCAACAGAAGCAACAAGACGACAACTCCAAGATACGGGCCTTCAGCCGTATCGGCAACCGGCCTGCCATCCAGGCCAGCTCCATCAAAGGCGCGCTGCGCTCGATCTACGAGATTGTTACCGATAGCTGTATGAGTGTCCTTTCCGAGCAGTACCGCGGCGGGCAGGGTCCCATCGATCCGTCTCGACGGATGCCGGCGCAGTACACGCCCTGCCATGACATGGGATCTCTTTGCCCTGCTTGCCGTCTTTTCGGCATGGTGGAGACCTCAAAAAGTGGCGACGATGACGCTGCCGGGTTGGCCGGGCGGCTTACTTTCTCGGATGCCTTCATCAGTGGGAAGACGAAAGACGATTGGCGCAAAATCCCCGCCATTGGTGGGGGACCCCAACCACGACATGGCTCTTTCTACTTTCAAGATGGCGGCAGGGGCCAGGTGTTGGGGCGCAAGCTCTACTACCATCACGCTGATTACGAAGCGACGATACAGGCATATGGGAGTGGCGGCAAACCTGGATTGATGGAAGTGGAACTCCACATGAGTACCTTTGAGTTCAGTATCGACTTCATCAATCTGACAGCAGACGAAGTCAACTTTCTCTGTTATGCGCTGCTTCTGGAAAAGGATGTGCGCCACCACATTGGCTTTGGCAAACCGTATGGATTAGGCAGTACAAAGATCGTCATCACCGAATTCCAGTTGACCCATCTACCGTCTCGAAATCCAGTGGATCGTTTCCTGCGCCTGGAGCCGACATCGCCTGTTCCAGTCGATGCGGTCGGCTGTGCAGCGGATGGTAAAGCACAGTGGCGGAAGCGTGCAGGCAGCGATGTTGCCTATCAACAATTTCGACACATCCTGGCCTGGCCGGGCCAAGCACTGTACAAATATCCTGACTTTAACTGGTTCCGCCATACGCCAGGCACGGCTGAGGTGACCCTGGCCGAGTATCAGAGCGGAATACGAAGCAAAGCGGCGACATCTGCGCCCATATCAGCCAGCACGCGCCGAAAGGGACGCGTCATTAAGTTCGATGATCGAAAAGGGTTTGGATTCATCAAAACCGACGATGGCAAAGAGGTTTTTGTTCATTATACCGGCATCCGCGGGCATGGACGGCGCAACCTACAGGTAGGTCAACGGGTGGAGTTTGAGGTTGTCGCCGGAGATAAAGGCCCAAAGGCGCAAGATGTCGTCGTCATTGAGGGAGGTCAGGCAAGATGAGCAACCACGAATACCTCATCCTCTACGACGCGGACCGCATCAAGGAGTTTGTTTTTGCAACTGGGCGTCTCAAGGAGATCCGCGGCGGCAGCCAGTTGGTCAAGGACGCCAGCGAGCGGGAAACCCTGCAGAAAAAACTGGGCCTGACCGACGACGAGATCGTCTACGCCGACGGCGGCGCGGGGATTCTGGCCTTCGCCGACGAAAAGCGGGCCGAGACGAAAGCCCAGGAATTGGAAAACTTTTACCGCAGGACCACCCACGGCGCGACACTGACTGCGGTGGTACAGCCCATGCCAAAGGAAACAGAGCGGCGCTTTCAGATAGCCAAAGAGCAAGGGGGCCGCCGTCTGCGGGTGGCCAAGGAGAACCGGTTCTCTCTCTGGCAAACTGTCCATTCCCCTTTCACCCAGGCATGCCAATCCTGCGGTGCGCAGCCGGCCACCCACAGCTACACAGTTCCGCGGATTCCAGAAGCTCTATGTGAGTGGTGCTGGGAAAAACGGAACTGCTCAGATCGCATGAGCAAACGCCAGCCCATCGGCCAGCGACTACTGCTCGATGAGGTAAAATGGGGCGCGGACTTCCTGTCCTATCTCACCGAGTCCGACGTTCATCTCTGGCGCAACGCCGAATTGCCTGAAACCACCGACAAATTGGCCGAACTCTCTCGCCCGGCCAATTACATGGGTTTCCTCTACGCCGATGGCAACAATATGGGGCGGCGCTTCGACGACTGCGACACCCCGGAAAAGCACCGCCATCTGAGCCAGCAGGTCTCCTTTAGTTTGCGTGCTGCGCTTTACCTGGCCCTCAACTACCACTTCCCCGGTGGCCCTGTGGACGGCAGAATCCCCTTTGAGGTGATCGCCCTGGGCGGCGACGACGTGATCCTGCTCTGCGCAGCGGACAGGGTGCTGCCCGTTGCCATCACCCTGAGCAAACTCTTCACCGACATCAACACGCGCTTGTCCACGGTGGGGAAGATCGATGTGAACGCGGCCAAACAGGCTGGCATGGAAGCGCTCGCACATCTGAAGGAGCCTCTCACAGACGATGATCCGATCACCCTTTCAGCCGCTGCCATCATTGCCCACCCCAAACAGCCCATTCTCAATCTGGAAAAAGAAGCCGCCTCGCTGCTGGGCGCGGCCAAGCGCTCCTACCCAGGGCAGGCGGTCATTGACTTTCACGTGGTCAGCAGCCCCATCCTGCAAAATATCCGTGATATTCGCAATGACGAATACCGGCTCGACGATGAGACAGCTCTCACCCGGCGTCCGCTGCTTCTGGAGGAGGCAGAGAAGCTGCTCTATCACGTGCGCCGGATCAAAAGCCGCAGCGAGGGGGAGGCGTTGCCCCGCAACAAACTCAACGCCCTCTACCAGGCCCTCTTCGGCGGCAAAGAGGCCGCAGCCTTTGAGACGTTCTTCCTCTTCTACCGGCTGAGCCAGCCCCATCGCCAAAAGCTGACCGCCTTCTTTGCTGATTTTGGCATCCATACCCAGCCCAGCGTTGACAGTTTGGGCATGCCCTGGGGCAGCCGCACGGTCAATAACGAAACCCAGATATACACTGTTCTGGCCGATCTGGCTGAACTCCACGAGTTTGTGGCTGCAACCAGCGAGCCGGAGCTGTCAGCGCCATCCCTGCCAGTAACATCAGAGGAGGCCAGCCATGACCCAACACAAAATTGACCTGACGCTGACCATTCTCCTGGAATCTCCTCTCCACATCGGCACGGGCTATGGCTATGCTGGCTATTTGGACGCGGTGATGATCACCGACGCCCAGGGCTTCCCCTATATTCCTGGCTCCAGCCTGAAAGGGCGGCTGCGCCATTACGCCCGCCAGTTGACGCCCCTGGTGACAGCCCCCCAGATGATAGAGAAATCCCTCTTTGGCGATAAAGAACAGACCGGGGCGCTCTTTTTCGACAACTGCGCGTTGACCAAAGATTGGAGAGATCTGCTTCTGCCTCTTCTGGGCGACAAGACCCCCAGCGCGGCAGCCCGCAGCCAACTGCCCGCGCTCAGTCAACGCCAAAGCAACGTGATGCTCAGCCGTCTGCGCGGTGTGGCTCTGGAACGCCGTCTCTTCACGGTGGAGAGCGCGCCGGCCCATCTGGCTTTTAGGGGTGTCATTCATGGCGATTTGGAAGACGGCGGCCGCCTGTCCAATGGCTATCCTTCCGCCCTCTGCTTGCTGGTGGCGGCGATCCGAGCCTGCGAGCATCTGGGCGGGCGCAAGTCGCGGGGATTGGGTCGTTGTCGCCTGGAGATTGACAGCTTGAGGCTGAACGAAACGCTGGTTGACCCAGACAAACTATTGGAGGCCCTGGCATGAAACGCTACTATCTGCGGGTTCGGCTGGAAAGTCCGGTCAGCATCAGCGCCCACGAAAACAGGGACGGACAGACTATCCCCAGCCTGGACTACATCCCCGGCTCCACCCTGCGCGGGGCGCTGGCCTGGCGCTGGCTGCGAGAGAACCCAGGGTTGAAAGAGGACGCAGATTTCAAGCGTCTGCTAGATACGGGTCTCTGGTGCGGCCCTCTCTACCCCGACAGCAATGATACCCGTTCTTCTCCCCATGTTGCTCAGGTGCTTCCTGTCACGGCGCGCACCTGCAAACACCAGCCTGGCTTTGCCAGCGACGAGGCGGAGAAGAAAGCGGCGCGCCTGGGCCACGGCGTCTGGGACACCTTGGCCGCGCTGGTGGAAGAGGCGGCTATGCAGCGCTGGGAAAAGACGCCGCCCCCTGCGCCTGTCGAAGCGTTGGACGGTCTCAGCGCCATTTCCAAATGTCTCGATTGTGAAAGTTCTCTGGATCGCCTTCCCGGTTACTATGAAAGCGGCGAGCACCCAACGACCAAAAATTTGAATTTCTGGAAATCTAAGACGCCCAAACGGATGATCACCCGCTCCGCCATCCTGCCCGGGTTGCAGAGTACTGCGCCGGACCAACTGTACAGCCGAGAGGCCATGGAAGCGGGTCAATATCTGGCTGGCTGGCTCTGGGTGGACGAAGCGCAGGAGGCGTGGATCGCCGAGAAGATGGGGGGCAGTATCCTGAATACCGACGACATTCTCTATGTGGGCGCGGCTCGCACGGCTGGCTTTGGCCGGGTGCAAGTAACCGATTGTGCGCCAGATTGGGGGGTGTGGTCGAAGTGGGCAGGTGACTCTGGCAAGCGGCTGGACGCGTTCCAGACCCGGTTGCCCGCCAGCATCACAAGCCAGTGGAGTCTGGTCCCGATAACGTTGCTCAGTGACGCCATTCTGCTAGACCCATTTTTGCGCTATTCGTCGGCCTTGACGCCGGAAGTGCTGGGGCACTACGCGTCCTTACACGCCCGCTTGACTCCCCAATCGCCGCCCGACCCCTGGCCCGCCTCGACTGCGCTCTTTGTGGCGGCGACCCGCACCCGGCGCATTGCAGGGTGGAACACAGCCGAGGGGGGCAAGCGCCCCCGCAGCGACGACTGGGCCGTGGCGGCTGGCTCGGTCTTTGTACTGGCGGCGGCTCCTGCCCACCAGGCGCAACTGCGGGCTGCCTGCGCCTGGCTGGAGCAGAACGGCATCGGCGAACGCCGGGAGGATGGCTTCGGCCAGGTGGTTGTCGCCCATCCCTTTCACAACCAGAAGGAGGCTATGTAAAAGCCATGCCTGCCAAACCATCACCCAGCCAGACAGCCCAGATACGATTGGCCGCTGCCCTGGCTCGAATCAACCATCCGGTTGCCGGCTCCGCTCTTTCTGCCTTGCAGCGGGGCAAAGCCATGGCGGACAAGGAAAAGGGCCGCCTGGAACAACTTCAACGCCTGCAGCGCCAGAGCCAGGCGGCGTCCAACAGTGTGGCAGTTGGGCCAGGGCGCGCGACGGCTGATCAGCGCCGTCGCGCCCTGGCCCGATTGCTGGCCGCGCGCATGGAACGGGAGAAGGAAAAGTCCGGTAGCTGGACCACCCTGGCCGAGAAACTGATTGAAGAGATCGGTGCAATGGAAAGCGACAGCGCCACCGCGCAGCAGCGGGCCAAAGAAGCAGTCGTTGGTGTGGACCAGACCGAGGAGACAAAGGCATTGGTTCGTCTGGGCAAAGAACAGCGGGTGGAGATGGCGGAACGTTTTCTCCACGCCCTGGAACGCGCGGCCAGCGCCCACGCCGTAATGGAACGGGACAGGCAAGAAGACGAGAAAGAGCGCAAGCAGGCAGAGCAGACACAACAGGTGTTGGTAGAGATGCAGCCATTCATCAGCCAGCCACAAGGAGGAGAAGATGACCAATAGAGATGAACGAAGGCCAGGCGACGAACGCATTGTCCTGCGCGGCTATTTGGAGACGGTCACCGGGCTGCACGTGGGCAGCGGCTATGGCAGCGAACGCACAGACGCCACGGTTGTGCGCGACGCCTGGGGCAACCCATTCATCCCCGGTTCGTCCTTTAAAGGCGCGCTGCGCAGTACGGTGGAGCGCACCATCGCTGGCGTGGCTGGCGTCCCGTTCCGCACCTGCCAGTTGGCAGATGGTCCAAACAGTGATTGCCTGACAACCAATCGCACGTGGCAGAGGAAGTACACCGAACTGCAGGAGGCGATGAGCGGCGTCAACTTTGATGAACAGAAGCTGGTTGACTTTCTGAACAGCAGCCAGGGCCTCTGCGACACCTGCCGACTCTTTGGTTCGCCTTTCAACCAATCCCGGCTGCTGGTCAAAGACCTGGCCTGGCGACCGGGAAAGGAGAGGATCGAGGAGAAGCGGGGTGAAATCCGGCATGGGGTGGGCATTGACCGGGATACCCAGACGGCCCGCGACCAGTTCAAGTTCGACTTCGAAGTTTTGCCCTCTAAGCTCTGCTTCGATGTAGACCTGGTACTCGAACGCCCCTCCGATCTGGACCTGGCTCTGCTGGCCGTGGGGCTGCAAGAGATGATCCACGGCTTTGTCCCTCTCGGCGGCATCCGCAGCCGGGGACTGGGCCAGTGCAAACTGCATCTGGAACAGGTGCAGCGGGTCAATCTGACGGACAAAAAGAGTCTGCTGGCCTGGTTGCGAGGCAAAGATGGAGGCACGCCGGACAAGGAAGTACAAAGCCGGGAGGCAAAGGCGTTTTTGGACGACTGTTTTGCCAGGCTTGAGAAAGCCTTGACCTGAAATTAAAGTGCGATTAGAAACCGCACCTACGAGAGAATCTATGTCCCGCTTTCGCTGGTTTGACCCGAAAGGATGGGTGAGGAATGTTTCACCAACGCTGCAATGAACTGCGCCTGACCTTGCGTCTGCAACCGGTCGCGCCGCTGTTGGTCAAGGCGGGGGATGATCCGCTGGAATACTTGAACCAGGACGCGGCTGTAGCTGCTGGCGATCTGCCCTTTGCCGAACTGGTGCAGCAGGAGCGCAAGGCCATCGCCGATAAGAAAGCCAAAGAAGAGGAGCGTCGAAAGGGGCTGAAGCAGGGGCGGGGCGGGGCGCAGAAGGGCAAAGCAGAGCCGGATATGCGCTTCGTGCGCACGTGGCGCAACGGCCAGGAAGAACCCTATCTGCCCGGCAGCAGCCTGAAAGGGGTGCTGCGCAGCCGTTGCGAACAACTGGCCGTTACTTTTGGCAAGACCGATTCCATCTGCAACGTTCTGGATCAGGAGGGCAAGAGCGGCGGAAGATCGTCCTGCACCAAAGTGATCGAGGAGGTGAGCAACTTTCGCCAGCGTTATCACCAGGCATGTCCGGTCTGCAAGCTCTTCGGCTGCGGCGGTCTGGCGGCGCGACTGGCCGTCAGCGATGCCTACCTTGTCACCGCTTTCAATCCAAAGGAGAAGCTGCCCACGCGCAGCGGGGTGGGCATCAACCGGCAGCGGGGTGCGGCCCAGACCGGCGCGCTCTTTTTCTACGAAGTACTGGAAGAGGGCGCATTTGATTTGACGCTGACCCTGGAGAATTTTGAACTCTGGCAGGTGGGGCTGACTGCCTACGCGCTGGACGATCTATTCAATGGTCGCCTGCCCGTTGGCTACGGCGCCCGGCGCGGGCTGGGCCGATTGCAGGGGAAGGTAGAGGCAGCCACCCTCACCTATTTTGGGAAGGATGCCCAGAAAGCGAAAGATGGCTGCTTGCTGCGGGGGATCGGTTGGCTGGCCAAAGATCTGCGCCAGGAGTACAACTTTGTGGACGAAGGGGATGGTGTGATTTTGTCCGACGCGACATTGGCAAAAAGTGGGTTGCGCCAGACATGGACACTACCCGACGCTGCGGTGGAAAAGTTGTGGGAGACGGGGGCGCAGGCATGGCGGGTCGCGCCGTGGATGGTGCAGAAGGAGGCGGCGGAATGAGTGGGATAAAAGAACAGTGGCTGGTCAGCGCGTATGGGGTGGTAGAGAGCTACGAACACCTGTGGCGTCTGTGCGACGGGTGCAAGGATCTGCTGGGCAACGAGTGGATGGCTATCGCCGAAGATGCTACCCGTGTTGCCATTGAGCCGTGGAGCAGCCTGCGCCGAGAGGCGTGGACCCGGGGCAGGCTTTTTGGCAGCGCAGGCGAAATCCAATGGCGCAGCTACAGAGAGCTGGTGCGGGTGGCCCTGCTGGTGGATGCACCAGACCGGGAGAAGGGAGAAGAGGTATCGTCTCGTTTGGTTGGGCTGGGATTGAAACTGGATGGGCCGGTTGCGTTGCTGGTCGAGGCGGGGGAAGTGGCCTTGCAGACCAACAATGACGAATATACCGCCGCGGCAGTGCGCACTTACGGCACAGAAGACCAACCGGGGCTCTTCGTGCGCTATGCAGGGTGGACTGAAAGGGTCAAGGAGCAATCGTAGGTCGGACTGTCAGTCCGACCTACGCGAATTCACGGAAATAAGTATCCAAAAGTCCCCGGCACTTCACGTACAACAGTGGGGTGCTTGTGGCCTACCGGCTTCGCTTGGATAGAAAGTGCCGGGGACTTTGTCCGGATAATTTATTCTTTGAATAAGCCTTATGAGGGGAGCAGTGGTAAGTCGGACTGTCGGCCCGACCTACGAGAGGGAACATCTATAAAGGGGGGGCAGATGGCGCGGACGATTTTGGTAACGGTGGGCATTTCGTTGGTGACGGATAAGGTGAACGAGAAGGAATCGGTGGCGGCCGGCTTTGGCGATTTAGGTAGCCCTTTTGCTACGCTGGGCGCTCTGGGCGAGGCGCTGGCCGAAGCGGACAGGCAGGAGCAGGCAGGGCGGCGTTTCAA
Source organism: Caldilineaceae bacterium (assembly GCA_019637695.1). Taxonomy (GTDB): domain Bacteria; phylum Chloroflexota; class Anaerolineae; order Caldilineales; family Caldilineaceae; genus RI-153. The sequence goes on along the minus strand of JAHBVG010000134.1, from coordinate 3,590 downwards.
TGGGGAGCATCCCAGGTGGGTCAATGGACGCAGTGCGCTGGTCAGGCAATTGGGAGCGTTATGGAAGAACCAAAATTTACCCTCCGCAGCCAAACGGGCCTGGTCGGGCGCAGAGCTGGCGAGCCTCTCGCTGCTGGGCGAAAACGAGAGGGGCCGCAAGCCGCTGGTCAGCGACGACCGGGTGATATTGCTGGCATCGGACACCCCCTCGGGCAAATTCTGCGCAGAGACGATTGCCGAGGCCGTGCGCGAGGGTGTGATCGGCGTTACGCTGAAAGATGTACGGGTGATGAACGTGGTCGGCTTGCGGGCCGACGACGCCGACAGCTTTTTGAACGCAGGGCTGCCCAACACGGCCCTCCAACTTGCTGCACAGCGCAGCGACGATACACTGCTCATCGCCAGCGGCGGCTACAAAGGGCTGCTGCCCTATCTGACGCCGATTGCTATGCGTCTGGAGATTCCTCTGCTCTATCTGTATGAGGAATCGGACCGAATGCTGGAGATTGGCTCTCTGGAATTTCCGGCTGACCTGAAGCTGGTATATGAGTTTCGCAAGGCTTTCAACCGTATCGATCCCACCCAGGGCCGGACCGAAGAATGTGCGAAAGTATTTTGGGCCGATGTGGACGCAAAGGACCCTCACAATGGGCGAGCGCGACTTCGCGATCTGGTCACAGACTCAGGCGAAGTTGTGAAGCTGACGGCAACCGGTGTTCTTGCCTGTACGTTGCAACTCTTGACACTTCCCAATGGATGAGGCACGTATGGCCGTCACAGATATTCCTAACGCGCCTGAACAACAGCGGGAGGTCGTCTCTCTAATCACACCAGATGGGTTTCCCGGCTGGTCTCTTCGCCTGGACGACGGTCCGCTCTTTCAACTGGTGGAGTTGGCGGAGGGGCGCTGGGAGCTTCGTCAACCTACGGGTGCACCTTATCCAAAAGGGAAGGAACGAGTACTGGAGCTGGAAGTCCCATCTCCCGGACGCGACTGGCCCACAGATGCAGCCCTGGCTGGGCAGCGGGACCGCATCCGCGCCGCCGGCGGCGACTGGTTGGCGGATCTGCTGCCCTGGACACCCCACCTGATTGTGGGTGTCTGCCGGGATGAGGAGGACCGCAAGCGGGCAGCCCGGTTGACGCTGCTCTTTGCCGGGTTGGTAACCGAAGACGACCCGGTACTGCGGATAACCCTCTTTCATCTGCGCCGTCTGGCCTGGCAGAATCTGGCTGAGCTATACGAGACTGCGACGAAAAGGGTTCGCTCCCAAATGGAAGCCGTTTTGCGGCGCAGCCTTTACGCTTGGCAGGATGAGATTGCGCGCCAGGAACGGAGGGGCTTTTTTCGCCTGACTCTGGCTGAACAGGAGGCTCAGGCTGAGGGAAAGCGATTTTTGCGGGTCTATGAGGTGGAAGATCGGACGGGAATTCAGGATCGGCGGGAGCAGGCGATGAAAGATGTGCTGCTGACCGGCGCAGGCGGTCAGCGTCGGCTGCGCGCCCTCTTCCGGGATTCGGACTGGGGAAAGGAGATGGCAACATCTCTGCTCCAGGGCTGGTTTCTGCCCCGCTACGATCTGGACATGGCCGAACGGTTGAAAGTGGCTGCGCAGACGGAAGGGTGGCTGGCAGGTTGGGGACGGTTTGCCCGCTTTTCTGTACGGGCGCTGATGGGCGGGGTGTCCCTGGCCTTTCTCTACTTCGTCTTCTGGCTTGTTGTGTGGCGCTTCCTACCCGCTGCCCAGTGGGTGGGCGTGGATTGGGTGACATGGGGAAGCCGGTCACTGCTGGAGGCGCTGATCAATCCGCTTAGCCAAAAATCGGCATTGGACTGGCTGGAATGGACGAATCGGGGGTTGGCCTGTGCTGTCTATGTGGTGGTTATCGTCCAGGTTGTCTATTGGCTGCTCCCCGGCGCGCCGGATATCTCGCTTCCTCGACTGCGGGCGGGGATGTTCCTGGGCGTGGTGGGGACTCTCTTGCAGCAGAACTGGAACGGGTTGCTGCACTTCAGTCTGATTCATCCGCTCGCACTGGGCTTTCTCTGCGCCGGATTAGGCGCAGTTTCGTGGCAGGTGTTGCTGGCAAAAGTGGCGGCGGCGATGGGACCGGAACCGATATCGTATGACAGGCGGACACAAGGGTCCGCCCCTACAGCACTGGGGCGTTGCTGGGACGTTTTCTGGCGGGCCGGGGCGTTGGCCTTTTTGCTCAGTTTTCTGTTGGTAGATTTTCTGAGCGACAGCTATCTGGTCTGTCAACAAGAGACCGTCTTTATCTGTGAGGCGGCAAAGGCGCCGGGTGTCGTGGCAGGCACTTATCCCTCTCTCGTCCTCCTCTTTACCGCCATTCTGCTCTTTGCGGGGATCTTCGGCCAGTTGCTGTGGGACGAGAAGCCCCTGACGGAGGCCGTGGCGTGAGCGATCTGCTGCCGCTGCCGGACCAGTTGCTGCTGGCCCGCTATCGCATCAGCCTGACGCCATCGGCGCCCCTGGCCCTGCATGGTCAGGCGGCCACCATTTTGCGGGGTGGTTTTGGCTTTCTGCTCAAGGAGGGCACCTGTCTGCGGCCCGAGGGCAAGTTGTGCGATGGTCGTTGCGGACAACCGACTGCCTGCTCTTATGCCTACCTGTTTGAGGGGACGCCGCCAGCAGACGCCGAGGTGCTGCGCCGCCACGAGGCGATTCCCCAGCCCTTTGTGCTGGCCCCCCAACTGCCCATGCCCCAGGCGCTGGCAGCCGGTGAACCGCTGACCTTTTCCCTGGTACTGGCAGGGCAGGCTATCTGGCATTTCCCGTATCTACTGGCGGCCTTCCGGGCGCTGGGCTGGCGGGGGCTGGGCAAAGAACGGGTGCGGGCGGGGCTGAGTGAGGCTACAGCCTGGCTGCCGGACGCCGAGATTCCCCTTTTCGATGGCAGAAGTGGCCGGTTTCTGGGCAACCAACCGACTCCGGTCAGTGCCGCCACCTGGGGGCATGGGACGGAGGCAAAGAAGGACTGGGTGATTGTACGCTTTTTGACCCCTGCTCGTCTGAAGTACCAGGATAGCTATGTCACGGGAGCGCCGCCGTTCCATGTACTGGTGCGCTCCCTTTTGCGCCGAGTCTCGTCCCTGAGTGTGTTTCACGGTGGCCAACGCTGGGAGATCGACTATCGCGGCTGGATCGAACGGGCTGAAGAAGTAGAGATGGTTGCAGCCGACGCCCATTGGCGTAATTGGGAACGGTATTCAACCCGTCAGGAACGCCGCATGAACTTGGGGGGGATCGCTGGCGCAGTGACCTACGCTGGGGAGATCGCACCTTTTATGCCCTTGCTGCGGCTGGGCGAATTGATTCATGTTGGCAAAGGGGCGGTCTTTGGCAATGGGCGGTTTGAGATAGAGATAGAGAGGGGAGATGGAGATAGAGATAGAGAGGGGAGATGGAGATAGAGATAGAGAGGGGAGAGAGGGATAGGGGTAGGGATAGAGATAGGGGAGGGAGGGGAGATGGGTTTTAAGTTTGAGCGGTTGGAGGTGTGGCAGAAAGCGATTGTATATACTGATTAGGACTTACGCAGGGCGGATAGAGATAGACGGGAGACGC
>JAHBVG010000133.1 GCA_019637695.1 Caldilineaceae bacterium | reverse complement strand
CAGAAGCCGGATTTATCCGTTGCTATCACGAAGCTCGCGATTGCCCTGTCCCTGCTATGACTTATAGAAGAAGGTCACCGGGCGAGAGATACCTGGGTTCTTTACATCTGGGCTGTTGTACTGTCGGGCAGGAATGTTACCCATGTTGCGGTTGACAATACGCACGCCCATGGCCGCTGGTGAAAGCCCTACTACACCGATCAGGTAGGCTTCATCAATGATGATGGCCCAGATCTCCTTCGTCAGCTCAATGCGCTCTTCCTGGGGTACGCCGAACCCTCGACGGAAGTTCGCCAGCACCTTCTGCATGGAGGCAGGCGGTTCTTCCCCTTCGGCGCCATTGGTCTGGAACCAGAGTCCCCACAGCGCGCCGTGGAAGCTGCCATTGCCAATGGGAATGGCATTGCCGGCATAGTTGTACAGATTATCTGTGCCATCGCTGGTCCAGGCGTACATTTGCGTTTCGTTGGCAGCGTGCATGCTTTCGCCCAGGCTGCGTTCCACTTCGTTGACCTGGACATCAATGCCAATCTCGCGCCACTGGGTACGGATCATTTCGCTGATCTGCGTATATTGGAGGAACTGGCCGCCATAGGTCATCAGCTCCAGGCGCAGGCGGCCCTGACCGTCGCTGCGCAGGCGGTATCCCTCACTGTCCTTCTGGGTTAAGCCTACCCCATCCAGCAGACTGTTAGCCCGGTCAGGCTCATAGGTAGCCCAGAGGGTACGGTATTCAGGGCCTGGGTTATAGATGTTGCCATCGTCGGGCGCCACAGTGCTGGGTACGCCCAAACCCAGCCAAAAGATCTCGTTTAACTCCTCGCGATTGATGCCAAGCGAAAGCGCACGCCGGAAATCCACATTGTTGTACCACTTGTTGAGTTCGGCATCCCCAGCATAGGTTTTGTTAATGGCGATGAACATATCGGCGCCATAGGTGCCCGGATCTAAATAGACATTGTAGTTGCCCTGGTCCCGATTTTGCAGGAAGACAGGCAATTTGGCGATATCAATGTGGCGGGCTTGAAAATCATATTGACCAGCGATGGCGCGCAGGTTCAACACCTCTAAATTCTCGGCCAGGGTCATCACCACGCGGTCAATATAGGGGAGTTGATTGCCTTCAGTATCCACCCAGATGCTGTACGGATTTCGCTCCATCTCCCACGTGGGTGTATTGATGGGGGAAGTCACCTTCCACGGCGTCACCACAGGCAGATCTGGATTCAAAGACCAGTCGTTGCGGTTTAAGAAGAGATTGCGCCAGTTGTCGAAGCCAGCATCTGCTACCTTTTTACTGAGTTCTTCTTCTGACGCGTAGCTTGGATGGAACTGCTTCAAGTAATGGGCAGGGGCAAAGAGTCCCATGGCCGCCCGTCCCTGGCGAGCGTGACCATCTAAAGAAGTAGAGCCAGCCAGCACACCTTCGATTAAGTAGTAGGGATCGGGGAAGACCAAACGCACGGTGTGTTCATCGATCTTTTCGACTGCGCCCGGTTTGCCGTTGATGGTCATGTAGATGCTAGGGCGCGGTACCAATTCGGTGTTGCTGTACATATCCTCAAACCAAAAGACAAAGTCATCGGCTGTAAAGGGCGCGCCATCACTCCAGCGCATCCCTCTGCGCAGGTGCAAGGTGATCACGCGACCTTCGTCGCTGATCTCCCAATCACGGGCAATGTTCGGCACCGGCTGTTGGCCTGTATAATCCCAGAAGAGTACACCATCCGGGCCAGTGGCGGCGCGCCAACCGTTGAAGACATCGCCAGGCCCTGTAAAGCCGCGCCGCCAGGTTCCACCATATTTGCCGATCTCATGCACAGGCTTGATCACCAGCGGATCCTGGCCGATACGTTCCGCCACCGGGGGCAGATCGCCAGCAGCGACACGCGCGGCCAGATCGGGCGCTTCCTGGAAGCTGGTCGGCCAGAGCGCCGGATCGGTGATCACCTCGGGGCCTTCTAACTCGCCGATCAACTGGCGGCTGATCTCGATCTCTTCGGCAATCTCTGGCGCGGCGGTGGCCACAGCAGCGGGTTCTGCGACCGTAGAACCAGAGGGTGTTTCGGGTCCAGATCCACAGGCGGTGAGGGCTGCCAAAGCGCTGACCTGGGCCGATAGCTGTAGAAACCGGCGGCGATTCAGGTTGGCATTCCTCTCAAAAAAGGACTTCCAAAAATCTTCCATACTTCCCTCCTCGTTGGTGAACATTGGCTGACAATAGAATGCTCAAGATACCGCAAAGCAAGATGCATAGCCTGTCTCCACAATGGATCAAGAGAGCGAGATGGTTTTGCCAGGGCCTTCAGCAAACCCTTCAAAAATGCGCGTTACCTGCCAGGCTTGTTCTAATGTACCTTTGGCCAGAGGACGATTTTCCAAGATTGCCCTGGCAAATTCGTTGACTTCGTTGTAATAGCCCAGCAAAAAGATGCCTTTGTTGTAAAGTTGACCCAGCGAGAACTCAGGTTGCCATACTGCCGTCGTCTCGTCCGGCTCGGTTGTGTAAAAATCCGGCACATTGCCATATCCCAACCGAGGCATACGGTGGTAGGTCACACGGAGGTTGTTATCCACCACGATATGCCGGCCGGAATCAGAGACGATCATGGTGCGTTCCATCCCATCTAACGGGGCAGCGCCGTGTGTAAAGGCCAACGTGGCAACAGCGCCCGACGCAAACGTAAAGAGCGCCACGCCCGCTCCATTGGAGCTGCGTTGATAGAAGAGGCTATCTGGCATCCCCAGCACATAGACCAACACCGCCGCCGGGTGACAGAGATGATCCAAAAAGCCGATGGTGCGTTGTACAGGTTCGATCTGCTCTCGATAGCGCGCAAACTCATCCAGCGTAGGAATATATTGTGGATATTCCAGGCGCATGAGTGAGATCTGGCCGAAGTCCGCACGTTCGGTCAGTCGTTTGGCCTTCTCGTTCGCAGGGAAGAACATCTTCTTCAGCCCTACCTGCACCTGTCTGTTTGCGGCGACGGCGGCCGCTTGCATCTGTTCAATATCGGCGCAAGAGGCCGCCGGCGGCTTTTCCATCCACACATGGCGGCCTGCCTTCAAACAATCTATCGCCATGCCTGGGTAGAGGGGACGCCCCTGGGCATCGTAACCGGTGACAATGAAGACCGCATCCAGATCTTCTTGTTCCAACATTTGACGATAGTCAGAATAGGCGTTGGCCGCGCCGAATTTAGCTGCAAATGCCTGCGCCTTCGCCAGGTCCAGATCGCAGGTGGCTACCAAATTGACTGGCGCGAACTGAAAGGTAGGGTAGATATTGCGAAACGAGTGGGAGCCACACCCGATAAACCCAGCTCTGATTTCTGGCTCATCCACAAGCTTTCCTAAGAAATTGATACGCACAACGCCTCTCCCTATGTGTGTAATCGACAGTGGAATTTAGATGTCAATCCGACAAGGCACTTTCTCCGTCATGCAAACCGAACCGCCTTGAACTTGCGCATCTGCTCGGTCATGGCGGTTTCGACGGGCAGCCGTTCCATGCTGGATGCGCCGTAGAAGCCGTGGACGCCCTTGACACGTTGCAGTACATACTCGGCGTCTTCAGGCATGGCAATCGGTCCCCCGTGGCAAAGGACCATCACATCCGGGTTGACGGCAGCGGCAGCGTCGGCGATCTCCTGTACCCTGACCACGCAGTCGTCCAGGCTGAGGGCAGTCTCGGCGCCGATGGAGCCTGCGGTGGTCAACCCCATGTGGGCGACGATAATATCAGCGCCAGCTTCGGTCATCTGGCGAGATTCGTCGACATTGAAGACATAGGGCGTGGTCAAGAGATCCATCTCGTGGGCCTTGCGGATCATCTCAACTTCCAACTTATACCCCATGCCCGTCTCTTCCAGATTCTGGCGGAAGGTGCCATCGATCAGGCCGACGGTGGGGAAGTTCTGCACGCCCACAAAGCCGATATCCTTGACCTGTTTGAGGAAATAGCCCATCTTGCGGAAGGGATCGGTGCCGCAGACGCCAGCCAGCACCGGCGTACTCTCCTTGACAATCGTGAGTACTTCACTCGCCATCTCCATGACAATGGCGTTGGCGTCGCCATAGGGCATCAACCCAGCCAGCGAGCCGCGCCCGGCCATGCGATAGCGTCCAGAGTTGTAGATGACAATCAGATCCACACCGCCAGCTTCCTCGAACTTGGCGCTGATCCCCGTTCCTGCGCCGCCGCCGATGATGGGAATCCCGGCGTCAATGTTCTTGCGCAGACGGGTCAAAACGTCCTGACGTGTGAGTGGCATAGAGTCCTCCTATGGTGAAGTTGCAGGTTTGCAGGTTTGCAGGTGGTTCGATTGCCCAGTTCCCAGTCCCCAGCCTCCACCTGCGAAAGTGCCGGGGACTTCACACTAGACGTGATGGCAGGCGTGGATGCTCCGACTTGCTGCGGCGCAAAGTCCCCGGCACTTGCCCGTTTACCCCTCAAGTTAGGCCCGCTCCCCAGTCCCCAGTCCCCACCTGCGAAAGTGCCGGGGACTTCAGGACGTGACGGCAGGCGTGGATGCTTCGACTGCGGCGCAAAGTCCCCGGCACTTGCCCGTTTACCCCTCAAGTTAGCGCCCAGTCCCCAGTCCCCCATCCCCAATCACTTCCGCGCAATCAACTCCAGCATCATCTCCACGGCTTTGGCGGAGAAGGCCGCATCGTTGATGTTGGCGTCCATCTCCACCACGGGGATGTCACTGCGCAAATTGGCTTTGATGGCGTCAAACATGGCTTGATCGGCAGCCCGATCCTCGAAGATCTGGCCGTCGCCGTCCAAAATGGAGACGCCGCGCAGGGGGATCAGAAAGGCCACCGGTCCTTTGGCAGCGTTGGCCTTCTGCGCGAAGATCTCGCCCATCTGCCGGTTTTCCTCAACATTGGTGCGCATGAGCGTCACCGACGGGTTCCACTCGTAGAAGAGTCGATTCGCATCCTTGTATTTCTGCGGAACCGTTGCCATGCCGCCAAAGTTCGCCATATCCACACAGCCGGGGACAATCAGGTGGGGGATGCCCATTTCGCCGGCGGCGCTCAACCGCTCAGGACCAGCATCAAAGACGCCGCCGCAGATGGTGTCCGCCCATTCAGTAGTGGTGATGTCGAGGACAGCGTCGACGAGACCTTCCCGGACCAGCGACTCCATAGTTTTGCCGCCAGTGCCGGTGGCGTGGAAGACAAAGACCTCATAGCCCTTGTCGGTGAGGGCGGCGCGGGCGGCATTAACGGCCTCGGTGGTGTTGCCGAACATAGATGCCGTGATAATCGGCTTGTCCTCGCCAGCGTCGGGAAGAGAGGCCGACGCCATGCCCGAAATCGCGCCCGCGGCCTGGGTGAAGATGATGCGTGAGATGCGATTGAGGCCCGCCACGTCGACAATCGAAGGAATCATGGTGATGTCCTTGCTGCCGACATAGGCGGATGTGTCGCCCGATGCCGCCGTAGAAACGCAGACTTTGGGCACGCCCACCGGCAACGCCCGCATGGCCGCAGTGACAACGCTGGAGCCGCCAGTGCCGCCCATGCCGATAATGCCGTCAAAGGGATCCGATTGGTAGAGCGCGGCCACCCGCGCCGCAGCCCCGGCGGACATGACCTTCATAGCCTCGCCGCGATCCTTTTTCTGGCGCAGGTCCGCCAGATTGCCGTTGCCGGCAGCGGCGACTTCTTCCGCGGCGATCTCCACCGGGAAGAGATCGGTCGATCCCATGACCCCGGTGTTCATACTTACAACGCGGTGACCCTGGGCCAGGATCTGCTGGCGCAAAAAAGCGTACTCCTCGCCTTTGGTGTCAAATGCACCGATCATCAGGATTGTCTTCGACATACGTCTGTCCCCCTTTGTGGTGATTAGTTGCCTGGATCTACTCGTCGCGGCCAGCTTCTAACATCACAGCCTGGCGATCTCCGGTGGGATAGGCGACGACCATGCGTGCGGTGACGCTGCCATTGTTGCGGGCGTCATGTTCCACGCCGATGGGGATGAAGATGGACATCCCCGCCGTCAGGTGAAAAATCTCGTCGCCGAGGCTGTGATCCAATTCGCCTTCGATCAAAAAGAGTACTTCGCTGCTGTTGGGATGGTAATGGCGTGGGTTCTTCTGCCCCGGCTCGATCTGGACATAGCCAAAGGTCATGTTGCCATCGGGGGCGGTGTCTCCTGTGCAGAGCCACTGGATGCTGCCCCACGGGAAGCGATTGGCTGCCTTCGGATCGACGGCATTGGTGTATTCGATTTTTGTCTCGCTACGATGGTTGTCAGTCACGGAAAATCTCCTCAGATAGATGTATTACGGTCGGATAATTTCACAGATGCTGAACATGTTGGTCGGTACAACTATCCCTTAATCCCCGAAAGAACGATTCCCTGAATAAAGTAGCGTTGGGCCATGAAGAAGAGAACCAACACCGGGAAGATGGTTGCAGTAGATGCGGCCATCAAATAGTGCCACTGTGTGGTGTAAAGCCCCTTGAATGAGGCCAGCCCGAGCGAGATCGTATAATTCCCTGGCGATGTAAGGTAGATCAAGGGAGCCATAAAATCGTTCCAGTGGTGGAGGAAGGTAAAGATAGCAACGGCAGTAAGGGCCGGTTTGATCAGCGGCAGCACGACGCGCCAGTAGATGCCAAATTCCCCAGCTCCGTCGATGCGTGCAGCGTCAGTGAAATCGCGTGGAATTGTGCGAAAGAATTGACGCAACAGAAAGATGTTGAAGGCGCCGCCGCCAAACCAATCAGGCACAATCAGGGGTAGGAAAGTATCCAGCCAGCCTAGATTCTTAAACAAGATATAGCGCGGGATCATGGTCACGGCCCAGGGCAGCATCATGCTGGAGAGCAGAATCGTAAAGAGTACCTCGCGTCCGCGGAAGCGCAGACGAGCAAAGCTATAGGCCGCCATGGAGGCGGTGAGCAACACGCCGACCAGGTTAAAAACCACGATGATCAGGGTATTAAAGAGGTAAAGGTGAAATGGGCTGGCCGTAAGTGCTTCTACATAGTTCTGCCAGACCACTGGATCAGGAATCCACTGGGGCGGATAGAGCCAGATTTTTGTGGGCGACTTGAGCGAGCTGGAGAGCAGCCAATAGAAGGGCACCGACATGACCAGCGCGCCCGCTGATAACAGGGCCACGATAAGACCATGGAATGTGCGCTGCCGAATTTTTAACCAACGGTTCGCTCGATGCGTATCTGGGATCAGCGTTGGCATTGATGATTGTTTGACTGCTTGTGCCATATGAATCCTCCTCTCTTAGCTGCCTTCCTCGTAATAGACCCAACGCGAACCGCTACGAAAAACGATCAAAGAGAGGCCCAAGATAATAAAGAATAAGACCCAGGCCAGCGCCGCGGCATATCCCATATTGAACCAGGAAAAAGCGTTGTCAAAGAGGTAAAGTACATAGAAGTTGGTGGCATAGTTTGGTCCCCCACGCGTCATCAAATAGCTGGCGGTAAAGACCTGGAAGGAGCCGATGATCTGCAAGATCAGGTTGAAGAAGATCACGGGCGTCATCATGGGGATGGTAATATTCCAAAAACGGGACCAGCCTCCGGCGCCGTCGATCTCCGCAGCCTCGTAGAGCTGCTCAGGGATGCCATTGAGACCGGCCAGGTAGATGATCATCGTGCCGCCCATACTCCACAGGCTCATCAGGATTAACGCCGGCATAGCAGTACGCGGATCTTGCAGCCACAGGATCTTGTCGAAGCCCAGCCAACGCAAAAAGAGGTTGAGCAGCCCAAACTCTGAGTTAAAGATCCAGATCCACAGGACGGCATTGGCAACCGCCGGCACAATGCTAGGGATATAGTAGAGTGTGCGGAAAAAAGCAATGCCGCGTGTCTTGGTGTTCAAGAGCATGGCGACCAGAAAGGCCAAAATCAGTGTCAAGGGCACATGAAACGCCGTATAATAGAGCGTAGCCCACAGTGATCTGTAAAAGAGCCGATCCTCTACCATGCGCGTAAAGTTCGCAATGCCAATAAAGCGCGGCGGTCGAATCAGATCCCATTCTGTAAGGCTGAGCCAGATCGAGTAGATCATAGGTCCAGCCAGCCAGAGGATTAAGCCCAATACGGCCGGGGTTACAAATAACCATCCGACAATTTCTTCTCGTTGCGCCAGCGTCAGGCGACGCCCGCTGCTGGCGGGAGCGTCTGATAAGCGATTCGCGCTCATTGGTTACCTCCTGTCCCCTCGACAATGGACGATGGCAAGTTCGCACGTACCGAGGGTAGCAGTTGGTCTTCCGAGAAGAGATCACTGGCATGGAGGCTATCTTGGCCGCAGACTATCTTCTGCGGCTCTCACGTCAACCTCTTCTCGGAAGATCGTTGTCCCTAGATCTTGGCCTGCTCTTCAGCAAGCACTTGATTGAGTTGCGGCGTAAGTTCAATCAGTACATCTTCTGCGGCGCGGGCGCCTGTCCAAACTTCGCTTAACGCTTGTGTCAGCATGGGCGTCGATCTGAGGGTGCCGACCACATTGGGGTGGACATGCCCGTAGTTGAGCTTGTAATCGGTTTCCATGGGCAGCCAATTGTCGGGATGGACTGCCGGATCCCACCAGGTTTCTACACCTTCCGGCGTGAGCAACGTCTTATGACTGACCCCCCACAGGCCAACACGAACCAGGTGTGATTGGTAGTCGTCCAGGTTGAGATATTGGAAGAGCCGCCACGATGGCTCAACGTTTGGCGTTGACGCGTAGATCGAAGTCCACGAAGAACCTACGAGTGTGGCTGGTTGTTTCAGCATGGGCAGGACACCGACGCCAAAATCAAATTCCATCTTGGAAATATCCTGTAAAGCCCAATTGCCATCCTGAATCATGGCAACACGGCCCGTAGCCAGCATCTGCCAGGCATTCATGCCCGTTTCTTGCAATACGGAACCATGGGGCGCAACTCGTTCCTTTAGCCAGAGGTCGGCAAATATCTGAATGGCCTCGTAGGCTTCGGGCGCGTCCAAGGCATATTGGTTCGACTCGTTGAAGACTGCGCCGCCGTTGGAGAAAACATAATTCTCGTAGAATCCCTCAGGGACAAATGTGCCCCACTGCTCAACATTCTGAACATTAAAATCTCCATCGCCAGGATGTCGCCCGTTGCTGTCTCGGGTCAGAGCACGACCTGCTTCCAGAAATTGATCCCAGGACCAGACAGAGCCTGGCTCCGTGCTGGGTGGCTCAACACCGGCTTCCGCCAGCGCCGCCACATTGTAATAGAAGAGACGCCACTGGAAAGTCGAGCCGATGCCATACCACTTGCCATCGACTGTGCTGCGCTTCTCTTCAAGGGGGAAGAAGAAATCCGGGTCGCCCAGAATCGGGTCGCCAGCCACCTGATCTGTAATATCCAGCAAGGCGCCCTTCACAGCCAGGTCAGGATAGAAGTTGCCACCTATCTTGAAGACATCAGGCGCATTGTTGGCAGCCAACATAGTCTGCAACACTTCCATATAGCGTTCGGGGGTGTGGATGTATTCCACCTCCACATCCGGGTTGGCTTCCATGAAACTGCTCAGTCCGTTTTCGATGTTGGCCTTTTCCAAGGGGCTGCCCCAGGCCATTTTACGCAGGGAAACTTTGGCTGCTGCTGGCGCGGCGGCGCCCGATTGTTGACCTGGCATTACCGCAGGGGCGCAGCCGGCCAAGCCTGCAGCACCAATGGTGACACTGCTAACCGCAAGCATCTTGAGAAATCCACGCCGAGACAGTCTGTTTGTGAGCATGAGATCCTTCCTTTCAACCCTTGTATTGTGTGTTCGATGATAACGGGCTGTACTTGTGCGGAATCGTCTAGTCTATGGCTTCCTTGATAGTGATCTCCTTTTGCGGCGCTTATTCTATGAACTACCAATGACCGCTAACTTCTCGCGGATTACCTGATAGCACTCCCTCATACCGCCGATCAGATCGCCGCCGCTTTCCTCGTCAGCGCAGAGCCAACCCTCGTAATCAATGTCGCCAATCGCGGCGAAGATCGGATCAAAGTTGAGACCGCCGTGGCCGAGGACGCGCCAATCACCGTCGGCGAAATCCTTGAGGTGGAAGTTGTCGATCACATCGCCGAATTCTCGGATCACGCCGGCCACATCCCCAATGCCGGATTTGACGAGATGGGCGGTATCGATGGTCAACCCCACGGCGTCGGGATCGGCGGCATCGAAGAAGGTGGCGATGTCGGCGAGGTGCATGACGGGCTGATTGTAGTGGTGATGGAGCGAGAGCGCCACGCCCTGTTGCTGCGCTTCCCGGCCCAGATCAGACAGAAGCCGGGCAAACTGTTTGATATCGGCGTCGGTCACTTCGGATCGGGGAACGCCATGGCAGAAGATGATCCGCTCGGAACCGACGGCGCCGGCAAAGGTGAAGAGTTTGCGCAGGGTGGCAATGCCGCCATCGTCCAACTTGCCGCCAATAATGAGTCCGGCGGCGACGCCTTCGTACTGCCCCCACTCGTCGCAGAACTGTTGAGGATTGTCGACATAGGGCATGTATTGGCCGGCCTTGAGTTGCAACCCCTCATATCCCACCGCCCGATAATTTTCAAAAAGCTGGCGTTGTTCCTCACGGCTGGCTGTGGGGCGAGAAAAAGCTATTTTCATGCGTACACCTCCTGACCAAATAGAACCGGGCGACCTTCTTCTGCGGAGCGGTAGGCGGCATCCAAGAGTTCGATAGTCTTCAGGTTGTCGCGCCCACTGTTCGAGGGTTCGCGTTCTTCTTCCAGTGCGGTAAAGAGTTCATTGAGGCAAGCAAAGGCCGATTCGGGCTTGGCCCCGCCTCGATATGGATTTTCCCATGTCTGCTTGGCTGCGTTGCGATTCTCTTTGGTGTAGAGCGAGATACCATCGTAGTCGAGGACAAGGCTGCCCTGTTCGCCCACCACGACAGTTTCGGCGCGGCGGCGCGGCGTGGAGAAACTTTCCACGTAGGAGACAATCACCCCATTGCGGAAGCGCAGTTGAGTGAAGGCTTCGGTCTCGCCGGCGCAATCAATCGCCGGGGAGGATTGGGTGAAACAGGAGATCGACTCCGGCTCGTCGCCTACAATCAGCCGGAAGCCGTCGAACCAATGCACGCCCATCACCGACATGGCATGGCGTTTGGTCTGCGTGCGCCAGCCCTGATCCTGGCGGAACATCAGGTCCTGGTGGATCAGGTTGACAACCTTGCCGATGACACCTTCTTCCACCAACTGCCGCGCATGAAGATAGGGGAAGTGATAGCGGAAGTTCTGATCGACGGCCAATGTGATCCCGGCTTCTTCGCAGATGTGGACCATTTCTGCGGCTTCTTCGTAGGTGTCGGCGAAGGGTTTCTCGACAAGGATATGCTTGCCGGCGGCGGCCAATGTCTTCACCACTTGCAAGCGGACCGGCGTCGGTGTGCAGACCACGCCCACTTCCCAATCCGCGCCTGCGATCATCTCTTCTAAAGAAGTGAAAGCCTGGGCAAAGCCATATTTCTCCTGCGCTTGTTTCACGCGGGCGGGATCAAGATCACAGGCGGCGACAATTTCCAATCGGTCAGGGTGGGTCACATAACCGTCAAAGTGCATTTGCGAAACACCGCCACAGCCGATCATGGCGATCTTAAACTGTTTCATCAATACAGTCCTTTCTGGAAAGGGGAGGTGTAGAATGGAAGCAATCTAAAAACAGATAACACGAAATAGAGGGTCGCGGCGGAAGCGGCCCTGAATCAGGGGTCAGTTCTGTCGAATCTCAAAATGGAAAGATAGTTCACTATCTTTGCAGATTTCAGAATAGAACGCTGATTGGGTCGGATTTGCGGACAAAGCCCTCTGCAAAATATGCCCCATCCGCCTCGTCTGTGTTCTATTCAGGCTCCGCTGTAAACAGTGTGAGGATAATCATAACCGTAAGGGCACGGGTCGGAGTGGGAAGCATGCTCGCCATGAGCTAATGTTTGATTCCGCCCCCCACCCGTGCCCTTACCTGATTTGTATAGTTTCGATCAATCAATTTGAATCTTGATCAAGTTCTTCAAGCTGTGCGATGACGGCGCGGCGCACACCGTCAATGTGTTCTTCCATCAAACGGGCTGCCAGTTCAGCGTCGCGCGACTCCAATGCAGCCAAAATGCGTGGGCGCTCCTGGTGGGTACGTTCGACCACGTGAGGGTCGCGGTTGGCGATGGTGCGGATCATCTGGATCTGGAAGCCCAACCGGTCGAGCGAGCTGATCAGCGTTTCATTTCCGGTCAAATGGATCAACGTCTCATGGAAAGCACGGTCGGCGTCGCTATAGGCAGCCATGTCGTTACGTTCCAACGCCTCATGCACATTATCGAGGATTTGGCGCAGTTTATCATCCACCTCTTGCGAGATCTTGGGCATTGCCAGCCGTACAGCCAATGCCTCCAATGCTGCCCGCACCAGGAAGAGATCGTTGACCTGCTTAACTGTAAACTTGCGAATGTAATTGCCGCGGTAAGGACGATACTCGACGATGCCTTCGCGTACGAGTTGACCAATAGCCTCACGAATCGGTGTCCGGCTGACTTCGAGATCGTTGGCTAGTGTTCTTTCGTCTAGTTGCGCGCCTAAGCGCAAAGAGCCGGTTAGGATCATCTCTTGCAGGCGAGAATAAACCTGCTGGTTCAATGTTTGATAGGGCAAACTAGTCATAAGCTTCAAAGGTTAGAGGTGGGTATGAATAGATTATACGGTATAAAATATACCAAAGTCAAGCATTGTATACAAATTCGTTTTCTGGTATACCAGCGTTGTTGATTTGTTGACTGCATAAAAAAGCGTTCCGGCCCAAAAACCGGAACGCTTTCGTACTTTGCAGGGTGACAAGTCTGTTAAATGGGTCTGTTCAAAAAGAGTTGACCGTTTGGGTAGGGTTTGGGTGGACGGCTCACAAAAATCGTCTGCATAAGCTAATGCTGGGTTGCCGTCCCCCCAACCCTTACGGGTCATCGACCCATTCTGAATACACCCTTGTTAAATGGTGGAGATATCTCCATTTGGCGTATTAATCCGCTGTGGCAAACAATATCCCTGTCCGCGCACAGTGACAACGTAGCGAGGATTATCCGCATCGGGTTCAATCTTGCTGCGCAGGCGACGCATATGCACCCAAAGCGATTCCACAGTGCCGCGCCGCACGGGATCCCAAGCTTTGGCAAGCAGGAATCCTGGCGAAAGGACACGCCCCCGATTGTTGAACAAAATGTGCAACAGTCGATTTTCGGTCGGTGTCAACGTAATTTGCAAATCATCCATAATAGCATATTGTTGAGCAAAATTGACCCGCAACCGCTCATCAACCATTTGCTCAGGATCAGCATTTTGATCCGTTGCTACGCGTAGCAGAACACGGCGGATGCGTGCAGACAGTTCACTAAAATCAAACGGTTTGGTAACATAGTCCTCAGCAAATCGATTTAACCCTTCCACCTTGGTATCCACATCCGAAAGCGCGGACAGAAAGATAATAGAAATGTCGCCCATACGGCGAAGTTCGGTAGCGACAGCAAATCCATCCATGCCCGGCATCATAATATCGAGGAGAACAAGGTGGGGCAGCCCCTCTTTCTGAATTACTTCGAGTGCTTCTGCACCGCTGCTGGCCGTGAAGACCTCGTAGCCTTCTCGCTGTAAACGTAAGTTAAGGAGAAGTCTTGTATCCGCGGCATCATCGACAACAAGAATCCTGGTTTTTTCGATAGCAACAACGCTGTCTGTCATGGTCTATAGTCCTTTTGTAAACATGAGGGGGCAAAATAGCAATAACCACTCTGAGCGCAGCGGGGGTGCTTGTAAGAGTGCCGATCTACTCTGTTATGAATTTTTGGCTTGAACTACTGATTCTTAATGGTGAAGGAAGATCTTTGATCTTACGTAAAGTTGATTATAGTACAGACAAATGTAGAGCGCAAGTAATTACATCTGTCTTAACAATCATACTAAAGACTTAAATAGATCTACTCAAAAGCTAGACAAATATGATGCACATAGCTAATTTTATTTGGTTTATACGATTGATTGAATAAATCTGCTATTCCTTCACATAAGTATAACTTAAATTAGTTCTTTAAACCGTAAGTTATCGTGCTAGTATATTGAAGATGTAAGGCAATTGCCGACAAAAATATCAGTTTTGCCGAATGGAATTTTGTTGATTGTTGCATGGTCTCTTTTCTAAGGTAAAATAGCTAAGCTTAATGGAGTAGGCTTATGGTCATATTGTTAGTATGACAATCGTACCTCCTTACTTTTTTCCTGTTACGCTTTCAATAGTTTTGTAGAACGGAATCCCGTTTTGAGACAAGTTAAATATAGGTGGAGAGCTATGAAAATCCCATTAATCTCTATGCAACGTTGGTTCACGACCGCCTTTGTTGGTATGTTGATGGTACTCGCCTTTTTGGCGGGGCATATTACAGGTTATGGATCGCGTTCGGCGCAGGCGGCGGAAGGTCCGAGTGAGTTTGCTGTCTTTTGGGAAGCGTGGGATGTTGTCGTAGCCAATTTTGTGGATCGCGATAAGATCGACTTTGCCCAAATGACTTATGGCGCTATCTCGGGTATGCTTTCAACCCTGGGCGATGAGGGCCATACGACCTTTCTCTCACCTGAAGCGGTGAAAATGGAGCAGAGTCGTCTGGAAGGTGCATTTGAGGGGATCGGCGCTTATGTTGCAATGGAGGAAGGAGAGATTAAGATTGTTGCGCCCATCGGTGGATCTCCAGCCGAGGTCGCAGGGATCTTGCCAGGGGATGTGATCCTCGCGGTCGATGGAAATTCAGTGCAGGGGCTTTCGCTCAATCAGGTGATCAATCAGATCCGAGGGCCGGCGAATACTGAGGTGACGTTGAAGGTGCGCCATCCTGACTCGGTAGAGAGTACCGAAATTACGATTGTACGGCAACGGATCGTGATTGACAGCGTTACCTGGAGCCTTCTCCCGGATAGTGATATCGCCTATGTAAAGGTAACCCAGTTCGCCAATGAAACTGGGGCAGAATTGGAAAGAGCACTCCAGGAAATTGTGAACACCCGTGTGGATGGGCAATCTGTCTCTGGGCTGATTTTAGATTTGCGCAACAATCCCGGCGGATACCTGCGCGAGGCAATTCGAGTCGGCAGCCAGTTTTTGCCAAGAGATGCCACGATTTTGATCGAATCCGATGCGAATAAGAACATGAGCGTTCATCAATCGCGTGGTTGGTATGGCTATGGTCGCAATATCCCCATCGTTGTGTTGATCAATCAAGGGACCGCCAGCGCCGGTGAGATCACGGCTGGGGCCATTAAAGAGAACGGCCGCGGCATTTTGGTCGGTCAGACAACCTTTGGCACGGGGACAGTCCTTTCCCAGTTCAACCTGAGCGACGGATCGGCTATTCGTCTTGGCGTTACGAATTGGTTAACTCCGGATGGTAACCTCATCAAAGGGCAGGGCATCGAACCCAATATATCGGTTGAGCAGCCCGCCGATACCGAACTGCTGGATGCAGATAAATTAAAGCGCCTTTCATTTCAAGAGTTATTGAACACAACCGATATGCAATTCTTGCAGGCATGGGAGCTTTTGGATGGTCCCCTGCCAGTGATGGAAGCCGCCTCTACTTCAAATTAGTTGCAACTACGCCTGTTTTGAATTGCCGGTAACTAATAACCGTTCAGGATTGGTCATTGTACGGTAGAGATTATGCTCACGCATATACTCTTCTACCAGACGTGGTACCTGATAGCGGACAGGCTGCCCTATGCGGAACCGCTGCCGAATAGTGTTGCTGGCAATTTCTAACTCGGGCATATCGAGGATGATCACCCGCTCTTGGATGCCAGGGAGCGCCTGGTTGAGGTAAGGCCAATCGATGACGACATCGTGCCGGCTCAATGCAACCAGATGACAATTATCCACCAGCCAACGCGCCTCATGCCAGTTGGGTAGATCGCGCAAACTGTCCATGCCCATTAAGAAATAGAGTTCCACCTGGGCATCCACCCGTTGTCGAACCAGGCGCACCATATCCGCTGTATAATGGGGACCCGGACGGTCGGCATCGACACGACTAACGCGGATGTAGTCGCTATCTCGCGTGGCCAGTTGGGCCATGCGAATGCGATGTTCCACCGGCGCCAGCCGTTGTTCACGCTTGTGTGGTGGATCCCCAGCGGGCACAAGGTAGACTCGATCTAACTTGAGTTGAAACCAGGCTTCTTCAGCCAAAATCAGGTGACCAATGTGGATGGGATCAAAAGTGCCGCCGAAGATGCCGATGCGGCGAGGACCTTCTTCGGCCATAGGCTGGCTCAGATCATCGCGAGTCTCTGTCTCAATCTGTTCTGCTTCCTCATGCACGTCCTTCACTCCTGCCTCTGTCGTGGATGGTTGACGGGCGCGATTATTCGTCGAAGGCATTCTCGTAACCCCAGACAAGTTCCATATCGCCGATGACGACCCTATCGCCATCTTGTACACCTGCCTCGCGCAGCGCTTCGGTGATGCCCATTGCCCGTAAAATACGTTGGAAGCGCATGGCCGCTTCGTAATAATCCCAGTTGGTCATCTGTATCGTGCGCTCAATGGCAACTCCTTCTACCAGCCAGAGATCTGCTTCTAGTTTTTGAACGGTGAAGGCTTTTTCGTCCATCACCGGTTCAATTTCAACAAGTTCCTCGTCGGGCGTCTCTTCAATGGATGGCAAGGCATCGAGCATTTCTTGTACTCGATAGAGCAGAGATTGCACGTTTTCCCCTGTCACCGCGCTGATCGCCAGGATCGGCAGATCCTGCTCTTCAACCGCCCGCTGGATAGTCGGCCAGAGCTCGCGGGCGTCGGGCAGATCGATCTTGTTCAGGACAACCAGTTGTGGCCGATCCACCAGACCTGGGTTAAAGAGCCGTAGTTCCTGATTTATGGCTTCAAAATCACCCAATGGATCCGGGCTGTTGCCATCCAGCATGTGGACGAGGACGCGGCTGCGTTCAATGTGGCGCAGGAATTCAAGGCCCAGGCCAACACCTTCATGGGCGCCCTCGAGCAACCCCGGAATGTCGGCAAAGACGATCTGACGATGATCCACCTCGGCGACACCCAAATTGGGGACGACTGTGGTGAAAGGATAATCGGCAATTTTGGGTTTTGCCGCGCTGATTACGCTGAGCAGGGTTGACTTACCCGCATTGGGGACGCCAATGATCCCCACATCGGCGATCATCTTTAGCTCTAGTTCGAGCCAGCGCTGCTCACCCGCTTCACCTTTCTCGGCAATGCGCGGCGCATTATTGCGCTGTGTCTTAAAGGATGCGTTGCCGCGCCCACCGCGCCCGCCGCGTGCAATCAGCACTTCCTGACCCGGATGGATCAGATCGGCCAGCACCTCACCGCTTTCCCCATCGCGTACCAGCGTGCCCGGCGGCACGGGGATGCGCAGGTCCTCGCCCATCGCGCCCGTCTTATTCGAACCACCGCCATGTCCGCCTCGGTCTGCTCGATAGTGTACCTGATTTTTGAACGGCTGGAGCGTATTCAGGCTGCTATCGACCACAAAATAGATATGGCCTCCACGTCCGCCGTTGCCACCGGATGGCCCACCGCGCGGAATAAACTTTTCGCGCCGGAAGGCAACGACACCGTTGCCACCATCCCCAGCAGCAACATGGATCTTTGCTTGATCGAAAAACATTTGATAGTGCCCTATAACCTTCCCACAAGAAATGGCTTGCTCGCAACTTGGTTCGATATTGTGTCGGTGACACATTGTATCGGAAGCTAACGATGAATGTAAAGAAGGCTCCTCTCTTTTTGAATAAGAAGCCCGCCGTCTTTGGTATCGT
>JAHBVG010000132.1 GCA_019637695.1 Caldilineaceae bacterium | reverse complement strand
TAGTTATGAACGAACAATTACCCATGGTCATCATTGTGGATGACGAGATCTTACAGCTACGAATGGTGGCTACAATCCTCGCCAGGCACTACTGCCCCTTTCCCGTCAGTTCGGGTCGGGAAGCGCTGCGCGTATTAGATCACCTGCACATGGCGGGCGAGTTATCACAGGTCCAGGCAGTCTTGCTCGACGTGATGATGCCAGAGATGGATGGCCTGGTCTTTTTGGAACTCATTCGCAGTCGCTACCCATTGACGATCCCCGTGATCCTATGTACGGCGATGAACTTGCGGGGAACGATTTTACGGGCGAAACGGTTGGGCGCCAACGATTACATCATCAAACCCTACGATGCACGTATCCTCTTAGAAAAGTTGGCGCAGGTCACAACAGATCCACTTCAGTTAGGGACGGATCTGGATATGGCGAACCTGCTCTAGTGTCGTGTCAGCCTCCATTCTGCTTACAGATTCCCTCTTGCACGCGCTCAACGTGAACGCCGCATCAGCAACCGGTCAATCATCCCTCCCAACCAGAGACCGCTCCTATAGAGGATCCAATTGGTCGCGCCCAGCGTTACTTCGGCGCGGTTGCGTTCGACAGCCAGCGCGATGTTGGCGGCCACATCCTCGGCGGGTGGGAAGCGGGTCCAATCCATGCGCGCAGGATCGACGCCAGCCTTGCGGTGCATCCCCGTGCGGGTGGCGCCAACGTGGATGACCTGAATGGGGAGCGCATCCCCTAGTTCAATGCGCAGGTTGCGCGCCAGCCCATCGAGTGCAGCCTTGGTGGCGACATAAACTGCGTAATCCGGCGCGGGCAACCCCGCCGCCACCGAACTAATGAAGACGACCTTCCCCCGCACAGGATGCAACCAGGGCAGCAGCGACTGGGTCAGGTCGGCCGGCGCGCCCAGGTGAACGTTCACGAGTTGGCGAATGCTGGCTGCGGATTGGGCCGCAATCGGGCCGACATAACCGACCCCGGCATTTTGAACAAGAAGGTGGATCTGAGCGATCTTCTGCGCCTGCAAGAAGCGCACAATTTCCGCTGCCGCCCCAACTTGCGACAGATCAACCTGGCAGTAGTTGGCGTCATCGAACAGTTGAGGATCGAGATCGGCCAACGTGCGCCGCCCCACAAGGATCAGGCGATCCCCCCGGCTGTGATAGAGCCGGGCCAGGGCTAGGCCGATGCCATCGGTGGCGCCGGTGATGAGGACGGTTTTCGGCATCGATTATTCCAGACAGAGGCGCAGTTGGTCGGGGGAGATGTTGCCGCCGCTCAAGATCAAGGCGATCTTCTTGCCCGCCAGTTGATCCTTGATCTGCAATGCTGCCGCCAACGGCGCTGCGCCAGCCGGTTCGGCCAGGGTCTTGACCTTCTCTAAATAGAGACGCACGGCCTGACGCATGTCATCGTCTTCCACAAGCAGAAAATCATCGAGCCGTTGCCATAACATACGCTGCGGCATCATAAAGGGCGCGCCCGTCGCCAGACCTTCGGCAAAGGTGCGACTCTCCGATTCGTGATAGGCGTGGGCGCGCCAGGTAAGGTAAGCCGCTGGGGATGCGCTGGCTTGCACGCCAACGACGCGTATCTTGGGGTTTATGCTTTTGGCAACCAACGACGCGCCAGCCGCGCCGCTGCCGCCGCCAATCGGCACAAAGATCACCTCCACATCCGGCTGATCTTCGAGGATCTCCAGGGTATGGGTGGCCACGCCGGCGATGAGCAGTGGTTCATCCCCAGACGAGACCCAGCGCAGACCTTCCTCGGCGGCGATGCGGGCGCCATTCTTTTTGGCAGCTTCAAAATCCTCCCCTACCTGACGCACGTCTGCGCCCAATGCTTGCATGGCTTCCACTTTGACGGGGTTGGCGTTTTCGGGCACGACGATCACAGCGCGGATGCCGAAGAGTTGGGCAGCATAGGCAATCGATTGTCCATGATTGCCTGTGGACGCAGTGGCAACGCCGAGATCCCGCTGATCCTGGGGTAGATGGGCCAGGAAGTTGATGCCGCCCCGCACTTTGAAGGCGCCGATAGGCTGATAGTTCTCGTGCTTCACATAGACCTGCGCACCCAGCAATTTATCCAATGATGGATAGTGGTGCAGCGGTGTGCGCGGCAGATAGTCGGCGAGAACACGTCGCGCATGTAGTACATCGGCGAATGTAGGGCCTATCGATTCAGCTTCGGTATGGGTTTGGGGGCTCAACGTTGATTGGCTCACAGTGGATCTCCTCTGCGCGTGCAAGTGAGTGATCGATGGCAAAAAGTATACTCGAGGCCAGGGGATTGGGGAAAGTGAACTATTTCCCCTGATGCGCCGGGGACTTTTTTCTGGTGCGATCGTGTTTTCTCCCGTATCGCCATCTTCCTCATCAAGTCCCCGGCACTTTCGCCTCTGAAGTGCCGGGGACTTTTTGTCTGGTGCGATCGTGTTTTCTCCCGTATCGCCATCTTCCTCATCAAGTCCCCGGCACTTTCGCCCCAAAAATGAACTACACCCGCGTGCATGGCTTTGGTTGCAGCGCCAATCAGCCGGTGTTATAATTTTCCCTATTGGAAATTGATGTTTCTGGAGCCTGCTCCGATCCTGGCCCCGACAATAGAATAGAAGGTGTAGTGTGAGCGACAGCAATCTTCTTTACCGTTTGCAAGAGATAGACACGACGTGGGATCGAGTGCGTCGTCGGCTTCAACAACTTCAGACCCTGGCCGGTGGGTCGAATGAGTTGAAGACAACGCGCGAGGAGGTGGCTTCGACTGAGTCCAACTTGCAACAGTGGCAGCGCGCGCAAAGCGAGGCCGAATTTGAGTCACGCTCGCTTACCACCAAGATTCAGGAATCAGAAGAGCGGCTGATGAGTGGACAGGTGCGCAACCCTAAAGAGTTGGAAGCGCTGCAATCGAGCATTGAGTCCATGCGTCGCCACAAGATCAGCCTGGACGATCAGAGCGTCGAAGCCATGCTCAAAGTCGAGGAGTTTAGCGGGGCGCTGGTCAAACAAAAAGGCTCACTCGCCACACTCGAATCGAACTGGCAAACCAAACATAAAGCCATTGAAGAGGAACTCCAGCAGCGCAAAAAGGAGTTCCTTTATCTTAAACGGCTACGCGAGCAGACCGTCGGGCAGATCAGCCCCGCCGCCGTGGAACAATACGAGCATCTGCGCCGGCGCAAAAACGGGATCGCTGTCGCCAAGCTAGAGGGCGATATCTGCAACGCCTGTCACATGCAGGTGCCGACGGGCATTGTTGGCAGCGCCCGCAACACTGACGTACTCCTCTACTGCCCTGGCTGCGGACGGCTCCTGCACCGCGAATAGAAATGAAGAGTAATGAGTAAATGAGAGGTCGTGTCAAGGACCTTACTCATTACTCATTACGCCTACCGAAGATATAGGCAGTTGAGCCACATTGCACCCAATCCACTTATGGGTTGTTGAAGATGCGGGGGAGATAGAGCGGCCACGCGTATCGGATGCGTACGACCTCCGCCCGTGCGCCACGTTCATTGTGATGGTGGAGCAACAAGATACCTTCGCTGCTGTTGGCGGCCAGGGCATTCCGATCAAACGTGATCCCGATTTCAGCGCCGGGCAGCGCGGAATAGATCGGGAACTCGCCTAAACTTTCCCCACTTGTCGAGATACCGGGGCGCAGCACATCGTAGGTGAGCAGCCGCGAAAAATCCACCAATTGATCGCTTGCCGTTGCATCGCGGCTATGTGCGCTGATCAAATAGTTGAACCGACTGTTGGCCTCCGTCAGCCCCAAATCAGCCGCATCGACGGCCATCAACAGCACATTGTTGTTGAAGAGGGCGCTATTCAACTCCGCCGCCGAGATCAAATTCACAAAATAGGTGATCTTCTGCTCGTTGCGCGTCCGATCCTCCAGCACAGTGACAAATTCGTCCGAAGCCCCAATTCCCAGGAACGAACCCACGTTGGTCGTCCGCAAAATGTAATCCACGACGCCATCTTCATCAATATCAAAGTGAATACGGAACGAGACTTCGTTGGGCGTGGACCACTCTCCATAAGTAGCGATGCCGAAGAGCAGGCGGCTGCTCGCCACGATGGCGCTTGCATCAACGGGCGTCGGCATCGCCAGGGGTTGAGAGGAGATGCCAATATAGCGAAGATCGGCGTGATCCAAAATCTGCTTGGGGTAAGTCCCTTTGGGGCTGCTGAATTGGAGTTCCAGGGCAGTCACCAATGAGAGGGTATGTGTGGGGAAGCGAGTTGCTTCTAGGGCTCCTCTTGCCGGCAGGCCCTGGCCGAACAGGGTCAACAAGCGATCCCCTGCTGCCTCGAATCCAAAATCAAGGAGTGGCGGATCGGCGCGCATGGCGGCGACAGGCCGGGGCGCAACATAGACAGGCAAGCGCAGCACCGTCTCTTGCGGGTATAGCTGACCGCGCAATTCCCCGGCTGACCCCAACACCACCGAAAGATAGAGTTGATCCGCGGCCAGCAACCTCATTTCATCCGCAGCGATCTCTAGCTCCCCAAGCGTGCTAACCGTTCCGCTGATCGCAATTGTCCCCGTTACCAGGTTGTGCAGCACTGGGCCGACGCTATAGGCCGATCCATAGCGCAGATCCACCGAAGTGAGGGTCAAGGGTGTGCTGGCCGTGAAGGCGAGCGTATAAGACAATTTCCCTGCCTGTGGATCCAACACAAAATGGGCGCTTACATCCTCACCGCTCACCACCCCAGACTGGGTCGGCGAGAGCGAAGTCTGCAAGGGGAGCGGCTGGGGCCAGACATAGAGATGGCCTGTCTCTTCGGCCAGCCGATGGCGCGGAAAGTAGTTGCCAGGCGCAACCGTTGGATCGGGCTGATGATGCAGGGTGTTGGCGTCGGCAGAAAAGATGACCGGCACATTGAGCGTCCCCTGCGCGGGGATTTGGCGCAACGCAGCGCCGAGGAGATCGAAGGTGGCGCCCGGCAGATCCATCACCGACGTATAGGTCAGAAAGAGAGTCCGCGTCAACGGACTTTTGTTGACAACACGCGCCGTCTTGACGATGGTCGTCTGATCCAACACTGTGGGCGCGCCAAAGGAGAGGTTGACCTGCCCTGGGTTGTCGGCGTTGTAGATCAGCAGTTCGGCCCGGCTGGCCTCGCGCAGATCGATCCGCCCTGCGCCAGCGCGGCCGGCTCCGTAGCGCGTCGGCGGGTAGCCTTCTCCGGTGAGCAGATCGTAACGAGCGGTGTTGAGCAAGAGGGCTTTGATCTCCTCGACGGACCAGCCAGGGTGCAGTTGACGGAGCAGCGCAGCCGCGCCAGCCACATGGGGCGTGGCCATGGATGTGCCGCTACTTGTCATTGAGCGGTTGCCGGTGAACGCAGAGGCGGAAACAATGCTGCTGCCTGGGGCGGTTAGATCTGGTTTGAGCGCAGCGTCCCCCCGGCGCGGTCCGCGCGAAGAGAAGTTGGCAATTGGATCCACCAGAACAGCCCACCCCCTGGGCAGGGGCAGCGCAACCGTCGAAGAAGCGGCGACGCTAATTGCCCGATCCGCCGCGCCTGGGGCCGCCGCAACAAAATAAGTATCGCCATTGTTACCGGCGGCGGCGACGACCACAATCCCTACGAGGGCGGCATTGTTGAGGGCGACAACGCTGGCATCCTCCGCCCCCCCAAACGAGGAGCCGAGTGAGAGGTTCAACACATCCAGCCTATCCGAGAAATCGCCATCCCCATTTGGATCCACCGCCCATTCAATCGCCAGATTCACAAGTTGGGAACTGCCCGAGCAGCCGAAAATTTTGAGGGCGTAGAGATCGGCGCGCGGGGCCACACCGGGTGCAATGGCAAATTGTCCCCAATCCAGATCGCCATGATAAGGACCCGTATAGGTGCTGCCATCTTTCAGCGCGCCATAGCCTGCCGCAATGCCTGCCACATGGGTGCCATGCCCCCAACAATCCATTGGATCAGGATCGGGCTGGGGGATGGCCTTCTCTGACGAACCAGCATTGTAGTCATTGCCGGCAAAATCGTAGCCTCCCACGACTTTGGCCGTTGGGAAAGAAACGCCATCCGCCATCGAGGCAGGATCGTTGAGATCATAGCCTGTGCCGGGGCCGCCAAAATCGGTGTGGAGATAGTCGATCCCGGTATCGATGATGCCAATCGAGACGCGTTCGCCGTCTAGCCCGTTGACGCGCAATTGATCCCAAAGGGCGGGCGCGCCGATAAAGGGAACGGTGCGACTGCGATCCACTGTGTAAACCGGTAGAGGATGGAGGGTAGCCACACCGGGCAGCGCTGCAATTGCCCTGATCTGCTCGGCGCTCACCTGCACAGCGACGCCGTTGAAGACGCGCTGTGTGCGATAGATGACCGTTGCCTCGGCCAAAGACGCTGTCGCCAACAGGGCGGCCTGGGCAGCGTCGACGCGCTGTAGTTGATCCACGGCGCGGGCGGTTGCATCCGCGGTGGAGGTGCGCGCCTGGCTCTCGGCAAAGACGCGCGTCGTCGGCTCATCCTCCAATTCAATGAGGATGGTAACAAGCTCACTCTCTGCCCCCGTGAGCGCGCCGAGGTGAAATGCATCCATGGGCGGCAGATCGCCGGGCGTTGGCGCATCCGCGCCAGCGATCCCAAAGGAAAGGCCCAGCAACAACACCGCAATCAAAAGAGAGAGGAAAGGTCGATTCATCTTCGCTCCGTAGGATGGGGAGAGTTCCGAAAGTGTCGGGGACTTCGCAAAACGCCCCCGGCACTTCACATGCCCCCAACTTGAACTACACCCAAAGGACAGGCGTTGTGCAGTGCAATGTAGCACGAAACGAACAATCTGCATAAAGTATCTGCGCTGAGGAATAAAATTCGATTCTAACAGAGAGGGGATAGGCCAATGGCCTATCCCCTCTCTGTTACAGATTGTCCTCAGCGTTGAGCCGAGACGAACTTCGGTTTAGCGGAAGATGATCGGCATGTAGATCTCGTAGCTCGGCGCTACTCCGAAGTTGGCAACCAGAGTCCGATTCCCCATGGCAGTGAAGCTATAGCTGGCGTCAGTGGAGACCACAGTCTCGCCTTCAGTCCAGTTGATGAAGACATAGCCATCATTGGCCGTCGCCGTCACCGTGACTGTCTGACCGTGGAGGACTGTGCCGCCGCCGCTGACAGTGCCGCCTTCCACTGGGTTGGCGCTGACGTTGATGGTGTATTCCTGATTCACCATTACCATCGTCGAACGCAGCAGCGTCGGATTGGTCAACGGCGCCCCATAGAGCAACACCATGCCGATATAGTTGGGTGTGAAGGAGATGGTCGCCACGCCGTTCTCATCGGTGACACCCATGGCCGCCCCCAGAATTTGGCCGCGGATCTCGCCGCCGGGGATAGCCTGGGTGTGGACATTGACGTAGGTCTGGCCCGTCAGCACCGCCGGCAGATGGGCAAGTTGCATCTGGATGCTACCTTCGCCAATTTGCAGCGGGTAGAGGACTGGCCCGTTGACGCCCGCGCCACCAGCATGGATGTGCGCGCCGGTCACAGGCGTCTCCAATCCTTCCACCGTCAGCGTGTAGCTGACCGGAATTGTTCCGGCGAGGAGATCGATCATAGACGGGTTGGCAATGAAGCGAGCCAGGCCCGTGGCCGTGCTATCATTGGCAGGAACCTCGTTGGCGCCGGAGAGTTGTGCAGTCAACACACCGTCCGTCACCAATACGGTTTCACCTTCCAATCGGCCACCGTGGCTGCCGGTGACAATCGCTGTCACCGTCACCGATTCGCCGAACATGATTGTACTCGGCTCTGCCGTGAGCGAGAGGCCCATAGCCTGGGCAAAGGTGATCTCAGCGCTGGCTACCAGATCCGGCGCAGTCACCGCGTACATGGTCTTCTGCAACGGCACCGGGCTGTTGATGACTGTGCTGGCCTGGCCGTTGGCATCTGTGTAGGCGGGGATTGCCCCCTCGATCTGGCCGCGGATCTCGCCGCCAGGGTTGTTGGTGGTGTGGACATTGACGTAGAGCCCCTCATCCAGCAATTGCAGGATCTGAGGCTGGGTCAAGGTGATCACACCGGTGGCCGGTAACTGGTTGGTGGCATTGGCTCCTGTGCTGTGGTAAAGCCAGTGGATCACGCCACCGTTGACACCCGCGGGGCCGACATGGATGTGGGCCGCCGTGGGGCTGATCAGGTCCGTCACCTCCAGCGTGTAGTTGGTGACGCCGGTCTCGAAGTCCACGACAAAGGTAGCCAGACCGGATGCGGTGGTCGTCACCGGCGGCACTTCGTTGATCCCGCTCAGTTGGGCCGTGAAGGTGCCATCGCTAAACCAGACCTTGTGCTGTTCGACCATATTCACGCTATTGGTCACCGTTGCGGTGAGGGTGATCGGCTGTCCGATCAGCGCCACCGACGGCTGCGCGGTCAGTTCCAATCCTTCTGCGGCGACGAACGAATCGGTCAGGAGCAGATGATCGGATTCGCGGCCCACATGGGCGTTGCGGTGCAGGAAGAGCAGACCGACCTGCGATGGCGAGGCCATGTCCGCAGCCGGGGAAGAGGTCCAGGCGAACTCAACCTGATCATTCGGCGGAATGGTGGGGAAGAGATTAGCTTCAGCCACGTTGAACCGCGCTGCGCCAGGTGTGTACTGGTATGTACCCGCGCAGGTGAAACCAATCTTCGGCGCGCAGTCCCATGCGGGGCCGCCAAAGTAGGCGTCAAAAGCGAAGACTTTGAAGCGGAAAGGTTGCCCTGGCGTCACGCCAATCGACGCCGCATCCATGGGCAGGATGAAGTTGTTGGAATTGAAGGTAGAGTCGATGAAGTACCAGGGTTGTGCTACATTCGTGTTGAGATTCACCCGAAAGACCACATTGCGGCCATCAGAGGCGTTGCGGGTGAGATCGGCGTTGAAGATCACAAAGTCATCTGTGCCATCGGCGTTCGAGTCGATGTAGATGTAGAACGCGGGCGGATATTGGCCAGAGCGGTACGGCTGATCCCACACGGTGATGGCGAACTCCAGGAAATCATGGGGAGCGCTGTCTGTATAGGAGCGCACACCCACTTCCTTGATGTCAACAGGACTCATGCTACAGCCGGGCAATTGACCGATAGAGGCGCAGTTGCCAATTTCAAAGTTGTAGTCGTTGGCGTCCGCAGCGATCAGACTGAAGATATCTGTGTAGCCTTCCACGCCTGAGGACGAGTTGACCAGCGCAGCGGAACCGGGCAGGGCCCGACTCTGGTTGACCTGGATATCGGCCACAGCCTTGGGCAGTACCTGCCAGACCACATGGATCGCCCCGCCTGCCTGCCAGTCGGGAGGTCGAATCCGCACATAGCCATCGTATTCCTGGAACTGCAAGGCCAGACCGTTGGCGCCCAAGGAACCACGGTTGACCACCCAGGGATGCAGCGGACCCAGTGGTGGTTGCTGCCGACCCGCCGGGTAGATCTCCAACAGCACAGGCACCTCGATAGTTGCGCCCGCCGGAATAAACGCCGTGCTTACCAGCGGCGTCACGAAGACACCCTGAGCGAAATCTTCATTGGAGCGGAAGAAGGAGTCAATGGTGATACCCTGACCGATGGGGCCCAGGTTCTGGATGGTCAGTGTGCGCGTGTAGGCCTGGTATTCACTGGCCGGCACATAGCCAAAGGACATGCTGCCTGTCCACGCCAGCGGATCGCTGTCTGTGCTATCCCAGGCCAGCAACCGGCTGGTGTAGGCCGCACGAGCATTTACCTGGCCGCCGCCAATGCGGGTGAACGGCGAAAGCTCGACGCGAGGGACGCCGTTGTAGACGGGATCGCCGGTGTTCATCAACAACGCCTTGTATTGTTGCGGCAGCAGCGAATAACCGTAGACGCTCTTGAGCAGGGCGGCCACACCGGAGACCATGGGGGCCGCGCCAGAGGTGCCACCGAATGGCCCGCTGCCAGCGCCAGTGGCTACCGATGCGGAGACCGACGCGCCCGGCGCGGTAATATCTGGCTTGATCTTACCGTCATGGTTGCGCGGGCCGCGGGAAGAGCTACCGGTAATGGTAGAGGCCAGGTTGATCCCATCCGCCGGGTCGACGCCAACGACCACACCGTTGGCGATCTCGGCCTTGAGCATGTTTGAGGTTGACTGCAAAATCATGAAAGAAGGAATATTGATTGGGCGTTCGCCGCCGTCGCCACCCTCGAAGGGGTCGCCGGGTGCAATCAGACCAATCAAAGAAAGTACAGCGCCAGCAGCCGAAGCATTGGCTGCCTTAGCCGTAAAGTTACACACACCACGGTCGGCCAGCACAACCTTGCCGGTCATGTCATCCGTGTAAGGAAGACAACCATTCAGATTGGTTCCATTTGAATTGCCGTAGGCCAGTGTCCCTGAGATGATCGTATTCCCCGGCGGGGTTGACCAATTCTGGAAAACCGCCGTGCTGATCGTACCGGAAACGGCGCTGGATGTGTAGAAAAGCGGATAACGGGTAGCTGAGGGCACGGCCATCTGCGCCACGCTGATGGCGCCATCGGCCATAGAGGGGCTGCCGACGATGAAAGGCTTATCGGCTGAGTTACCCGCCGACGCCACCACGATCACACCCAATTCGACCAATTGGTTGGTGAAGAAGACGGAATCATCTTCTGGCTGGCCGTAGGGCGCGCCCAGCGACATATTGACCACATCGGCCGGGTCGTAGGTGGCAGGGTTGCCATCCAGGTCTGCGGAACTATCCAACCCCTTCAATATCGCCAAACCGTTGCACGACGTGCTAAAGGAAGCACAAACCTTAAAGGCGTAGATGTCAGCACCCGGCGCAACCCCCTGTCCTTTGGCCGGGTAATCGCCATCTTCGTTGGTGCCAGCCGGGTAGCCCAGGCCGCCGATGATGTCGGCCACATTGGTGCCGTGGCCCCCATAATCAATAGGATTGGGGTCAGGCAGAACCGGGCCAGACGGCCAGGCCTCGCCCAGCCAGTCGTAGCCACCCTTTACCCGTGGCGCATTGGGACCAAAGAGGGCCGGGTCCGCGGGCTTGGCATAGGCACAGTCGGGATCATGCAGAACATTGGGATCACAAGCGACGTCGCTGCCAAAGTAAGCTTCTTCCCAGCCGGCAACTGTACCTGGACCGCCAAACGCCAGGTGTGAGAAATCGATGCCAGAATCCAGCACTGCTACCTTGACGCCTGCGCCGGTAATCCCCAGATCTTGCAGGAATTGGGCGCCGACAAAGGGGACGGTTTCGTGCAGATCTACGGTGTAGTCGGGAACGCGTGTCACCCGACTGACGCCAGGGATATTTGCCAATCGACCAATACTGCTGGCCGGGGCCTGCACAGCAATACCGCTGCTCAGGTTATTGAAGGTAAAGACAACGCGAGCATCTCCCAGAGATCGGATCTCTGTACTCACACGGGACTGTTCACGCGCAACCTGGGCTGCATACGTGGTCCGTGCTGTGCCATCTGTGCTGGGCCCCATCCGTTCGACGAGAGAGGGCATCTCCAAATGGACAACGAGATTGAGCAACTGATTGTCCCCAACGTCCACACTTTGGGAGGAACTGTGATGATGCGCCCCAGCCGGAATTGTGACGCCGCTGGGCGCTCTCCAGTCTCGCTGGGGAAAGTGAGACATGATCTGGGCCGCCTCTCCAGGAGTCACCCGTCTCAGCCCCGGCGGGAGATTGCTCTCTGGCTCGGTCATATCCTGAGTGGGAAGTCCCTGTGCAGAGACCGGACCGCGCTCAACTTCAAACGGGGGCGGCGTGGCCGGCGTAGTCGATCCGGCTGCTCCTCGCCCGCTGGGCCAGCTATCTTGTGCTAACGCTGGCGTTGCCATCGATAGCAAGAAGCTGAACACCATCAGCACTGAAAGAATACGGTAACTTTTTCTCACCTGATTCTCCTATGAACTTGTGATTGATTGATTATTGAAACAGAAACTGCTCCGGCAGGCAGATGATGTCTGTCACAGAACAGATCTGGACCAACACAAAGTCAGCACTACAAAGAGAAGAATAGTTCCCGTTTTTAGAGATAGTAAACGAAAATGGAGAGGGAAGTTTGATGAAGCTAACTATCTGAAAAGAAATCTGAATCGCTATCGCTAGTCTTACTCTATTCTACTCACAATATCAAAATCGTCAAACAACATACTTTAACCCAAGAGAGAGCCCAACCAATTCTTCATACGGCGATTTTTAGAGAGATCGCTTCTCCGTCTTCACCCCAAAGCGCTGGCTTTCGCGCTGGGCCAGCCAGGCGCTGGACTCGAAGAAACCATAGGTGCGGCGCAGAGGATTGTAGCGCCGCTCGGCCAGTTCGAGCAGATCATGGGAGGCGATCTGCCAGATCATCTTCTCCAATTCCTCAATGCGGTGCAGCATTTCAGCGGGTGTCGTCGGCACAGGGATGTCGGCGTAGGTAGCCGGTTTGCGGTAGCTGCGTGGGAATGTGATCTCGGCGGCAGGCAGACGGGGCAACATCCCCAGGGCAACCGCAGCCATGCTAAAGGCCAGCAGTTGATCGCGGACATGCTCGATCCGTTGTTGGGTGCTGAGATTCTCGCTCTGCTGACCTTCCAGGGGAAGTTCGCTTTGCAACCCCAGTTCATCGCTCAACTGCTCCCAATCAAGCAGCACTCGCTCTAGCAGATAGCTCAACTCATCAGCGCTGGTGACGTCGGCGGTACGCACACTGAGGACAAAGCCCTCGCGCACCCGGCCCAGATAGTCGCGCGCCTGTTGCAAAATCATCTGCTCCACCTGCTCCAGCCCTGCGGCGCGATCACGGCGGCGAATGTTATAGGTCAGGTTGAGATGGATGAACTGCTTGGTGGTATCGGCCAGTTCACCAATGGCGACAAAATCGAAGATTTCATCGGTGCGAACATGCATTGGATAAAACCCCTTTGATCACAATCGACCAGTCCCAATGACCTGTCTCAATTGGCGCGCATTATAGCATAAGCTCGTTATGGCGTCATCTGTTTTTTTTGCAAACCTGGGGACTGGGGATCGGGGACTGGGTATTGCGTCTGCGGTCTGCCGTCCGCCGTCAGTCGTCCAGCGAAACCAATCACCCCGGTCCACGTATTGAGTAGACGAGGCGCGCTATTTTGGTTCTAGCTTTTCGCGCGCCTGTGCTACAATAAACGCGATTTTTGTGATCGCAAAGAGAGGAACTCGATTGCATCGTCTGCTTACTGCCGAACAAGATAAGATCCTGCGTCAGGAGCGCAGCCTGCTCGAATCCCTGCTGGTGACGCTGGCCCGGCTCGACGCGCCCGAGGCGGATCTCGACTTGATCCGCCAAAGCCTACGCCAGTTGGAGGAGATGTTTTTGCTGGTGATCGTGGGTGAATTCAACGCCGGCAAGAGCGCGGTGATCAACGCCTTGATGGGCGAACGCTATTTGATCGAAGGTGTGGTCCCTACCACCAGCCAACTTCATCTGCTGCGTTATGGACCCCAAGTCACCAAATCGGTGGATGAGCGCGGGGTTGTCTTGCTCAGCCTGCCCGTGGATTGGCTAAAAGAGGTCAATCTGGTAGATACGCCAGGCACCAACGCCGTGATCCGCCAACACGAAGCCATCACCGAACATTTTGTACCTCGCAGCGATCTTGTCCTCTTTGTCACCAGCGCCGACCGCCCGTTCAGCGAGAGCGAACGTAGCTTTCTGGAGCGCATCCGCAACTGGGGGAAGAAGATCGTCGTCATCGTCAACAAGTTCGATCTGCTACAAACCGATGACGAGCGCCAACAAGTGCTCGACTTTGTCGCAACCAATGGACGCGAACTGCTGGGGGTGGAACCGCAGATCTTCCCTGTAAGCGCGCGGTTGGCCCTGCGCGCCAAAGAGAATGGACAGGGTAGCAGCGATTGGGAATCCAGCCGCTTCGAGGCGCTGGAACGCTACATCCTCCACACGCTGGATAGCACCGAGCGCGTGCGCCTGAAATTGGATAATCCCCTGGGTGTGGCGGATAGATTGATCCATAAATATCAGACCCTGATCAACGACCGGCAGGAACTGCTGCGCGGCGACTTCCAAACGTTGGATACGATTGAAGAGAATCTGACAGCTTACACAGCGGACATGCGCCGCGATTTCCGTTACCAGAGCAGCCGCGTCGACAATGTCCTCTACGAGATGATTGAACGAGGCGATCACTACTTTGACGAGACGTTGCGCGTCACCCGCATTTTGGATCTTGTCAACAGTGAAAAGCTGCGCGGTGAGTTTGAAAGGCAGGTGGTGGGCGATACCAGCCGCCAGATCGAACAACATGTCAATGACTTGATCGATTGGTTGG
This sequence comes from Caldilineaceae bacterium, assembly GCA_019637695.1. Taxonomy (GTDB): domain Bacteria; phylum Chloroflexota; class Anaerolineae; order Caldilineales; family Caldilineaceae; genus RI-153. The sequence goes on along the minus strand of JAHBVG010000132.1, from coordinate 3,869 downwards.
TGGACAAAGATTACCGGCAGTGGCAATCGGTGGTAGACTTCATCAATCGACGCGCCTCTCAACATACCGAACGGATGCTGGGGCAGGTAACGGGTGAGTTCGAGTTTAGCCGGCAGACGCTGCTCAAGAGCGTGGGTCGCAGCGCGCGCGAGATAGTCGATTCCTATGATCGCGAGGCGGAAGCTGTAAAATTGGCGCAAGAGGTACAGCGCGCGATCATGCAGACTGCCGCCGTCCAGGTGGGCGCGCTGGGATTGGGCGCAATCCTGGTGACAGTACTCCACACAACGTTGCTCGACGTGACAGGCATCTTGAGCGCCAGCGCCATGGCCGCCCTTGGCCTCTATGTTTTACCCTATCGGCGTGGACGCATCAAGATTGAGATGCGACAGCGCATCAACGAACTGCGCGGACGCCTGGATGCTGCGCTGACCCGCCAATTTGAAGCGGAGTTAAACCAGAGCGTGCGCCGTATCCATGAGGCAATTGCACCGTACACCCGCTTCGTGCGTGTGGAACGTGAAAAGCTGAATAACCTAACCGAGTTACTGCGCGAATCTTCACAGCAATTGGCCGGGTTGCACCGCAACGTTCAAGAATTGCAGTGAACGCGCAGACCAGCACAAACGAGGAGCTACCGTGCCGCAAGTCTCTCTGATTGCACTAGATGCCGAACACGCCAGCGCTCTACAGCAGGTCTATGAATTAACCCCCAGTTTCTGGGAACTCTACGGCCTGGTCACTGCGCCAGCAGGGCAGGGTGAGCGCGATCTGAAAGCCATCCTTCAGGAACGGGGACGATATGGGATGGGGATTCTCTTGCCCAATGCGCCAGGCAATACCGAGGCAGGCGCTCAACTGGTGGGCCTTCTTGATTTCCGCCTGCACTGGCCCGAAGAGGGCGTCACCTACCTGGGGATGATTATGGTAGCTGAACCCCGCCAACGCCAGGGTATTGGCCGCGAGGCATGGGAAATCCTGGAACCCTGGCTCGCCAATGAAGCCCACATGCACACCGCCCGTCTCGGCGTGGAACAGTTCAACCCGGGCGCCATGCAGTTCTTTGAAAAACTGGGCTTTGACCTGACCGGTGATAGTCAGCGCGTGCGTTCGGGACAACGCTTTGTGCGTTTGCTCTACATGGAGAAGAAGTTGAAACGTAATGAGTAATGAGTAAGGTGGGTCCCAACCAAGACAAGTGACTCTTTGTTCGTCTGGTTTCCCAAAGTTTACTCATTACTCTTTGCTCATTACTTTTGCCGGAGCCGCTCATGTCCCTTGAAATGCAGCTCATCCGCCTGGCTGATGAATTGCGCGCGCTGAGCAATGCAGGGCTGCGCTTTACCCAGGATCCGTACCAGATCGAACGCTACCATCGTATTCTTGAGATCTCCGCCGAGCTGACCAGCGCGGTCAATGATCACGGGCCGGCTGAGTTGCGCCGCCTCTTCCTCGAAGATCTACACTATATGACGCCCTACACGGTGGTCGATACGGCTATCTTCGATGAGGATGGCCGCATTTTGTTGATCCAGCGCGCAGACAACAGTCGATGGGCGCTGCCGGGCGGAGCCTGCGAAGTGGGCGAGACAGCCGCAACTGGCGCTGCACGTGAGGCGTGGGAAGAGACAGGATGTGTTGTCGAGATCGATCAACTCATCGGTCTCTTCGACAGCCGAGTTTCAAACGAACAAACGCTGCACCACCTCTATATTTTCCTCTTCAGCGCTCACCTGGTGAGCGGTTTTCCCCGCATCACCCGCGAGACACTGGACATCCGCTGGTTCGCCCCCGCAGAGATCCCCTGGACTCATCTCTCTGGCAATCACGGAACACGCATTCGCCATGCCTTTCTCTGGCGCTCCGATCCCGCCATCCCCATCTTTTTTGAACGTGACCCCTGGCAGCCCCGTCCTACCTTTCAGCATTAAACGAAGAACAGGTAGCGCCAGATATCCTCTTAGGATGGGGCAAAAATAAAGTCTTCCGCGCTGCATGATATACTTGCCGAAGCATAACGACAACCAGCAGCGGAGGCAAGGAATGGAACTGACAGAAAGCATTATCAAGTTGGTGCAGGCAACAAAGATAGCCCTGAAAGGCAGTGAACGGCGTCTGTTTATGGCGCGGACGGTAAAAGAACTGGGCAAAGGCGGGCGCAAGACCTGTTGGGGTGGAACCGCACGACGATCCGTAAGGGGATGCATAACTGGAAAGCGGCATCACCTGCGTTGATGCGTTTTGGTCGAGCAGAAAGGATATCGGACGGAAGAGTTGCCTACCGTGAAAACGATTGTGAACAAACTCAACGTCCTGGGCTATTACCTGCAGCGGGTGGAAAAAAGCCACCCCCCCCAAAAAATTGCTGAAACCGACGCCATCTTCGAACAACTGAAGCAGGTGGCAGAGGCAGACGCTGATCCCACCACGTTACGGCTTTCCATGGATGCGAAAGCAACCGTTGCCGTCGGACCTTTTTCGAGTAGCTAAGCGCGGCAAAGACTTGCGCCAGGGTCAAGTGGGGAAGACGGAGTGGGATCTCCTCCGGTACCAAGCCAAGACGCCATAGTTCGACAATGGCACGGACTGGCGTACGTGTCCCTTGAATAATTGGCTCGCCACTCAGAATGTTGTCATTGCGGACAATATATCGCTGTTCGACCACGTGTATCATGTTGTCTCTCATCTCGTAGCGTGCTGTGCAGACCGTAGTATAGCAGAAGGCTGGTAAAGTCTACATTCAGCTAACGACACTTATGATAGTACGAAACATCGAAATCAGTGCAGTGTCCCTTCAACTGGTATGCCGAGCGTAATGCAGTGGCAGCGACCCCGCTTATGGATTCGGCAATGGTTGCACCGAGTGGATCATAGCGAGATTGTTGCGTAGCCAATCATTCACCAGGGCGTTCATGGTTTGCTCGCTGCCTTCAGCCAGGGATTGGATTGCCTGCGCCACATCTGGATCAAGATAGATCGGAATCCGCAACACCGCATCTTCTTGGAAGAATCGGCCGCGTTTCCCTCTGCTAAAATCGTACTCTGCTTTCATGGTGAGTCACCTTATCGGTAGTAGACGCCCAACACTGATCGCCGGGAATTCATCCTCCTGCGATGAGGCCATTATAGCAGAAAAGCCGGGCATCCGCCGCCCGGCTTTGTGTCCTCTCTTGCGCCCCACGTTGCCCCCTGGACCCCTCAACACCCAGACCATGGGTCGCCCCAGGAACGAACCGTGAACCAACAGCCGACCAACGACCGGCGCAGGGAGCAGATCCAAACCAGGGCTGCCCGCCATACCAGCCTGACACCACAGCTACCGTGCGGGGTCAGGCTGGTTGGATGGCTACCAGATCATGGTTACAAGCGATTGAAACGACGAACTATTTCTTCAGTCTACGAAGACTTTGAACCTTCACACCTAACTCCGGCAGGATTTCTGAATGGGTGACCAAGCTAAAAACATCATTGCCATCGGAATCCTTTTCGCCTCTATCCGACCATTTTATCGGTTCACCAGGGCTTGTTCCTAACACAGAGCGAGCCCCTTCTAGTTTTTGTTTGTTACGGTAGATTGAATTTCGATACGAATAGCGAACTACTCTTTCTTTTACTCCAAAGGCGTTACTCATCTTTTCCATATGCTGTATGAAAACAGCGTATAGTAAACTGATCTGTTCGCGTAAAGATCGGCCTTTTTCAAGAGAGATGTTTTCCCCGTTTGTTTTAATGCGCACTTCGTATTTTTCCCAATCTATCGTTATTTCAGCCTCTCCTACCTTTTTACCATCTGGAAGCAGATAGTAAACTGATACACTATCAAGATATTGATATTCTAATATACCTTTACGAATCGTTTCTTTAGTTAT